>CAZZNQ010000150.1:0-1970 GCA_964655775.1 uncultured candidatus Brocadiaceae bacterium | reverse complement strand
CAGTCGCGGAAGCTTCGCCCCCACCCAGGGGTCAGCATCAACCCAGGACATCCCTGGAAACGCGGTTCTCCCGCTTGACATCCACCCCCGTTTGCGGTTAAGATATTCCTGCCGTGGAGGCATGGGTATGTACACACATGTGAGCCGCGGTGCGCTATCTGAGAATTGAGATCTTCTCTGATTCACGTCCAAAACAGAGTGCCTGTCCGCCGGGGGGGCGGCGGGCGTACATGAAAGAGGAGGAATGCGATGGCTGTGGGGAACAGAAAGAAGGCCCTGGCGACGGTACTGTTTCTGGCTGTGGTATTGGGATTCGTGGGAAGCGATGCCAACGCGCAACAGGCCAGAGAGCAGTTCAAGTACGGACGTTTCCTTGAGGCAAAGGCGTCCGAATTCGCTGGGAAGGCCCTCTACCCCGATGGCAAGAGCCCAGCATCCGGGCTGGCTGTCCGCGTGTGGAGCGTGGAGAAGAAGAAGTTCGTGGCCAAGGCGGTCACGGCCAAGGACGGCACCTATAAGCTGGGCAAGCTGGCGGCCGGGAGGTATCTGGTGGTCTACGGTGACCGGGTCACCGTAGAACTGCGCGTGACCGACAAGGCGGAGGTCGGCATCGAGACCCTGGACGTGATCATCCCCCGTGGCGAGAGCGTGTTTGCGCAGATGGCCCAGGAACGGCGTGAGACCGTGCTGACGCTGATGGGTGCAGCTGAGCCGACCGAAGGCGCCAGTGGCGCCGATGGCTCAGGCCTGGTGAAAACACTGCTCATCGGCACCGGTGCCACAGCGACGGCCGTTGCGGTGCTCGAGAGGCACAACGACGACAACGACGGTGACGGCCCCAGAAAAGTCGAAAGCCCGTGATCGACGGGTCGCGCGGAGGCACGGTCGGGACTTGGCCGTGCCTCCGGAAGCGCTTACTGATGCATAGCCTACCTCCAGTTGCACCGGTTTTCTCATTGTTGACGAAGATGCGACTCCTTCCATTCCTGTCCGTTATGGTCGCCGTTGCGGGCGGCTGCTCGTACCTGGACATGGGCGTCAAGGCCAATCGTCCACCGTGGGGACAGTCCTACGCCGTCGCCGGCAAATCGCCCGAGCGGATCACCGCCGAGCGTCTGGCGAAGGTGTCAAGAGTGCTTGAGTCCCGGCCCGGCACAAACTCCGGCGTCTACCTGATAGGCCCGAACGACCTGCTGGAAGTGGGCGTGTTCGCGCTGGAGGAGCCCGGGAGCATGTCCCTCCTGGAGAGGACGGTCTCCCGGGACGGGCGGATTACCATCCCGTTCGCGGGAGCGGTGACCGTGGGGGGGCTCTCCGAGCACGAAGCGGAGGAGAAGGTCCGCGCCGCCTACGCCACCGAGTACCTTAGGGACCCACAGGTTACCGTCACGATCAAAGAACGCGTGAGCAGCAGCCTTGTGGTTACCGGCGCCGTGAAGGAGCCGGGCGTATACCCTCTGGTGCGGCCGGACACGACGGTGCTGGAAGGAATCGCGATGGCCGGCGGCGTCACTCAATACGCCGGCGAGGATCTGATCGTTATACTCAGCCGCAACGCCGGCCTGCCCGCATCCGCCGGAGGCATGCCCGAGAAGATGGTCCGCATGAACATCGAGCAGCTCATGGACGGCACCGACAGCGCGCTGAATATCCCCGTCCGAAGCGGCGACATCGTTATGGTGCCCCACAAAGCCAACGACTTTGTTTACGTTCTGGGCTACGTCCAGCGGCCGGGCATTCACCGCCTGGAGCCGAACACGGAAGTGACTGCCCTGCGTGCCGTGGCCATGAGCGGAGGGCTGACTCGCACAGGGCGTGCGAAGAAGTCCTACCTGATCCGCGAACGTGCGAACAGCCTGGATGTCATACCGGTGGATCTCACCAAGATGGCCCGCGGCGACGTGCCCCCGCTGTACCTGAATCCGGGCGATAGCCTGATGGTGGGAACGACCGGCTGGGGAAGGTTCTCT
>CAZZNQ010000149.1:0-2265 GCA_964655775.1 uncultured candidatus Brocadiaceae bacterium | reverse complement strand
CTTCCGCCGCCGTGTCCGGGACCGGCCAGTTCGAGCGTTCGCGCCACCACGACTCGGCCTTGACTCGGGCCCAGCCGGTGTGCTCGAAGCAGATGAACTCGCTCTGCCATTGCTGCCACCCGACGCTGTACTCCACGCGCATGGTCTTCGGGTGGTCATCGGGTGCACCACGCTTCTGGTGGACCGAGTAGAAGACATCCTGGACGGGGTAGTCGCTGAAGCTAACCTGGTCCGACAGGATGCCGGCGGTGGAGGCCTTTGCATCGTGCTTCGACTTCTCAGGCGGCGGGAACTCGTATCCGCAGTAGGGGCATACGCGGTAACCTGCGGCGATGAGGGACTGGCACTCCGGGCACTCCTTCGCGGGCGCCTCGCCGCCCGCACGGTTCATCTCCTCGATACGAATGCTGTCCACCGGCCCGTGCCGCAGGACATTCCCGCCGAAGTCCAGCACCAGGCAGTCGTCCTTCGTGGGATCGGTCCTGAAGCCGCGCCCAACCATCTGGTAGTAGAGCCCGGGCGAGAGCGTGGGCCTGAGCATCGCGATGGTGTCGATGTTCGGCGCGTCGAAGCCGGTGGTCAGGACGTTCATGTTGACGAGGTAAGGCAGTTCCCCGGCGCGAAACCGCTCGAGCACGGCATCGCGTTCGCGCGAGGGCGTCTCCCCGAAGACCGTCTCGCAGATGACGCCATGCTCTCGGCGCAGCACCGCGGCAACATGCTTGCCGTGATCGACACCAGACGCGAAGATGAGACAGGAATGCCGATCTTGGGTGTGCTCGATGATCTCCTCGCAGGCCGAGCGTACGAGCTCGTCGGTATCCATCAACTCCTGCGTCTCGCCGGCGATGAACTCCCCGCCGCGTACGTGCAGCCCGGACGTGTCCACCTTCTCTCGTCCGGCCTTCGTGCGCAGGGGACACAGGTAGCCCTGGACGATCAACTCCCTGACGCCGACGTCGTAGCAGATCTCGTTGAGCAGGTGGTCGGGCTCACAGATCATGCCGGTCTTCATCCTGTACGGCGTGGCGGTCAGGCCGACGAGGCGGACGTGCGGGTTGATAAGGGAAGCGTCGGCCAGGTAGCTCTGGTACATCCCCTCGCCATCGGGGGGTATCATGTGTGCCTCGTCGATCATGACCACGTCGAACCGTCCGAGCTCGTCGGCGCGGCGGTAGACGGACTGCACGCTGGCCACGATGACGGCGTGCTCGGTGTCGCGGCTCCGCAGGCCGGCACAGTAAACGCCCACGTCCAGTTCGGGGGCCATGTCGCTCAGGGTCCCGGCGGTTTGCCCAAGTAGTTCCTTGACATGCGCCAGGACCAGCACGCGGCCATGCCAGCGCTGAGCGGTGTCCCGGCAGATGTGCGCCATGACGGGCGTCTTCCCGCCGCCGGTGGGGATCACGACGCAGGGGTTGTCATCGCGTGTTCGCAGGTGCTCGTAGACTGCGGCGACGGCTTCCTGCTGGTAGTCTCGAAGTTGGATCATGGACGTTTCTCAGCTCGAATGATTGCTGCTCGTCTCCAGACCTCTTTCAACCACTCCTCGGAACCTTCCGGCTCAGGCAGTGGCCCGAACGATTGCTTCTTCACTTCCTGGTCGTGCGCGTTCCGGCACGCCTTGCAGATCGTGTCCCGGCCGTTGGGTCGCTGGCTCTGGCGACGGTAGGCCGACAGCGGTTTCGTCTCGCCGCAGCGGGTACATTCCTGTGTCTCCTCCACGTCAGTTGTCACCAACGCCCCCCACAGAGCGGACAGCGCGTGAGCGGAAAGGGATAGAGGCGCACGATGAGCCGCCCGCCGTCGACCGTCTCTTGCCGCGAGACGACCAACAGGTCGATCTGGCCGTCGTCGTCGTAGGCGCCGCCGTGTTCGAGAGCGTCCAGCGTCCCCTTGAGCAGGTTGTCCAGATCGCGACGCCGCCTATCCGGCGGGTAGGCGTCGAGCCGAACGGCGATCGGACCGGCAAACGGGTCACCGCTCCCGGCCGCGAGGATCGAGCAGACCTTGCGCCTGAACTCTCGGCCCTCGCGGCTGATCAGGGTGCGGGGCCCGACGCGCCGCCAGTAGTGGTTGACGCTTGGCGGGAACGGCAGCTCATGCACGCGCATCACCGCCTCCAGGGCGGCGTGTCGTCGGCTGCCTGCGGTGCCACCTCGGGCTGAGGCTTCTTCGCGTAGCCGCCGATCTCGTTCGTCATCTCGCCCGTGTCCTCGCGCCGCTTCATCTTCACGGTGACCTGGAGCGGCAAGTCGTGGAGCT
>CAZZNQ010000148.1:0-2364 GCA_964655775.1 uncultured candidatus Brocadiaceae bacterium | reverse complement strand
TAGGTATCCGTGAGTATCCATCGCCGGTCGGGCGAATAGCTGCAGTGGCCGTCCGTGGTCAGCACGCCCTCGCCGATTACCTCCTTCTCCTGCGTTCGGTCTTTCATCAGGAAGTAGCGATCGCCCACGCCTTCCCTGCGTGCCCAGGCCAGCACGTGATCGGTGTCGCGCCAGTCGTAGTGCGACGTCATGCCGTCGCCCGCCAGCAGATAGATGTCCGAGCCGTCCGGATTGCACGTGAAGCAGCGGGTCACGCGGCCGGCGCCCGGACTCCAGCGATTCAGGAACGCGATGCGTGAACCGTCCCGGTTGACCTGCACGTGGTTGAACCAGTGGGTCTCGTCCAGCGCGCCGGGCTCGGGGTTCAGATGCGCCACGTGGTCGAGGGAGACGACGAGGCGGCAGTCGCCCGTGTCCAGATCCATTTGGTAGACGCCGGCATCCTCGGGGTAAGGATCGTCCGACTGCGGATCCGGCAGACCGACGTAGCCGTAGCCCGGTCTGGTGCGCGCGATGCGCTCGAAGTCCAGCGAGTATGCGTAGCGTTTGTCGGGGCTGACGGCATAGACGGGTCGCGGCAGTTTTCGCTTCTCCCCGCTGTCCACGTCGTGGATGACGGCCCCGTATCGGTCGCCGCGCCGCACGTTGTAGATGACGAGGCGGTTGGGGGCGGCGGGCAGCCACTGCAGCATCGTGCCCTGCTGCCAGTTCCACGCCGTCGTCTCGGCCAGGGGTTGCCAACTGCAGTCCTCGGCCGTGTCGATCAGCCCGATGACGGCGACGTCGTCGGCTGTCGGCGGCCTGTCCATGAACTCCGTCTCCAGTCCCAGCATGTAGCGCCTGGTCGAGTCCCACGGCGTCTTCTCGTAATAGCCGAAGAAGTGGTGTCGGGGTCCGCTGGTGACGGGCCGTGCCTCGGCCGCATGCGTCTCGATTGCCATCGCGTCTGTCCTCGATCTCGAAGCATGTATCCCCAGTTGTGGATGGTATGCGCTGCCGACTGCTGTTTCAACGCTCGGCTAACCGTATGCTTGACAGCGACCGCAAAGTCACATGGAATGCTGTGACTCGCCGACGGATTACCGGTGGAGGGACCCGGTGTGGTCCGTCCCGTCGGCGGATGGGCACCGGCACCGTACGAACGGAAAGGCGAAGGGAATGGCAGTGGATCTGAAGTCAGGCCGCGTTGAGCTCACCGAGTGTCCAAACGCGGGGGACCGGCTGGACGTCGTCATAGTGGGGGACCTTTGCCCACGCGGACGCACGGAGCCTTTGATCCTGGACGGCCGCAGCGACTCGGTGCTGGCCGACGTGATGCCGGTGCTGGCGGCGAACGACTTGTCCGTTGTGAACCTGGAGACCGTGCTGACCACGGCCGACACGCCGATCCCCAAGTCCGGCCCGAACCTGCGGGTCCACCCGGACTGCGTGCAGATCATCGAGGCGGCCGGCTTCGACGTGGCCTGCTGTGCGAACAACCACATCGGCGACTACGGGCCGGACGAGGTCGTGAGCACTTTGCGGCTCTGCCAGGACCACGACATCGACACGGTCGGCGCCGGCGCCTCGCTCTCGGATGCGCGGGAGCCGCTCATCGTCGAGCGCAAGGGCCTGCGCCTCGCGCTGATCGCGTTCGCGGAGAACGAGTTCGGGATCGCCGATGACGACACGCCTGGCGCCAATCCGCTGGATCCCTTCCGGAACATCCGCGACATCCGCGCCGCTGCCGCAGAGGCGGACGTCACAATCGTGATGGTCCACGGCGGCAACGAGTACAACCCTATCCCGAGCCCGCGGATGATAGCGACCTACAGGGCCTTTGCCGAGGCCGGGGCGACGGCCGTGGTGGCCGGGCACCCGCACACGCCCCAGGGCGTGGAGGTTTGGGGCGACGTGCCCATCGTCTACAGTCCGGGTAACTTCCTATTCGATACCAGGAGCGACGATCCAAGCCACTTCTGGTGGACCGGTTACATTGTGAAGCTCTCCTTCGCAGACCACGCTGTCTGCGCGCTGGAGGTGGTGCCGTACACGTTCGGTCCGGACGCGGACAAGGTGCGCCTGTTGCGGGACGAAGAGCGGGCGGAGTTCCTGGCCTATTTGGACCACATTTCGGGCGTCATCCCCAACCGGGAGAAGGTGCGCCGCTACTGGCGGGCCTGGTGCGCGCGGATGGGACCGGGCGTGATGGAACGCATCTCCGGATTCCCCTGGCCGCTGAATCCCGAGAAGCCGGAGGAACTACAACTGACGCTCAGCCTGCGCAACCTGCTCAGTTGTGAGGCGCACAACGAGCTGCTCACCATGTTCCTGAGGATGAAGGTCCGCGGGCAGGTGGAGGAGGGCGCCGAGGGCATCCCGGAC
>CAZZNQ010000147.1:0-2976 GCA_964655775.1 uncultured candidatus Brocadiaceae bacterium | reverse complement strand
GCGCAGACGACACCGACTCAGCGCAGCCCTATTATGAGCGACTGATTGGCCTCAACGCCGGGCACTGGATGGCCCACTACGACATGGACCGCCTGCTGGAGACAAGGGGGCGGTATGCAGGCGCACTCAGCCACTACAGAAGGTACCTGGAGGTCGTTCCTCACAACTCGCCCCAAACCGACTACTGCAAGGAAACGGTCTCCTGGTTCGACGACGTGGCGCCGGACGAGCGGGCGGAGGGCTGGAAAGTCAACGGAACGGAAGCCGTCAACTCCCTCGGCATGGTCTTCATACGCATTCCCGGCGGAGAGTTCACGATGGGATACGCCGGGGGCGAGCCGGACCAGAAGCCGGAGCACGTGGTCGAACTCGAACCCTATTGGATCGGCAAGTATGAGGTGACGGCCGGACAGTACAAGAGGTTCTTGGACGAATCCGGTCACCGACCCCGTTCGCGGCTTACCGCCTCACCGATCAACGACTACGCCCGCACCAGGGAGCATCCCGCCGTCTTCCTTACGCGGCGGGACGCCGTGGCTTTCACGGTGTGGCTTTCCTTTCGCGAAGGGGCTGTGTACCGACTGCCCAGCGAGGCCGAGTGGGAACTGGCCGCGCGCGGCTTCGACGGTCGAACTAATCCCTGGGGCAACGGCATCGCAGATCCCGGCGTACACGGAAACTTGGGAAGGGGCGCGAGGATACCGAGCATGGGTAAACTCCCCACGCTGGAGAAGGTGGGCAGCTACCCGGCGGGAGCATCCTTCTTCGGGCTGCTCGACATGGCCGGCAACGCCGATGAATGGTGCCTGGATTACTACGACCCCGACTTCTACCAGCGGTCCCCGACGCGTAGCCCGTTCGGCCCCGTGATGGCGCCTGATCGCCCCAGCCAGGGGCCTGGGTTCCCGCCACGCATACTCCGAGGCGCTAACTGGCGTTTTCCGCCCAAGAAGACTCACGCCGTCGAGCGCAACAACTTTGACCCCACGAGGGCGTACGACTGCTTCGGTGTCCGAGTCGTGCGCGAGTTGGACGCTCAAAAGAGTGCGGAACAGCACTCTAGCGAGGCGGAGTAGGGATGAGAGGGGACTACACGGCCGGGCAGTGAGGCCGGGCGAGCCGCTTGCCCTGATGTCCCGTGCTCACTTCACCCAGATTCTAATCCGCTGCTTCGCCCGGATATTCCCCAGCCCCTGTCCCCCCGCCTTCGGGACGGGGCCTCGGAACGCCCCTGCTACAGTCCAGAGCATTCGGCACACAGGCCAACCAGAGTGATCTCGGCCCGCTCAGGCGCCAGACCGTCGCGCTGGGTCAAGAGGGACCAGACGGAGCTGAGGTCAACGGGATCCAGGCACACTACTTTCCCGCATGACCGGCACGTGAAGTGCGGGTGGACTGGTGGGCTGTGTTCGCAGGTTAGCTCGTAGCGTTTGACCTTCTCGTGATCGGCTACTTTCCGGACAAGCCCTACCTCTTCCAGCGCGTCGAGGTTGCGGTAGATCGTGGTCTTATGAACCGTTTGGCCGTCGGCCCGCACCCTTTCCAGCAGATCAAGCGCCGTTACCGTACCTGTCTTCTCGTGGAGAGCCGCCATGATGGCTAAGCGCAACTGCGTCACGTTCAGACCATTGGAACGCAGATGCTTGGCATACCCGAGGCCGTGCGCATCCCCGTCCCTTGTCCCCTCAATCGTCATGATGGCGGCATGGTAACGAGAACCCGTCTTGCCCGCAAGCTGCAACCGTGTTGCGGGACGGCGGCTAACGGTGCACCGAAACCCAATTGCTGCCGACGGCTCGCCTATCGGGCAACGTCCTCGTGGCTTCGGAGTTCAGTTGCAGACAGCGGCGCGGCTCTGCCGGTGGTTGACTCGGAGTAGCGGACCTCGTTCCTCCTGCAGCGCGCTGCCTGACTCTCGTTGCCGGCGGCCGTGAACGCCCGGTGCGCGCTACGCAGGCAGCGAAGCCCCTCGGCTTCATTGCCCGCCAGAAGGTGGGCAAGGCCAAGGTCGGCCCGCGCCTCGGTCAGACCCGGCCAGCTAGCGGACGGCGGATCGGCCACGACCGCCGACAGGAGGCCTTGCGCCTCCTGCAGCCTTCCTTGTTGGATTCGAGCCACGCCGAGCATGGCATGCGCGCGGAGCCGGGCCGGCCCGGCGGCGTCTTGCAGTAATAGCGCCAGCAGGCGCGATGCCGTCTCCACATCGCCCGATTGAATAAGGTGCCTTGCTCGGTCCAGGAGCAGTGCAGTCCGAGTGGCAGGTGCATCAGCGCTTTTCAGCACGCTTCCTTCGGTCTCCACCTTGAGTCCGGAACGGGCGGACGGGCTACTCAGCTCCACATGACCTTTCGGCGGGCCGGAGGTAGCACACCCGCAGAGTAGCGCAAGTGCGACGGTCGCAACCGGCCCCACAAACTGACCATTGACGCTCACGGTTCTTCACCCCATTCCAGGCTATGGAACTCAAAGAGGTTCCGCAGTTCGTGCTTGCGGGGTTCAGCACGGATCACCTCTTCCGGCTCGAAAGTCTCCATCGTGCCCCGCGCGTCGGGCACGTTCGGGTGCAGGCTCAGCTCCCGGACCAACCGACGACTCACCTCCTCGGATTCAGTCGGGGTGCTGAGGACATAGGGCCTTATCATGATCACCAACTCTTGCCGCAATCTATCGCTCTCCTGTCTCCGAAAGAAGAACCCGATGATCGGGATCTTGCCCAGAACGGGCACTTGCTTTCGGTCATCGCGCACGGTTTCTTCGATCAACCCACCGACGGCAACCGCCAAGCCATCCTTGGCAACGATGGTGCCGCTGACTGAGCGGGACTGAACAACGTCGACCTCCTGCTCCTCGAAGCCGATGTCGGTCGGAACAAGAACGGGGGCGGGATTGGGGCTAATGGCAGACGTCTCCTGCAGCAGCCGTAGAGTCACGGTGCGATCGGCGTTGATGTTGGGCGTGACCAGGAGCGTCGTGCCG
>CAZZNQ010000146.1:0-3146 GCA_964655775.1 uncultured candidatus Brocadiaceae bacterium | reverse complement strand
TACCGGGTGTGGTCGGGCGTCTGCTCCATGACGGTGTTGCCGTTGGCGTCATAGCCGTAGTAGGTCCAGCCGGCCGAGTCGTGGAGCTGCGTGAGTTCATTGGCCGCGTTGTAGCTATAGTAGGTCAGGTCGTCGGCGCCGCTCTCGCCGTGGCGCAGCAGCGTGCGGTTGCCCGCCGCGTCGTATCTGGTATGTCTGTAGGGAGCGTGGCGGCGCTGGACCGGAAGGCCCGGCGATGGTAGGCTGCGATGCTCCTGGCAGGGGCTTCGCTCGGGTGAGGTATCGGTGTGGGCAGGCCGTCTATGCCTATGGGCTAAGAGCCCGACGTCGTATCTGGCCGCCCCTTTCGACCAGCCCGGATGAGCTAAGAGCTCGTATCGGTAGCTGTCGCTTCGCCCCACCGCTCACCTCCGTCGCCGGACGGGTTCCGGTCAGTGCCTTCCCCAAAACAGGGAAAGGAGTCAGACGCGATGGTATGCTACGTTGGCCTCGATGTCCACAAGGTCTGGACGCAGGTGGCCCGCCATCTGCCCGACGGTTCCATCCAGCGGGAGCGCATCGCCACCTCGCCCGAGCTGCTCAAGCAGTTCGCCGAGACCCTCGGCCCCTCCGACGTGGTCGCCCTGGAGTCCACCACCAATGCCATGCCAATAGCCCGGCTGCTGAGCCGCAGAGCCGGCCGGGTGCTGATCTCCAATACTATGAGAACATGCCCTGTCGCCAGAAGGCACCTGAGAGCCGACAGGGCTGACGTCTACAACGATGGGGAAATGATCCGAGCCGATGTCGGGCCCAACTTCTCTGCCCACAACGGTCACTTCCGGGGAGACGAGACAATGGTCGATGGGGATGCGCAAGACTGGCATGGACACCGGCCACGTGGCCTGAACGCCGAACCCGCGCCGGCTGTCACGCAGGCCGGTGATCCGCGTGAAATCACGGAAGGCTGGGGCGTACGGCGTTACGTTAAGGTCCCCCACAACGATCAAGGGCTTCGGCCACGCCCGGTTCCACTCCGCCAGTCTGGACAACTGGCGGTCACGGGCGGACGCGGCATCCGCCGTCATGGGTGGAACCGGATGCGTCCCGATGATGGTCAAGGAGCGAGTGCCCTTCACAAACGTAGCAGCGATGGTAGGCACGCCGTCGGGAGCGTCTTTGAGGACTTGGCCGTCGGCCATGGGGAGGCGGCTATACAGCGCGATTCCGAAGTTGTCACTTCGAGGCACGACCAGGTGATGCTCGTGCGTGGCAGCCAGTGGTTCCAGCGCTCGGCCCCATCCTTCGTCGACTTCCATGAGCAAGACCACGTCTGGATCGACTTGGCGGACCAGGGAAAGCAGGCGCGCGTGTTGGTGATTGGAGGTCTGGACATTCGCCGAGAGCACCCGTATGCGCGGTCCGCCGGTCCTCGCTGCGTCGTTACCGAAGTATACGGGCACCACGAAAGCGGCATTGAGCACCGCCAGCGAACCCGCGGCGACCGCAAGCCGGCGGCCTCCGCAGGCGTAGAGCACCAATCCCAGTACCAGTGAGGCCACGGCATACTGCGCCCGCCAGTGGCAGGCAAGCTCGAAGCGCCACCACAAACGGGCGCCGAAAGCGATCAGCGTGCATGCGGCGACAGCCGCTAACGCCGCCCCCGCGAGCCCACGGATTAGGTCTCGGATACGCGCCCCTCTGCCCGACATACCTGGATTGTTCTCGGGTTCGTCATTCATGCGTGTTCTGTCGATCGCACACCCATGCGGCGAGGCGGCATCATTCAGCGGTTGCCGAGCGAAACTCTTCGAACTTCGGCCACCAATAGCCTTTGACCCAACGGGCCGCTCCGTCGTCGCACTCCTCAACCGGCTCCGTTGGGAGTTCACGGCGGTTCAGCCAGACGCAGCCCACGGTGCACCAGCCGTCCGTCCCGGCCGCCACCTTCAGAGTGACCAGCTGCCAGACGTACGGCCCATGCGTCCGCCTCGACTCGACCGTCTGGAGCGTCCACGTGGCACCCGCGTCCTCAAGCACCTCCCATCCCAGAGTCTTGAGGTTGTCTACGAATCTCTTGCGCGTTGTCGATGCGGGCTCGCCGCTACCGTCTCTGAACCGGAACATGATGCTGTATTCCTCGTAGCCGTGCTGGTAAGGCACGACTTCGCAACCGGGTGGAAGCAGACTCCCGAACTCCTCGTTGACCCCTTCCAACGTCGCCTGATAGTCGCACGAACAGGAGAAGATCAGACCTACAGCAAGGACCCCGGCCACAGCAAGGAGTCCATGAAGGCCGGTGTTCAGCTCCACGTTGCTTCGCAATAGCATTCGCAATCCCTCCCCACGAGGCCCCCAACCACTCCGGTCATTGTATTCCCGTAGTCCTCCCTCATGTCACCCCAGGTACCGCTGTAACAGTCCGTTGCCTCGAGACATTCCCACTCGGCGGCGCAGTATGCAGCCATCTCGGCACCACACTCCTGAGCAGTACGGCATCCTGCCATGCAGTGCCACCAAGGGCCGGTGTTCTCTTTAGGTATGGTGGCTGGCGGAGTCCTGTGCCAGTACACCAGACCGTAGAGTGCACAGCACGCGTGAGCCTCTAGAGCCCACGCCGTCCCCCGTTGCTGTTCTTTCTCGTGCGCCCGAGCACATATCTTGTGGACGCTCTCGATACAGTCATCCACGGAAGAGTATCTCTCCTTCCAGTAGCACAGGTTGCAGGTCAACCAGATTGACAGATCGTGCAGCGCATCGCGGGGGCCCTTCCTTGTCTGCCCCGCAGCAACATCGCCGTCACGAGCGCCTAAGGGATTGGGCTCGCCGTAGCCACTGCCATGGGTCAAGTATCTCCCCAACTCCGGCATGTACTGCCTAGCGATGAAGTGGTAGAGGTCGGGGGCGGCGTCGAGCGGCTTGCCGGCGAAACGGTAGGGGTTGGCGAAGGCTTCGCTGGCGCTACGGGCGACGCCATAAGCATCATAACTGTAGGAGTTGGCGACGGCGGCAGAGGAGTCCAGGACCTTTGTGATCGTGCCGACCTGGTCGGCCTCGGGCACGTAGGCATCGCCGGCCGACGACTCGATGATCGCCATGTCGCCCACGCTGTGAGGTCCTGTCTGAGAAGGTGGCCGTCGGACAGAGAGCGCGCTCTCGCCGGAGAG
>CAZZNQ010000145.1:0-3376 GCA_964655775.1 uncultured candidatus Brocadiaceae bacterium | reverse complement strand
AGCCCGTATCTTACTCCCGGTTGCGAGGTCGGCTCACTTCATAGCTTCTCCTTTCGCCGCGAAACCGGTGCCGCGAACGTCGCGGGCGCGTGTGCGTCTGCCCGGGCGTTCGTGCAGCCCAGGGCCAGCATAATGCTGCATGAAATGCCATTCTGTCAAGCAGACTGCCGCGCATAAGAGCGAAAAAACGCTTTCACACGGTGATTACAGTTGAAACCCGCCCCTCATTGACGCTAAAATCCGCCCCGTTTACAGACGCTAAAGTCTCCACGTTGCGAGGCCTGCCGTGCCAGCAGTGCCCTCGGCACGCCCCCCGGCCTTGCGCCCCCTAACCTGGAGAGAGAATGGTGAGCACGCGGCGCATCGTTCTGATGGCATGCCTGCTTCTGTGCCTTTCGGCGGCTTATAGACCCATCCTGGCGGCGGACTCCGTCGCACCTTCGGACCAGACCGTCCAGCAGTGGCTGGACCAGATGAAGCACCCGACCGATTGGCTGACGCTCAGCTCCGACCTGCGCATCCGGCAGGTGTACTTCAAGAACGCCATCGACTTCCTCGACGAGTTCGACGACACCCGGCAGTTCTGGCGCATCCGCGCGCGGGTCGCCGCCCTGTTCGGACCGTTCTTTGTCGACGAAGCCCAGGAGGCCGCCAATGGGCTCAGCCTCTACGTGCGCCTCACCGCCGAGCCGCGCTACCTCACGCAACGCGCCCCGGGCACACCGGCCCAGGCATGGACAGAAGGCGTGGTCGACAACCTGTACATCGACTGGAAACGAGTGGGCGGCGCACCGGTTAACGTCCGCGTTGGCCGGCAGGACATCATCTACGGCCGCGGCTGGGTCATGCTGGACGGCACCCCCCTGGACGGGTCCCGGACCATCTACAGCGATGCTGTTCGCATGAGCATCATCCTGGAGGAGCAGTGCTCGCAGCTCGACCTGTTCTACATCGACAACAACGGCCTGGACACACGGTTCGACCCAGTCAGCGAGGACGGCACGCCCGTCTCCGAGTTCGACGCCACCCTTTTCGGCGCCTACCTGATCAACACGGCGTGCGAGGGGCACGAGTTCAACGCGTATTACATCTACAAGGACGAAGACCCCCTTCCCACCACCGCACTGCCCGGCCGCATCGTGCACACCGCCGGCCTGCTCGCCCAGGGCCCGATCACCGGCAACTGGGACTACTACGGAGAAGGCGCATACCAATGGGGCAAGGAAGGCAACGCCGACCGGAGCGGCTGGGGAGTCACCGGCGAGGTCGGCTACACGTTCGTCGACTGCGCATACAAACCGCGGTTCCACGTCGGGTATGAGTACCTGTCCGGGGACGATCCCAGCACCAGCACCTACGAAGCATGGGATACCGTGCTAGGCCGCTGGCCGCACTTTAGCGAGCTCTACGCATACCGCTGGGCGATGGAAGGCGGCATGCCCGGCGCCTACACAAACCTGCAGCGCTACACTGCGGGAGCCACGGTGCACCCATCGGAGAAGATGTGTATCTACCTCAACTACCACTACCTGCGCGCGAACGAGCACACCTTCGGCACGACGTATACGTTCCCGACAGGACCGTACGACAGCGGAGACACCCGCGGACACCTCCTCACAAGCAAGCTGACGTATGTGTTCAACCAGTACGTCTCCGGCCATCTCCATCTCGAGTATTTCACGCCCGAGAGCTACTACGATTCCGAGGCGGATGACGCGATATTCGGGCGCTGGCAGCTCGAGTTCAAGTTCTAACGACCGAGCTGCAGGACCTCGGACCACGGAAGGCCGGCGCACAGCCGGCCTTCTTTTTTTACCGGTGCGAAACAACCGGAGGGAACAGATGGCGGAACCACTCAGGACTGTGATCGTGGGCTGCGGTAACCGCGGCCAGATGTTCGGACGCCTCTGTCGGAAACACCCCGACCTCGCCCGCGTGGTGGCCGTCGCCGAACCCCGCGAGGACTGGCGCCTGCTGGAAGCCGACCGCAACAGAGTGCCGCCCCGGCATGCATATGCCTCCTTCGAACCAGCCCTCGGACCCGACTCCCCTACTCCAAACCTGGTGATTGTGGCTAGCGACGACCGAACGCATTACCCCGCCACCCTCCTGGCGCTCAAGAAGGGCTGCATGGTTCTGCTGGAGAAGCCCGTCGCCCAGACTCCCGCTGAGACCGTCCGCCTCCAGCGTGCGGCGGAATCGAAGGGTCTTCCCGTCGCCGTCCAACATGAGCTGCGTTACAGCCCGTTTTTCCAGACCGTGCGGGAGATCGTTCAGTCCGGCCGCATCGGCCGCGTCTATTCTTACACCCACACGGAGCACGTCGCGTACTGGCACATGACGCACTCGTTCGTCCGCGGCCACTTCCACAACACTCGCGACTCCAACCCCATGATCCTCACCAAGTCATCGCACGACCTGGACCTGATCCCCTGGGTGTTGGGCGATGAGGTGACCCGGCTCTCCAGCTTCGGTCGTCTCGATCACTTCACCCCGGAGAACCGGCCGGAAGGCGCGCCGGAACGCTGCACGGACGGCTGCCCTGTCGGCGACACCTGCATCCACAACGCCGAAGTCTTCTACCTGGGCCCGCGAACGAACTGGCCGGTCGCCATGCTCGGTACGGACATGTCCCCCGAAGCACGCCGCGAGCGCCTGGCCGAGAGCGACTACAGTCTCTGCGTCTACGGGGGGCACAACGATTCCGTCGACCACCAGACCGTGAGCATGGAAACCCGACGCGGCACCATCTGCACCTTCACGATGCAGGGGTTCAGCGCGCAGGAGCAGGCGGGCCGGAAGATCCGGCTGGACGGCGCTCTGGGCACGCTGCGTGGCAACATGGAGACCGGGGAGATACAGGTCTACGAGCACGTCAACGCGCCGTACGGGCGCACGGTCGAGCCGGACGTGATCCGCCCGGGCGCCCTGGGAGGCCACGGCGGCGGCGACGAGAGGCTGTTCGTCGACACGCTGACCCGGTTCCAGAGCGGTGACTCCGAGCCGCTGGCGACGCTGCAGAACGCCGTCGAGAGCCATCTGCTGGGCTATGCCGCCGAGGAATCCCGCCTCCAGGGGCGCGTTATCGACATGGCCGACTACCGTCGCCGAGCCGCCGAGGAAGCGGAAGCCCTCACCTAGACGATCGTTAGCGCCGAACGGATCCGCGCGTGGCACAGGGGGCAGCCCTTCCTCGCCGGGTCGTGGACGGTTCACAGTACATCGCTACGGTGTCATCCACCGTGCGCGAGAGCGATTTCCGTGAAAATCAGAACAAGGAAGCGAAAAGTCCCGCCTCCAGGTCAGGGCGGCCTCACAGCGGCGTTGGGTGATAGGTGGAATAGCGGAAGGCCTTCGAAAGCGCGAGTCCGCCGCC
>CAZZNQ010000144.1:0-3718 GCA_964655775.1 uncultured candidatus Brocadiaceae bacterium | reverse complement strand
TCAACAGCAATCAGGATTACAACGTCCTGTTCACCGAGCGCAACGGCAGCGACGCAGCCGCGCAGATCAAAGCGTTTGAGGATACGTGGCACTGGGACATGAACGCGGCGGCTGCGCTTCAAGAGGTGATAGAGGGCGGACCCGGACCGGTCGCACGGACGATGCGAGCTTTCCGCCGGATGCTCGGCACAAACGACATGCTGGCGTACCTTGCCATGATGGCCCCGCGCCTCGTGGAACTGCATCGGGTTCTGAAACCGACAGGCAGCCTTTATCTGCACTGCGATCCGACAGCTAGCGCCCACTTGCGGCTTCTCCTGGACGCCGTCTTTGGAGCTGGTGGCTTCCGCAACGAGATCATATGGAAGCGGTCGCATCCCCACGGGAACGTCACGAAAACATACGGGTCTATTCATGACGTGATCTTGTTCTACACGAAGTCGGACGATTACACCTGGACACAGCCCCGGAAGTCATACTTCACAGGGGACGGTGAGATTGATCCGGATGTCCGCGACCGGGTCCTGAGTCAGTACACCATGGTGGACGAGGAGACCGGTCGTCGCTTCCAAGCGACGTCGCTGCTTAATCCGAACCCGGATCGACCAAATCTGACGTACGAGTTTCACGGGCACTTGCGGGTCTGGCGATGGACGCGAGAGCGAATGGAGCAAGCCGAGAGGGACGGGAAGCTCTATTTCCCGCGAGATGGCAAAGGCATTCCAAGAGAGAAGCGGTATCTGGATGAACAGCTAGGTTACCCCCTGCAGGACCTGTGGACCGACGTCCCGCCGATCTCTGCCGCCTCTGACGAACGCCTGGGTTACCCCACGCAGAAGCCCGAGGAGTTGCTGGAACGGATCATCTCCGCCAGCAGCAATAAGGGCGACGTCGTACTAGACCCCTTCTGCGGCTGCGGCACCGCCGTGGTGGCTGCTCAGAAGCTCGAGCGCCGCTGGATTGGAATAGACATCACCTACCTTGCCATCAGTCTCATTGAGACGCGCCTCCAGGACACGTTCGGAACCGAGATCATCAAGGATGGCGAGGTCACCCCGGCCGTTGACTTCGACGTTACCGGCGCGCCTGAAACCGTACCCGACGCACAAGCGCTCGCAGAGCAAGACCCGTTTCAGTTCCAGTTCTGGGTGTTGCCGCTGGTCGGAGCCCGGACCGACCAGAAGAAAGGCGCAGACCAGGGCATAGACGGTCGCATCCGCTTTCACGACGAAGGCCCGAGTGGCGACACAAAGACCATCCTCATTCAGGTCAAGTCCGGCAAGACAAGCTCTCGCGACGTCCGCGACCTCGTAGGTGTGCTGCAGCGAGAGGACGCGCAGATAGGCGTGTTGATATCGCTGCAAGAGCCGACAGACCCCATGCGTAGCGAAGCGGCAAGCGCCGGTTTCTACAAATCGCCGGGCACGAACAAGAACTACCCGCGCATTCAGCTTCTGACCGTCGAACAGATACTCGACGGCCAGGGCATAGACTACCCGGCGAGCTTCAACGTGACGCTTAAGAAAGCGCCGAAGCATCGCGGCAAAACGCCAGAACAGACGAAACTCGGCGAATAGCGGCCATTGACGTCCTGCCCGTTGGCGCGACCAGGTCACCGATTCCCGCGAGTAACCCGGCCTCCTGGCGCGGAATGCTGATGCGATTGTGTCTCTTTTCTGGGGAGTCTGGGGATCTATTGTCGCTCTTGCTGAATTCTTCTTGGAAATGTAGCTCGCTTCGCCTACAATCTGCCCGACCTATCAAAGGCCGGCAGGGGTGTCAATGAGACGAGAACGCAGCAAGGAACTGATGGCCTTGCGGTTGCCGGGCGGCGTAACACCCGAGCGGCTACCCATTCACGATCTCGTTGAGATCATCTCAGCACTTGAGAGTGGTCTCACGGCCATCGCCAAGCAGATTATTCAAGGCCAGTCACTCCCCAAGGACTTCCTGATTGCCCTCAGCAGCGTCAGAGAGTCCGGCAGCACTGAGGTAGCCGTGTCATCCCCAACTCACGACCTTGCCGACATGGCAGCGGCAAAGTACTCAGTGGCAGTGTCTACGGGGCAGGTTGAGTCGCTCCCAGAGGAATCGCGACGGTCAGTGGACGTTCTGCGCCACGTAGCACAAAAACGCGGCCTAGACATTGAGCTGAAGCGGGATGACAAAGTTGTTGCCGTCATCCGACCGGTACTGGAGGAGGCTCCAGCGGCCGTGGCTACAGGCGGGAGTTCTCTGTTCGGCGTTGTAGAGGACGTCGGTGGCGCGAAGCCGCGCATAGTCTTGAGGATACCGCCGGACGAGCGCGTTACCTGTGAGGCGGGCGAGGATCTCTGCCTGGCAGTAGCGCCTCGCCTTTACAGTCACGTGGTCCTGGAAGGAGCCGCCACATGGGAGATGAGAACCGGGAGGCTGTTGACATTCCGCGCGGAACGGCTCGCACCCTATGAGGATGTCCCAACCGCCGAAGCATTTGGTGTGCTGAGAAAAGTGTTCGAGGAGAGCGACGGATCAGCGGGGGAGGCCACCTGAAGTGCGCGATCATAAGCCCGATCCTCTGGTAGGTATCGACACCCAAATCGCCAGGTGGGCATACGATCCGAACCCGCGGGCGCCCGACTACAAAGTCAGACAGGCCACGCGCCTCATGGAGAATCTTGGGAGGCGCAACATCCAACTCGCCATCGCGGTGATCTCCCTGGAAGAGATGTTGCGCGTCTACAAGCCAAACCAAATGGGCAGATTTTACACCGATTTCATCCGGACTCACTACGTCATCCCATACGACGTGCGCGTTGCAATGGAGGCCGCGAGGATATACCAGTTGCCTGTCGCGCGCGAAGTCATGGCGGAGCTTTCGGACACGAAGGACAAGAGCAAAAAAGACATCTATGACGACATCAAGATCATTGCCACTGGCACGGTCTTTTCTGTTGCCGAGTTCTACTCCGACGACGGGAACTTGCGCAGGATTGGGAAAGAGGCGGGACTTAATGTCCTGCCCATGCCCTCGCAGGCAAGCCTATTTGACACGACCCCGCCGGATATCCTTCCTAGATGAGACACCGCCCTCAGCTTATGCTTTGACAACCCCCCGTGCCGGCGTGGGGACGCTACCGCAGTGCAACGGCGAGCGTCGGTGCGGTGGGGGCGTCCGAATCGGCGGTGGCGTAGATTGGCGTGGCGTTCTCGGTCTCGACGCCGTCCGGGTGGGCGGCGGTGGCGATGCGGGCCACGAAGGCATACTCCTCACCGTCCGTGAGCGCGAGAAGCGGGCGGCCCCGCCTGGCGGGGCTTGGGAGTAGTCCCGAACTGACGGGCCTACTCCACGCTCCCGATCGCAAGAGCCTGAGCGCCCATTGGCGCCCATAAGGGGACACGAGGGCGGCCCCGCATGCGCGGGGCTTGGGAGTAGTCCCGAACTGACGGGCCTACTCCACGGTCGCGAGCGCGAGAACCTGACCGCCCATCGGCGCCCATAAGGGGACATGAGGGTCCATAGCGGACACACGTTCCGGAAAGACGCGTACAATGGCTATCGCTGGCCTACGCCAGCGATAGCTCGGCAGTAACGCGCTAACGATGCGCGCTACTGCGGCCCTTGCTGGTGCGAGATCCTCGGCGGCAATAGCTCGGCAGTAATGCGCAGGGACGGCGCACTAGTGCAGGCCTCTTTCGGTGGCAGCGTTTCCCCGGCACTGAAGTGCCGGGCTTGGCA
>CAZZNQ010000143.1:0-3999 GCA_964655775.1 uncultured candidatus Brocadiaceae bacterium | reverse complement strand
TTGACTCGGGCGGCACGACGCGCTACACCTGGGACGGCATCCGGGTGCTGAAGACGGAGGACGACGTGGGCACGCTGAGACAGAGACAGGTGCACGGCGAGAGCCCGAGCGGGAACAGGCCCTGTCTGAGAAACCGATCCTGGATTCGAGCGGCTGCATTGGCGTCTGGCTGTGTCCGCCTGCATCGACGTGCCACTGGGGCATGCCTGCTTCGGCGTCCTTGCCAGCCGCCAATTCGCACGCTCTCCGGCGAGAGCGCGCTCTCTGTCCGACGGCCGCTTTCTCAGACAGGACCTCCGAGCGTCGGCGACATTGCCGTCATCGAGTCATCGGCCGGCAACGCCTACGTGCCCGAGGCCGACCAGGTCGGCACGAACTGGAAGCTGCTGGACACCTCGGCGTCTGTGGCCAACAGCTACACCTACGATGCCTTCGGGGTGGCCCGCAGCGCCAGCGAAGCCTTCTCGAACCCCTACCGTTTCGCCGGCAAACCCCTCGACGCCGACCCCGACCTCTACCACTTCATCGCACGGCAGTACGATCCCAGCACCGGGCATTTCTTGAGTCCCGACCCCTTGCCTTTGAGGGAAGGGCCACGCCCCTACTCTTACGTTCAGCAGCGGCCCCTGGTGAGCACCGACCCCCGGGGCCTTCTAATATCGCACTGGCGATTCAGGTCGGATCCTACCGTCGAGGGATTCTACTACTTCTGTCGGACCGCTTTCCTCACGGGATGGGTGGGGTTCGTCGCGGATGTTCTCCAGCTGCTGTGGCCGGGCTTCCAGAAGTGGGCCTTCACGCACTGCTTCATTGCCATGAAGTGCTGTGACCCTGAGAGGAACCAGTGGGTTTTTCAGTATTGGAGCTTCCACGCAAGGATGCAGTGGCGGAAAGTATGGGGCATACCGATGCCTGAAACCTGGCCGCACCTTGACTTCACCCGGGACGACCCAAGGGAGATGAACCGGGGAGGGATGGGGGAAGCGATCCTCGGGTATTGTCCCGAGCAGTACGTAAGCATCCCTTGGCCCCCGGGATTAGCACCTGTGCCCACATGGCACTGGCGCACGATCGCGAAGGGCTACACGGCTGCGTGTGAGGCAATCAGCGACGCTGACGTTCCGTACCTGCTGTTCATCATGAACAGCAACGACGCCATCTCGCTAGCACACTATGAGACAATCCAGCACTTGCGACGGATGTTCCCGAACGTCGCGCGCCTGGTCCCTCGATTTGTGCCTGAGGTCCCCGGAATCGAGGTCGGTGAAAACATAATGGTCGGTGTTGATGCTCTGGGGCTATTACCTGATTAGGTCAGGAGATTAGCACGGCTGAGTTCGGCGAGGATCGGGAGGTGGACGGCGATCATGGCTAAGATATGGTGGATGTTAGCTGCCATTCTGCTCTGCTGCTGCCAGTTGGTAGGGGCAATTCGGGAAGCCCCTCGGAAGGGGGCCGAGCGAAGGACTCGGCGACTCCAGCCCGTAGCGCCAAATGATGTCACGGGGGCCAACCGAGTCCGGCGGGTGGCCGCGCCGTCGGCCGAGAAGACAGGGAGGGAAACGGAAGTGGTTTGCAGGAAGTTTGAGGGCAGATACCTGGAAGTGGACAGTGCGGGCTCGACTTCTGAGCTGGGGCGCTTCGACGCCTACGAAGACGGCCGGGTTTTCTTGCTGGTGTACCGTTACTCCGACGCGGCGTGGCCTGTGTGGTACAAGGTCTACTCGTGGCCTGATCGCCGGTACTTTGAGGGCAGGCTCAAAGGAGGCCCGGATGCTCTGGTGAGCGCCTCTGGAGCCGTGACAGACTTGGCGGATCCAGAGATCAAAGCATTCGTCGAATTCGTCCATAGCGCGCGCGCTCAGCACGTGGAGATAGTTCAGCCACCCCTCATGCCGGGCGAACACCTGCCAGAGTTCCTTGAGGGGCCAGTCCCTGGCCTAGCCATCGTCTTTTCTGAGCGCGAAATGCCCCGGGCCGCGAGTGCTATGCCCAACGGCTACTGCGGAGCGCTCTACTCGATCGAGGCGGTCCATGTCGTCGACCGCAGCCTCGCCGGTTTCGCTGAATGGGCCGGAAGCGTGGCCGCCGAGAAGCGGCATGTTAGCGTCAAGTACGAAGGTACCCTTCGGACCATAGGTGGGCCTTCGGGGAGCACCACCAGGCAGTTCGAGGGTCTGTCCGACGGTCAGGTTTTCGTGCTTATGAGGCGATACGCCGGGGGTCACAACTTCTTGGGCCTAACGTACCCAGAGGGATTCCGGTTCGAGGCGTTCTCCTGCCCGCGTGGCTTGTTCTACGTTGGGACGCTGTCATTGGATCAAAAGGAGATGCCCGACGCGACAGGCAAGGGGCGCCACATCCGCAGCATGGACCTGAGGAGGTTCGTTGAATTCGCGCAGTCAGGGAAGCCTGTGCACATCAATGAAGCGGGGGTCCCCTTGTCGGCAGGTTGGCACCACTTCTACGGCAAGGCGGTTAGCGCCGTTGCAGCAGGCAATAGCGGCCCAGGCCACATAACCGTTTTCACCTGCTTGGACGGAAGGGCCGCTGAGTCGCTGGACCGTCCTGGAATCTGGGCGGACGTCTACATTGTCGAGTCCATTACGGAAGTGGACCGCGACATGGATGCCCTCTTCGAACGCATCGAGAAGCGCTACGCGGAGGTCCAGCAAGAGATCATTGACTGGCTTCCGTAGGGACATGCCCGCTCAGCAACGTCGTGACGAAGAAAGACGCGCATGCGAGCCTGCTGGTGCGGTTCGCCTACACGCGCGACGCGGCCGGGAATCCCATCGCCATCGAGCGCGAGAGCGGCCTGGGCGTCTTCTACTACGAGTATGATGCCCTCCAGCGCCTGACGTATGAAGGGCAGTTTGTGAGCGCCGTGCGCGAGTACGAGAACTACTACGAGTATGACCTCGCCGGCAACAGGACGCTGCTGCGCCACGGCGAGAGCGGCGCCGACGACCTGACCTACTACGACTACAACGCGGCCAACGAGCTGACAAGCCTGCACGATGCCGGCGGCTGGACCTACTACGGCTACGACGCCAACGGCAACACCGTCATGGAGCAGACGCCCGACCACACCCGCTATTATGATTGGGACGGCCGGGACATGATGGTGGGCGTCCGCTCCACGGAGCCCGGCTGGCCGGACAACGTCATCCGTTACGACGGGATGGCGAGCCGGGCGGAGCTTGTCGACTCGGGCGGCACGACGCGCTACACCTGGGACGGCATCCGGGTGCTGAAGACGGAGGACGACGTGGGGACGCTGAAGCAGAGACAGGTGCACGGCCAGAGCCCGAGCGGGAATAGGCCCTGTCTGAGAAACCGATCCTGGATTCGAGCGGCTGCATTGGTGTCTGGCTGTGTCCGCCTGCATCGACGTGCCACTGGGGCATGCCTGCTTCGGCGTCCTTGCCAGCCGCCAATTCGCACGCTCTCCGGCGAGAGCGCGCTCTCTGTCCGACGGCCGCTTTCTCAGACAGGACCTCCGAGCGTGGGCGACATTGCGGTCGTTGAGTCATCGGGCTAAAATCAAGTGAGAGACCGACCGGGGTGGGCTCCCTGGAGCACGTCGTCGCCGTGGGACCTGCGGACCGAGTCGGGCAGAAAGACGGACTGAGCTGGGGTTCGAGATGGGGCTGACGATCGTCCTGCCTACACACGATCCGGCGGCCAGCGACGCCTACGTGCCTGAAGCGGACCAGGTCGGCACGATCACGAAGATCGTGGACTCCTCGGCGTCCGTCGCCAACAGCTACACGTATGATGCATTTGGCGTGGCCCGCAGCGCCAGCGAAGCCTTTGCGAACCCCTACCGCTTCGCCGGCAAACCCCTCGACCCCGACCCCGACCTCTACCACTTTGTCGCAAGGCAGTACGATCCGCGCCTCGGGCGCTTCGCCAGCCGTGATCCGCTCAGGAGGCAGGCGGTTGTTGAGTACGGCTACGTGGAGAGCCGTCCTTTGGTCCTGCGCGATGTGCGGG
>CAZZNQ010000142.1:0-4011 GCA_964655775.1 uncultured candidatus Brocadiaceae bacterium | reverse complement strand
GTGTTCAGCTTCACGAATCCCGGCTCGCGCGGCTGGAAGCCCGGCGTGTAGCCGTCCATCGCCTCTATGTTGGGTCGGAAGTAGCCCATCTGGGGGTTCGCGCGCAAAGGGAGGTCGGAACGATGACACTTGCAACCAAAGGCATTATAGATAACGCTCGGCGGCTGTCGCAAGGCTCCGGAGCACATGATCGGGTTTGTTGACGCAGTCGCTCTGGGAGCGTATCCTGCCCGCGATACGCCCATGCCCTCGGGCTTCCCCCTGGGGATCGTCCGGTCTGGCCCCGACAGGAGTCGCAGAGGTATGCAGGAATCACGCCGACCGACGCGCGCCGTTGTCGACCTCTCCGCCATTCGGCACAACCTGGGACTGGTGCGCGAGCGCGTGCCGGAGGGCTGCATCGTGGCGGCCGTCGTAAAGGGTGACGGTTACGGCCACGGGCTTCTGGAGGTGGCGGGCGCGTGCCTTACGGCCGGCGCGGCGCGCTTGTGCGTCGCGCTGCCCGACGAAGGCGTACGCCTGCGGCACGCCTGGCCGGGAGTGCCGATACTGGTCCTCACCAGCGTCACTCCTGAGGAAGCGCCGGCTATTGTCTCGCACGACCTGACGCAGACGGTCGGAGACCTGGACATACTGCCCGTGCTCGACCGGCTCGCAGAGGAACGCGGTAAGAGTCTCGACGTGCACCTGAAGATAGATACCGGCATGACGCGCCTTGGCGTCAGGCCCGAGAACGCGGTCGAGTTCATGAAACGTGCGTGCGCCTGCCGCCACCTGCGATTCGAGGGAGTGTTCAGCCATCTGGCGACTGCGGACGAGTACGATCTTTCCTTCGCGCGCAAGCAGTTGAGCGTGTTCCTCGACACGGTGGCCGACCTGGCGGCGGCGGGGTTTCGCTTCCGACTGCGGCATGTTGCCAACAGTGCGGCCGTCTTCACTCTCCCGGAATCGCACCTGGACATGGTCCGTCCCGGCATGATGCTCTACGGAATGCGGCCGGCGCCCCAGGCAACACTCGACCAGCGACCGGCGATGACGCTCGTGAGCCGTCTGGCGCGCGTCCAGTCCGTTCCCGCCGGGACCACAGTGAGCTACGGTGCCACCTTCCGCTGCCCCCGACAGATGCGGATCGGCACGGTGCCGGTGGGGTATTCGGACGGCTATCCGCGCGCCCTTTCGAACGCTTTCCACGTTCTGGTCAACGGCTCCCGCGCCCCCATAGTCGGACGGGTCTGTATGAACGCGCTCATGGTTGACCTAACCGACGTCCCTGAGGCCGGTCGAGGGGATCCCGTCCTGCTGTTTGGCGCAGACGAGCAGGGAAGCATCACGATCGATGAGATGGCTGCCGCGGCAGGCACGATTCCTCAGGAGATACTCTCCTGCATCAGCCACCGTGTGCCTCGCGATTACACCGGTCAAGCCGGCATCAGCCACCCGTCATGATCCCGCCGTCGATGGTCAGCGAAGCCCCCGTGATCCATTTGGAATCGTCGGAGGCGAGGAACAGCACGGCGTCCGCGATGTCCTTGGGCTTGCCCAGACGCTTGAGCAAGGTCTTCTCGGCTACGTCGGAAACCGCGCGTTCCGGATCGGGGAACGCCTTGGCCGAGTCCCACAGCAGGGGTGTATCCACCGGACCGGGGCAGACGGCGTTGACACGGACGTGGGGTGCGTAGTCGATGGCGAGCTGGCGCGTCAGTGGCACCAGGGCGCCCTTCGAGGCGCAATACGCCGGATGGTTGGGAAAGCCCTTGAACGCCGCGATGGAGCTGGTGATGACCACGCCGCCGCCCCCGCGCTCCAGAATCCGCGGGATTCCGCAGCGGAGCAGGTAGAAGACGGCGTTCAGGTTCGTATCGATTGTCTCACGCCATAGGTCCAGGGATACCTCGGTGACGCTGCCGATGCCCAGTATGCCGGCGTTCGGCACAATGATGTCCAGGCCACCGAACTGGCGGACGGCTGCGTCGACCAGTGCCTCGTTCGTCTCCAACTGTCCGATGTCCCCAGCCAGGAAGCTGGCGCTTCCTCCTGCCGACTCGATTGCCTCGACGACCTCTTGGCCCCGATCCGCGTTCCGCCCGCTGATGACCAGCGATGCACCCTCGATAGCAAATCTCTCGGCGATCGCACGTCCCATGCCACTGGTGGCGCCTGTTACAACGGCAACTTTCTCCTTGAGCTTTCCCACGATCGCTATTCTCCTCGGAGCTCGAGATCGATGAAATCCTGCTGCATGGCGGTCAGCCCGCCGTCCACAGGCAGCACGACGCCAGTCACATAGCCGGCAAGATTGCTCGCGAGGAACACACAAGCGTTCGCGTGGTCTTGCGCTTCGGCCAACCGGCCGAGCGGAATGGTCGCTTCGTGTGCGCGGCGCTTACGTTCATCCTCCCACAGTGCGCGCGTCATCGGTGTGCGTGTGGTTCCGGGGGCGATGGCGTTTACACGCACGTCCGGCGCCGCATCACAAGCCAGACTGCGCACCATGGCCTCCACCCCTCCTTTTGTCGCACAGTAATCGCTCAGGCCGGGGTATCCGAGTTTCGCGGAGCAACTGCTTGTAAGGATAATGCTGCCACCTCCACTGCGTCGCATGTGGGGTAAGGCTGCCTGTGCGAGGAAGAAGCAGCTCTTCAGGTTCACGGCCGCTACGGTATCCCAGTCCGATTCCGTTAGGCCGCGGAGCGGCTTGTGTAGGTTCGCCCCGGCGACGTGAACCACGATGTGGAGGCCGTCGGCTGCCTCGCTCTCGACCGCCGAACGTATCTGCGCAACGTCGGCCAGGTCCACGCGCATGGTGCGAAGCTGATCGTCGGTGCGTGCCTTTTGGGGGGCAATGTCGAAGACGGTTACACCAGCGCCGGCTTCGGCCAGTGCTTTGGAGACCGCCAGGCCGATGGCGCCGGCTCCGCCGGCGACGATGGCGCGTTTTCCTTCCAGGCTGATCTGCATAGCTCGCTCCTCGAAGGCAGTCTGCCGGATCACCATCTCCGGCTACTCTCGGGAGTGTAGAGGCGGTTGGGCTATCTGTCAATTGCCACGAGCACTGCAGGTCCGCTTAGCCAGAGCCGAGGGTGCGCAGTATGTGAGGCCTAAAGGTCACAATCTGACTGTACGCCTTTCCGTCGGCTGGCGATTGGACGACGTTGATTCTGTGGAAGCGAATGTAAGTCTTTTCTTAAGAATAGGATGCGTATTGCCAAACAGCGCCGATGTTGGTTGGCACGCGACCTGCATAGAGTGTGGATTGGAGTATCGGGAAGGAGATTCGGAGGAGTGAGATATGAGGCAGGTGGTGGTTCATCAACGAGATCAGACGACCGGTCTGCTCGAACCCGCGTACGCTGTCTGCGAGGTGGAAGACCGCATCCACGTGCGGCCCATGATGAGCCGTTGGGCCGGGAGAGCTGCAGCCCTTGAGGAAGGGCTCAATCGACCGAACAGGCAGGCCGCTCTGGCGCACATGGGAGCAGCAGCCGACCCGAAAACCCAGCCCATCGGCTGACGGCCGAAGGCAAGGCCGCACGAGACAGCTCCAAACAAGAGAACCTGACGAAGGAGGCAAGAGAGTGGATACGGCAGTGAGCAATTGGCTCCAGGGAGTTGAACTCGTGGAAATGGACGTCTACCGCAACATGGCCGTTGTTGCGTTGGAAAACAAGGAGAAAGAGCGCCCTGACTACATCACCCTGGGCGAGGGACTGGCGCTCGGTACTTTGTCAGTGCGGGAGGTGAGCAACAGCGGATCGGTGCGCGAACTGAAGGTGCTTAACAGTGGGACGGACTGCGTGCTCCTGCTGGACGGTGAGGAGCTAATCGGGGCCAAAAGTCAAGTCCAGAATCTTGTGTAAATTCACATCTCCAGGGATTCAGCGTGTGAGCGAGCGGAGGGGACCGGAGCGAGTTCACACGCTGATGCGTCCGACCCGGCCAGCCACTCGGCTATCTCCTCATCGATCCGCTCAGGCTCCATCCTCAGGTATATCCTGCCCAGCCACTCCTCGT
>CAZZNQ010000141.1:0-4225 GCA_964655775.1 uncultured candidatus Brocadiaceae bacterium | reverse complement strand
GCGCAGGAACTCGATATCGTGCGGGGCGAAATCGACGATCACGAGCCGACCGCCCGACATGCTTTTGCCGACGTAATCGTTGCTGTCGCCGACCACGCGAATGCTCACGCCCGGCGCCAGAAACGCGCCGAGGCTCTGGCCGGCCGAGCCCGTGAGGTCTATCCGGACGGTGTCCGGCGGCAGACCGCGGGCACCGAAACGCCCCACGATCTCGCCGCTGAGTGCCGCACCCACCGTTCTGTTCGTGTTGTGCACCTTCTCCTCGATGAGAACCTTCTCTCCGCCCTCGAGCGCAGGCCGCGCCAGCTCGGAGATCTTCTCGTCAAAGGGATTCGGCGCGTTCGGTCCCGGCGGCGTAATGCAGCGGACCGCCGTGCCCTCGGGGCACTCGGGCGCGTGAAGAATGCCAGCGAAGTCCAGCCCCCGCGCCTTCCAATGATCAATGGCCGGCGACACGTCCAGCAAGTCCGACCGGCCGACCATTTCGTCCAGCGTCCGCATCCCGAGCCGGGCCATGTACTCGCGGAGTTCCTGCGCAATGAACCGCAGGAATCGCTCCACGTGTTCGGGCTTGCCACGGTACCGTTTGCGGAGCTCGGGATCCTGGGTCCCAATCCCGACGGGGCAGGTATTCAGGTGGCACTTGCGCATCATCACACAGCCAAGCGAGACCAGAAGGGTGGTACCGAAACCAAACTCCTCGGCTCCCAGCAAGGCAGCGACCGCCAGGTCGCGTCCCGTCTTGAGCTGCCCGTCCGTCTGCACCCGAATCCGGTCCCGAAGCCGGTTCAGGACCAGCGTCTGCTGCGTCTCGGCCAGCCCCAGCTCCCACGGCAGGCCCGCATGCTTGATGGACGTAAGCGGGCTGGCGCCCGTGCCGCCGTCGTGCCCGGCGATCAGCACCATGTCCGCCCTGCCCTTGGCAACGCCGGCCGCAATCGTGCCCACTCCGACTTCCGAAACCAGCTTCACGGACACCCGCGCGGCGGGGTTCACGGTCTTCAGGTCGTATATGAGCTGCGCCAGGTCCTCGATCGAGTATATGTCGTGGTGCGGCGGCGGCGAGATCAGCGTCACGCCCGGCGTTGTGTGCCTCACACGCGCGATCTCCACGCTCACTTTATGGCCGGGCAGTTGGCCGCCTTCGCCCGGCTTGGCGCCCTGGGCGATCTTTATCTGGAGCTCGTCCGCGTTCATGAGGTACTCGGTGGTGACGCCGAAGCGACCGGAGGCCACCTGCTTGGTAGCCGACCGCTTCAGATCGCCGTTCGCGGTGCGCCTGTAGCGGGCCGGATCCTCTCCGCCCTCCCCGGAGTTGCTTCGCGCCCCCAGACGGTTCATGGCGATGGCGACGGTCTCGTGCGCTTCCTTGCTGATGGACCCGAACGACATCGCCGCCGAACTGAACCGCCTGACAATGTTCTCGACGGGCTCCACCTCCTCGATGGGCACCGGGTCGGTCTCACGGAACCGGAAAAGGCTGCGCAAGGTCACGCGGGAACGCGACCGGTCATTGATGATCTCCGAGTATTCCTGGAAGGCCGAATAGTCGTCGGTCCGCGTCGCCTGCTGAAGAAGACTGATCGCCTCCGGAGACCACAGGTGATTCTCGCCGCCGACCCGGACGTGATACGCACCGCCCGGCGGAAGGAGCCGCGGCGCGCCCCCGCCCTTCGTGAACGCTTCGCGGTGCCGCTCCAGCGTCTCGGATGCGATCTCGCGCAGGCCAATCCCCTCCACACGCGAAGTCGTGCCGCAGAAATACCTGTCGACCACGTCCCTGGACAGCCCCACGGCCTCGAAAATCTGCGCGCCGAAATAGCTGCGGATCGTTGAAATACCCATACGACTGAACGTCTTGAGCAAACCCTTCTTCACGGCCGTGATGTACGCGTCTGCCGCTTCCTCAGGACCAACTGATTCCCCGAGCAGACCCTCCTCCGCCAGTTGACGGACGGTCGAGAAGGCGACGTGCGGGCAGACGGCATTCACGCCGTACCCCACCAGGAGCGCGAAGTGCATGACCTCCCGCACCTCTCCGCTCTCGACGATGATGCCGGCCTCCGTGCGCAAACCCTTGCGAATCAAGTGGTGATGAAGGCCCGCCGCACATAGCAGGGACGGTATGGCCGCGCGGTTCTCATCCATATTGCGGTCCGTGAGCACCAGCAGCGTCGCCCCGTCACGCACGTGCTCCTCCGCCCGACGGAACACCTCGTCCAGCGCTTCGGCCAGGGCCTGGCCGTCGCCGTCCGCCGGGAACAGCATGTCGATATCGCGCGCGACCACCTCCCGGTTTCGGGCATTCCTGATCCGCGCCATGTCCTCGGGAGTCAGCACCGGATGATAGAGCTTCAACCGGCGACAATGGGCCGGGGTCTCGGCCAGGAGATTCCGCTCCCGACCAACGAAGCTCATCAGGGACATGACCAGTTCCTCGCGCAGCGGGTCGATCGGCGGGTTAGTGACCTGGGCGAAGAGTTGCTTGAAGTAGGAGAAGAGAAGCTGTGGGCGGTCCGAAAGCACGGCCAGCGCCGCGTCGTTGCCCATGGACCCGATGGCTTCCTGACCGTAGGCCGCCATCGGAGTAATGACCATCTTCAGTTCCTCCCGCGAGTAGCCGTGCGCGACCTGCTTGCGCCGGAGGGCCTCGGGATCCTCCGCCGGAATCCGGGCGGGATTGAATAGACCGCGCAACTCTATCCGGTTCTCGCTCACCCAACGGCGGTAAGGCTTCTGACGAGACATCTTCGCCTTTATCTCGGCGTCCGAAACGATGCGGTGCTGCTCCAGATCGACCAGCAGCATCTTGCCGGGTCGAAGCCGTCCGCGTCGGATAACCTCGCCGGCGGGCACGTCGAGCACCCCCGTCTCGGAGGCGAGCGCTACAAGCCCGTCGCGCGTCACCAGGAATCGTGCCGGACGCAGCCCGTTACGGTCGAGCGTCGCACCCACGTAACGACCGTCCGTGACGACCACGGCCGCCGGACCATCCCACGGTTCCATAATGGCGGCATGGTACTCGTAGAAGGCCCTCTTATCGTCGCTCATCAGGAAACGCGCACCCCATGCTTCCGGGATCATCATGCTCAGGGCATGTGGCAGCGACCGCCCGGCCATCACCAACAGTTCCAAGGCGTTGTCCAGTATCGCGGAGTCGCTGCCTTCCTGCAGGATCGGTTTCACCTTCTCGATATCGGGTCCGAGAAGGTCCGAAGCCAGAACAGCTTCACGGGCCTTCATGTGATTCACGTTGCCCCGCAGAGCGTTGATCTCGCCGTTGTGGGCCAGCATTCGGAACGGCTGGGCGAGCGACCACGTGGGAAACGTGTTGGTGCTGTATCGCTCGTGCGCCACCGCGAACGCACTGGCGAAGAGGGGATCGTACAGCTCCGGGAAGAAGCGGGAAAGCTGCGTGCCGCTGAGCATGCCCTTATAGACAACGGTGCGGCTTGAGAGGCTGGCGATGTAGGCGCCCTCGGCGGCCTGTTCATCCCAGCCGGCCACCTCATTCTCGATTCTGCGGCGGACCACGAACAGCCGTCGCTCGAAGCCGGCCCTGTCGCCGGCGCATGCGCCCAGGAACACCTGGCGGATGTCGGGCTGCGACTGACGAGCCAGTTCACCCACGTGCTCGTCTCGGGTCGTCACCGCCCGCCACCCCAGAACCGGGCATTCTTCTTCCGCCGAAACGCCCTCAAAAAGCTCGCAGAACGCCTTCGCGACGGCGCGATCGCGCGGGAGAAACACCATGCCCACGGCATACTTGCCGGCGCCCGGCAGTAAGACAGAGCCGTCGAGCTCCTTGCGGAGCCAGGCGTCGGGTATCTGCACGAGCAGCCCGGCGCCGTCGCCGCTGCTCTCGTCTCCCCCGACCGCCCCTCGGTGCTCCAGGTTCAGGAGCACCCGTATCCCGGCCTCGACAATGTCGTGCCCCGCAACACCGTCAAGGCGTGCGACAAATCCCACGCCGCACGCATCATGCTCGGATCTCGGGTCGTACAATCCCTGCTGCACGGGGAGCCCCGAGATCCTACGCTGTTGTCCTTCTGACATCTGCTGCTGTCCACTGGTGTTTCATGTGACAACCAGGCGGACGACCCGGAGCCGCCTTTCGCGCCTCCGGGCGTCCGCCGCATTGCTTCGAGCAAGTTTGCCTGCCGATCAAAGGATGGGCAGGTACTTCTCCAGCTCGAACTGGCTCACGTGGGTGCGATAGCTGTCC
>CAZZNQ010000140.1:0-4268 GCA_964655775.1 uncultured candidatus Brocadiaceae bacterium | reverse complement strand
CTCACACGCTGAATCCCTGGAGATGTGAATTTACACAAGATTCTGGACTTGACTTCGGCCTGGGACGTCCCTATGGCCGAGCCGTACAGGTCCTTCGAATCCTCATAGAAGTGGATCGCCTCGTGTATCAGCGTCACGGCCTGCGCGAAGTCGGGTTTGACATAAAGCCTATTGTAGAGAGGAGAGTACACTGCTTTTTGTCGCCAGGCAAAGGGCGGGAATCCCCACCACCCGGTGATCGCGAAGTGATAGCTGGACTTGCTGCGCAGGAACCCGAGGAGTTCATCGCGGAAAGTGCCCAGACCGAAACACTTCGCCACCTCCGGATCCAGGGCCTCCAGGTCTCGGAAGTACTCCTCGATCATCCTGATCACCCTCTCCTTGTCATTCTCCGGCAACGTTCCACCCGGATCGTACACATCCCCGTAATCTTCGGCCAAACCCTCAAGAATGGAGTCGGGCACCGATTCTCTGACATAGTCGTAATCCTGCCCCAGGGGGTCGACCGCAGAGGCCGGTGCCGAATGGCAATAGGCATATGGGTTGACAGACAGCCTGTCCGTTGCTGAGTCTGCCCTGAAACGAGTCCTCTTCCGCACAGTGTCCCTGCTTTGGAACCGCCCGACCTGGCCGGCATAGAGCCGGCTTGGGCTTACATAGGTCTCAGTCAAATCAGGCGCCTTCAGCCAGGCGCATCCCTGGTATTGGATGGGGTTCTCGAGGGCGCCGGTCTGCGAGAGCCGCACGCCCCAGGCGTCGTGCTCGTAGGTCTGGGCCACTTCCCCCGACCCGTCCGTCAGCGACGTCACCGTGCCGCGGTGGTCGTAGTGGAAGTCGTGCGTCTGGCCCGCCTCGGCGTAGTCCACCATGTTGGCGATGCCGGCCAGCGGCGACGGGCCGTGCGTGAAGGTGCGCGCCGTCTCCGTCGTGGCGTTGTAGCGCTCCATCAGCCGCAGCCCGTCCCAATAGTAGTACTTCCGCCCCTGGCTGTCCTCGATGCAGTAGCGCGTCTGCCGGCCGTCGTAGTGGAAGTAGTTCCACCTGTCCTCGGGCAGCACGTGGGCGCTGCCGATCAGGCCGGCGTCCGTGCACTGGAAGTAAGTATACTCGCCCTCGGCCGGTTTCTCGATCCGCGTGAGGGACCCGTTCGCGTTGTATGCATAGTAGGTGTAGGCGCCCTCGCTGACCTCGTGCGTCAGCCGCTCCCCGGCATCGTAGGCGTAATAGGTCAGCACACCGCCCACATCCTTGTGGGTGCGGTTGCCGGCCGGATCGTAGCCGTAGCTGAAGGCGTAGAGCTCGCCCGCCGGGCCGTTCCAGGTCTCGCCGGTCAGACGGCTCGCCTTGTCGTAGCCGTAGTAGACCGTTACCCCGCCCTCGCGGGCGATGGCGGTGACGAGGCCCGCGGCATCGACTCTCTCCGCCACACCTCTCCGCACTCAGGTTCTCGCCTCATTCTTCGCCTCGTGCGGCCCTGGGCGCACTGTCGAGAAGCGCTCTGAGGTGGCCCACTTCCTCTCCTGGGTCGGCCCGGCGCGACACCTCCAGTGCGGCGTCCCACACCGCCTGAGTGTGCTCCCGTCGCCACGGCAAGTCAGCATCGGGAGCGAGGACTACGCGCCCGACATCGAGAGCCAGCTGGTCGTCAACGCGAGCCAGCTCGGCCCACACTGGCCCGGGCCAGTACACTCGGTACCATGTGGGAGCCGTGTCGTGGCCGGTGGATATCACATGCGTGAGTAGGGACTCCTCGTGCCAGACCGCCCACTGATGCCCCGCATGCGCCAAGGGCTCCAGCACAAGGCTTGCCGGAGTCGGGTACTCGTGATCCTCCACAGTCCACCTGTGAACCAAGATGCCAAGCGGATTGATGGTCTTGACGAAACGTTCCTTGCCACACCGAGTGCAGTACATGCTCTCGCCCCAGATGGAATCCAGCGCAGCAAGGAATAGCGCTCCGAGAGCAACGAGAATGCCCAGGTAGAGCCTGCGGCGTCCCACTAAGATCATCATCTTGGGCCTTCCCCCCTCTACTCGTCTGTCGGGCGCGACCATGCTCCCGCCAAAAGGTCAGGATGGCGGCTCGAAGACCGTCGGTACCCCGGTGAGCCGAGTGAACAACCAGAGAACCGTCACCACCACCAGCGCCCCCGCCAAGGTCAAGGCAGCCACAAGTAACCGCCTTGCGAATGTCGAGTGCCCGATAAGGCGCTCCGCCAGGACAGTCAGGCCGCAGCCCAGCAACACACCAATTGCACCCGCCACGGCCGAACGCATATCTCCCGACGCAACACCCAAGACAAGAGAGATCAGAATCAACATCATCGCCAGCTTAACCAGATAGTGCCGCGGAAGATGCCTATCTCTCATAGTATATGCTCCCCGTTGTCACGCTCCGTACCCTCGGGGACACGACTGAGCGTCAGGCTGCCAACTTGACGGTACAGAGGGTTCATGTTCCCAAGAAGTAATGCCACTGATGGCCAAGGCGTAGAGCTCTCCGGCCGGGGCCTTTAGTAGGCGAGTGTGGTGTACTCCTCCATATCCCGTTGCGCCATTAGCACGTGAACGACCGCCCGGTTCCTATACAACCGTGCAAAGTGCGGCTCGATCGCAACTGCGCGGTCCATATCTGCAAGCGCCTCGTCAAGATCGCCCCCTTTGACTCGAGTGATTGCACGGTTCACGTATGCCAACCCGTAGCCTGGACGAAGCTCTATTGCACTGGCGAAATCTGCCATCGCTGTCTCAAGATCGCCTGTTCTCGTATAGGCTATGCCCCTGTTCATGTACGCAGGAGCAAAGTCCGGGAAGACCGCGATTACGCTACTGAGCAGGTCTATGGCTTCCGGCAGAAGCTCCGGAGAGGGATGCGGAACAGGAAAGTCTAGGCACATCCTGGCCTCAAGGTAAGCTTGCTCCAGTGAAGGATCCTCCTTCAACGGCTCTGCACGGTCAAGACTATCAACAATGTATGCCAGATCTGTGTCTCCCCAGTCCGTGCGCAACGCGAACAGGCCATCTGGGTCGGTGGGAGCCGCAGCCTTGTCGTCCGGCCAGCCACAAGAACCGGCCACCGAGAAGAACAACCAGACAAACAACATGGGCACCAACGCACACATCCGCAGGCACGAACTCGCCGGAGGGTTCTTTGGTTGTCTCACAGTGGTCTCTCGCTCCATTGTCAACGCCCCAGTGGGGCTGGATTCTCAAACATCTCCTCCCGCGCCCTGTCACCGATTCCATTGAAGAAGCGACGGATGTATAGACGCGTCCTTTCCTGGGCGGCCGTAGCACGCCGCTGACCTTCCTCGTGTCGGAATAGGTGCCTCATTGCCGCGCCCTGCCAAGCTGTCATCGCATCTCTGCCAAACACGGGCACGCCGTCAGGCCTCTGGTAGTTGTCGACACCTTCCACGAAATCTACATCTGGATCATCAAAGAACCCGGGATGAGCTTGGCGTGCTGTCGGATCCCAGTTGCCGTGGGCAAACCAATCCTGCACAGCGTGTAACCCTCTCCCCAGCGCCGTCGCTGCTTCCTCGTACTTGCACTCGTCAGCAAGAGCAATAGCGGCGGCCAATTCTTGCTCCGCGTAGTCATATCTCGAGTCGGTGGAATCCCATCTCAGGTCTGCCTTGGCTGGATACTTCATGTTGAAATGCTTGTGCCATTCCGACTGAGCAGCGTAGGCCGCTGGCCTCCGAATGGTAATGAACCAGAACTTGAAAACACTGGGGTGGTCGACATCCCAACTCCCCTGGCCGACTGCCGAAGCATAGCCCTCTTTCATGTGGCGCTTCTTGGCGGCGTCCGCGGACCATTGCTTGTGCAGTTCGTCGTCGTATTCCCCAGTCACATCAACGTGCGTTAGAACCTGGCTACAGTATTCGTACGAGGGAAACGTGCGCCAATGGGCCGTATCGCGAGACCCGAACCGCCCCGACCGCGGATCGTACTGCCTTGCGATGAAGTGGTAGAGGTCGGGATCGACGTCCAGCGGTTTGCCGGCGAAGCGGTAGGGGTTCAAGAAGGCTTCGCTCGCACTGCGGGCTACCCCAAAGGCATCATACGCGTAGGAGTTGGCGACAGACGCCGAGGAGTCGAGGATCTTCGTGATCGTGCCGACCTGGTCGGCCTCCGGCACGTAGGCGTTGCCCGCCGCCGCCTCTCCGACCATGGTCATCGGCCTCCGTGCCCAGATATCAGGTCCTCAGCACCCGGATGCCGTCCCAGGTGTAGCGCGTCGTGCCGCCCGAGTCGACAAG
>CAZZNQ010000139.1:0-4284 GCA_964655775.1 uncultured candidatus Brocadiaceae bacterium | reverse complement strand
AACCCCTAACCTGCGGTTTACAAAACCGCTGCTCTGCCGTTGAGCTACACTAGCCCGTGAACCGCCTCGCGCCCGCCGCGATTCAGCCACCTGTTATACCATAAACGGGCTGTGGTGCAAGTGACAGCGGCTCCTCTGGGTTGCGCTTTGGCGTCTCGACCGGGCCGCCCGCACTTGAATCGGTGGCTATTGACGCGTATAGTCATGTCCTGGTTCCCGCAGATGAGGGCACGGTCCTTTGAGTAAGCCTCTTTCCGACGACGATGCCTGCATCATCGGGCTGTATGCCCGCGGGGCCGCCGGTCCCCGAGCGCTTCGGCGACTCACAGAGAGGGCGAGGCGGTCGGGCCTGTCGCTTGCGGAGTTCATGTCTCTGCCGGAGGATGCACTGCGCGAGCGCCTATCTGCGCGTCCGCCCATCGCAGTAGACCTGGGTTCGGTCGGCGATCCGGCTCGGGCCGGACGCGCCTGTGCGGAGCGGATGCGGCGGGCGGGCGGCGACGCCCTCTTGGCGCACCGATCGGGTTCCCCGGAGTCTCTGCTCGAATGGCTGGGTCCGGATTGTCCTCCCGTGCTCTTCGTTGCCGGCAACGTTGGGCTGCTGGGGCGTCCGTGCGCTGCTATGGTCGGCTCTCGGCGGCCGTCCCGTGTCGCTACGGCTGCGGCGCGCCGGCTTGCGGAGTCGCTGGCGGACGCGGGGCTGACCGTCGTCAGCGGGGGAGCGCGCGGTATCGATACGGTGGCTCACGTCGCGGCCGCCCGGTTCGGTGCGTTGGCGCTCTGCCCGGCGCTGGGGATCGAGCGGCTCTTCGCGGGCGGATTCGACGCGTGGGGCGCGCCGGAGGGCAACTGGTGCGTGGTGGGTCAGTTCCCGCCCCGGGCTCGCTGGCGGGCGGCACAGGCGCTGATGCGCAACCGCACTATCGCTGCCCTGAGCGAGATCGTCGTCGCGTTCGATCCCCGAGACACCGGTGGCACCTGGCATACCTGCAATCATGCGCTTCGGATGGGTAAGCCGCTCTTCGTGGTCTCGTCTGCCCGGCGCGGGGCCAAGGCACGTGGACTGCGACGCCTGGTGCGCAGGGGAGCGGCGGCCCTGGATCCGGCCCGGATGCCGAGCGCGGGCGCGCTGCTTGAGATGGCGGCAGAGCATGCTCCGCCATCGCCGCCAGCACAGCCCCCGCTCTTCGATTAGGGCTGCCAGCGGGGCTCAGACGTTCGCTGCTTCGCGGGCGCGGTTCAGCCGCTGCTGTGCCTGGGACTGCTTCCGGGCGGCGCGGTTCGCGTGGAGGATGTTCTTGGAGGCCGCTTGCTGGTAGAGCTTCGTCAGCACACTCAGTTGCTCGGCGGCGCTCTCCACGTCTCCACGCTCGATCATGCGGTCGAACTTGTTCTGTTCGGTGCGCAGCCGGCTTCGCACGGTCTTGTTGCGCTGCCGGCGCTTGGCGTTCTGCTTCAGGCTCTTCTTGGCGGCGGGGCGGTTGGGCATTGTGATTCCTCTTTCTGTTCTCTGGTCGCGTTGTGAGAGGTGAGTTCGGGCGTCAGCTCAGAGTCTCGACTTTCTGGGCGACGTCCCGGAAGTTGATGTCCTGACTGTAGATCGACTTGTAGGCCTTGAGCGCTTCGTCGGTGTTGCCCATCTTCTCGAGGGCCAGCGCGCGGTAGTAGCGCAGGTCTTTGCCCATGTCGTCCATGGCTTTGTGATCCTCGATGGCGCTGTCCAGGCGGTCTACGGCCAGGTCGTACTGGCCCTTGGCCAGGAAGCTCTGGCCCAGCATCTGGGCGCTCTGGGTGCCGTAGCGGGCGTCCTGCACGGTGGCCTGGAAGTTGGCTATCGCCTCGTTATACTGCCCCGCGTCGAAGTAGGCGTGGGCCAGCTTGAACTGCAGCTCCTTGTCCGTGGGGTGCTGTGCCAGCCGCCAGGAGTAGTCCTTCACCGCGAACTGTCTGCGGCGGTCCATCAGGCTTGCGAGCTTCTCCTTGGCTTCGGCATCGTCGGGGTTCTGTTCCAGCTTCTGCTCGGCGGCGCGGATCGCCGCATCGTACATGCTGAGCTGCACGTCGGCCAGCTTCACGTGTATGTCGTAGTGCTCGGGCATCTGCTTGGCCTTCTCCTGCAGCAGGTCCCGGGCCTTCTTCAACTCGCCCGTGTCCACATACAGATCGGCCAGCCTGATGATCTTGTTGGCATTCTCCGGGTCCTCCTCGAACGCCTTCTCGGCCTCCGGCACTTCCGCCCGCAGGTCGTCCATCGTCACGGCCATCCGTCGGGACTTCTCGAGCCTCTCGGCCTCGTCCTTGTCCCTTACCATGTCCCGGAAGCTCTCTGCTCCGTCCATCTTGTGGCTGCTCATGTGCTGCGTGGCTTCCAGGTCGCGCACTTCGTTCTGCAGGTCCCGGTCCTCGGGTCTCATCGCCGCCAGCCGCGTCAGGTACTGCAGCGCCTCCTGGCTCCTGCCCACCTCGATCAGTATGTTGCTTATCCTGCGCAGGGACGGTTGATGGTCCGGCTTCTGCTTGAGCGCGTCGGTGTAGATGATGATGGCCTGTTCGGGGAATCCGGCCTTCTGCGCGGCGGCGGCGGCTTTCTTCAGCGCCCAGAAGCTGTCGGGCCGCTTCTCCAGGTAGTCCTCGAACACTTCCAGCTTCTTGCGCGGCTTGCCCGTCATGGCCTTTAGCGAAGTCAGCAGTCCGGCCACGGGCGCTCCCAGCGCCGCGCCGATCGAGCTTCCGCCCTGCTGGAGGCGACGTCGCTCGGTGCCGCGCAGCGCTATCCTCGCATCGGGGTAGTCCGGGTTCTGCCGCAGCACTTCGCGGAACAGCTCGATGGCGTAGCCGTAGTTGGACCGCTCGACTGCGTCGCACGCTCTCTTGTACAGGTCTTCGACGGCCATGGCTTTTCCCCGAGAAATGGCGTGATACCGACCAGGATACAGGGACGTATAGGTTAGCCAAAGGCCATTGTGGTGTCAAGAACAACAATTCACCACCTCCGCGGCCGGTATCCCCTCTCGCCTGCGCGCCGGGTTGTGCTTCCGGCATGCTGCCGCCATGTGGCCACATCGGTAACCCTTGTGGAGACGTTCTTTCTGACAGAATGGGTTCGTTTTGCAGCGGGGCCGTCTTCTCCTCCGAAGCCTCGGCGAAGGCGGATCCCGCACCCCCCGCATGCCGGCCAGGGCCCGGGGAAGGCGGCGCTGTTTCCCTAGCGCCTCCGGCGGGGGAGGGGCCTCGCCATGCCATCCACACCCGACTGGGGAAACCGGTCTCTCGGTTCGGCCAGCGCATCCTGCTCTCTGCACACACTCTCGGGCATTCGGACTGGGCGTCGCCGTCGATGATGGCGCGCGGTCGGCCCCGCATCGTTAGCGCGCTCTCTTCCGCGGATCCTCCGTGTCCCTGCAACAGTGCGGGCCCGCCCGCCTTCCGCCCTGATTCCCGGCCTCTGCCGGCGGGCCGCCGATTGCCAGTCTACTCGTCTTTCTGAGCCGTGTGTCCGTTGTGGACCCTCATGTCCCCCCATGGGTCCCCGTGGGCGCTCGAAAGAGCGACATGGAACCGCAGATGCCGTTGCCGTACCGTTGGCTTCGAATCTGCGTCCGGCTTCAGGTCGTTCCGTCGCACGGCTTCCGAGCCACCCGCCGGGGACGCCTGCAGAAGGCCCGCGTTCGGGCGTTCTGCCAAGCTGTCGCTGGGGCAGGCCGGGGACGCCTGCAGAAGGCCCGCGTTCGGGCGTTCTGCCAAGCTGTCGCTGGCGCAGGCCGGGGACAGCCGTGCATAATGGGGACAGCCGACGCCCAGGCGCCGGCCACGGCGCGGACGCCCGACGGACATCGCCGCACACGTCCCGGTCAGGAACCGCAAGGTATCTGACCGGCACCGGACACGCGACGGACACGGTCGGACGCCTCTGCTCGTCATCGGGCGCGCGGGATGACGGACGGTCGCACACGCCAGAATCTCATGTAGGGGTGAAAACGACGGGGAAACGTCGGACCGGTTTTTGGGAGTGGTGGATCCGAGTTCAGGAATGGGTACCACGACGGGCCTCCGGCCCGTGCCGGGAGACGTCTTCCGTGCCTTCTTCCGGCAGGGCTTCGGCGTTTTTTTGGATTTCTGCGGTTTTTTGGCCAAGAAACCGGCCCGTTTTTACGTCTAATAGGGTAGACGTTACGGAGAGGTGTCCCTTTCGCGCACCGGGTAGCCGACGATGACGCCGACTGCAACCCGCACATCTGAGCCCTGCACAGGCCGCGAAGGCGGCTGGACGGACAACGTCATCCG
>CAZZNQ010000138.1:0-4289 GCA_964655775.1 uncultured candidatus Brocadiaceae bacterium | reverse complement strand
GCCGCTCGAATCCAGGATCGGTTTCTCAGACAGGGCCTATTCCCGCTCGGGCTCTCGCCGTGCACCTGTCTCTGCTTCAGCGTCCCCACGTTGTCCTCCGTCTTCAGCACCCGGATGCCGTCCCAGGTGTAGCGCGTCGTGCCGCCCGAGTCGACAAGCTCCGCCCGGCTCGCCATCCCGTCGTAGCGGATGACATTGTCCGTCCAGGCGCCCTCGGTGCTCCGCACGCCCACCATCATGTCACGGCCATCCCAATCGAAATAGCGGGTGTAGTCGGGGGTCTGCTCCATGACGGTGTTGCCGTTCGCGTCATAGCCGTAGTAGGTCCAGCCGGCGGCATCGTGCAGGCTTGTCAGCTCGTTGGCCGCATTGTAGTCGTAGTAGGTCAGGTCGTCGGCGCCGCTCTCGCCGTGACGGAGCAGCGTGCGATTCCCCGCCGCGTCGTACTCGTAGTAGTTCTCGTACTGCCGGACGGCGCCGACAAACTGCCCTTCATACGTCAGGCGCTGGAGCGCATCATACGCGTAGTAGAAGACGCCCAGGCCGCTCTCGCGCTCGATGGCGATGGGATTGCCAGCGGCGTCCCGCGTGTAGGCGAAGCGCACGAGTTCGCTCGCGTCGGCGTCCTTCCTTGTCACCTTCTCCTCAAGCCTCCCCGCCGCATCGTACGTGAAGTAGCTGGGGGCAAAGACAACGGCATCCCCGTGCGCCGTGTCCCGCACAGAGCCGTCAGGGAAGAGCACGTATCGGGCCGGTGGCTGATCGACGCCGAACAGCCGCGCGCCAGGGCGACCATCTAGGGTGATTCTTGGGGGCATCTGCCACACGAGGCAAGGCTCTTCCCACGGCGACCTTGCGGTATGCGTAGCGCCCTCCCTCGCCGGGCTCCCGCCGCTCTGGGGCGGGGCAGCGTATCGTGCTCTCGTCCAGCAGGCCGGCCTCGACGAGTCCCTCAAGGGTAGCCGGGAACTCCCCAAAGAGCTGCGCGTACTCATGCAGGGCCCTGCCAATGCTCGCAAGATTGGCAATGCACCCCGCGCGACGCGCCCTGACCACCGAAGAGTGATGGACCGTAGCGCAACAGTTAATGAGCAGGACAGCCATCCCAGCCAGGGCCAGGACCGCTCCTGAACAGTTCAGGCGATGAAAGGGCCAGATGCACCTCCGCCGCGCACGGTCATCAACCTGGGATGAAGGGCCCATTCAATCCCCCGCTTTGCCTGCCGCTATGTAGTAGGCGACCATGTAGACAAGCAGGCCAACGGACGCGCCGGTCAGTGCGCGCTGCCAGTGGTCCGTCAGCAGACCATACGCAGCCACAATGCCGCAGATGGCCAGTGCCCTGACGATGAGACCACGAAGGCGCCGCAGCTTCGAGGCAGTTCGGTCTCCCTCGACGCCGGCAAGCTCGTATCCAGATAGAAATCCCAGGAGGGCAACCGCCAGGCAGAGCCCAAGGATGATCGGGTAGAGACTCCGAGTCTCCGCGTAGAGGTCTCGGAATGGCTGCGCATACCGCAAGAGGACAGGAATCGCAAGGAACACGGCGGCCACCGGCCACGTGATCGCCGCTGACTTCCCCACCCTCCGTTGGCATACCGTCTTGCATCCAGGGCAACGCAGCAAGAAGGGGGCCATGAACTCCCCGCGAACCCAGAGCGATGGCCCCGGCACAAGGGGGATCTTCCGCTTACAGCGCGGGCACGCGTAACTGAAAAAGACGTTCATCTTCCACCTCGGTGTGCGCGAGCATAGCGCATCTCGTCGTCATCAGCGGCGAGCCGGTCCTCTCGCGCCCGCCTCGCGGGGCGAGACGCGTCCGGCCTGCCTGAGCATCCGGGCGATCGCCGGATATCCTGCCTTGTCAGCCAGTTGCGCGGGGCTCTCGCCTGACGATGTCCTGGCTGACACGTCGCCCCCATGCTCCAGAAACAACACAACCAGTCCCTGCCTGCCACGGCTTGCGGCCAGATGGAGGGGAGTCCAGCCCTTCTCGTCCTGTGCGTTGACATCAGCCCCGCGTTCCAGCATCAGTTCGGCAATCTCAACCTCCTCCCGGGGTAGTGGATGGCTATGGCTCGACCAGGTGCCCGCGGATGCTACCCGGTGAAGTACCGTGCGTTGCCGGGCGTCTCTGACGCCGACGTTAGCGCCGTGGTCGACGAGCAGCGTGGCCATCGCCGCCTGGCGGCATTGGGCTGCAATCAGAAGCGGGGAGCCGCCAGGGTCGTCTCGGTCTTCCATATCCGCCCCTGCCCCCAGCAGACGCTCGGCGGCCTGTACGCTTCCCTCCAACGCCGACACTGCAAGCGGCGTCAGCCCTCTGGAGTCGCGCGCCTCCTTCTTGGCGCCGGCAGCGATCAGCAAGTCGACAACCTCGGGGTGATTGAGCAGAGCCGCCCTGTGCAGCGCCGTCTGACCGCGATCGTCGCGCGCGTCCACCGCCGCGCCGCTCAACAGCAAGAGAGATGCGGCGGAGGGTTGGCCACAGACTGCAGCCACATGCAGCGGCGTCTGACCGTCTGGGGTGCGGCGAGCAATGGCGGAGTTGTCCCGTCGAACGGCCACTGCGATGTAGTCAAGCCGTCCTGTCGCACAGGCGGAGAACAGTCCCAGGCGGGCGCCGTGCGCCAGCAGGTAGACCGCGATCTCCACATGCCCCTCCGTGACGGCCTGGAGAAGGGGCGTCCACCCGCTGCTGTCGGAGGCATCCACCACAGCCCCACTCTCCACCAGCAGTTGGACCATATCCAGGTACCCAGCATGGCATAGGACAAGAAGGGCCGGCTCGCCGTCGCTTGAGATGGCGTTCGGATCGGCTCCTGCGTTCAGCAACATCCTGGCGATCTGGCCGCGTCGCAGGCTGCAGGCCCAGTCGAGGGGGGTGCGTCCGCCGGAGCCCCACGTGCCCACCTCCGCGTGCTCCGCAAGCAACGCGGCCACCGCCTCCGGCTTGCCGGCGACAATGGCGCACTCCAGAGGAGTGCCGCCGCCGCGACCGCGCGCGTTTGCGTCCGCACCGGCCGCTATCAGCGCCTGGATTCTCTCCGCGTCTCCCGCACGGGCTGCCGCGTGTAGCGCGCTCTCGTTACCCTCCAGAGCTCGGGGTGGCTCCAGGCGCTGCGCTGCAAGCGCCGCCCCCGTGCTCTCGGTTGAGGACGGCACCACGTCAGCCGCGCCGGCACCCCCCACGCCGATGCTGAGGCCTAAGGCTGCCAGCATGACACGAATCCAACGATTGAGATCCAGCATCATAGACTCCCGGTCTCAGACTGTCGATGCCCCGCCGGTCCGAGCCCTGCGTCGTGTCGCGGGAACAGACACGGAAGGCGGTGAACTACAGACGCTCCCATCAGTGCCCAACACCGTACCCGACAGCGCCTGCCGGTGCGAGGAACGCAGGACTCATTTCGGCTCATACTGGATGATCTTGAGCGGAGGACAAGTGGTGCACCAAGTTCCACCGGGTGGCGCCTCAACACCCTCCAGCGGATACCACCCATAGAGCTCTGGACAAGCGCCCTCGCCACTATCCGCAACGTATCTCACGGATCCACGCCCGCTTGCGCGCACGGCCCTCCCAGATGCGTCGGTTACTCCCTGGCACCTCCACAAGCACGTGATCGGTATGTCCTCGTCTGGCGGCCAATCCGATGGCCACTCCGGCGTCTGCAGTGCACCTGAGCACACGCCACATTTCTTGGGTTCGGGGGGAGGTGGCGGGGGAAGCTGGATCTCTGGTGCAACAACCTCCTCGGGGAATATCCCCTCGCAAACGAGGAAACATCCCGCGAAGCACACCACGAAGTTGGCGCCAGTAACCGTTTCGCAAACCGCATGGCAAGCGAGGTGACACACAAGCCCCGCCACACGATGGCCGCTCGGATCGGTTAGCCGGGCGGGTCGGGATGCAACATAGGCGTAGAGGCGCATTCCATCGCTATAGTCAGCCCTGTCCCTGGCAAGGAACCGACCGAACCCCGGATCGTACTGCCTAGCGACAAAGTGGTAGAGGTCGGGATCAGCGTCGAGTGGTTTGCCGGCGAAGCGGTAGGGGTTACTGAAGGCCTCGCCGGCGCTGCGGGCCACGCCGAAAGCATCATAGGTGTAGCTGTTGGCAACGGTCGCCGAGGAGTCCAGGATCTTCGTGATCGTGCCAACCTGGTCGGCCTCGGGCACGTAGGCGTCCCCCGCCGACGACTCGATGACGGCGATGTCGCCGACGCTCGGGATGCCGCTCGGGCTCTCGCCGTGCACCTGTCTCTGCTTCAGCGTGCCCACGTCGTCCT
>CAZZNQ010000137.1:0-4636 GCA_964655775.1 uncultured candidatus Brocadiaceae bacterium | reverse complement strand
ACCTCACTCAATCGGGCGATCTGGAGGAAGCGTCACGTCTGCTGTCACTGTTGCTGGAGAAAGCCGAAGGGCCGGCCACGCTCCGCGCGCGTGCCATGCTCGGCGTGGTCCGAACAAAACAGGGAAGGCCGCGGGAAGCACAGGATCTCCTGTCGGCGGTCGTAGCCGACCCGGCCGCAGAGGGATGGCCGGCCCTGACAGAGGCATTGGCGGACCTCGGCCTTGCCCATCTGATTGCTGGCAATGAAGCGCAGGGCCTGTCTTTGCTACACGAAGCGCAGCAGTCGTTTGCATCTGGCGGGCAACAAGAACAATTGGCTCGTTGCCTGAGGAACGAGGCTCGGTATCTTGCACTCGCGGGCAGGAGCGAATCAGCTCAGCAGCTGCATCTGCGGACCGCGGAGCCGGGCCTTGCTCCGGAACGATCGGATTGAGCAAACAGTATGGAGGAAGCGAAATGATGCTGAAACCGAGTCTACTGGTGGCCGTTTGCAGCGTTGTCGTGATGCTTGGCGCGTCCCATGCGACCGCCGAGACCAAGGCCGAGACATTGCGGGTCTTTGTGAGCATACCACCTGAAGCGTATCTCGTTGAGCGCGTGGGCGGAAAGCACGTTGACGTTCAGGTTCTTGTGGCATCGGGTCAAGACCCCCACACGTTTGAGCCAACGCCCCAGCAGGTCATGGCGCTTGGCAGGGCCCGGCTCTACTTCAAGGTCGGGATGCCTTTCGAGGAGCGCTTGCTCCAGAAGATCGGGAGCGCACAGGCCAGCTTGACCATCGTTGACATAGCCGAAGGCGTCGCGAAGCGAAAGATGGTCGCCTATGACCACCACGAGGGTCATGATGCCGATCAGCATGCCGGCCATCAACACGACACGGAAGCCGAGGACAAAGGAAACGATCCGCACGTCTGGCTGTCCCCGCCGCTTCTCAAGGTCCAGGCCGTGAGCGTCGCCCGGGCGCTTATGGTAGCCGACCCGGAGCATGCCACCGAATATGCTGCGAACCTGCAGAAGCTCCTCAAAAACCTCGAAGATACCCATGCGAGAATCCAGGAGGCACTGGCGCCATACCGCGGCCGGACCTTCTACGTCTTCCATCCGGCATTCGGGTACTTCGCCGACGCCTATGGCCTGAGGCAGGAGGCGGTTGAGGTCGAGGGCAAGAGCCCCACGCCGAAGGAGCTTGGTGGGCTAGTCAAGCGGGCGAAGACAGAGGGAGTGGAGATCATCTTCGTGCAACCGCAGTTCGATAGCCAGAGCGCAGAGGTCGTTGCAAACGCGATCGGCGGCGCTGTCGTGCCGATGGACCCGTTGGCGAAGGACATTCTGACAAACTTGGATCAGATGGCCGCCAGGATTGGCAGCGCGCTGGATTCAGCCGCCCACGGCGCCCCATCTGAGCAGCAACGGTAACCTCTGGCGTTTTCTGGAGTGAATCACGTGTCGCATACGTCAGCCATATGGATGAGCGGCGTCCGATTCGCCTACGACGGCTTCCCCGTTCTCGACGATGTCGACCTGGCAATTCGAGAGCGCGAACTTGTTGCCATCGTGGGGCCCAACGGCGGCGGCAAGACCACCCTGCTGAAGATTGCACTCGGGCTTCTGAAGCCGCAGAGGGGGCGCGTGAGCGTCTTGGGGCAGCCGCCTGCGCAGGCCCGACGCCGGATAGGCTATATGACCCAGTACACCCGGCACGACCCGCAGTTCCCCATAACGGTCATGGAGGTCGTTCTGATGGCCCGCCTGGACCGTCACCTGGGCGGTCCGTATTCCCGAGAGGACAAGAAGGTGGCCCTCGCCATGCTGGAAGAGGTGGGCGTGGCGGATCTGGAACACCGTCTTTTCAATGCCCTGTCCGGCGGGCAGCGGCAGCGCGTGCTCATGGCGAGGGCACTTTCCTGCGAGCCGGAGCTGCTGGTCCTGGACGAGCCGACCGCCAACGTGGACGTGGCCGTGGAAAGCCGGTTCTATGAAATTCTCCAACGGCTGAACCAGCGCATGGCCGTCGTGGTGGCTACACACGACCTGGGGCTCGTCTCTCGGGTGTTTGAGCGAGTGGTCTGCGTGAACCGGCGTGTGGTCACCCACCCAACCAGCCACATCTCCGGCGACGTGATCCGTGAACTATACGGCGGCGATTTCCACATCGTCCGGCACGACCACAGGTTCCCGGACGGAGGAGGCGCAGATGGCTGAATTCATCGAAGCACTGCTCGACCCGGACATCCCGTTCATGCGGTATGCGTTCCTCGTAGGGGTGCTGGCCAGCGTCGCCTTTGGGATACTCGGGACATACGTGGTAACGCGCCGCATCAGTTATATCGCTGGGGCAATTTCGCACTGCGTCCTCGGCGGCATCGGGCCGGCCCTCTACCTCAAGCACAACGTGGGTATCGACTGGGTCCATCCCATGTACGGGGCCGTTGCGGCCGCGCTGCTGGCCGCGTTGATCGTCGGGCTGGTCAGTATGTACGCGCGGGAGCGCGAGGACACCGTCATCGGCGCGTTATGGGTGACAGGCATGGCAGTCGGGCTCCTGTTCATAGCTAAGACCCGAGGGTACGTGGATCCCATGAGTTATCTGTTCGGCAACATCATCCTGGTCAGCCGGCAGGATCTCTGGATGGTGGCGCTCCTTGACGCCCTGGTCGCCGGGCTGGGACTCTTCTTCTACAACAAGCTGCTTGCGGTCTGCTTCGACGAGGAATTCGCCCGGTTGCGCGGCGTGCGAGTCGAATGGTGGTACCTTCTTCTGCTCTGCCTGACGGCGTTGACCGTGGTGCTGCTTGTGACGGTCGTGGGAATCGTGATGGTGATCGCGCTGCTCACTCTGCCAGCAGCTCTGGCGGGCCACTTCTCCAGACGGCTGTGGCAGATGATGGCCCTGTCCGTGATACTCTGCCTTGGATTCACAGCGCTCGGCCTGGCCTCCAGCTATGCACATAACCTCCCGAGTGGACCGACCATCATAGTCTTTGCCGCCATGGCCTACCTGGTCGTGTCCGTTGTAGGTAGCCTTTGGCGCCGTTTCAGATCAGCGCTTGCGTGCTCGGAGTAGTATCTTGTTGCGTACGGCACAGACTGTTTTGACCCTTTCTGGTTTGGCCGAGCATAGCCAGGTGGTGGATGATGAGGAAGGAAGGTCCCAGGTTCAGTCAATCGCTTCTGGCGGGCGCCATCATAGGCTTACTGCTGGTTGTGTTGCTGACGGGCTGCGCGACGATGCAACGCCCACATGCTCCCGCTGGCCGGCGCTCTGCTGCGCACCTGGAACTCGAAGGGGACGCCGACCCGGAAAGACGCTTGCGACCCGCTGCGGAAGCCCCGGCGACCTTCCCGCAGGTGACGGCTCCAAGGTCTTGGAGCGAGCCGCTGTCCCTGCCCCCGAACGTCGTCGGGAGGCTGGACGTCCCCCTGGGTCGCAAGTGGGATTACATCGTCGTTCACCATAGCTTCTCGAATTCTGGTAACGCAGAGACCTTTGAGAGATGTCACAAGCAACGCGGCTGGCTCGGGGTCGGGTATCACTTCGTCATTGGCAATGGACACGGCAGTGGAGATGGGACGGTGGAAGTGACCTTCCGCTGGGACCAGCAGCTCCACGGCGCCCACGCTGGCGTGAAGAAATACAACGAGCACGGAATCGGCATCTGCCTCGTCGGCGACTTCGAGACCGGCCATCCTACAAGCAGACAGATGGCGTCACTGGTCTGGTTGACCAACCATCTTCAAGAGAAGTGCAGCATCCCCACATCCGGCATCTATCTGCACCGTCACATCAAGAACACCAGTTGTCCCGGGAAGAACTTCCCCTTCTACCAGTACATCTCAATGTTGAATCACTGATGCCTGAAGCGGCCCCCGATCTCGCTACTTCGAATGTCTGTGTCGGACGAAGTGGATAAGCGCTCGCCAGTTCTGGGCACACAAGGCAAAGAACGCTCCTACCAGACCGGCCCCGCCAGCCCCCACCGGACAGCCTGCCTGCCCGCAGAAAGGACACACGGCAAACATGGCGTAGAGACCGGACAAACCCAGCCAGCAAGCGAAGAGGCGGAAGAGATGCCCCCAGATAGAAGCGCGCCTTGATGGCGAATCTTCCCGGGCTCTCTTGACAAGCGGCTCATCGCTTTCCGTGGCGGATTTCTCGCTCATGGACTTTTTACGAGATGAACACATGTTGCCTTGCCTGCTGTGCACAAGCCGTGCGTCTATTGCCTTTTTGCAGTATGGTTGCAGTTGAGTCCGCGTCGAGAGCCAGTATAATACGGCAGTATGAGCAAGCACAAGACCGCAGGCGGGAAAGCTGGCGCCGCCGGATATGCCGAGCATCTCCGTGCGAACGGGCTGACCGTGACGCAGTTGCGCTTAGCCATCATGGCTGCTCTGCACGAGAAGGCAGGTACGGTAACGGCCCTTGATCTGCTGGAAAGGGTGCGGGCCGACGATCATACAGTTCATAAGACCACGATCTACCGCAACCTCGACGCGCTGGAAGAGGCGGGGCTTGTCCGAGAGGTAGCCAATCACGAGAAGATCAAACGCTACGAGCTCACCTGTGAGCACAGCCCACCAGTCCACCCGCACTTCACGTGCCGGTCCTGCGGCAAGGTGGTGTGCCTGGACCCC
>CAZZNQ010000136.1:0-5193 GCA_964655775.1 uncultured candidatus Brocadiaceae bacterium | reverse complement strand
TCCGTAACGTCTACCCTATTAGACGTAAAAACGGGCCGGTTTCTTGGGCAAAAAACCGCAGAAATCCAAAAACGCGATGAAATCCGCCCGACCCCACCCCATTATGCACCCCATACACCCGAAATCAAGACCGAAATGAGGCGCCCATCGTCGCCCATTACGGCGGCCCCGCGTGCGCGGGGGTTGGCAGCGGTCGCATGGTCGCGGGGCTGCTGCACGGTGCCAGCGGAGGGAGAACTACCGCCCATCGTCGCCCACAAGCGGACACGGGCACCCAAAACGGACACACGTCTGCGGAGGACGTGTATCATGGAGGCCACGGGCGGGTTCGCGAACCGAGCATCTCGGTTCCGCTGTCCCACGAAGAAGAACGCGGCATTTGCGCATGACCGCTTGGTCGCGCCGGCGCGGGCAGTGCCAACGCAGCGGCGTCGATCGGCGAAATGCTCTGAATACCATAGAAACAGCAACGCGATTGTGGCAACGGGGGATCGATTGACGACGGCGTGGGCCGAGAGCGGGCGTGCCGTGCGCGGCGAGAAGGTCCGGTACGCCGGACGCGGGACGTCCGCCGGTGTCGGACGAATGGGCCAATGCGGACGCAGTGTGTCCACCGTGGAACCCCCGACCGTCCGCCCGTCGGCCGGGGGATGTCCGGCTGCCGACCGCCCTGTGGCCGGAAACCGCCGGATGTGTCGGCCGTCTGACCCTCGATGGCGACCTAATCCCGACTTAATCGGTGTTTTTTGTAGGCTTTTTATGTCCCGCCTACGACGCTCGGATTCTGGGCAGGGACGAACGTGCGCCCCGGTCCGCGGATAGCCGTCCCGGGAAGGGGAGACGCGCGGCGGAAGCCCGAATGCAAAACGAACCCATTCCGTCAGAAGAATATTGTTCACAAAGGGATATGACTTCCGACCTCATTCACGCGCAACGCTGAATTTGGCTCTCTGACAACTGCATACTCCCTGCTCCTGTCTCCCGACCGATGCCGCCCCGCACGCGGCGGTCGAGGCGTCGCGCAACGCGTCTGCGGCGCCCCGGCGGCGGCGCGAGGTGCTTGCGAGCGCCCGTTGCGCCGTCTATCATCGATTATATGGAAGTTGCTCGGGACGCGATCTCGGGGGCATTGAGGGACATGGGAAGAACGATCGGACCGGCGGTCTGCGGCATCTGTCTGCTGGCGCTGGGCTGCACGGCGTATGAGTATCCGACGACGGGGGCGCACACGCTGCGGTTCGAGGAATCGGCGTTGGGGGGGCTGACGCCCGCCGACACGCCGCCGCCGGAGGAGCTTCCCGCGGGACCCGCGCTGGAGGACCTGCTGCGGTATGCGGCGCTGAACAACGCCGGGCTGCGGGCCGCGTTCGAGCGCTGGCAGGCTGCGGTGCACACGGTGGCGCAGGCCCAGGCGCTGCCCGACCCGCGTCTGACCTACAGCTACTACATCCGCGAGGTGGAGACGCGCGTGGGGCCGCAGGAGCAGAGCGTGGGGCTGTCGCAGATGTTCCCGTGGTTCGGCAAGCGGGAACTGCGCGGCGACGCGGCGTGGCAGTCAGCGGAGGCGGCCAGGATGCGCTACGAGGCCGCGAAGCTGAAGCTGTTCCATCGCGTGAAGGATGCCTACTACGAGTATTACTACGTGGGGCGCGCGATCGGCGTGGTGCGGGAGCAGCTGGAGGTGATGGAGTACCTGGAGCAGGTGATCCGGGCGCGATACCGGGCCGCGGCGGCCGGGAACGCGGACCTGGTGCGGGCGCAGGTGGAACTGGGCAAGCTGGAGGACCGGGTGCGGTCGCTGGAGGAGATGCGCGGGCCGGTGCTGGCGCGGCTCAACGCGGCGCTGAACAGGCCGGAGGATACGCCGATGGACTGGCCCGAATCGATACCGCAGCCGCAGCTTGCGGTGAGCGACCGGCGCGTGCTGGCGTGGCTCGCAGCGGCTAACCCGGAACTGGAGAGCCTGCGATACGAGACGGAGAGGGCCGCACGGGGCGTGGCGCTGGCCCGCAAGGACTACTACCCCGATATCACGCTGGGCCTGAACTACATCGACACGGGGCACGCGCTGATGCCGACGCCGGACGACGGCAAGGACCCGGTGATCGCGATGATATCGCTGAACCTGCCGATCTGGACCGGCAAGCTGCGCGCCGGTGTGCGAGAGGCCGAGGCACGGCAGACAGCGGCGACGACGACACGCCGGGACCGGCTGCACCAGCTTGCGGCAACGGTTCACATGGTGCTTTACAGGGTTCGCGACGCGGAGCGCAAGATCAGTCTTTATCGAGATACGCTGATCCCGAAGGGAGGGCAGTCGCTGAACGCGTCGCAGACGGCGTACGCGGCGGGCACGGCGACGTTCCTAGAGGTGGTGGACGCGGTGCGGATGCTGCTGGAGTTCGAGCTGATGTACGAGCGCGCCGTCGCGGACCACGCGCAGAAGATGGCGGAGCTGGAGATGCTGGTGGGCGCGAACCGCGACCGCTGGGTCCAGCCGCCGGAGATGAATCAAGACAACGCCTCCGCAGGGCGAAGAGAGTGAGAGCATGCCTGGATGGATAAAGACGGTGGGGCTCGTGGCGGGGATCGTGGTCGCGGTTCTGGTCGCCGGCCTGATGGGCTACGGCCTTCGCGGCTGCACGCAGGCGTTGCGGCCGGTGGAAGCGGAAGCGACGCAGGAGGGCACGGAGGAGGAAGAAGAGATCCTCTTCTGGACCTGCTCGATGCACCCGACGATCAACGAACCTGAGCCGGGGCTGTGCCGGATATGCAACATGGAGCTGATACCCGTTCGCGAGGGCGAGGGCGACGCCGGGCCGCGGCAGTTCGCCACGAGCGAGGCCGGGCGCGCGCTCATGAACATCCAGACCAGCCCCGTGCAGCGCAAGTTCGTCACCAGAGAGGTCCGCATGGTAGGCACGGTGACGTACGACGAGACGCTGCTCAGGCACATCGCCGCGCGCATGCCCGGCCGCCTGGATCGGCTCTACGTCGACTACACCGGCATGACGGTGCGCAAAGGCGACCACATGGCCGAGATCTACAGCCCGGAGCTCCTCAGCGCGCAGGAGGAGCTGCTCCAGGCGCTGCAGGCCGTGGAAGACCTGGGTGCCTCCGACATTTCGGTGGTCAGGAACACGGCCCGGGCGACGGTCGCAGCGGCACGGGACAAGCTCCTGCTGCTAGGCATCAAGCCCGATCAGATCCGCGAGATCGAGGAGCGCGGCACGCCCACGGATCACGTAACGCTCTATGCGCCGATGGGCGGGACGATTGTCCATAAGAACGCCCACGAAGGTATGTACGTGCAGACGGGCGCGCGCGTCTACACCATCGCTGACCTCAGCCGCGTGTGGGTGCTGATGGACGCGTACGAGTCCGACCTGGAGTGGCTGCGCTTCGGCCAGACGGCGGAGTTCACGGCGGAAGCCTATCCCGGAGAGACGTTCACGGAGCGCATCGCGTTCATCGATCCGGTTCTGGATCCCAAGACGCGCACGGTGAAGGTGCGCGTGAACGTGGAGAACGCCGAGCGCAAGCTCAAGCCGGAGATGTTCGTGCGGGCCGTGGTGCGGGCGAAGGTTGCGGGCGGCGGGCGAGTGATGGAGCCCGACCTCGTGGGCATGTGGATCTGCCCGATGCATCCGGAGGTCATCAAACCCCGGGACGGGCAATGCGACATCTGCGGCATGGACCTGATCACCACCGCAGAGGCCGGCTATGTGGCCGTCGACGAGGAGGCGACCGCCGCGCCGCTGGTCATCCCCGCATCGGCGGCACTGGTGACGGGCACGCGCGCCATCGTCTACGTCGAGATTACCGAGGCGGAGAAGCCGACCTTCGAGGGCCGTGAGATCGTCCTGGGACCGCGGGCCGGCGACTATTACATCGTGCGTCACGGCCTGGAAGAAGGACAGATTGTCGTGACCGAGGGGAACTTCAAGATCGACGCGGCACTCCAAATCAAAGCCAAGCCGAGCATGATGACCCCCGGAGGGGGGGCAGCGATGGCCCACCGCCACGAACCGCCCGAGGGCGGCGAAGAGCAGGCCGAAGCCGCAGAGCGGCCCGAGCTGCCGCAGGCGTTCCGCCGACAGTTGCAGAGCGTACAGAACAGCTACGCGAAAACCGAGCGCGTCCTTGCCGCCGATGACTTCGACGCCGTGAAGGGTGCCTTCCGCGAGTTGGGACGCGCGGTTGACGCGGTTAGGACGACGGGGCTCTCGCGTCACCAGAGCACAATGTGGCAGGACCTGGCAATGCTGCTGGGCAACGACGCGTTCGAGGGAAGCGAGGCCCTGCGACGCGAGGACGTGCAGCCGGTGATGACGCCGCTTCGCCGGCACATGGCGCGGCTCCGCAAAACGTTCGGGCTCGATCAAGTAGCAGTGGCCCCCCCGGCGCAACCGGGGCGCGAGCCGCAGCCACCGGCCGTCAGCCGGGACGACCTCCAGCGGCTGTTCGAGATCTACCAGGAGCTCCACTCGGCGCTGGCGGGCGACGATGTCGAGGCCGCCCGAGACGCCGTGGTGAACATGGCCCAGGCCGTATCCGCGGCAGGCGGGCCCGAGCCCGCCGAGGCTCTTTCGGGGATTGAGGACACCCTGGGCGCCTTGCCCGAGGACCCTGAACTCGCGGCGATGCGCGACGCTTTCATACCGATCTCCATTGCCATGACGCGGGCGATCGAGCGAGTGGGGTTGCCGGGTGCCGGCGCTGTCTACGAACTCCACTGCCCGATGGCGGCCGGGGGCCAGGGGGCGGATTGGCTGCAGGTGACCCGGGAGACGCGCAACCCGTTCTTCGGCTCGCAGATGCTGGGGTGCGGCGACGTGGTTAGAACACTGCAGCAGGGCAACGGGGGTGCCGGCGCCGACCATGAATGAAGATCCGCTTCCCAGGGACGTGCTCGAATCAGGCGGGATGTCCGTCCTCGACAAGTTGATCCTGTTCTGCCTCCAGAACAAGCTGGTGGTCGGCCTCGGCGTGCTGGCGGTGATCGTGTGGGGGCTCGCAGTCGCCCCGTTCGACTGGGACCTGGGCGTCATCCCGCGCAGTCCGGTGCCCACCGACGCGATCCCCGACATCGGCGAGAACCAGCAGATCGTGTTCACCCGCTGGATGGGCCGCTCGCCGCAGGATGTTGAGGACCAGATCACCTATCCTCTCACGGTTTCGCTGCTGGGCATC
>CAZZNQ010000135.1:0-5389 GCA_964655775.1 uncultured candidatus Brocadiaceae bacterium | reverse complement strand
TCCACGCACCGCAAAGCCTCGGGACCTTGCCTTGACACGGCTCACTTCATGGGAGCGGGTATGAAGCTCAGCAGTTGCTCGTATTCGTATCGCGACCTTCTGAAAAACGACGAGATGACGCTCGAGTCCTTCCTGGACACCTGCGCCGACCTCGGACTGGACGGAGTAGAACTGACCCAGTACTACTTTCCCGAGGAGACCGTCGGGTACCTCAATCACATCAAGCGCGAGGCGTTCGCCCGCGGGTTGGAGGTGGCCGGCGCGGCCGTCGGGGGGAACTTCATCAACGCCGACGCCGATGCCCGCCGGGACCAGATCGACCACGTGAAGGACTGGCTGGAGAAAGCATCCCGCCTCGGGGCACCCGTCCTTCGCGTCTTCGCAGGCGGGCAGCCGGACGGTGTGGATTATGCCGAATGCGAGAACTGGGTGCAGGAGGGACTGGCCGAGTGCGCGGTGACCGCCGCGCGACACGGCGTGGTGCTGGGACTGGAGAACCACGGAGGCGTCACGGCAACCGCGGACGGCGTTCTCGGACTGCTGGCGCCTTTCGAGGGCAATCCGTGGGTGGGCCTCAACCTGGACTTCGGAAACTTCACAGGCGACATATACGACCAGTACAAGAGATGCGCGCCCTGGACGGTGACCACCCACGCCAAGGTGACGTGCCGGCAGGGAGACGAGAGGCAGCAAATCGACTACCGCAAAGTCGTGGGCATCATGCGTGAGGCCGGATACGCGGGTTACCTGTCCATCGAGTTCGAGGAGCGCGAGGATCCGATGGAGGGCGTCAGCCGCTTCGCCGCATATCTGCGCGGCTGCCTGGTGGATGCATAGCAGCCCGTTGAAGAAGTGCGCTGTTAGAGCCGGTCGGCCGGGCGGTTTTCCCGTTGGCACTTTCGGAAAGGTGGAGCGTCGGGTGAAACTGTTTGACCTCTCAGGCAAGCTGGCCCTTGTGACCGGCTCCTCCAGGGGTCTGGGCCGAACCATCGCTCACGGCCTGGGTCTGGCGGGCGCGGCCGTGGCGCTGAACGGACGCCGTCCGGAAGCGCTTGCCGAGGTGCAGGACGCCTTCCGCGAGGACGGCATAGAGGCGCACCTTTGCAGCTTCGACGTGACCGATGAGGCGGCGGTGGAACGCGCCGTTGACCGCCTGGAACGCCAGGTGGGGCACGTGGACATTCTGGTGAACAACGCCGGCGTCAACCTGCGCGGAGAGTTCGAGTCGTACGGCGAGGAGCGTTGGCGCGAGCTGATGTCCGTGAACCTGGACGGCGTCTTCCACGTGACGAAAGCGGTCGGCCGTCGCATGGTGCGACGCGGCTTCGGGAAGATCATCAACATCGCGTCGCTGATGAGCGAGGCGGGCCGGCCCACCACCACGCCCTACGCGGCCAGCAAGGGTGCCGTGAAGATGCTCACGCGGTCCCTGGCGGCGGAGTGGGGCCCGCACAACATCCAGGTGAATGGCATAGGCCCGGGCTATTTCCTCACCGAAATGACTCGCCCGATGCGCGACGACCCGGAGCTGGACGCCTGGGTGCGGGAGCGTACCCCGGCGGGGCGTTGGGGAGATCCGGAGGAGCTTGTCGGCGCAGCCGTTTTCCTGGCGTCCGAGGCTTCGTCCTTTGTGAACGGACAGATCGTCTACGTTGATGGAGGATGGCTGTCTCAGCTATGAGCGGGCCGTGTTGGCCCGGTGCCGATCGATCGAACATGATCTGGAGGGGAATCTGGAGATGTTCGCAGCAATAGTGTTCTCTGTTGTCATGTTGTGGCTTGCTATGGCCGGTCTCGGGTTAGGGGACGGCGCCGGCCCACAGGCGCACGAAGTCACAAAGTATGCTTCTGGCTTCCAGTTCACGGAGGGGCCGGCCTGGCACCCCGACGGCTATCTCGTCTTCAGCGATATACCTGCGGATACCATCTTCGCCGTCAGGAACGGGGAGACCGAAGTCTTCCGCAAGCCGAGCGGAAACTCGAACGGCCTGGCCTTCGGCGCGGAGGGCGCCCTATTCGCTTGCGAACACGGCAACCGCCGCGTGTCGATGACGAGATCGGGCGGGGAACCGGTCCCATTGGCAACGCACTACGACGGGAAGCGGCTGAACAGCCCGAACGACCTGGTCGTCAGGTCCGACGGGTGGGTCTACTTCACCGATCCTCCTTACGGCGTCCGCCCAGAGCAGCGTGAACTCGACTTCCAGGGGGTGTTCCGTGCTAAGCCGGGCACCGAGCCCGAGCTATTGACCTACGACTTTGTGAAGCCCAACGGACTGGCCTTCTCCGTGGACGAGAAGAAGCTGTACGTGGCCGATACGGAGCTGGACTGGATACGCGTGTTCGACGTGGGCGAAGAGGGCGGGCTGGTCAACGGACGTGTCTTCCACCGGTTCCGTGGCGACGGGCAGTTCCGGCCCGACGGTATGAAGCTGGACACGGCCGGCAATCTCTACGTGGCAGGACGGGGCGGGGTGCGCGTCATCGGGCCTGACGGCGCCCTGGTCGACACTGTATGCCTGCCCGAGATCGGCAGCAATGTCGCGTTCGGCGGGACGGACGGGAAGACGGTGTTTGTGACGGCACGTACGTCGGTCTACTGCTTCCAGGCTGAGCGCTCCGGTGCCGTTGTCGCTGGCAGGCACGTTAAGGCGCCTTAGGCGAGCGGCTCAAACGGTTCCTTCGACGGAAGTCAGGACGCGGCTGCCGGAGGAGGGGCGGCAAACGAAGAGCTGCGGCTCCATACCCTCTTTCTCGTAATAGCTGGCTTCCAGCAGCGCCTGTGCTTCCTGAGCGCCGTGGTTGCGCACCAACACCATTATGCAGCCGCCCAGGCCGGCGCCCGCAAGCTGCGCGCCCAGCACGTGCGGGCATTGCGTCACTCGGTCCACCATCAGGTCGATCTTGGCCGTGCTGCAGCCGTAGGCGCCCGGCTGCTGCCAAAGGGCGGCTCCGGCTCCGGCGAGGGATGACGGCGCAGCGGCCCGGCGGATGAGGGAATCGATCCTCTCGTTTGTGGCGCAGTTCTCGAACGCGGTGCACTCGGGCTCCCAGCGGCTTACGCGGTCGCCGTCGTGCGAAATGCCCATCATCTCTCCGAAGCCGCGCACGTCCCCGCGCCCAAGCAGCTCCCCGCTGCGGCGGGCCCTGTCGCACTCGCCCAGGCCGAACATGGCGACGTCCCTGACCGGGAACTCCAGTTGGGAGAGGTCCAGCCCGCGCACGCATTTCTCCACCAGAGGGAACTCGGCCGCCATCTCCTGGACCGTGGCTGCGTCCACGCTCAAGGGCAGCCGTCCGAGCATGGCGTACAGCGCAGGCAGGGAGACGTCCAGCGTCTCGGTGTTCACGTCACGCAGGTGCTGGATCCGGTCGGCGAACTCGGGCGCCTGCTTTTTCAGCATTTCGCGGGCCATATGGTAGCACGCGACGCGGGCGTTGAACCGAGCGCGGGCGTTCTCCACCTTACTGGCCCGGATCCCCGAATTGCAGACCATTACGGCGCAGTCCTCGGGGAAGGGGTGATGGCCGACCACCTGGAAGGGGAAGAACGAGATGCTGACCACCTCGCGCTCGCGTCCCAGCTTAATCGCCGCGTGGTCGCCGGCGCCGCCCCGCGTGCCGACGAACCACTCGCCCTCACCGCACAGGTCCACGAACTCTCTGGACCGGATGTTCAGGGCGTTCAGCTCGGAAAGCGCCTCCGCCGCGGCGACCACAAGGGCGGAAGAAGAACTCAGTCCCGCAGCCGCCGGGATGTTGCCGCAGACCACCGCGTCCATGCCTCGGAGCTTACGGTCGGGGAAACGGTGCTGCAGCCGCAAAGCGGCGCCCTTGGCGTAGTTGGACCAGTCGCCGGCAGTCTGCGACGTAAGCCGCTGCACGTACTGCGAATCGAGGGTGCGCAGCCAGTCTTCCCAGACGATGTCGGCCGTGAGCTCGGAGAACGTGAACTTACGGAACGGGTAGTTGGCATAATCCAGGTTCCAGAGGTTCACGCAGTCGTCGTCGCGGGGGGAGGCGGCCATGACGATCTCGCGGTCGATGGCCATCAGGTTGCAGACGCCGCCCTGGTGGTCCACGTGGCGGCCCATCAGGTTTATCCGGCCCGGCGAACGAACCAGGATAGCCGGTTTGCCTGGGCCGACCTGCACGCTGAGCGCCTCCACGGCCTTCGCCGCGGGCCCTCGGGGCTCCCGACCCGCAAGGTAGTTGCCCCATCTCTCCAGAGTGGGATAGCCGATCATGCCCTGGGCGCGACGCGAGTGTACCTTGCGGATCGCTTCGAGCTGCTCGATAGTGTTAAAGGCCATAACGTCGTCGGGGTCTGACACCTGGAAAATGCCAATCTTTCCGCCGGCGGAGCCGAGGAGCTCAACAACGTCGGTGAAGTAGCACTCGCCCTGCACGTTGTCGCTCCGCAGAGCGTGCACGGCGTTGAGCAGCCGCTCGAATCTGCCGACGTATACGCTCAAGTTGCTCAGTGGAGAATCCGCGGCGTCCTCCACGGGCACCTGGCCATCGCGGAGGTCGAACGCCGTCGGCACTGACTCCGCGGCGCTTACCACTTCGTCCCAGTTCAGCGAATCGGAGTCCAGCAGCACGCTGAGGGCGGGGAAGCAGACCGCCAGTTTGCGGGCCTGAGGGATGTACTCACGCACGATCTCGGCAAGCTGGGCGATGTTGGCGGGACGCTCCTCAACAGGCATCCCTCGGAGGCGGGCGGCAAGCTGTTTCACATTGATGTCCGGCACCTCAATGATTGCGGGGCACAGGCCTTCGCGCTGTACGATCTTGCCGGAACTCGGGTAGTGCTCGCTGGGGCCGGCCGCCAGGTAGAGGTCGCAGTCGGAGTCGCCGTACGACTGCACCAACCCGCGGATGACGTGGGGGGCGATGACCTTGTCGCCGGCACAGATCAGGACGTGGTGGGGGTGATCGACGCCAGCCAGCAGCTCCAGGCCGCACCGTACGGCGTCGCCGGTTCCACGGGGACTCGGCTGGTACGCGAAGAGCACGTCGGGCCGCGTCGGGGCAACCTCTGCCATGATCGCCTGGGCGCGGTGTCCGACAACGACCACGTGCCGGACGATTCCGGCGTCCTCATAGGTCCGCAGAGCGTTCTCAATCACCGACACCGGCCCGATTTTGCAGCAGGGCTTGGGTGGCATGTCAGCCGGCATGCGGCGTCCGACACCGGCAGCAAGCGTAATCGAGCATATCTTCGAGGCCATGGAGCGGCGACTCCCGTGTTCGAGTTAGTGGCCAACGCGGGCCGGGTGGATTCTATGTTGGGGCGTCGGGGTGCGTCAAGCCTTAGTGGGGCTATAAGTGCGGGATGTCCGGGTTGATGCTGACCCCTGGGTGGGTTTTCAGGGGTGGGTTCCTG
>CAZZNQ010000134.1:0-5441 GCA_964655775.1 uncultured candidatus Brocadiaceae bacterium | reverse complement strand
CACCCATGCGCTCGGCAACAAGATTGATCACCTTATCCTTGGCATCTTCAGCCACTTCAGGACCTCCTGATGGTTTTGAGAAGAGGGCGCGCTTCGCCAGCCTGCGCCCCCCTTTGGTAGTCGCTGCTTCGGGACAAAGCAGCTCGTGGTCCGGATATTCTACCGGGCCGTCTCCTTCGATTCAAGCATTCCGGTGCGGCTACATGGCCATGCCGCCGTCCACACAAATCACCTGGCCCGTGATATAGGCCGACCCGGGCCCCGCCAGAAAGAGCACGGCCTCGGCCACGTCGTCCACCTCGCCGTAGTGGCCAAGTGGGATGCGGCGTAGGGACTCATCGCGCGCGTCGTCGCTGAGCTTGTCCGTCATCGGTGTAACAATGAAACCGGGCGCTACGGCGTTCACCAGCACGTTGCGGCGGCCCAGTTCGCGGGCGGCGGTTTTGGTCAGCGCGATCACGCCGCCTTTGCTGGCGGAGTAGTTGGCCTGGCCGATGTTGCCGATAATGCCGACCACGCTGGCGATGTTGATAATGCGGCCCTCGCGCTGCTTGGTCATCTGCCGGGCGACGGCCTTGATACCGTTGAAAACGCCCGTCAGGTTTACCGAGAGCACGCTCTGCCATTCGGCTTCGTCCATGCGCACAAGCAGGTTGTCGCGCGTGATGCCGGCGTTGTTCACCATCGCCTCGACGGTGCCGAACTCCTCGCACGCCTGCCCCACGGCTTCCTTCACCTGGTCGAACTTCGAGACGTCGGCCGTCAGGGCCAGGAACCGGACGCCTTCCTGTTCGACCAGCGAGGCGGTTTCTTCCTGCGGCGCCTGCTCGACGTCGATGCCGGCGATGTTCGCTCCCGCGGCGGCCAGCTTCACGCAGATCGCCCGACCGATGCCCCGCGAGGCCCCGGTGACTATGGCGTTCTTGCCTTCCAGTGCCTTCATGGCTTTCTCCTCCTTACGTCGGTGTTGCTGAGCGAGGCGGCTTCCGGCCGTGGCCCGTAGCGATCAGTCGGCGCCGGCATAGGAATGCACGTCGGCCGCCGTGGCCACCCCGCTGCATTCCACGTCCCTCACCGTTCTGCGCAGCAGGCCCTGCAGCACGCGGCCCGGGCCGACCTCCAGGAAGGTCCGGCCCCCGTTCTCCGCCAGCCAGGTCATGCTCGCGCTCCATCTTACCGCGCCGGTCACCTGGCGGACCAGCAGATCGCGTATCTCGTCCGGGCCGCCGACGGGGCGCCCGGTTACGTTGGCGACCACGGCGCAGGTCGGGGTGCTGAACCGCGCTTCCGCCAAGAGCGGCGCAAGTTTCTCGGCGGCCGAGGCCATCAGCTCGGTGTGGAACGCGCCGGCGACGTTGAGCTTGATGGCGCGGCGCGCACCCATGTCCGAGCAGATTTCCGCCGCCTCGTCCACGGCGCCCTCCTCCCCACTGATCACCAGTTGGCCGGGGCTGTTGTAGTTGGCCGGCCAGACTCGTCCGCCTTGCTCGCGCACCCGGCGGCAGGCGGCCTCCACGTCCGCGTCATCCATTCCAATGATGGAGCACATGCCGCCCGAGGTGAGTTCGCACGCTTCCTGCATGAACGCGCCGCGATGGCGCACCAGTCGGATCGCCTCCTGGAAGTCCAAGGCGCCGGCGGCGACCAGCGCCGTGTACTCGCCCAGGCTGAGGCCTGCCGCCGCGCCGAAGTCCATCGGTTCGCCGGCGGCTTCCTCCATCGAACGCAGCGCGGCGACGCTCGTGGCGAGGATGGCCGGCTGGGCGACGTCGCTTCGGGAAAGCTGCTCGAGTGGTCCGTCGAAGCAGAGCGCGGCCACGTCGAAACCCAGAGCCTCGTTCGCTTCCTCGAATGTCCGCTCGGCGGCCTCGAACTCGTCGGCAAGATCGCGTCCCATACCTACGGCCTGGGCGCCCTGGCCGGGAAAGAGCAGTGCTTGCATGGCTATCGGGTCCTCGCTGCAGGCAGGAATGAACGGGAGGCAGGTGTCAGTATTGCAGAAGCATCGAGGCCCATGTCAGCCCGCCGCCGAACGCCAGGAGCAGCAGAAGGTCGCCGCGTTCCACCAGCCCCTGCCGGACGGCCTCGTCCAGCGCCAGCGGAATGGAAGCCGCGCTGGTGTTGCCGACGCGGTCGATGTTCACATACGCCTTGTCCAGCGGCAGCCCGCTTCTTTCCAGGCAGCTGTTGATGATGCGGATGTTGCTCTGGTGCGGCAGGATGAGCTTCACGTCGGAGAGCGCAATGCCGGTCTGCTCAGGCACCCTCTCGAGGAGTTCGGTCATTTTGCTGACGGCCCGCTTGAACACCTCTCGGCCCTGGAGCTTCATGAACTGGTCTCGAGAGTCCACGGTTTCGTGGCTGGTGGGCAGTCGGGATCCACCGGACGGCACCATCAGTATCTCCGGTGCGTGGCCGTCGCTGCCCAGCTCGCTGTAGATGATCTTGCCGCCGTTGCGCGGCCGCCTCAGCAGCACCGCGCCGGCGCCGTCGCCGAAGAGGATGCAGGTCCGCCGATCGGTGTAATCCGTGATGCGGGAGAGCGTTTCGGCGCCGATCACCAGGATGTTGTCCGCCATGTCGCAGGCGATCTGTCCGGCGGCCTGCGCCAGGGCAAAGACGAAACCGCTGCAGGCGGCTTCCAGGTCGTATCCCATGGCGTTCTCCGCCCCCAGGGCGGCCTGCACCAGGCAGCCGGAGGCGGGAAAAATGTGGTCCGGCGTGCAGGTGGCGACTATGACGGCGTCGACTTCCTTCGGATCCGTCTCGGCCATCTCCAGGGCTTCCCGGGCCGCGGCTGCGGCCATGTCGCTGGTGGCCTCGTCATCGCTGGCAATGCGGCGTTCCCGTATGCCGCTGCGCTGGACGATCCACTCATCGGACGTTTCCACCATCTGCTCGAGGTCGTGATTGCTCAGAACTCGGTCGGGCAGATAGCTGCCGACGCCGGCGATCTCCACGGGTATGCTCTGTGCACTTTGCATGTTGAAATCCCAGGTCCAGGTCGTGGGCGCCGGCGACCCGTCGGAAGGTCAGGAACGGACGAGTCGCGCCGCTGAGTCGGTTTGAATGGCTTCCTCGATGTGCGCGTTCACTTCGTCCAACACGAAGCTCCGCGCTTCACGGACGGCGTTCTGGATGGCCCGGGCGTCCGATGCGCCGTGGGTTATGATGGTCACCCCGTTGACGCCCAGCAGCGGGGCGCCGCCGTATTCCGCGAAATCGGCACAGTACTTCAGGTGTTTGAACAGCTTTTTGCAGAGGGCGAATCCCAGAGTGTATCGCAGGTTGCCACGCACGTTGTCTTTAAGCCACGCAACAAGCCGCATTATCAGGCTCTCGCCCATCTTAAGCAGTATGTTCCCGGTAAACCCGTCGCAGACCACGATGTCGCACTGTCCGTAGAAGAGCTGCTCCGGCTCCACGTTGCCCAGGAAGTTCAAATCCGCTTCGGAGAGCAGCCCGTAGGCCTTCCGGGTAAGCTCGCAGCCTTTGCCGGGTTCTGTGCCGACGTTCAGCAGGCCGACGCGGGGATTCTCGACGCCCATTATGTGTTTGGCGAAGACCGTGGCCATGATGGCCCACTGCAGCAGGTTGACGGGCTTGGAGTCCACGTTGGCACCCACGTCGATGGCCACGGCAGGATGATCGATGATCTGCATAGCGGCGGCGATTCCGGGGCGCGAAACGCCTTTCAGGCGTCCCAGCATCAGCGTGCTGGCCGCGGCGACCGCACCGGTGTTGCCGGCGCTGACGAAAGCGTCGGCCTCGCCTGCGGCCACCAGACCCACTCCCACGGCGATTGAAGACTCCTTCTTGGTGCGCACGGCTTGAACCGGAGACTCGTGCATGCCGACTTCCTCGGCGGCGTGCCGAATGGAAAGGTTCGCCGGTGCGCCGCCCAGCTTCTCCAGCTCCGGCTCCAGCTTCGATTCGTCCGCGCAGAGAATCACCCGCGTATCGGAGTAGAGCCTGGCCGCGTCGATGGCTCCACGGACCCGTGCGCCCAGAGGTGTGTCGCCTCCGGCCGCGTCAACAACCACTCTCGGCTTCGGACTGCCGGCCGGCGTTGCGGCGTTTCGGCGCGGGGCCGGATTCTTCGCCGGGTGACTCATGCGCGAGGCTTCCTGGTTTATCTCTCGACTTCCACGAGAGGCTTGCCGCGATAGTAGCCGCAATTGGGGCAGACGGCGTGGGGCGGCTTGGGCCGGTTGCAGTTGCCGCAGAAGAACTTCTGCGAGCGGCTGCCGGGGGCCCGGGTCTTCTGGCTCTTCGGCACGTTGGGCATCGCCAGATTCTGATGGGTGCGGCGCTTTCGTTTGCGCGCTTTGCTCGTTCTTCGTTTCGGGACGGCCATCTTCTCACATCCTCTCGAATAGCATGGTTCCGCCGCGCTCACATTACGTGGGGGCAGATACTCGATGGGTCTTCCGTTCGGCGGCGCTCGGGAGGCCGGTTTTGCGGTCGGGCCGCTCGTGCATCCCTGTGGGCCGCCGGTTGGTTTCTTTGCAGAAGACGCTATTCTACTGCCCGCTTTCTCGCGTTGTCAATCGAAAAGGCAGTCACCGGACGGCGTGCAGCGCGCCGAGTGGTTTGACATAACGCACTCGTCTGGTTAAGCTTGACGGTTCCATTCTCCAACGCCGCGGGCGCGGCGCCACCCACTCACATACCTTTACTCAGCGGAACTGCCGGCAATGCACAAGATAGCGGTTATACCCGGGGACGGCACCGGCCCGGAAGTCGTGGACGAGGGGCTGAAGGTCCTGGAAGCGGTGAGCACGATCGACGGATTCCAGTATGAGACGGTCTCCTACGATTTCGGCGGGGAACGGTACCTGCGCACGGGCGAGGTGCTGCCCAACGCCGCTTTGGACGAACTGCGCGGCTTCGACGTGATCTACCTGGGCGCCGTCGGCCACCCGGACGTGGCGCCCGGCATCCTGGAGAAGGGCCTGCTGCTGCGCCTGCGCTTCGAGCTTGAACAGTACATCAACCTGCGCCCCGTCAAGCTGTTCCCCGGCGTCGACACCCCGCTGAAGGATAAGACGCCCGCCGACATCGATTTCGTGGTGGTGCGTGAGAACAACGAGGGGCTTTACACCGGCAGCGGCGGCTTCACCTACAAAGGCACGCCGAACGAGGTCGCCGTGCAGGAGATGATCAACACCCGCTTCGGCGTCGAGCGCTGCATCCGCTACGCGTACGAGTACTGCCGCAGTCGCGACGACAGGAAGACGCTCACCCTCTGCGCGAAGACCAACGTGCTCACCTACGCCCACGATCTCTGGTGGCGCGCCTTCCAGGAAGTGGGGGGGGAGTATCCGGACGTCGAGCGCGACTACGCCCACGTGGACGCCACCTGCATGTGGATGGTCAAGAACCCCGAGTGGTTCGACACCATCGTGACCTGCAACATGTTCGGCGACATCATCACCGAC
>CAZZNQ010000133.1:0-6149 GCA_964655775.1 uncultured candidatus Brocadiaceae bacterium | reverse complement strand
ATCTATATGGGAAGCCCCAGGGCCATCAGAGGCACCAGAAGGGCCACCGTTGCCTCCACCTTGCGAGCAGCCCCCACCAGGGCCAGGGCCGCCACCAGGAAGCCGAGCAGCAGACTCCCCGAGTCGCCCAGGAATATGCTGGCCGGGTGGAAGTTGTAAACCAGGAACCCGAGGATCGCTCCGCCCAGGCAGGCCAGCAGCGCCATCGCCACCACGTTGCCAAAAAACAAACTGACCAGGAAGAGCGTGATGACGGCGAAGATGCATACCCCCGCCGCCAGACCGTCCAGGCCGTCCAACAGGTTCACTGCGTTCATGCAGATCATGAACCACACGACCGTCACCGGAAACGAGAGAACTCCCAACGTGACCGGGTCGCCGAACGGGTTGCTTACGGCCGATATGGAATAGCCGCTGGCGAACGCCACAGATGCTGCAACGAACTGGAACAGTAGCTTCCAGCCGACCGAGACACCGAACGCGTCGTCCGCGATGCCCAGGCACAGCGCGATGCCGGCGGCCGCCAGCAGCCCGAATGCCTCCACCGGAACCGCGTAGAGCATCTCGGGCACGTCGTTGCGGTAGACCGTCCCCAGAGCCAGCACGGGTGCTGCGAAAGCGACGTAGATGGCCACGCCTCCCAGCAGCGGTGTCTCCGCTTCATGCACCTTGCGGAAACGATCCGGCTTGTCCACCACGCCGAGGCGTTTCGCAGTCGCGCGCACCACGGGCGTTGTCAGCGCGGCCACCACAAAGGCCACAGCAAATGCCACCAGGCAAGTCGTCATTCTGCCATTCCTACAACTCAGGTCTCTCTATCGTTCGCGATCGGGCCGTCTCCGTTCGTAGGCCGCGGTTGCACCGCAGGGGGCGCAGTTCTCAGCAACTGCGGCTCAACGCCCTCGGGGGCCAGCTCGCGTGCCCGCTCCAGACACAAGGCAGCCTGCTGCGGCAGGAACATCAGGTCCAGAGCGCGCGCGAGCCGGGACCAGTTGGCGAAGTCCGAGGGCGCCGCCTGCACGGCGAGCAGGCTGAAGCCCACGGCCTTCTCGCCGAGCCGCAGGGTCAGCAGCGGATCAACCACACCGGACTTCGCCCAGACGGTATACATCCGGGCGACCTCCCAGAGGGCATCCGGATTATCTCGCGCGAACAGCATCACCAGTTCCGACTCGGTGCTGGTGTCCCGCACCACAGAGGAGAGCTCACGTCCGGTCGGCGCCTCCTGAGCCGTGCGTTCCAGCCAGAGGAAACGCGCAAAGGCCAGCTCACCCCGCAACGCCGTCAGTTCCACCAATGAGAGCGCCGCCAGTGTGCCGATGCCGATGACCGCGACCAGCCGGACAACGGGGGCCGCCCACCGCCGACGCCCGCCCGCATCGGGCCGTGGTCTGCGATCGGCGCGCTCCGTGCGCGCCACACCGGCAGCCGAAACGGCCATACCCGCCAGGGCCGCGAACGTGAACGCGACGCCCGGTTTGTGCAGACTGTAGTCGACCAGGCTGTGCAGCGCAATCGCTCCAAGGCCAACGGCCAGGCCAGCGATCAGAATACGGCTCCTGTGCCGGCTGACCGATCGTCCTTCCGCGTCGTCCCCGGGGCTTCCTTCGTCCTCGGCATCCCCCGGGCGGATGCGCCCGCGGATGTGTCCGACAAAGCCCATCAGCGCGATGGCCCATAGTGAAGTGCCGACCAGGCCGCCCTCGGCCAGCAACTGCGCGTAGTCGTTGTGCGCGTGCAGCCATCTCTTGTCGACTACCGCCCGCTGGTAGCGCGGAAAGACAAACTGGAAAGCGCCGAATCCGCAGCCGGTCACCGGCGCGTCGCCGAACATGCGAAGCGTGTCCATAGTCGTGATGGTCCGCACGTTCGTGTTAAGGTCTATCTCGGCCATAGTCCCAAGCCGGGCCGCCACGGGACGCCACCCCAGCCAGAGGATGCCGGACGCAACCACGACTGCCACCGCTACGACCGCCCGACCGCCTCGACCGCCAATCCACTTCCGCCACGAGACCACGGCAACCGCGCCGCCCGCAAGCAGGAGACTGACCATCGCGCCCCGCGAGAGCGAGACGAATATCGACAGCACCATCACGATCAGCGCAAAGCCGAGAAGCACTGTGCGGTCGGATGCCCTGTCCAACAGGTACTGGGCCCGCCGCCGCCAGCCCCGCCCCGTCGGTCGCGCCCTCGCCGATTCCCAAGCCAGAAGCAATCCGACACCCGCTCCCGCAGCCAGGTTCATGAACGACGCGAAGTGGTTGCGGTTCGTAAACGCACCGAAGATGTGGCCTCCGAATCGCGGCTGATGGAACCAGAAGATGCGGTTTGTGCCCGAGAAGCTCTGGACAATCCCAATCGTTGCCATGAGGAACGCCGACGCCACGATAGCGCCGCTCCAGCGGCGCAACTCGGAGTAGGAACTGAAGGCGTGCGCGGCCACAAGGAATACGCCGACGTAAGCGGCCAGCAACCCCGCGCTGCGCCAGGTGGGTCCGGGTGCCTCGGAAAGCCAGGTCGATCTGACCGGGCTCAGCCGAAAAGCGGCGAGGTGCTGCTCCGCCGATATGTCCGTCAGCAGTCGCCGCTCAGCACGCCAAGACCGCGCTGATCGCGGGTTCGCGGCATCGACAATTCGCCGAGGCAACGGCGTCGCCTGCAGAAGAAGGTATCCCAGCAGCAAGAGGAGCGCCCAGACAGCCGTCCGGCACCGCAACCTACGGCCCGGATGCAGCACAAAACCGAGCAGCCACAGCGAAACGCCCACATTCACCACGAGGCAGACGGCCAGGTAGGCCCACGGCTCGGCGGCGCCGAAAAGCCACGGGGCGACTACAACGCCCGCCATCACGATCACCCTCGCGACCAACCAGAGCCCTACTTGCTCGTCTCCTGAATGCCTCATCGGTCCCCGCCCGATGCCGAAGGGGAAGCCGTCTCCCGCTCGAAACCGTTCGCTCCCCGAGTGGCGTCCCGCGCCTGTGACTGCCCGGGCGCCGCGCCGACCATGTGCTCCGGATTGGCCGACGCAGTCTCGCGGGCCGTGTCCGCGCCCGCCTCGTGCGCCACGGCTTCCGCCGCCAGGGCCAATTCCGGAGAACGCGCCCGCCTCATCCCGTGTGCGTCCGTCGCCACCACGTGCACCAAACCCGCCCTCAGGAACTGCAGCGCGGCCGTCTTCGCTGCAGGGCCGAACCAACCCAGCACAGACGCTCCCGTAACCTGCGCCAGACAGCCCGCCTCGACCAGCTCCACCAGCCGCTGCGGCTTGCGGCTCAGTTCCATGTTGCGTTCCACGTGCGCCAAGACGGGCGCCACCCCTCTACGCAGCAAAGCCCCCACGAGTGGCTCAATGCGGGGGGCAACCTGTGGCGGAAGCTCCAGCAGAAGGTATCGGCCGCGGTCGGCGATTGTGAGCGCCCGCCCACTGTCCACGTCCCGGAGCAGGTCGGCGTGCAGACGCACCTCCGCACCGGGGAGGACGCGCACATCGATCTCTTCCCGAGCACAGGCGTCGGAGAGGCACGCTACGCCGTCAAGAATCGCCTGCGGGTCGACGTCGTAACGGGGGTCGCAGGTGTGAGGCGTGGCAACTACGGTGTGGATGCCCTGGGCCTCGTATGCCCGGCACATCTCCAGGGATTCGTCCTCCGACGCCGGGCCGTCGTCCAGCCCCGGCAGAACGTGTGAATGGAGGTCAACGGTGCAGAGTGCCAAAGCCAAGACGAACTCCTTGATGCCTGGAAAGCCAACCCAATCCCTCAGGAGCCGTTTGTGCTATGCTCCTCGGCCTTTGGCTGACCGCCCGGAACCGTAGTATTTCTCGTATCGCCGCGCGTATCCGTAGTGGTAGTAGCCGGAGTAGTATTGCCGCAACACGCCTTCCTGAACGTCGTTGACCACCCCGCCCAGTATCGTGGCGTGGACATCCTCGAGCAGCTCCCGCGCCCGCAGCGCCACCGCGCGGGGGTTCTTGCCGGATTTGGCCACCAGAACCACGCCGCAGCCGAGTCCGCCCAGTATGGCGGCATCGGTCACTACCAGCAGCGGCGGAGTGTCTATCACAATCTGGTCGTACTGTCCGCGCACGTCGGCGAGCAGGTCCCGCATCGCCTGGGAATCGAGCAGTTCCGCAGGATTGGGCGGGTTCTCCGGTCCCGCGCAGACCACACTCAGGTTCGTCAACGGCTTTCCGTCAACACTGGGGGTCTGCAGCGCCTCATTCAGCCCGCACTGCCCCACCAGCACGTTGGACAGCCCTTTCCTCCGGCTCAGACCGAATATCCTGTGCACGGCCGGCTTGCGTAGATCGGCGTCCAGCAGAAGCACTCGCTTGCCGCCCTGGGCGATAACAAGGGCCAGGTTGCTGGCCGTGGTGGTTTTGCCGTCTCCGGAGTCACCCGAAGTGATCACCACCGCCTTGGTCCGCTCGCCGGACGCGGAGAAGGACAGGCTGGTGCGGATGCTTCGGTATGCCTCGGTGATGGGCGAGCGCGACTCGAGCTGGCTGACGATGCCGGCGTAGACCCTATCGTCCATGTCGCGTCTGTCATTGTCGATGTCGGGCACGAAGCCCAGGACCGGCACGCCGGCGCCTTCCAGATCCTCGGGGGTCTTGATCGTGTCGTCCAATCGCTCCCGCACGAAAGCGAGCCCCAGGCCGGCGAACAGGCCGAGGAAGACGGAAAGGAGCATGATACGCATCTTGCGCGGGCGCACGGGATACTGCGGCACGGCGGCCTCTTCCACCACCTCCACGCTTGCCTGGGCATCTTTGTCCTTGGCGTATTCGGCCGTGATGTCCACCTCGCGCGTGCGCTCCACCAGCACGTCGAACAGCTTCCGGTGTCGGCTCACGTTGCTTTCCAGGCGGTTGTAAGTCAGAGAATCGCGGGCGACCTTCAGGGCACGATCGTTCTGAGCCGCATACTCGCTCTCGAGGTCACCCTCCTCCTGCCGGACCATCTCAAGCTGCGCGCTGATGGCATCACGGATCTCGGGGATCCGTTGCTCCAGCCGCTGGCGCAGCACCGTAGCGCGTGCGGTCGCCGCCTTGTGCTGAGGATGACCCGGGCCGTACACGTCGGCCATGGCAGCGGCCTCCTTCTCGGAGTCCAGGAGCTTATCGCGCAACGCCGTCATGCTGGGGTCCGACCTCACTTCGGCCAGCGAGAACAGCAACTCGCCGCCCGCCGATTCACCGCTTTCGCGCAGCTTCAGAAGCTCATCTACCACGCCCAACTGTGACTGCAGTTCCACTCGGCGAAGCTGCACCTCGGTGAGCTTCTCATTCAGCCGCGCAAGGCGGGTCAGCACGGGGTTCCGAACGTCCGTCACGTCCAGCGAGACAACGCTCAGTTCCTCGCGAAACCGCTGGAGTTCCTCCTCGGCGGAACGCAGGGCCTCCTCTTCGACCTGCATCTGCCCTTCCAGAAAATCAAACGCGTCGCCGCTGCTCTGCTGCTTGCGCTTCAGGTGATAGTCCTGGAAGGCCCGCACCACGGCGTTCACAAGCAACGCGGCGCGTTTCGGATCGCGGCCCTCCACGCTCAGCACCAGGATGTGCGTGTCCCTTCGCTGCTGGACGTCCAGGATCTCGCCCAGTTGCTCCCACGGCTCGCGCGGCGCAACGGGCTGGGTGCCCAGAATCGCCAACACGGTCCGTTTGGCCTCGCCGATCAGGGCGGAGAGTCCGCCGGCAGGCTGCTGTCCGGTCTCCTCCAGCGCATCCTGCACGTCCGGGCTGGCGGCCGCCTTCTCCAGTATCGTGCGGCTGCGCATCAGTTCCTGCTGGGTACGGTCATAGTAGGCGTCGTTCGTCTGGAACTGCATCGCGCTTTCCAGGTTGAGCAATCGCGCCGGCTGGCGCTCCAGCATCACCTTGGCCACGGCTCGGTAGACCGGCGTGGCCTTGAAGGCGTGGACCGCGCCCACGGTGGCGAACACCACAACCACGGTCAGCACCAGCCACTTGCGCCGCCGCAGAATGCCGAGGAGTTGCTCCAGATCCAGTTCGCCCAGGCTCTGAGCGTGCCCCTGCGTGTGGGAACCGGTCGCTTGCGATGAATCTTCGGGCATGGAAGTCGGACCTTCCGGCAATAACCTTCCGTTGCGTTACGCCGACCTACGGCGCTACAGACGCCGAGGCG
>CAZZNQ010000132.1:0-6603 GCA_964655775.1 uncultured candidatus Brocadiaceae bacterium | reverse complement strand
TGGCCTACTATCGCGGCCTGAAGGCCGACACGGCATCAGCCGAGTAAGCGCCGATGCCGAGCGATACAGTCGGCAGCGGGCCGGAAGGAGCCGGCAGGGACCCGGTGAACCGGGAAGCCGTCGCCTCCGCCGTGCGCCGGGCATTGGAGCACGAGAAGGTGGCCATCTCCGAAACCAGGCCCTTGAACTCGTCACAGGATGACTGGAGCCGATTGAGCCCTCAGCACCGCCATGCGTCTCGTCATCCGGGCAGCTAAGCGGCGTCACTGACTGGCCCTCGGCCCAGTCAGCGCAGGAACCAAGGCAACGGACCCTCTCACACAGATTGGCACAGAAACCGGAGTTGACAGTATCCCCCGAAGGAATGGAATCTGGCGAGGCGGCAGGTTCTATCCACCAAGGCACAGTTGTCGTGGAACAAGGAGCTATGGAGGGGGGGAATGGACAAGCCGGTAACGCACTGCGCAGTTTGTGTGGCGCTCCTAGCGTGCTTCAGCTGCGCCGGAGGCTCAGGCACTTATCGTTTAGGCGGAGGAGGAGAAGCCATGGAACTCAGTACAGACCGCCTCGTCCTGCGAGGCTTCGCTCCAGATGATTGGCAGGATGTTCACGAGCTTGCTGTTGATTGGAGCAAAGCTCCGGGGCCTGGTTTCGACAAGTGGCCGACCACAGAGGAGGCAGCTCGGGACCTGACGAGACACTTCTCGAGCAGCCACAAGTACTTCGCCATGTGCATCAAGGAGACCGGCAAGGTCGTTGGCCTGGTCGCACTCAACGGCTATGAGGCCGGGGGCCGGTTTGACATGGGGCACGTGATACACTCGGACTACCAAGACAACAACATCGACCGCGAAGCTCTCCAGGCAATGGTGAATCACATCTTCCAGACCGAAAGCCCCGCTGCCATCATCACGCACAATGATCCGACCCACAGGGAGCAAATCGCGCCCCTCGTCGCGCTCAGCTTCTCGGCTGCCGAGGGGGCCGAGCAAGGAACTCTGGTGCTGGGCAAGGCCGAGTGGGAGAGCAGAAAGGCCCAGTAGGTCCGCGGTGTTGGCGGCGTCCCATCCCATCAACCCAGGGCGAACGGAGCGAGGACCATCCGGCGACTGCCTTGCACGCATCACCGCTGCCGCGTCCTTCGCGGTCTGTTGTCAAGCGTCGGAACCCATTGCCGGCGGCCATCAGCAGCCGATTGGCGGGGCTCTATTGCCGGGAGTCCGGCAGGTGTCCGAAGAGGGTGAGGTACATCAGGCGGTAGATGTCGCTGTTGTCGCAGTTGCCGCTGAGCAAGGCGTCTGCGTTGGCCCCCTCGGCGCGGGCGAGAATCCCGCCGGCACCGTCCTCGAAACCGCTCCAGGCTATGCCAAAGGGCAGACGGTTGCCGGACTGGTCGGGCGCGGCAACGAAGGGACGTGATCCTGTGCCGTCGCGGCCGTCAAGGGGAGCGCCGTTGGCCGTTGTCCTCGGGAGGTGTTCCGAAGCGCGATCCGCGGGAAATGCGATCACTTCGAGCCCGCTGGCATCACTATCGGCCGCCGTAAGCAGGAGCGTGTCAGGATGCCGCCGCAGGTAGTCTCGCGCGACACCGTAGGCAGCGTCTGCACGTCGGAGCGCTTCGATGCTGCCCCCGGCGTTGTTGACGTTGCCGAAGTTGTCGGTACCTTCCTCCTCGACCACGAGCAGGAAGCGCTTGCCATGGCGCGACAGGATGGCGAGGGCCGCAGAAGTCATCTCGGCGACCGTTGGTGCGTCAGGGGAGTACAGCGGCAGACCGTCTTTCCGCAGATTCTCCTCCGACTTGTCGTTGAAGGTGTGATGACGGGCGAAGACACCGAGAACGCGCAGCGTGTCGTCGGGCAGTGCGGCCAGTTCACGGCGGGTATGGACCACAGCGTAGCCGAGGGCGCGGGCTTCGGCGATCAGGTTCCTGCCGTCGGTGCGCGCGCCTTTACCGTGCCGCCCCTGATGCCCGCGCGGCAGCAGCCAACGTTCGCCGCCCGCCAGAATAACGTGGGCCCCGCTGAGAGCGATCTGACGTGCAATCTCCTCGCCGTCCCTGCGACTCTGGGCGGAGGCCAGGAATACACCCGTGCCGGGCTCGTCGATGTTGCCCGAGTTAACAGTGCCGACCGCCAGTCCGGCGGCCAGGGCTTCGCGCATGATGCTCATGGATCTTCCGGAGAGGGCAGTGATCGGACGGTCGCGGTCCATTCCGTAAGAATCGGGATCGACCTTCACGCCGAATGCATGGGTGGTGGCGCCGCCGTGTGAGGTGGCGGCCAGAGCTGTCTTCATGTGCCCGCGGTAGACGGCCATGCGCGGCAGGCGGTCCCAGTTGATCATGCCATCGGGCCCGGCGATCACCATACGAGCGGCCGCCCAATGGGAGACGCTCGTGCCGTCCGGATGGATGAAGATCACGCTCCCCTCTACGGGGTCCTTCACGGGCTCCAGGTGTGTGACACCGTATCCGCTGGCGGCCAAGCCCAGCAGGATGCAAAGGCCCGTCAGGCTCAGGGCGGTGCGGCGGTTCATAGCTCCCTCCCGACGATGGTCAGTTCAGCTTCTGCGATCTGCTCGAGTCATCTCCGCACTCCTGCGGGCGAGCCATTCCGTTCGAGAATAGCAGCACCTATCTACACAGTCAAACTGTTCGGGATCGTGCGGCCCGGTTGTCAGTAGTACTCAAGGGTGGAGGTGAAAGCACAGAGCCAGAGGTCCGACCCCGGCCACGACGAGGTGGTGGACTACGACTCCGGGGCCTTCGGATGAACCCGCCAGAGGACGGCAGACTGGGGCCGCTGAGAGCCAGCTCCCCAGGGTAAGCGCTCTCAGCCCGGATTCTGCCATCAGCAGTTCTACCCGAAGGCCGGGCGCTTTCAGAACCAAACGCCACAAAGGTGGGCGTGACGTGCTATCAGATAATCGTTTAGATGGTGGGCGAGGAGGGATTTGAACCCTCACGGGGGATGGTCCCCCACTGGATTTTAAGTCCAGAGCGTCTGCCGTTCCGCCACTCGCCCGTGAAACGCACGCCCTATTCTAAGTCGGCGAGAGTCCGCGTCAAAGGGCAAGAAGGCCGGCGAAGGGGCTTCGTGCGGCCCCGATGGGTCGGGGTCGCTGGCGGGCCCCGGTCTCGTGAATGACGGGTCTAAGCATCCGGATCTGTCCCGGCTGCAGTAGCCGATACTTGGGTCAGTCCACAATGGCCTGGTAGGCCGTCTGCTTGAACTTGTCCATCAGGGCGAACTTCTCCCGCGGCCGAAGCTGCAGCATAATCATCGTCACCATCTGCTCGACCGGATCGATCCACACCTGCGTGCAGGCGGCTCCGCCCCAGCCGAACTCGCCGACGGAGGCAAGCTGTTTCGTCTCGCCCAGGTTCCGCACCACGGAGACGCCCAGCCCGAAGGCGCGGTTGTTCACGTCCAGGGGCGGGTGGCCGGGCGGCAGGTGGTCCTGGTGCATCAGTTCCACGGTCTTGGGCCCCAGAAAGCGCGTGCCGTTCAGTTCGCCGCCATTCACCAGCATCTGGGCGAACCGCAGGTAGTCGGAAGTGGTGGAGACCAGCCCCCCGCCGCCGCTGGGCAGCGCGGGCTTGCTCAAGAACAGACTGGTCTCGCGATCCTCAGCGCTGACCAGCTTCCCGTCGTCGTCCGGCTTGTAGAGCCAGGCCAGTCGCTCGACCTTCTCCGGTGGCACAAAGAAAGCAGTGTCCGTCATGCCCAGAGGCTCGAAGATGCGGTCCTGGAGGAACACGTCGAAGTCGCACCCCGCGATGACCTCGGTCAGCCGGCCCAGCACATCCGTGGACACCCCGTAGAGCCACGTTTGTCCCGGCTGGTGGTGCAGCGGTCGCTTGCACAACTCGCTGACGAAGGCCGCCAGATCGAGCCCGCGCTCTTTCGCCTCGGCCATGAAGTCGTAGGAGAGGCCGCTCATGTGAGTCAACAGGTCGTGGACGTTCACTTCGCGTTGGGGCCGCACGAGTTCCTCGCGCCCGTCCGCCCCCGTAACACCGACGCGCACGTCCTTGAACTCCGGCAGGAACTGGGACACCGGCGTCGTCAGTAGGAATCGCCCCTCCTCCATCAGCATCAGCACGGCTGCGGCGGTGATGATCTTCGTCATCGAGTAGAGTCGGAAGATGGCGTCATCCTGCATCGGCTTGCCCTGCTCGATGTCCATCAGGCCGCAGCATTCCAGGTGCGCGATACGGCCGCGACGGGCAACCAGCGTAATCACGCCGGCGATCTTGCCCGCGTCCACGTAGTCCTGCATAAGCCGCGACACGCGCTGCAGGCGTATGGAGCACAGTCCGACGGATTCCGGTTCTGCTTTCTCCAGAGGCCAGGTTCCACTCGCGGGCGTCATCGTCACTCCTCCTTGCATGGGGCAGGCATCTTCTCAGGGATGCGGCGGAGTATCAACTGCCCCACGGCCGTGAGCCCGGCCCGGCCGGCGTGGCGCAGCTGTGCTGGAGGGAGACCAGGGATACGACACTGGAGGATGTGCAGCCGAGAATAGCAGGAACCATGCCCGTTCTCGCGTGCAGGTAAGAGGCAAGCAAAGGATGGAGGCGGCGACGGGATTCGAACCCGTGAATGACGGTTTTGCAAACCGTTGCCTTGGTCCACTTGGCTACGCCGCCTCAGTCACACCGTCCGATCGGATGCCCCGTTCCGGGCAAGGTTGCCGAATAGCGGCCGGATGCCGCTTCCCTACGTCCGGTCGGGTTCGCCTCGGCCGTCCGATGGACAGAGAGCTATGATAACCGAAGTCCGTTCGAACGTAAAAGTCAACAGGCTCTCGGCACTGCCGCGAGCTTCCCGTCAACTCGGTGCGCCAGGCGGAGACGCGCCCGGGCTCTTGCCTTTGGCCTGAGCATCTTCTTACGATAGGGGCTGAACATATCGACGGACCCGGGCGTTCCGGATGGTTTTCGCGAAGGGGATGGATATGGCGGCGGAACGGATTCTGCGTAAGGCAGGTGTGGTGTTGCTGCTTGCGGCCGTTCTCTGGACGGCGCAGGGATGCAAGAGCGTGCGCGACTATGCACAGTATCGCGTGGACGACATGATGGAGATGGTGGATCTGGGCTTCACGTACACCGAAGAGCCGTCCATCGGACTCTACTGGAACAGCCTGGACCTGCTGGTGTTCGGCTTCGCGGAGCTCGACGGGTATTTCGTGGGCCTCGGCGGAAACCAGGTAGGCGTCACCCGTTGCTACGTGGATTGCCGCGGATTCATCGTCAGCGAGGAGAAGATCGGCTGGGGCGACTTCGACAAGGACGACGAGAGCACGCTGTACGTTCGCCGCGGCGGGCTGGCCGGAATGGCGTCGTTGTCGAGCGGCGGCTCACCCGACTACACGCCGGCCTGCGTTCACTTCGTGCCCCACATAGGTTACCTGGGGTTCGTCTGGAACGCCCGATGGACGCAGATTCTGGACTTCTTTGTGGGATTCACGACGCTGGACCTGGCGGGCGACGACGGGACCCAGTTCGGCAGTTGGCCCTGGGACCAGGGCGCCGTCATGGCAACGAGTATGTCGGCGCCTGCGGCGGCGGCCACTACTTCCGGCGCTGACATCGAGCCGGTCGCCGGCAAGCGCCCCGCGCTTCAGGCCAGCGCGCCATCGCCCGCCGGCCCCTCTGCGACGGGCGCAACGGGTACTTACACTGTGCAGCGCGGCGACACCCTCTACAGCATTGCCGATCAGTTCTATAACGACGGCAGCAAATGGAAGGATGTCTGGGCGGCAAACTACGCGCAGATCCGCGACGTAACGGCCCTGCGCCCCGGCATGGTGCTTCGTCTGCCGTAACCGAAACCTACAGGAGCACCGGCCCGTCATCGAGTGCACGACGCCGTGTGCCCGGGGCGGGCCGGATTATGTGCAAGAACTCCCCCCCGTACTCACGGGCATGGGGAGAAATCGTGTGGAATCCTGATGAAGCCGCGCACCTTGCGGTCCACCCTTCGCTCGAAGATGCCAGACATGTTCTCCACGTTGCCCTCGGCGGTGCGGATTCCGCCTTTCGCGGCGTGCAGCACCACTCCCATGTGGTCGTGGGGGCCGTTGCCGAGAAGATTGTCGAAGATGACCAGATCACCCCGCTGCGGCGAGCGGGACGGATTGCGGGCGGAGAAGTAGAGCCGATGGCCGGGCAGCTTGGCCCATACGAGCCACGCGGGCACAGCGGCAAAGGTGTAGGGGACCGGCTCGGGCCACTTGACCGGAATCCGGAATCCCGCTGTCACGCAGCAATGGTAGACGAACGCCGCGCACCAGTCGAAGCCCTCGCACTCGTCCTTGCGGGGGAAGTGGCCGAGGAGGGGCGCCAGATCGCGGCCGGCCTTGCGGAGGTTGCCGCGAAGCGGCTTCCGCGCCAAATCCTCGGCTATCCTGGCCAGCTCAAGCCTTCTGTTCGGCACCTGCAGGCTCCTTCAGCATAGTTGCCCTTCGCAGCGACATTGTGGCCCGGCAGGCACCGTGTGTCGAGAGACGACGGCACGCGCGCTGCCCAGAACAACGCGGACTGCAGCGCGCATTCAATCGCGACATCCCGCCAGGGCCTACAGGGCTCTCATAACG
>CAZZNQ010000131.1:0-7191 GCA_964655775.1 uncultured candidatus Brocadiaceae bacterium | reverse complement strand
GGTCTGGTAGATTGCCTACCGATGCTCAGTTCACCTGTGGAGGCAATTGCCCGTGCGTCTTGCCACCGGAGTGGTTGCCTGTTACGACCTCGAGGGTCGGCGTGCAGGCCTCCGCCCGGGCGGAATGAGCTTCTTCAGGTGCATTGTGCTGGTAAGTCCCGCGTCTCGTCCTCAGAGCAGGAGGTCACATTCGAATGGCGAACACCTCGGGCGAGCCCGACTTCGACACGCCGGTTGACCGGGCCTCTAGCGACAGCAGCAAATGGCGCAAGTACCGAGGCCAGGATGTGATCCCGTTGTGGGTCGCCGACATGGACTTCCGCTCTCCCCAGCCGGTCATCGACGCGCTGGTCGACCGTGCCAGGCATGGGGTGTTCGGTTACACGTCGCCGCAGCCGGAGCTTCTTGAGGCGGTCGTGAGCTTCTACCGGGGGCTGTTCCAGTACGAAATCGATCCCGACTGGGTCCTTTGGCTTCCGAGCCTGGGGGTAGGACTGAACCTTGTATGCCAGGCCCTGGCCGACCCGGGCGAGGAGATCGTCACAACCACGCCGATCTACCCTCCCTTTCTGTCGGCCGCGGCAAGGGACGGTCGCAGGGGCATCACCGTACCTCTGATCTGTGACGGCAAAAGATGGGTGATGGACCTCGACGCCGTCGAGGCGGCGATCACGCCCAGAACCAAGCTCTTCCTGCTCTGCAACCCGCACAACCCCGTAGGGCGGCTGTACAGCTCCGAAGAGTTGGGGGCGTTGGCCGGCCTGTGCACCCGTCACGGTCTTGTTCTGTGCAGTGACGAGGTGCACTGCGGCCTCGTGCTCGACGCGGAACTCCGGCACACGCCAACGGCCAGTCTGTCACCGGAGATCGCGCAAAGAACCATCACGCTCATGTCGCCTTCGAAGACCTACAACCTGCCGGGCCTTAAGTGCGCGTTCGCCCTTGTACCCAACCCGGAACTGCGCCGACGGTTGAGGGAGGCCCAACTCGGGCTCACCGGTGGTGGCAACATCTTCGGTTACACGTCCGCCACAGTCGCCCTATCCCGCTGCGAGCCGTGGAGGCAGGCACTCCTGGCATACCTGCGAGGCAACCGCGACATGGTCGAGACGGCCGTCGCCAATATCGGCGGACTCTCCATGACCCACGTCGAGGCCACGTACCTGGCCTGGATCGACACCCGCTCTTTGGACTTAGCGCGGCCCAAGGCTTTCTTCGAGGAAGCGGGGGTAGGACTGGAGGACGGTCTGGACTTCGGGCTGGAGGGATTCGTGCGTCTCAACTTCGGCTGCCCCCGCGATACGCTGGCAAAGGGCCTCTGTCGCATAGAACGGGCGGTCGCAGAATGCTGATGCTTACGGGGGCCCGGAAGGCGCCGTTCCTCTGACGAGTCCGGACCTGATAGCTTCGAAGGGGTGGTTTCCTGACCGATCCGGTCCGCATCCAATGCCTTCACTCAATGGTTTCGTCAGTTGTGTCAGTTTTGTCGTAGTGCCATGACGTTCAATCATCGCTCTCCCCCTGTGACGGACCGGACCATCGCCAGGATCGCAGCGCGGATGGGTTCAGGTAGGTCGGGCCAGGAATCGATGACATGCGACAGGTCGTGCGGATGCACGTCATCATCCATCGGATGGTGACCGTATTCGGAGTTGCACGGCACCAATTTCGGCACCGCGTCCGCGGAAGTTGTTGTAAGTCCCTTGTTTGTAAGTCCCTTAGAGTCTGCAGTGCCCAGCTTCCCAAGCTGGACGTCGCCGGTTCGAATCCGGTCGCCCGCTCCACTGCCTCCGCCGGCCACAGGCGGCCTATCGTGGCCACGCCCGCGAGCTTCTGACTCCTCCCGCTGAACCCGTTTTGGCCTCCATCTGGCCACCAGCGGACAGCGCCGGACACCGCCGTACAGGAGTTGGGTGAAGATCTGGGTGAAACAGCGGATGAGGATCTGGATGAAGTGGGCACGTCCCTAACTGCCCACAGCTCTGACGCTCATAGCCCAATCCCTGAACACGTCCGGCTCCGGTTCAGACAGCGGCCCACCGATTTGATCTACGATTTGCTGACAAACCTCACGTGCTTCCTCGATAGCCTGGACCGACGCCTCCCTCCGTTGCTCCGGCTCGACGCCGGCATATTTCTTCGCAATCCCATTGCATGCCCACAGGTAGTGGTCCCAGGAGGCGCCTCGAAGCTTCCATTCGACTGTCGAGGGTACTTCACCTTGGTAAAGGGGATAATCGTAGGGGGAGGGCGTCCGCACGGCGTCTAAAAGGTCACATTGATAAAGCAGATCCATATCAGCATCGACGCGTAGTTCATTGAGGATTCTGTCTGAGTAGTAGTTAACGACCTGCTGCCCCCAGTCATCGGTGTCCTGCCACCTTCGCGTGTCAAAGGATCGTAAGTTCTTATATTGCCCTGACGCAAATCCCATGGCACCTACTCCGAACAGCGCGTGAGCGAACTGGTGCGTATGGCCGCAGAGGACTCGATACTCGTTCCGGGCAAGGTTGTGGACAAGGTCGAGATACGACATGACGTATGAAGTGCCCCGCAAGGGATACGCCACGTCCAATGGGTGACGGACTGAGACGTAGAACCCGTGCGCATCGATAGAGGTCGCATGGTTTAAGAGACGCTCGCGCTGGCCCTTGTCAGCCAGAGGTTGCGCATCCACAGGGACTGAAATGAGGATGGGGCAATCCGGCCGCTCAGACCGGGCCTCTTCAACGAAGGCCTCCGCGAGGGATCGCCAAGTATCAACTGCAGATTTGGAGAGGGTCTCCAGAAGACGCGATGGGGCGATCATCGCGTCCACCGACAGGCTCGCTTGATAGGCCACTGTGTCGTGGACGAACGACTCAAGGTTGTCCTGAAACGTCTGGGTATCGAAGCCAGACCCACCGATAGCCTCGAAGTAAGGATGTTTCTGCAGCTTCTCTCGTTGGGTGCGGGGAAGATAAAACTGGGGGTCAAAGAGCACCTTACGTCCATGTCCACTCGCCTCCGCGGCCCATTCCTCAAGGTTGCTGGGAGTCCCGTCCGAAGGGCTAAGGATCACACCCGCGCAATCGCGTGTCTCACAGAAGTCCCGAGCGATTGTATGGCTGTTGTGGCCCATCTGGAGATAGAAGGATGGCTCATCAAGCACTGCAAATAGCTCCCTCAAGGTCGGAGAGTTCTTCAAGGGCGATGGACGCGGTCCGGAATCGCTGGTAGGGTTGGGTAGCAGTCAATCGTTTGTAGAAGGCGTCCAAACGCTCGGCGTGTCCATCGTCTTCCCCGAAGCCTGGCCAGTCGTGTTGGTCTCCAGCTGCGATGGCCTCAGGGATTGCGAGTCCAGAATGCTCGAATGGATGCTGTCCATTAGCGACCTCGTAAAAAACGATGCCTGTCGCGAACATATCGGTCCGAGCGTCCTGCAGGGCCTTCTCGTTCGAGAATTGCTCTGGAGCCGCGTAGTTGGGCGTCCCTGGCCCCCGCTGCCATGCTGTGGGCGTCAGGCTCGGCTCGTCGAGGAAGCGAACTAGCCCAATGTCTAGGAGCTTGGGCTTCAGATCAGGCTGGCTCAGCATGATGTTCGCTGGCTTGATGTCCCGATGAACGATGCTGTACTTCTGGAAGCATTCTATTACGGATAGAAGGGTGCGAGCGACGTCGAAGGCCAAGATAGGGTCCGACCCGCTCGCGGCAAGGTGGTCGCTCAGGGTGGTTCCGTCGATGAACTCCTCGGCCATGATTATGCAGGGCTCGCCGTCGATGGTGGCGGCCCGTACCTCGATAAGCTTGACGAAACCAGGATGGTCGACTAGTTGCATCGCCCGGATCTCACGTTCGGCCCGGTTGAGCCTGTCCTGTGTAGGGATACGGCAGACCTTGATCGCTATCGGCTCACCGTCAGCGTCTGCGCCTTTGTACACATCCTTGAACGACCCGGAGTCTATGTGGTCGCCGATTTTCAGATCTGGCACATGGCGAGAGACCTGAGCGGCATCGAATGGTTCTGAACGGGTCATGCGGGCCTCTTAGCTTCGGTAAACTGCCTCTTGAGGGAGGCTTCGTTCAGTCGCCAGACATTCAGAGGGGAATATGGTTTGCATCGCCTAGATTGGAGATGGATGTGGAAGTCTCCGCCTTGGCTTACCGACATGAGACCGACCCCAAGGTCCTCGAACTCGGGTCGGTTGCTGAGCGAACGGTGGATGTATGCTTCGTCCATCAGTACGTACTGATGGTGGGTGAACGCCTTGGTCCTATGGGCTTGAAACAGTGCCCGCTGCCAGCGACTCAACTTGAATTCCACCGACGTTGCGGTCGTAACATGGGGACGAAGGCCTGGTGCACGGCGCAGGTTGCCTGCGTCCTCCACTATGAATCCGTGGGCTATTAGCCATTCCAGCGCGCGCCTACCGTCGGGACTGTCCAGACCAAGGCTGCTCCTGGCGTAAGAGAGTGATACCTCTCCGCGACGGTGCAGCCGTAGGAACGCGCGGAGGACACTGTCACAGGCGATGGGATGGTCAAGGGTCAGATCTTGGAGACGGTGCTCCAAGTACCGCTCTGACCTGCGCACGAGAACTGCGTCTGCTCTGCCAGCGGCGTACTCGAACTCCTCCAGAACCAAGCACTCATCAGCCGGATACTGGCCCTGAAGTGCCTGTAAGGCTGCTTTGCGCAGCGCGCTCTCACTCTCGAATCCGCGGCCCATGAATCGATAGGCACTCCTCGATGTCTTTGGCGGGAATCTTCCGTCTGGCATCGCGAAGTCCCGACTTCGCCTTCTATCTTTTATCACACCTCCAGGGCCCGTTTGTCAAGCGGCCTTCCCGAACGCCCGGTGCCTGGGGATTGGAGACAAGGCCTACGCTTCGTTTACCACTCGGGCCTCGTTGCTACGTCTTTTACATTCTGCCAGGTCCGGCAGTGCCTCCAGAGCTCCGGCCACGTCCAGGAGCGCCGGGTCGGTGTAGACGTTCATGGTCAGGTCGATGCTCGAATGCCGCATCGCCGCCTGCGCCGTCCGCGGCGGCACCCCCGCCAGGCTCAGGTGCGTCCCGAACGTGTGGCGCAGGGCGTGCAGGTCCACTGTCCGGCCGCGCTCGTCCTCTTTCGGGATGCCTGCGGCGGCCAGGTCCAGGTCGAAGCTCTTGATCAGGTTGCGCGGCACCGAGAACAGCGGCTCGTCTACCGGCAACTTCAGCGGCAGGGGCGTCCCGTCCTTCTCTGCCTGTTCCCGCAGGGCCTCAAGCTTACCGTCCAGCCAGCCGCGCAGGTCCTCGACCAGATCGGCCCGCAGGGGGATCAGCGCGGCGGTCCCCGCCTTGGCGTCCTTCGCCAGCAGTTCTGCGTGCGGCTGCCGGGCGTCCAGGTGCAGGCGCCCGACGGTGATGCTCGCCAGTTCCCCCAGGCGGAGGCCGGTCAGCACCATCGTCTTGTAGATCAGCATCCGCTCCAGTCCGAGCCGTTCCTGCTTCGCCAGGAAGTCGGGGCTGCCCGCGGTTTCCGGCCTGCCGAGGGACGCGGAAGATCACCCAATGAGGAGAGCATCGCTGGGCCAAGCTATGACGCGGCTATCTGCGCGTCCGACACCCCCGCCCCCTTATCGACTTCCCGCAGGAGCTCCGGCAGAATGGCAGGATTACCGAAGCAGTGTTCCAGAAGGTGGCGCGGGAGAACGCGACCCGTTTGCTGGATCTGAAGTTGTAGACATCTGGCAGCCTCCGCCATGGTCTCCACCCGCCGAGCGCTATTGCAGCGGCGTTCCGTCTCGTGTGGTGGGCGCCTGCTCGTAGAACGGATCATCGTGAGCGCGAATCCACTCGTCGAGGGCGCCGGCCAGGTGGGCCTTGAGCTGCGCGTAGGATGGATCGGCGGCCACGTTGTGAATCTCTTGGGGGTCCGACCGGAGATCATACAGCTCCTCGCCGTGGACGCGATAGCGCGTGTACTTTGCTCGACGGGTACGGATCATGCGGATCGGGTTGACCCATTTCTGCTTCGAGTAGTATTGGCCCACTACAAACTGCCGCCGGGGCGTGTCACCTTGTCCCGTCAGCAGCGGCTTGAGCGAGACGCCGTCGGTGCGCGGCAGGTCGGTGCCGACGAAGTCGGCCAAGGTCGGCGCCAGGTCGACGTTGACCGTCGGGAAGTCGATGCGGCGGCCTCCCGATGGGGGTGCCAGCGAGGCCGGCGGGCGGATGACCAACGGCACGCGCACCATGTGCTCGTACATGAACGGTCCCTTGAAGATGAGTCCATGCTGCCCGTCCATGTCTCCGTGGTCGCTGGTGACAATGCAGAGGGTGTCGTCAGCCAGGCCGTGAGCATCCAGCGCGTCCAGCACGCGGCCGAGCTGATCGTCGTAGCGAGAGACCATCTGCCGATATACCTCCCGGTAGCGCCGCCAGGCCGCTTCATCTCGGCCGTGAATGGCCCGCCCCTGATCCTCGGTCATGAACTGTTGCTGCACCACCGGCGCGGAGGACAGGTCCTTGCGGTGCCACGTATCGGGCAAGTCCGCGAAAGCATCCGGCGTTGGCGGCACCGCGGCGTCGTACGTGTAGACGTCGTGCGGATTGTGGTAGGAGAGGAACAGCGCGAAGGGTCGGTCCTCGGCAACAGCCGCTTCCAGGAATGCCAAGGCCCGTTCCGTCGTCGGCCCATCGATCTTCGCCCCCGGCCCTGCGAGGAATTCGCACGCGTCCCAACCCGCCGTGCCGACCGGGTGCTGCCCGAGGTGCCACTTGCCGAAGTAGGCCGTCTGGTAGCCCGCGCTCTGCAGTGCCGAGCCAATCGTGGGAAGAGCCAGCGGCATGCCACCCGCGGCGCCAATGTTGCCCAGAACACCCGTCTTCGACGGGTAGAGGCCCGTCATGATCGACGAGCGACTCGGCGAGCATTGCGGTGTGGTGCAGAACGCATCCGTGAACACCGTCGCTTCTGCCGCCAGGCGGTCAAGGTGAGGCGTCCGGAATGAAGCATCCATAAAGCCGGCCGCCTGCCAGTGTTGCTGGTCGGAGAAGACGAAAAGGATGTTGGGTGTGAGGTCCATCGCCCGTCTTGCCAGGGAACACCAGGTTTGGGGAAAGGGCACGTATCGCCGCAGGCGCCAAGCTGCGGCCGGCGCCCTTATAGCCGCGTTGGGTGATAGGTGGAATAGCGGAAGGCCTTCGAAAGCGCGAGTCCGCCGCC
>CAZZNQ010000130.1:0-7225 GCA_964655775.1 uncultured candidatus Brocadiaceae bacterium | reverse complement strand
GTTCACGCCCACAACGTCCGAAGGCATCAGGTCGGGCGTGAACTGGATCCGGCGGAAGGCGGCGCCGGTCACGTGCGAAAGCGCACGGGCGATGAGCGTCTTCGCGATGCCGGGCACGCCCTCGAAAAGCGCGTGTCCGGCCGCCAGAAGGGCGACCACGGCCTCCGTCAAGACCTCGTCCTGCCCCACCACGACCTTCCGGAGCTCACCGATGGTCCGCTCGGCCGCCTGCGTTGCGTCCGCTGGTTGCATTGACTATCTCCGATTCTATGTTGGCGATCTGCGAGAGTAGGGCCAGCATGCGGCGTTCGGACAGATAACTGCCGCCCATCGCCTCGACGCACCGGCGCATGGGTGCCAGGTACCGCTCGGGCGACCCGCCAAACCGACGCGAAAGCGCGCTCGCCAGTTCCTCGATAGGGGCGGAGACGGGCGTCCCGACGAACTGCGACGCGTCTCGTCGGAACCGCTGGAAGATGATCTCCAGCACCAAACCGTCTGCCTTCGCCCTGCGGAAGGTGCCTGCGACGGAGGCGATGTACTCCAGCTTCGAGCGGCGCCTGCGGGTGTCGAGGCCGCGCCGTGTCCCGAAGCGGCGGCCCTTGTAGACCATGAACAGCACCGCGGCACAGGAAAGGCACAGAATGCCCCACCCGGGGCTGGTCCGGAAGAGGAGGTCCGTGAGCACGCTCATGCTTGTCCCGTGAGTGCCGAAACCGAAGTGATACTCGTCGAATGCTATCGATGCATCTCCCGCCTTGGCGCGGACGAAGCACGCGAGGTTGACGGCGGCCAGGGCGTTCTCGGCTTTGCCGATTCGGCCGTTCGCCAGCAGGCTGCTGTCTGAGAGCACCACGGCAAGCCCCTCGCCGATGCGTTTGCTCGCGATGCGTACGCCTGTATCGTCCTCCAGGAGCGGTAACACTGCGTCGTCCGTCTCGGGCAGATCGAGGACACGGTTGGAGGCGAACATCAGGCGCCGGACATCGCGGGCCAGGGGCAGGTCGGCCGCGTCGTCGGGCACGCCCGTCGACTTCGTCGGTGCGTCCCCACCCACGTCCTGCAGGGCCAGAGGTCCAACCTGCCCCAGCGAGGCAATCGGGTCGTCGCGGAGCGAGCCGACCGGATCGTCCAGCTCGCTCGTGCACACGAGGACGCCGCCGTCCGCCACCCACCGGGCCAATGCCTCGCGTTCCTCCCGGACGACGGGTATCACGGGGTCGATCAGGAACAGGGCCTGCATCCCCGACAACGTCTGATTCGTCAGCATTTTCTCGGTTCGCTGAACCGGAATCCCCAGGCGCTCTAATGCCGTGTAGTAGACCAACATCCCGTCCACGTTGCTCGACTGTGTCGTGCGGAACCACGGATCGCCCCGATGGGAATCGGGCGAGCCGCCGACGATAGCCGCAAGGAGAACGATCAGGGCGATCAGGGCGCCCAACAACGCCAGGACGATGTAGTCAGATTTGTTGCTCGACACTGTTTCGAATTCCTTCGAACACCTCGTGCATCCGTTGGTACTGGTCGGCCCCGCAGCCGGCGGCGCTGTAGAGGAGTGTATCGGAGGCTATGACGAACCGGCGGAACCGGTCCCAGTCGTCGTGATCGCGCGGGAACTCCCGGAGATAATCCCCGTTCGTCTTGCTGCGGTGGAAGCCGAGGATGCCCATGTCCGCCAGCCGCCGTATCAGCGCCAGCAACATCACCTGGAGGGCATCTCTGTAATTGCCTCCGGCCGCCAGTTGCTCCATCTCCTGCTGCAGGCGGCCGAAGTCCGCTTCGTCCCGCTCCGACGCGCGGCGCGCACTCAAGCCGGCCCCGAGCCGCGGTCTGGGCAACAGCCGCAGCGCCGACCAGCAGATGTGCACGAGCACCGCTATCAGGGCAAGAAGGCACCACGCTGAGAAGATCCAGAAGACGATCGCGGTCCACTTCGGTAAGGTCCAGGAGTCCGCCCCGCTCCACGAAGACAGCTTTTCCATAGTCCACTGCCAGAGATTCTTCTTGGGACGGAACCTGGGCTCGGAGAGCACGCCGCGCACCTCGCGCACGACCAGTTCCCTCGACGGTCTCTCGAATGAGCCATCCCTCTGCGGCGTGTCCCGTGTCTGCGCGGACGAAGTCGCCGCCTGCAGCCACAACCCCATCGCCAGCGCCGCCGCCAGGATGCTACCGCGCAGGGCCAGACGCATCGTCGACGCTCCTATCCGTGCCCATTCGCTCCGCCAGCATCTCCAGGTCGAAGCCTTCCTTGCGGATCCGAAGGTCGTAGTAAAGCAGAATCGTCGCAGTGGCGCCGATCGGTGTTGTCAAGACGATAGCAACCATCGAGAACAAGTCCTCTACGACGCTACCGACATAGTCATTCATCTGGGCCAGGGGCGCCGCCACGAACCCTCCTGCGAACCCCAAGGTTGCCCCAACGACAAGTCCTATCAGCCAGACCAGCAGGAGCAGGCCGAGCACCTTGGACCGATTGCCGCGCGTCAGATGCCAGCTTCGCCCCATCCCTTCCGTGGCCCCCAGGTCTTCCACCACGATGCCCGGTATCGTCAGGGCGAATGCGGCGGCGAATATGACGCCGGGCACGATCAGCAGAAGGAGCCCGAGCCACGTGATTATGCCCACCAGGAACCCGGCCACCAGGATGGACCACAGCCGCGGCAGCGCCTTCCGGTAGGCCTGCCCGAGCGACACGTCTTCGCCGAGGTAGGACCCCGATACGGCCCGGAGCAAAGCGGCCCTGGCCAGCGCCTGGGCGATCGCGGCAATGATCATCCCTATGATGCCCGTCACGATCATCATCACAGCCAAAGCCGACTGCGCCTCGTTTTCGGCCATCCCGACCATGTCGTCCACCAGAACCATGGCAAGGTAGAGCAACACGCGGAACGGCACCACGGCCACCGCCACTATGGCGATGTAGTGAAGGAAGTTACGGCGATAGAGCGTGAACGTGCGGTCAAGAATCTGCCCGACGGACATCGGTTGGAACTCAAGTGTCGCCATCCCCGCCTCCTCGACAGCTTGGTGTGAAGTGCAGACAACAGGCAATCCCAACGGACCCCTTCTTTGCCGTACGGCGCTGGCCGGACAATAGCACCGACCGGCCGGCAAGTCAAGAGGCCGGATTTGGGAAGCAGGGCCGGTCCGGGCACAGCCAGGTTGCCGGTTCTTTTGCCAGTCAGTGTGAAAGGATCTGTTGCCGCGGTTCCGGAGTTGACGGGGCCTTAGGAAGGGGCGGAGTGGCCGAGCGTCTGTGTGGGCGGCGAGGACCTGCGGGGCACAGACGACCCTGTCCAGCTCGGCAGCGGCATCACCAAGCGATGTCCCCCTTGAGCAGAGCGATCCGGTGCCCCCGGGCGTTGCAGAAGCTGGCGGGGTAGGTAGGGTTCCCGGAGTTGACCCTCGCCGCTGCTGCGCTTGACCGTTGTGGCCGCGACGCCAAGGGGGCACCCGCCTGCCGGCCGCCTGCCTGGGACTGGTGAACGTGCGGGGCGTATGGCCGTTGCGGTAGCCCCGACGCTCCGCAGTACCCTGGTGGGGCTCCGCGCCGAGGAACGCCGTCGTCTCCTGTTCCAGCAGATGCTGCAGCATCATCTCCGCCAGCCGACGCAGCGGATCCTCATCCTCCCCGATTCCCTCTTGCCAAAGAGCGAGCAAATGCCTACCATCATCTCGGCGACCCACGCGCATCTCCTTTCACTACAGGATTTTTATCGAAACCTGGAGATGCTAACGGCTCGCCACTTCTTATTCAGCCGCTCTTACACAACAATACGGACTCCATTCCACTTCGTGGATGATGGCGTCGGGGTTTGACATCTATTCCTGCAGGAGACGTCTAACTGCCGCGCGAGCTTGCTCAGGAAAAGGTGCGTGTAAGGCAGGTGTTGCGGCGTGACAAGGTAGTGAGAGCATGGCCGCGAGCGGTCGTGGCATGTGGCTGCCACGGTCGCCAGGTCACAAGCACTCGTTCAGTGGAATGTGTACATTGAAGGAGTGACTCTCCGATGGGTCGGGCGAGGCCGCACAGTACAGGACTGCGGGATGTCCGTCACGGAGCCAGACCTGGGGGCGTTCCAGCCGGTGGAGCTTCTGCTTGGAGCCGTCTTCCCACGTCAGTTCTGTAGTCGATACGAGAGGATGCTTGGTTGGACGCCAGTGGAACCCATCCTCTGACCAGAACAAGGCTAGCGACAGGTCAGCACCTGTGAAGTGCCCGTTGAAGTCCTTGACGATGGCGAAGTAGGTTTGGCCCTCCAGCCAGATGCACGGGTCTTCGGCTGGGAACGCCTCTGCGGGCTTGGTGAAGATAGGGTCGGGATGTTTCACGAAGGGGCCGGCCGGCGACGGCGATTTTGCCGCCAGGTGAACCACGGGACCGCCAAATGGAAGCGGATTCTTGCGCGCCACGCCTTTGTAGATCAGGAGGTACGACCCGTCGAGCATCCGCGTCATTGAGGGGTTCGTCGTGCACAGCCGGTCTGCTGCGTCGTCTTCTGCGCCCACGTCAATGAGCGGAACGTCCTTTCGCTTCCACGGGCCACTGGGACTGTCGCTGATCGCCACGCCCACGCGTTGGTTGTTGCGGTGCGTCCAGTTCAGCCCTTCGCGAACCACGACTTGGTCGCCGGTGTTCCCGGTGTAGCAGAGATAGTACGTGCCATCGAAGTAGTGCACCGTCGGGTTGTGGGTCACTGTGCCGTCCCAGTGCTCTGCGCCGCGCGGCAGCAGACCTACGTCGCGGAACTCGAAAGGGCCGAGCGGATCGGGAGCGGTCGCGTGCGCGACCTCACTGTGCGTGACCCAGGCGGGCATCCCGAGTTCCCGCGGCCACCGCGAGTAGAACAGGTGGCACACGCCGTCGGGCGAGCGCACCATGCTGCCGCCCCAGATGTAATAGTCCGGGTCCTGGAAGACCGCCGTCCGGGGAACGGGTTTCAATTCGAGCGACCGTGAACTCATCGGCGGCCTTCTGCGGCCAGGGGTTCATGTCTGGTCTTGACAGGCCTGCGCTGTCCGTCGCTTCTCGATACTCCTCTGGGTGCGGGTGTGGACCGCAGCATCACTGCCTGCCGGCATGGTAACGTTCTGCCGTCGCCGTGGCCACCTCAATCCAATCGACATTACTGACCCGTACCTACTCTCGGCGGTGAGAGTCTGAGAGGTTGGGCCGTAGCTGGGCCTAAGCGGTCCCGCGAAAGCCTTCCAATGATTTGAAGTGGAGTTGGAGTGGTGAGTGGGTACTGGAGTTCAATTGGCAACGTGCTTGGGCGACAGCATTCTCCATTCTTTCTACGTCTCCGAAAAAGCAGTTGTCTGTCGCCGTCTCCTTCAGGTTACCCCAGGCATATCCGATCAGGTTCAGTTCCGGGCTGTAGGGCGGCAGCCAGAAGGGCTCTAGCCGCCCCGCTTGCTCCCGTAGAAGACGCTGCACCTTCTTGGCCCGGTGGCAGCCGGCATTGTCCATTACGAGTACCAACCGGCGCCCCTCTGGACGGTTCGCCAACAGATGATCCAGGAACTCCAGAAAAGCCTCGCTGTTCTTGTGCTCCGATATCCGCCAGGCGAACCGCTCGGTTCGGCAGTTTCACCCGCCGAAGACGGCCCGCTTCTTATCGTCACCGGCGGCCGGCACGCGTGCCGGCTCTCCCCGCCTGGCCCGGACCTTTTTTCAGCGGGGGATGCAGTTGCACTTCCGATTCGTCCACAAAGATCAGTTCGGAGTCCGCTTCCGGATCAAGAGCCCCTTTTTAAGTTCCTCAAGCTCCTCTTTCCTCAGCTTGTAGTGCCCTGGTCCCGCTCGCGCCAGAGGTCGTGGCGAGCGCGTTTGTAGACGTAGCCCAGTTCCCTGAGCAGACGGCTCAGGTGCCCATAACTGACCGTGACGTCGGTCTTTTTTGTCCACGTAGATGCCCAGCCGGGCAACGGGCAGCGGTTAAAGGCAGCCCGAGTCCGCGGGGCACAGTCTCCAGAGTCTCCTTGAGCATCCGTCTGTAGTGCTCGTCGACCTTCGGAGGCCGGTCCGAGCGCGGCCTGGTCCTGAGTCCCTTCAATCCCTCCGCTTCGTAGAGGTCGATCCAATGCCTGACCGACCGGCGGGTGCAGTCCAGGACCTCGGCGATCTGCGGGGCCGTCCAGCCCTTGTGAAAGAGCCGCAGGGCGCGCACTCTGCGCACCTCCGAAGGATCTCTCCATTCCTTCAGAGCTTTCTGCACATCGCCCTGCTCTTGATCGGACAATTCCCTGACATACCTCATCCCGCTACCCTCCCCACCGGAGCCCACCTGAGCACCGTCAGGCCCGAATCGCGAGGGCAAAGCCAATCCTCGGACCACTTATGTAAGAGCGCTTAGAGGCCTTGGTTGCAATCATCCGTTCGTCGCGCTGAGGCAGACCATGTTTCCCGCTCTGTCCTTGCAGAAGACGAGGCCGTCCGATGCAAAGACGTGCGGATAGCACGGGCCTGGGACGATTCTGTCCACTCGGCTCAGCTCGCGGTACTGCTGAATCTGCGGAGCCGCGTCAATCAGACCGAGTCTGCCGTCCCCGAAGGCAATCACCTTTCCGTCACCCGCCATAGCGACGCATGAGCCGTGACCGAATCGTCCCCCGGACCACACCCGCTTTCCCGTCGCCATATCAAGGCATTTCAGCGAGCCGGCGAGCAGGAAGACGCGATCGCCGAAAACCACCGGGCTTGACACAAGCGCATGGTCCCGCGACGTCCACACTGGCCGCACGCCCCGCGCAGAGACCTCCAGAAGGCTCGTCTTGCGTTGGTTGTAGCCCGAGGTCAGTACCACACGGTTGCCGCTGACGGCAGGCGTGGGGATGTTGCAGGCGTAGTCCGTACGCCAGGGGTAGTCGCAGAGGGTCTCGCCTTCATGCCCTCCGTCAATGCGCATGACCACGAGCCTGCGGAGCGTGAGCGTGGCCAGGCACGGGATTCCGTCCACGTTAATCAGCACAGGTCCGCTGGTGTGGCCGGCAGGTTCGGTGCACTCGGAAGACCACATCCGCTCACCGTTGTCTCCATCGAACGCCATCACCGTCCCTTTCTCACTCCCGACCTCGACGATGACTGCGTTCCCGTGTAGCAGCGGCGAGCTTGTGAGGCCGAAGTCCCTCCGGCCGCTGCCGACGTCCGGGCGGCGTCCGATGCCGTAGAGGTCGTAGAGGTTCTTCGCCCACACGAGCCGCCCATCATCCTCTGCCT
>CAZZNQ010000129.1:0-7241 GCA_964655775.1 uncultured candidatus Brocadiaceae bacterium | reverse complement strand
CGACATGGTGCTGCGGGTTCTGGGCGTGGGGGCGCTCTTCGACGAGATCGTCACCGGATGGGACGTGGAGTGTGGCAAGCCGGCTCCGGACGTCTTCCTGAAGGCGGCGGAGGGGCTGGGGCTGGAGCCTTCGCGGTGCCTGGTCTTCGAAGACGTTCCGGCTGGGATCCGGGCCGCCAGGTCGGCGGGCATGAAATGCATCGCCATCACGACCACGCATCCGGCCGAGGCGCTGCGCGAGGCGGACCGGGTTGTAGAGAGCATGGAAAGCATCGACCCGGAAGATGTCTGCGGGATGATACGCGAGGGGTGAGGCATTGGCGCCGTCCCGACGCCTAGTCGCTAGCCGACGTGTCCGTCGCGCTTTCGGCAGGTTCGGGATCGACCTCTTTGGTGTCGGCGTCGTCGGTCGGCGGCTCCGTTCGGAACACCCCCACGCGCCGGTAGCGCGCGTAGCGTTGTTCCAGCAGGTCTTCGACGGGAATTGCCGCCAGTTCGTCAAGCGTCTCGGTGAGGTAACGGTCCACGCCGCGCATCGCTTCTGCGGGGTCGCGATGGGCTCCTCCGGGCGGCTCCTCAACGATGCGGTCTATGATGCCGGCGTCCAGCATATCCTGAGCCGTGAGCTTGAGCGCCTTGGCCGCGTCCTCCGCCTTCTGCCCGTCCTTCCACAGGATCGCCGCGCAGCCCTCCGGGCTGATCACGCTGTAGTACGCGTTCTCGAGCATGGCGAAGCGGTCGCCCACGCCTATGCCCAGTGCGCCGCCGCTGCAGCCTTCGCCGGTCACCAGGATGACAATGGGAGCGCGCAGCCCGGCCATTGCGTAGATGTTCTCCGCGATTGCCATCGCCTGGCCACGCTCCTCGGCCTCCACTGCGGGTGCGGCTCCCGGTGTGTCGATAAGGCAGACCACCGGCAATCCGAACTTCTCCGCCAGCTTCATCTTGTGGAGCGCCTTGCGATAGCCTTCGGGCTGGGGCATGCCGAAGTTTACGGCCATCTTCTGGCGTGTCTCCTTGCCCTTGCGCATGCCGATGACGACGACGCGTCGTTCGCCCAGCCGGCCTAGACCCGCGATGATGGCTGCGTCGTCTCCGAAACGGCGGTCCCCGTGCAGCTCGGTGAAATCGCCGAAGATCCCCTGAATGTAGTCGGACGGATGCGGTCGCAATGGATGCCGCGCCAGGCGGACACGCTGGTAGGCGGTCAGGTTGGCAACCATCTCCTGCAGAAGTTGGTCGCGTTCCTTCTCCAATTCGGCGATCCGTTCGAACAGATCCTCCTCGCCGGTCGCCGCCTTGTCGGTGAGGTCCTGTATCTGCTTTTCTATCTTCAGGACCGGCTGCTCGAAGTCATACGCAAACCGATCCCGGTCGTTGGATTTGCTCATATCTGGAAATGTCCTGGAAGGTGATCCCCTCACACCGGACGCAACGGGCATTGTAGTCACGGGCCGTTTTTGAATCAAGGAGGGTCGGCACTGTATAATCCCCAAGTTGCCCCCTTGACTTGAGGATGCTGCATGCCGCCACCATCGTCGGATAAGGAGTTTATGGAGCGAGCCCTTGGGCTCGCCCACCGGGGGCGCGGCAGCGTCGAGCCCAACCCGATGGTCGGGGCTGTGGTCGTCAAGGGCGGCCGGATTGTGGGGGAAGGCTTCCACGAGCGCTTCGGTGGTCCGCACGCCGAGATGCAGGCGCTGGAGACGGCCGGGGAAGCGGCCCGCGGCGCAACGATGTACGTGACGCTGGAGCCTTGTGCTCACGAGGGCAAGACGCCTCCCTGCGCTCCGCTCGTCGCCGACGCCGGCATCGCGCGCGTTGTGACTCCTACGCTCGACCCCACAACCAAGACCCGGGGCAAGGGCCTGATACTGCTGAATGAACGCGGCGTAGAGACCGAAATCGGGTTGTGCCGGGAGGAGGCCGTGCGGCTGAACGCGGGCTTTTTCAAACTGGCGGCCGAGGCGATGCCGTTGGTGACGGCCAAGTGGGCGATGAGCGTGGACGGCAAGATCGCCACGCGCACAGGTTCCTCGCGGTGGATCAGCTCGGCCGCCGCACGGCACAAGGTGCACCAGCTCAGGGCCGTGGTGGACTGCATCATGGTCGGAAGCCGCACAGTGCTGCAAGACGATCCGCTGCTCACCTGTCGCCACTGTGAGGCCAAGCGCACCGCCTCTCGCCTGGTGGTCTGCGGAGCCGGCATTGTCCCAAAGGAGTCTCAGCTTGTCCGCACTGTGTCCGATGCCCCGGTTCTCCTTGCGTTCCCCCAGGGCAATGCCCCACAGGGCTTGCGGCAACTGCAGGAACTCGGCTGCGAGGCCGTGCCCGTCAGAGCCGTCGAAGATCGGCCGGACCGGATAGACATGACCGCGCTGATGCATGAACTGGCCCGGCGCGAGATGACGAATGTTCTGGTGGAGGGCGGCGGCGAGCTTCTCGGCGCGCTCTTCGACGCGGCGCTCGTCGACAATGTCATGGTCTTCATAGCCCCGATCGTCATCGGCGGGCGGCGTGCGACCGGGGCCGTTGCGGGCCTGGGGAAGCGAACAGTGGAAGAGGCAGCGCGGCTGCGTGAGTGCAGGACCAGCCCCATCGGCTCGGACATCCTGCTGGAAGCGTGGGTAAGCGATCCGACCGAATGGCTGCCGTGATGCGCGGTGACTCCGGCCAGCAATCGATCCGCATGTTCTGGAGCGAATATGGCGACGTACGCGATAACTTGTCTCTACGGTCTTGAGCGCGCCCTTGCGGGAGAGGTGTCCCGCAGGCTGGGCGTCGAGGTCGAGCGGCACTGGTGTGAGGTGGTCTTCGATTGGGAGGGCGACGCCGCGCGGCTGGCCGAGCTGCGCACCGCGCAGAACGTGTTTTCTCTCTTCGAAGCCTTTCAGGTGAGCGGCTCGCGGGACAGCTTGGCGACGATTGCCGAACGCGTGCGGCGCATAGCGATACCCGATTGGCAGGAGACCTTCGCCGCGGTCGAGGGAAGCCCCCCCGACAGTGGGGAGGTGTCCGTCGGCGTGCAGCGCAAGGGCGAGCACTCGTTCACCTACAAGGATGTGGAAGAGGCCGCTCTGGACGCCTTCTCCGAGGCCGGGGTGCGCGCGGTGCTGGACGCGCGGCCCCTGGAACTGCAAATCGACATCCACCGGAATGAATGCCGACTGTTGGGCCGACTTGCGTCGAGGCCGCTCTCGGTTCGGGCATACAAGAGGTACCACGGTTCCGGTGAGACCGAGCCGACGCTGGCGGCGGCGCTGGTCGACTACGCTGCACCGGTGGCGGGCGAGCCGTTGCTGGACCCGTTCTGCGGCACCGGGACGATCCTCATCGAGCGGAACTTCATGGCGCCGCCCGGGCCCGCTTTGGGCGGGGACGTCTCCGCCAAGAAACTCGGTTGGGCTGGTGCCGACGCCGAGATTGCAGGAGTGGAGCTGGATCTGTACCGCGGCGACGCAGCCGCGCTACCATTTCGCGAGCGGACATTCGGCAGCATCGCAACGTCGCCGCCGCAAAGCGATCCGGTCACCGGCAGACCGTGGAAACCTGCGGACTTCGCGCGACTGATGCGCGAGTGCCTTCGCGTACTTGACTACGACGGCACGCTCGCCATGCTCCTGCGTGATCCCAAACTGGGCGAGAACGCGGTGAAGGGCATGCCGAATGTGAGAGTCCGACGGCGCGTGATGTGCAACTGGAAGGGCAGGGCGTGCTCGATCCTGGTTGTCAGCAAGTCGCTCGGTCACTGAAGCCTGCTGTTGACCGTTTGCCGCGCCCGTCGAACGAGAACAAGACTTTCTTGAGCGGAACAGGATGAGCACGAGCAACGATCTGCGGGAGCTTTACGATGCACTGCTTTCCGCCCACGGGCATCGCGCCTGGTGGCCGGGCGACACGCCGTTTGAGGTGATGGTGGGGGCGATCCTCACACAGCGAACGAACTGGCGCAACGTCGAAAAGGCCATCGGCAACCTGAAGGAGGCGAAGGTCCTGTCGCCGCGGGCTCTGGCCGAATTGGACCCGCTTCAATTGCAGTCGCTCATCCGGCCGGCAGGCTACTATCGGCAGAAGGCCGCGCGGGTGCATCGCCTGGCGCAGTGGGTAGTGGAGCGCTGCGACGGTGACCTGGACGAGCTCACGGATGTGCCCACGGATGAACTGCGTGCCGACCTCCTGGCGATCAGGGGCATCGGCCCGGAGACGGCCGACAGCATCATGCTCTACGCACTGGAGCGGCCGGTCTTCGTTGTGGACACCTACACGAACCGGATCGTCGTCCGGCACGGGCTTCTGGACCCGGAGTGCGGCTACTACGAACTGAAGGATCTGTTCGAGTCCGTGCTGCCGGCGGACATCGAGCTGTTCCAGGACTATCACGCGCAGCTTGTGGAGGTGGGCAAGCGCCACTGCAGGCCCAAGCCCATCTGCAACGGATGTCCGGTACGCCGCTTGCTCGGTGAACCGCTTGAGGAATACTGCTAGAAACTGCGACCGGGCGCGAGCGGCGCCTCAGGATGGAACAGCGGCAGCGAGGACCGGCCCGCGCGCCTGAATCGTGCACCACAGCTCCAAGGAGTCCCATGAGATGGCTGCTGTGAAATGCCCATATTGTGACAACGAGTTCGAGTGGGGCGAGAAGACCGAATCCGGCCGGGCGGAGTGCCCGATGTGCGGCAAATCGATGCGCGTCCGCCGAAGCCAGGCGGACCACGGCTCCCTGGAGGTAAGGCCGGCCGGTGAGACCACCTGGGGCACCGATGGCTTCGCCAACGAGAAACGCCGCAGTGAATACGGCGAGATCGCGCGGGGAAGCGAACTGGGCGGCTTCCGCATCGACAGCATGATCGGCGCCGGTGCCATGGCCGTGGTCTATCGCGCCACCCAACTCTCGCTGGACCGGCCGGTGGCCCTGAAGATCCTGCCCAAAGCGTTCGCCAAGAGGCAGAGCTTCGTTCGGCAGTTTGACAGCGAGACCGACCTGCTGGCCTCGCTGAACCATCCGAACATCGTGAACATCATCGACCGGGGGCGCGAGGGCGAGACCTATTACTTCGCGATGGAGTTCGTGGAGGGGACTACCCTGGGCGAGCTTCTGGCCACCGGGCAGGTGAACGAGAAGTTCTTCATCCAGATCATGAAGCAGTGCGTCGAGGCCCTGTGCTACGCCCACTCCAAGGGCATCATCCACCGCGACCTGAAGCCGGCCAACATCATGCTCAACGACCAGGGAATGGTCAAGATCGCCGATTTCGGCGTGGCCGGGCTTGTTGCCGAGGGCAAAGGCGAGCAGCCGCGGAAGCGACGCGTTATGGGAACGCGCGGCTATATGGCCCCCGAGCAGGCCATCAGCGTGGACCGCACCGACGAGAGAAGCGACATATTCTCGCTCGGCGCCGTGATGTACCGGTCGCTGACCGACACAGTGCCCGACGATCTGCCGCCCGAACGTCCCAGTAAGTTGAACCCCGAGGTCGACCCCCGGATCGACAGCCTCGTGCTGAAATGCCTGGAAGTGGAGCCCGACGCCCGCTACCAGAGCGCGCAGGAACTGCTGGACGCGGTAAAGGCGTACGAGCGGCAGATCAGCCGAATCCAGATGGGTTGTCCCAACTGCGGCAAGGAGAACCCCGCCACGCAGACCACCTGTCTGCACTGCAAGGCCGATCTCTCCGAGCTCTTCGATGAGTGTCCGGAATGCGGCGCCCGGAACCGTCTGGACGCGGAACTGTGCATGTCTTGCGCCAGCAACCTCAGCCAGCTCCGCCGTCAGACGTCCGTGCAAATCAGCAAGATCGAAGAGAACGCCCGCCGTCTGGTCGCCAGGCACCAGTTCGACGAAGCGATCGAGAAACTGCAGCAGGTGCAGGAAGTGCAGGGCAAGGTGTTTCAGCGTGCCCGCGAGCGAGCACAGCGGCTGGCCGCCAGCTTTGAGCAGGCACGTCGCGAATACCACGAGGAGCGTGTGCGCCAGGGCCGGGCGCTCGCCGGAAAGGGACGCCTAAACGAGTCGCTCGAAGTTCTGGACTCCATCCCTGCCCAGATTGGCCGCGCGCATGGGCTGCCCGCGTTCATCCGGAACGTCCAGTCGCGCATGGCCCTCGCAAAGCGCCGGATCGCCAGCATCGGCAAACTGCTGGAAGAGCGCCGTACGGACGAGGCCGAGAAGCTTCTCGGCAGCGTGCGGCGCATGTGGGTGGACTGCCCCGGTCTGAGCGATGCCAAACGCCAAGTGGCCGCATCCCGCGAGACGAGCCAGATGGTGGAGTACGAGTTGGCGGAGGTGCGCCGCTACCTGGAGGAGGGGAACACGGCGGAGGCCCGCCGGGCCGTGGATTTTGCGCTTCAGACCATGCCTGACAACCCCGAGGTCAAGCTCCTCGTCGCCGAAATAGAGCGACGCGAGAGGGCGGGGCTGCTGCGCACCACGCTCACCGAGGGCCGCAAAGCCTTCGACAAAGGTGACTTCCGGGAGGCCGTGCGCTACTGGACCGCCGCGTTCGAGGCATTGCCTCCGGACGATGAACGTCGGCAGAAGGTTCACGCCAAGATCGAGACGGCCCGCGAGAAGTGGCTCGAACGAGACGTGGTGCTGCTGGAGGACTCGGAAGTCGTGCTGCTGCGACCCGCTCAGAGCTGGTTCTGAACGCTTCGTCAGGGGCTCCGGGTCGGCCGCGCCGCCCTCGGATGTCCGTCGTCTCAGCCCAGTCCGGTCGGACTCTTACCTGCACTTCTTGACATCGCTGTCGCCGCTTCGTACCATGGATTGACATGGTAACGGGCTCCTAACGTGCTTGCTCTCGGGGGAGGAATATGAAGAAGCCCTATCTTGGGATCTGGTTGGATCACACTCAGGTGTACGGAATCTGGTTGGACTCGGATGGGGGCACGGAGGTGGAGCACGCCCAGGTGGACCCGACCGAGGCAGTTGGCAAGGCCCATCGGGCGGGATCGTCCCAGGCGGGCATATACGGTAGGCTTGCCCCGCACGTTACCGCCGACGAGAAGCGCCACCAGAAGGCCGACCGTCTCTACAAGCGCATAATGCGGGCTGCGCACGGCGTCGAGAAGCTCTACATATTCGGTCCCGGCCAGGCGCGGAAGGAACTGCAGAAGGCGCTGGAGAGGAACAAGGACTTCCAGGGCGAGATCGTGGGCGTGGACGGCGCAGATAAGATGACGGAAGCCCAGATGGTTGCCCATGTCAAGTCCGTCTTCGGCGTAAACAGGTTTGGTGCCTG
>CAZZNQ010000128.1:0-7301 GCA_964655775.1 uncultured candidatus Brocadiaceae bacterium | reverse complement strand
AGTACCCGAACGTGAAGTTCGGCGAAGACATGCACACCGTCTACGGCAACGGATGGACCGGCGCCAAAGCGCTTTACGCGGGCCACGTCGGGGTGGACGGCGACGAACGGACGCCGGGCTGGGGTCTCTACGAGGACACGCCGCCCGACCAGTGGAAGGCCCGGCTGGGCGAGGGCTACCGCCACTGCTGCACGTCGATCGCGTGGGTGGGCGAGGCGCTGGCGATCCACCTGATGGATGCGCAGGACGTCTGGGACCACGACGCGTTTCTGGATTACTGCGACCGCTGGATGTACGAGGACAACGCCGAGTTCCTCAAGAAGATCGAGGAAGCCAAAGGCTGGCGGTTCGGCCGGCAGGGCAGCGTGTGGGACGACTTTGTGAACGACATGTGGGGCCGTTACCGCACCGCGCCCGGCATGCCACCGACCGACGGCTGGAAGACCGGACCGACGGTGTCCCGAGCCGAGCAGTAGGGCTCTGGAAGACCGAGCAAGGTGCATGGGCAGAATGGCGTTGACTGACGGAGGGCCTCTGGCACGATGCGCCCGGAGCATCTTGGAGAAGGTGTATCATGTCGAGTAATGGCCGTGGACTCGTATTGGGGGAATATGGAAATGGGGTGGAGGCGCTGGCTTAGCGTGAGATCTTGGGTATCGGGGGGACTCCGTCGCAGATGTTCACGGCAACTGACGGCCGCCGGCCTGAGTCTGCTGTGTGCCGCCCTTGCGTGGGGCTGCGCCGCTCCTGCCAGGGAACCGGTGCCTCCGGTGCCGGCGCGAACGGTTGTCACTCCGCACCTTGAGCAGCCTCTCGAAGAGGGCAAGAACGTGCTCTGGTGCGGCACCTTTCAACTCGCGTGGAACGAGATGTGTGAGCTTCTGGGGGAGGACCCCTCCGCGGAAGGCGGGCCTCCGATGGTGGCGATCCTCAACCGCAAGTCCTTCACGAAGGATCAACTCGACGAGGAAAGCTACTACGCCGTTGCGGGCATAGTCGGCGAGGGGATTCTGAAGAGGATTCGGAAGGAGATGGCAGAGAAGTTCGGCGACCGGGCGAAGCCCAGACTGATTCCCAAGCCCGGCTCCCTGCCGGAGGGCTGGTGGGTTGCCTATGCGTATCTCCTGAAGAAGCTGCCGTTCGAGTGGGCATTCACGAGGTTCGACCACGGTATGCGTTTCGGCGACACCGAGGTCGTGAGCTTCGGAATCTACCAGTATCTGGAGATTCAGAGCGATGAGGTGGCGATGGCAAGGCAGGTAGCCATCCTCGATTACAGGAACCGCGATGATTTCGTGCTGGAGCTGAAGACCCACTCGGCCCAGGACAGACTCATCCTCGCAAAGCTGCCGCCACTGGCAACCTTGGGGGAAACCGTCGATGAGGTCCGCAGTCGAGTGGCCCAGTCGGTTCCGACGGCGCTCGGGGAGTTCGAGGACCTGGAGGTGCCCGTCATTGACTTCGATATCACGCGTGAGTACGACGAGCTCGAGCATCTACTCGCGGTTCAGCGGACGCAGTTCAGGCTGGACGAGACGGGCGCCGTCCTCGAATCGGAGGGAATGGCCGCGGGCGCGACGACGGAACGCAGTTTCGTGTTCGACAACCCGTTCCTGGTTCTGCTGGAGCGGCAGGGAGCCGAGAAACCGTACTTCGCCCTCTGGGTTGCGAATGCGGAACTACTCGTGAAAGCGCCTCCGCCGCCGAAGTCGGAGAAAGAGCCTGAACTGCCGGCCGAGTTCGGCGGCTTCGGTGGTTTTGGGTCGCCAGGAGGCTTTGGAGGCCAGTCGTCTCTACCCAGCTCCCTTGACTCCGAAGTCTCTGCAACCGTCGCCGCCTATCGCATGTTCTTCGCCTACGAACTGATCTGCCACCACCGCGGGCGGACGGGAATGCTGCCCTTGAGTTCGCCGACGGACCTGCAGGACGTGTCACGCGTGGATGATCTGACCAATGAAGGCATACCTTCCCAGATCGACGTCGACCCCTGGGGCAGACCGTTCCACCTCGCTCTTGACGCAGACGGCGACGGGGTCGTTACCGTTGAGAACCGCAAGCTGGACTGTGGGTTCCTCATGTGGTCTGACGGTCCGAACGAGACCAACGACGGCTGCACCGGTGACGACATCTGGGTGGCGCTTCCGCTCTGAATGCGCCACGCCCCCTTGCCATTCCGCGACTGGGCCGTCCTGGCGGACGGGACGCCCCGGTTAGGATTACCGGCTCGCGGTGCGTGCCGCGAAGAGGCGGGCGACGATGCGTGCTCCGTCCTCGTCCGGGTTCGCGACAGCGCATGCGATGCCGCAGCGTGTCAGCGTACTGCGAACCCGTTCGGCGTGACGGCGCGCTCCGTCGCGGGCAGCGGGGGACGCGGCATCCAGCAGGGCGGTGCGGCCCGATTCCGGATCGACGGCTTCCAGCACTGAGCCGGCGGGGGCAGCGGGGGAGTGATGGACCAGCACGACGGCCAGCATCGTGTGTTTTGCCGCGCACGCGCGGAGAAGCCGGCCGGCGGCGGAGTCATCGATGTCCGGCGTCGTCAGAAAATCGCTGACCAGGACAAGTATCGACCCGCCCCGAAGGTTAAGTGCGGCGCAAAGGAGGGCCCCGAGGTCCGTCCTGCCTGCGGGACGCGGGGGTTCGAGCATCCGGCGCAGGACGGCGACGGCGTGTTTCTCGCCGGCGCGCGGGGCGACGTGCTCGACGTCCTCGCCGAACAGGAGCGCGCCCGCCCGATCGCCGGTGCGGGCAGCCGAGAGCAGCAAAGTGGCGGCCACGCTGCACGCCAGACCGCGCACCGGCACGCCGCCCGGGTCGGGTGCGCTCATGGACGGGCTGCGGTCGAAGCAGACGATGAACCGCCGCAAAACTTCCTGCCTGAACCGCCGAACGTATGGGCGTCCCCGTCGTGCCGTGACCAGCCAATCCATGCGGCGAACGTCATCGCCGGGCTGATAGGGTGCGAACTCGTGGAAGTCCAGCCCGCCGCCTCGGACCGCACGCGCGTACTGCCCGGCAACGTGCTCGTCGACGGCGCTGAGGACCTGGAGCCGGAGTCGCCTTGCGTGTCGGCACAGCTCGCGGAGTTCGGCGCGGTCCGTGTCAGCCAAGGTTCGCGTCCTCCACGGGCGTCAGGTCGGCCCGGTCGGCGTCGGCACGCAGATCCACAACGCTGACCTCCGGCGGGCAGAGCAGGCGGTAGGGCGTGGCGGGCGAAGTGCCGCTGCCGTTGTTCAGCGTGAAGACCGTGTCCCGATGCCGGAAGGTGCCGGCCGCCAGCCTGGGCGGGAGCGACGACCGCGTGACGACCGCACCGACGACGGGGAACCGCACCTGCCCTCCGTGCGTGTGACCGAACAGCGCCAGTCGGGCGCCGCGATCGGCCGTCTCCTGCAATACGTCGGGGCTGTGGGCGATGACGATCACGGGGAGATCGGGCGGCAGACCGGCCCATGCCTTGGCGTAATCCGGCTCGAACTGGAACGCGTCCCGCAGCCCGACGACGGCGAACCGGGCGCCGTCCGCATTGAGCACCACGTTCTCGTCCTGCAGCACCGTTACGCCGACCCGCTCCAGCCCCCGCTGCAGTTCGCCGGCCGGGTTGCGGACGGGCATCTCCTCCAGGGAGCGTCTCTTCAGTACGTGCGGCACAACGCTGAAGGCCCCCATCCGGGCGTAATCGTGCCCGCCGAGCACGGCGAAGGTGCCGATTCTGCCGCGAAGCATGGCGCCCGCCTCGATGGCGGACTCGAGCCCGTCGGGGTCGTCGATGATATCGCCCACAAAAAAGACGAGATCGAAATCCTCCGCGCGGCAGAGCGCCTTCAGGAAGGAAAGGAGCGCCTCATCGCGCCCGTGGAAATGCGTATCGGTTATCTGCAATATGCGCAGCGGCGGAAGGCCCAGGTCACCGGCCGGGAGCACGACGTTCCGGACGCGGTACCGGTGGCGTTCGAAGAAGATCATCCAGACGGCCAGCACGACGCAGAGGAGTCCGCCCACGGATAGGGCGGTCAAGACCGCGATCTGGAACGGGCTCATTGGCGCCTCGGATTCGCCGTATTGTAGAATGTAGTAAGCATGACGGCCTTCTTGCGGCCAGTCTATGGACGCTGCCCGGGGGCTGTCAACCATCCGGCCGCGACGGGGAAGAGGCATGCTGCTCAAACTGATTCTGGCGCTCACACTGGTGCCGCTGATCGAGCTGTTCCTGCTGGTGAAAATCACCGTCTGGGCGGGCAGCATCGGCTTCACCATCGGGCTGGTGCTTCTGACCGGGATCCTGGGCGCCGTGCTGGCGCGGCACGAGGGTCTGCGGGTGGTGGCCCGCATCCAGGAACAAATGAACCGAGGCGAAATGCCGGCCGACAGCATACTGGACGGGGCGCTGGTGCTGGTGGCGGCCGCACTGCTGCTCACGCCGGGCCTTCTCACCGACCTGACGGGCTTCTTCCTACTGCTCCCTGCGGGGCGGGCATTGGTGCGGCGTGGGGTCCGGAGTTGGATACAGCGCAAGATCGAGACCGGGCAGGCGCAGTTCTACACGGAGAGCGGTTTCCAACCGATCCACGACGAGCCGCCGCCGGGTTTCCCGCCGATGGAAGACGAGGAACGGTAGGAGGACTATGGGCGCTCTTCGCCCTCCCGGCGGATGGACACCGACCGGGCGTGGCCTTCCAGACCCTCGGCCGACGCCAGCCGAATGACGTCGTCGGCGTCCTCGCGGAGAGCCGGGCGGTCATATCGCATGACGCTGGAACGTTTGAGGAAGTCGTTGGCGCTCAGGCCGCTGGAGAAGCGCGCCGTGGCGGAAGTCGGCAGCACGTGAGAGGGGCCCGCAATGTAGTCGCCGACGGCCACCGGCGTCCACGGTCCGAGGAAGACGGCGCCGGCGTGGCGAACGCCTTCGGCGATGCCGGCGGGATCGTTGGCGATGATGGAGAGGTGCTCGGGGGCCAGCCGATTGGCCAGCTCCACGCACTCGCTCATGGCCTGGCAGACAATCACGGCTCCGTACTTCTCCAGGCACGACCGGGCCTCGGCCGCCCGCGGCAGATCGGCAAGCTGTTCCTCTATGCAGGCCGAAACCGCGCCGGCCAGTGGAGGGGCATCCGTCAGGAGAACCGAGGAGCCCGGGTTGTGCTCCGACTGCGAGATCAGGTCCGCGGCGACATAGTCGGGTCTGGCTGTGGCATCGGCGATGATGACCACCTCGCTCGGCCCGGGCAGCATCTCAATGCCCACGTGGCCGAAGACCTCCTTTTTGGCCAGGAGCACGTAGATGTTCCCCGGCCCCGCGATGAAGTCCACGCGGGGGACGGATTCGGTTCCGAACGCGAGGGCCGCTATGGCCTGCGCACCGCCCATCCTGTACACCTCGTCCACGCCCGCTACGTTCGCGGCGGCCAGTCGGTCGCCGGAAATGGATCCATCCGGTCCGGGCGGGGTCGCGACGACCACGCGGTCCACCCCGGCTACGCGCGCCGGCACGGCGGCCATGAGCAGAGACGAGGCCAGTGGGGCGCTGCCGCCGGGCACGTAGACGCCCACCGACTCTACCGGCGTGTAGCGGATGCCCAGGCTTCGACCGGCGCCGACCAGCGGCTCGGGGTCCCTCAGCAGAATCGACTCCTGGAATAGGCGGATGCGTTCGGTGGCCCGGTGGAGGCTGGCGAGGTAGTCCTTCGAGCATCTGTCCACGGCCGCCTGAATGTCCGCATCGGACACGCGCACCTGCTCGGGCCTAATGCTGCATCGGTCCAGCGACTCGGTGTACTGCAGCAGGGCTTCGTCGCCGCGCGCGCGAACGTCGCGCACGATGCGCTTGACGGTCTCCTGGGGGGATTCGCCTCCGGCGTCCTCCGCGGCCACAATCCCGCTACCGATGCTGAGACAGTCGAGCAGGGCGCTAAAGTTGGCCTCGAACTCGTCGGACTCGGTCAACCAGATACGCATTTTCATCGCAGTTCGCCTTCAGGGTATCTATGCAGGATACGGCCGAACAACGTCGGCAGGAGGAAACGAATCAGCCGATCGGCTCGCCGGATTCGTGGTCGTCGGGCTCGGCGGCCTTCTGTTCCGGTCCCTCTGTGGGGCCGTTGCCGGCGTCGGGTTCGTCGGTCACTTCGTTCATGCCTTCTTTGAACTCGGTGACGCTCCTGCCCAGCGACCGCATGACGGAGGGCAGCCGTGGGCCGAAGATGAGAAGAGCGACGATCAGGATGATAAACCATTCCCAACCACCGGGCATGAAGGCCAGCATGCTTTCCTCTCCTTGTAGCTCGACATCCCACCGGGCCCGTCGAACGGCTGACACGGCGGTTTCGAACGCCACTCCCAACTCCGCTGATTATAGGGGCAGACCGACCAAATCGCAACAATCCTCGTTCGGCCGGTCGGCATGTCGAAGGGGTGCGGCTGGCCGAACGACGGGCGTCGTTGCCCTCCCGGACCGCAGGTGCTATCATTCAATGCCTTCCGCCGCCGACTGCTCCGCGACGGGCGTGGACAGCGGCCTGTATCGGTTCGGAATACGGAGAGTGTGCTCAATGTGCTGGGAGCCTGAACTGGAGACGCTGCCGAGAGGGGAGTTGGAGAAACTTCAGGTCCAACGGCTCGGAACGACGGTGGCTATGGCCCGGAAATCGACTCATTACGGCCCCGTCCTGAGCGAAGCCGGAGTGACGCCGGAGTCGATCCGGTCCCTCGACGATCTCAGGCGGATTCCGTTTACCACCAAGGACGACCTGCGCGAGGGATACCCGTACGGCTTCCTGACCATGCCGCAGAACGACCTGGTGCGCCTGCACTGCTCCAGCGGCACCACGGGCAACCCCACCGTCATCTTCCATAGTCGGCACGATCTCGACTCGTGGGCCAACCTGGTGGCCCGTTGCCTCTACTGCGCGGGCGCTCGCAGCACAGACGTCTTCCAGAACATCTGCGGCTACGGGCTCTTTACCGGCGGGCTGGGGTTTCAGTACGGCGCGGAGAAGCTGGGCGCCCTTACCATACCGGCCGGGGCCGGCAACACGCGGCGCCAGATCAAACTCATGCGCGACTTCGGCACATCGGTGATCCATACCATTCCCAGTTATCTGGTCCGCCTTCATGACGTTTTCGTGCAGATGGGGCTCGACCCGCGGAAGGACACCAAGCTGCGTCTCCTGGTGATCGGGGCGGAACCGCACTCGGAGGGGCAGCGGCGCCGGATACAGGATCTCTTCGGCGTCAACGCATACAACTCGTACGGCCTTTCCGAGATGAACGGTCCTGGCGTTGCCTTCGAGTGCGTGTACAAG
>CAZZNQ010000127.1:0-7395 GCA_964655775.1 uncultured candidatus Brocadiaceae bacterium | reverse complement strand
AGCCCGTATCTTACTCCCGGTTGCGAGGTCGGCTCACTTCATAGCTTCTCCTTTCAGCGCCACTGGGTCTGTGAGTGGCCACCGGCGGGTTGCGTAACGGTGGTAACACCCGGCGGCCTACAACCGCGCGCTCTAGTCAGTCCCTTCTCGATCTCACTGGCCGTCCTGACCCACGTGCTTCTCAGGGCCCGAACGAGCGTGCGATCTTCCAGCCTGCAGACTGTATAGGCCGGCCCGAAACTGCCACTCTCACCATCGTGAGCGTGGATCACTAGCTGCGTCATCGTTAGTCCTCCTTTCTGGCGAAACCGCTCCCGCGTTCCACTGGTTCTTATGTAGCACCGGGCATGCCAGATCGGTGTGAGCAGAGGGCAAGTGAACCGTAAATGGCTCTTGCACAAGCCCTTATCCGGGAGAGAGCTTCCTGATCGGCGACCAAAAGCCCGCGCTCAGACAACTCTGAACCAGTCAATATCTGATTTAGACTGCTCAGATATGGACTCCGTAGCCGTCCGTGCCGTGACTTCCTCGCTCCTGTGGGGATGCCGTGGGCCGGGGAATGGCAAGCCAAAGACCACCAACGCCGTTGACAGGCGATGGCGTGCCAGCGCCAAGTGGCGGGAAGTGGGGCACGGTGAACGGCACATCGGCAATTCCGTCTACGCCTGCTGCAACGTCCACGACGTCACGAGAAGGGGCATACCCGTGTCACGCCAAGAGACGAGTAGGCGGCTGATCCGAGGGTGCCGGAAACCGTGGTTACACCCGACGAACTCGCCGCGGTAGAGGCCATCGTCGCAACACCCCGGAAGGACCCGCAGTGTGCGTGATCGGGTTGCGAGAAAGAAGGGGTTGGACTACAATCTCACCCGCGCCGAACATGGATATTCTCTCTCTGGCCGCAGGGCTTCAGAAAGAGGGCGGGACTGATGAAGAAAGCCCTGTGCTTAGAGGGCATCTTCTTTGCGTACGCTCTTCTGCTGTCTTCATGCGCTATGAGTTCAGGCGTTTTCCCATCCGGGAAGGGTATTGTGAGGGCATGAACCCGTGCCCATGCGGGACAAGACACAAGCAAGCTCACGCTTCCCGCCTGGCGGCGAAAGGCACACTTGCTGACGCAAGCACCCCACAAACAGGAAAGGGTAAAGAGGCCTTCCGAGTGATTGCCGACCACCATCCAGAGAAGGTCCCCGAGCTACGGTAGGCTCTTCACCGTGCCCCGAGCCGATTACGAGCAAGCACAGGAACTGGGCAAGGTTTTCGTCACTCTCTTCCCGACCAAGCCTTCTGTCTCCGCTGCAGGAGCGAGCGTTCAGCCCGACAACGGACCCACGGCAATCGGCATCGGCATCTTTTTGGTGGCTCTTCTGATCCCACTCTATTCCCGGAAGAAGGACCGAGAGGTCGAGTGGGGGCTCCTCGAAGAGGCACGACATGCTGGTGGCGCTGACTCCAGTTCCGCTGCCGCTTCAGCGGAGTAGCACACCAAGACGTCAGTGACAGTTTTCCGTATCTACATTCGTGCATGGGTGCAAAGGAGGAAGAGAGTAATCGTGGTAGTAGCAATCTGATCTGAATGAAGGGTGTAGCGTCTATGATGACAGCAAGTGCAGGGGCACGCGACGACAGCCTACGGTCGGCAACGGAGTGGCAGTCGCCGTCCAAAGAGTTGCTGGAGGTACTCCACGCGCCGCAACTCCCTAGGGTATGGACAGCACCAACCGGCGAGTACTTGCTCCTCGCCGATCCCGTGCTATATCCCCCCCTCTCCGAGCTGGCCGCGCCGATGCACAAGCTGGCCGGCATCAGGGTCAATCCCGCCACCAACGGCCACCATGGCCGGCACGGGAGCACCTCACCTCGCCTGGTCCGGGTCGGGGACGGAGCCACGACGCCGCTCGGTCTGCCCGGGGACGCCGAGGTCCACGACATTGCATGGACCGTAGATGGCCAGCGCTTCGCTCTCACCGTCGGGCACGCCGATCACATCGCGCTATGGGTTGGCTCGGTAGAAGGCGAAGTGATCAGGGTCGGGGACCTGGCTCTCAACCCGCTGATGGGTGCCGCCGTCAGCTGGCTACCTGACCAGGAGCGCCTGCTGGTCCGCCGCATTCCGCAGCGTGGGCCGGCTCCCGAGCCGCCAGCAGTACCGGCGGGACCGAAGATCCTCGAAGGGGCACGGGCGTCAGCCCGATCCACCTATGAGGCGCGCAACCTGCTCGAGACGGCTCACGACGAAGCTCTCTTCGAGTACTACACCACCTCCGAGCTGGTTATCGTCGATCCGGCTACAAGCAAGGTGAAGGTCGTCGGTACGCCCGCTCCCTACTCCAAGGCCGCGTTCTCGCCGGACGGCGAGTATCTCCTCGTCGAGCGCCTGGTGGAGCCCTGGTCCCACGGGGTGGGCTGGCCGCGCTTCGCCAGCGAGATTGAGGTGTGGAACGATAGGGGCGAACTCGTAGCGAACATCGCCTCCCTGCCCGTCGCCGAGGAGGTACCTGTCCACGGTGTGCCGCTGGGCCCGCGCTCGGTCGCGTGGCGTGCCACCGCCCCCCACACGCTCTTCTGGGTCGAGGCGCTCGACGGCGGAGATCCCGTGGCCAGGGTGCCTCACCGCGACCGGCTCATGCGTCTGGATGCGCCCTTCACGGCAGAGCCCCACGAGGTCTTCCGAGCCGAGCACCGTATCGAGCCCTGGCGGAATGCCTGGGGCGCCGAGGGCGGCACGCTCATGCTCACCCAGCGTCAGCGGATGCGCCGCTGGCGCTACGTTTGGCTCCTGGACGTAGACCGGGGCACGTCGCGCCTGTGGTTCGATCTCGACGAGGGCGACCGATACGGAGATCCAGGCAATCCCCTGTTGCGCCCCCTGCCCAACGGTCAATGGGTGCTGCATCAGAAGGGAGACGCGGTCTTCTTCTGCGGGAGTGGCGCCACCGATCAGGGCGATCGGCCCTTCCTGGACCTGCGCCGCCTTGGCACCGGCGATGCCGAACGTCTGTTCCGCTGCGATCAGGACCGCTACGAGTCTTTCGTGGCGTTCCTCGGTGACGAGGGCCGCTTCGTGTTGCGCTCCGAGTCCGCCGCTGACGTGCCCAACTACTATCTGGCCACATTGGGCAAGGAGATCGAGGCGTCCGAGGGCGAGGCCACTCGGGCCCTGACGCGTGAACCCATCACGCGCTTCGAGGACCCGACGCCCCGACTGCGCGAGATCAAGAAACGCATCGTGCGCTACGAGCGCGACGACGGCGTGCCCCTCAGCTTCCACCTGCATCTGCCCCCCGGCTACCAGGAGGGCACGCCGCTCCCCACGGTGCTCTATGCGTATCCCCTCGAATACTCCGGCGCAACCACCGCCGGACAGGTCAGTGGCTCGGCCCAGCGCTTCATGCGTTTGTACGGCCCCTCCCACCTCTTCTTCTTGCTTCGGGGCTACGCCGTGCTCGACCGGACCGCCATGCCGGTGCTCGGCGATCCCGAGACCGCCTACGACACCTTCGTGCCCCAATTAGTGGCCGACGCGAAGGCCGCTGTGGCCAAAGCCGTCGACATGGGTGTGGCCGATCCCGAGCGGGTCGGCGTCATCGGCCACAGCCACGGCGGGCTCATGGTAGCCAACCTCCTGGCGCACACCAAACTGTTTCGGGCCGGCATCGCGCGCAGCGGATCGTACAACAAGACCAACCAGCCTTTCGGCTTCCAGACCGAGCGTCGCTCCCTCTTCGAGGCGAGGGATGTCTACATCCAGGTCTCGCCGACCTTCTTCGCTGACCGTGTCAAAGAGCCGGTTCTGATTATCCATGGTGATGACGACTCCAATCCCGGTACCCTCACGTTCCAGTCCGAGGTCTTCTTCGAGGCGGTGCGGGGTTCGGGCGGCACCGCCCGTCTAGTCCTGTTGCCATTCGAGGACCACGGCTACCGGGCCCGGGAGAGCGTGGAGCACGTAATCTGGGAGCAGCTCCGGTGGTTCGACAGGTATCTGAAGGGCGCTGGGAGCCCAACGTCCCCAAGCTCCGGCTTGCAGTGACGTCAATAGGGACGCTGCGGCCTGACAACCCGGCTGCTGCGGATGTCGTCGCCGCCCCACCAAGAGCCGGCCGTTGACCTGTCGGAGTTGCCGCTACGATGGCATTAGGAGCCCAACATGAGGATCACTGGATCATTTGAAGGCGGCGTGGTGCCCCCCTTCGAGGTGGTCGGGAGCACGGCGACGTTCGACCTGCGGGGCGGGGCGATGCTGAACGCCATTGTTCTGGAAGCACCGGACCCGATGCACGTCGCACTGCTTGTGGACGAAAATGCCGTGAAGTTCCTGGCAGGTCAAGGTCTGGTGGTGAACGGAGAGGAGACGCGATTCCGTTCAGTGCCACTGGAGGAGCACGCACCCGGCGTGCTGCGCGCGACGGTGACGGGCGGCGGCGATGTGCGGGTCGCTGGCAGGTATCCCTACGGTCGTGACGCCCTGGACCGGTTGATCTACGCTAGCCAGCACACGCCGCACATGCGTCTGCGCCTGTTGCGCAGGGGGCATAGGAGCGTCCCCGTGTTCGACTTCGGCGACGAAGACGGACGGAAAACGGTGCACTTTTTTATCGCCGGCGAGGATGCCTGGGAGACTGCCGGTTCATGGGCGGCCGACGCGATCGTCCGGACGCTGGGCACCGATTCCGAGCTTGCCCATAGGCTGCTGGCGGGGTCGGTCGTCCACGTCGTGCCCCTGGTCTCGCCCCACAGCGCCGGACAGGCTTCCGGCTCGTACACCACCCCGGAAGGGCGAGGCATCTACGGCGCTGCGACCTGGAGTGACGCCGAGCCCCCGCCGGAATACGCCATGATCCGCGACGAAGTGGTGGCCGCGATCCAGGCGAAGCGACTCGGATTCATGTTGACCTTACACTCGTGGCAGGCCGCCCGGCCACACTCTGGCGTCGAAACCATCCGGACGGCCGGTCCGAACAGCCTGACAGACGAGCGCTGCGACTGGGCCACGCGGACGATGAGGACGGTATTCGCCGATGTCCCGTGCGCGCGGATCGGGGTGGCGGAGAAGATATGGCATCCCGGACTGGCGCGCGACTATCTGCTGGGCGAGTACAACACCGTCACCTTCCGCATCGAGGTGACGACGCACGGCCAGGGACTCGAAGGCTTCGAACAGACTGGGCGCCAGATCCTTCACAACCTCACCGAGGTGGACGACTGGGCGCCCGTCTGCAACCCATAGAGCTTCGGCGCCTTGCGACCACCAGAGGCCATGGATAGAATGCCCGTCCTGGGCAGCCAATCCTGACCTCGCGACCGACAGCTAGCCGCTAAGGGAGCGTCGGGGCTTCGCTTCGGGAGCTTCAGAGCCAGAACACCCACTCCATCGCCCTCGACCGACTCGATACCGATGATTTCCTGCCGACGAACCAGCTCTGGGTATAGGGCGCGGAGCCAGGCCGGTTCATGGGAGTGCGTAGGTCACGGGTGCAGCCCACCTGCGCAGTAGGCTCTTGGCATGAGAGGGCACCAGGAGACAGACGAATGGGACACGACGAGATGCAAGTCATCTACCTCAGCACGGACCGGCTTGATCGTTTCATCCACCAATGCCGTGAAGCGTCGTCGAGCGAGCTGGTCCGTTCTCTGAAGGCCAAGGGAGACGATGCGCTGAGCGTGGGGCCGTTCAGCGTAACCGACAAGAACCGGGTGCCTCCGAGCGGCGACAAGCACGACTTTCTCCGAATGCCGACGTATGCCTGGCCCAACCCGGACACGCCTGACGGCTTGCCGTACATCATTCGGGATGGCGAAGCCGGTCCCGGGACGCGCGAACCCGATTACGACCAGCGCCGTCTCGGTGAGTTCACTGCCGCCGTGCGCAATCTGGCGTGGGCCGCGTTGGCAACGGGGATGTCGGCCTACGCAGAGCATGCTGTCGAACTTTTGCGGGTGTGGTTCGTCGATCCGTCGACCGCCATGAATCCGAACCTCACCTACTCGAAGTACACGCCCGGGGATGAAGCCCCGTATCCCACGGGTGTCATCGCCACGCACACCTGGGTGGAGATGATACAGGCCGTTGGTATTCTGGCTGGCACCGAAGCCTGGTCATCAGAGCTTGGCGACGGCCTCCGCACCTGGTTCTCGGACTACCTTCTGTGGTTGCAGAACAGTCCGCAGGGACGCGCTGAACAGGCGTTCGAGAACAACCGTGGCACCTGGTACGACGCGCAGTTGGCTGCCTTCTCACGCTTCGTTGGCGATGACGACTTGGCGTCGCACGTCTTGCGCGGCAGCTGCTTACGACGACTCGAGACCCAGATTGCCGAGGACGGCAGCCTTCCGCATGAGCTCCACCGTCGGACCTCGATGGGGTACACGTTGATGACCTTGAAAGGGTGGGCACTGCTCGCGCTGATGGGTGATTGCCTGGGCATCGATCTCTGGCGCCACACCACGGCCGACGGGCGTGGACTTCGGTTGGCCCTCGATTCTGCCGGCAAGTACATAGGGCGACCTGATGAATGGCCTCACCAGCAGATCAAGCCGGCGCCGTTTGGGCGCGCCGTCTTCACCTACCTTGCTGCTGCCGACGCTTACCACGATGCCTCGCTGCGTGAGCCGCTCAAACGGCTGGACCCCTGGACCATCCGCAGAGATCCTGCAACCTTGCTGTTTGCCGGTTGACTGCACATCCGCCCGAGGTCGAGTGAGGAGTGGCGCAGGGCGGCCTGGGGCGGTGCGGGGCGCCATCCCGTTCTTGCTGAGGTGGCCACCCCGCGAGCGGGGGTGGGTGCCGAAGGTATGGCGTAGCGCTTGGAGTTCGACCGTGCGGCCGCGCCGCCTTGACCAGCCTCCGCAGTTCCTCCTCGGTCAGCGTCCGGCGGACACGAGGCCGATCGCTCCGCACGTCCGCCTTGCACAGACCTCCAAGGGGATTCGCGGCCAGCCGGTCGGTCTCGACGCACCAGTTGCAGGAGGCCACGGTGGCGGCGCGGAAGCGAACGATGAGTGGTTGGGCAGAAGATACCTGAGGATGGAGCCTGAGCGGATCGATGAGGAGATAGCCGAGTGGCTGGCCGGGTCGGACGCATCAGCGTGTGAACTCGCTCCGGTCCCCTCCGCTCGCTCACACGCTGAATCCCTGGAGATGTGAATTTACACAAGATTCTGGACTTGACTCCTTCCCCCCTTCCCTCTTTAACAGTGACGTATGATGAATTGATAAATGGGGTGTTTCGGGCCGGATGCGAGCGTCCGGGCGGCGCAGATTGTAGCGTACGCACGGGCCTTGTACAGACCGGGGAAGATGGTCCAAATCGGTATCGCTTCGCGAGTCCAAGCGGTTTGTCTGAAAGTCTTGCAATGTCCACAGGAGTTGGGCTAGGCTGCAGATGAACTCGG
>CAZZNQ010000126.1:0-8120 GCA_964655775.1 uncultured candidatus Brocadiaceae bacterium | reverse complement strand
TGCCTGCCAGCAGCGCAGGTCCCCGTCGACGCCGAGTGTGTACAGACGTCCGGTCGCCGGATCGAAAACCGGCGTCGAAGAAGGCCCGCCGTATTGGGCCGTGTCTCCGGTCCTGAAACGTCCCTGGTAGCGTGAACGGTACGATTGCTCCCAGATGACCGAACCGGTCAATGTTTCTATGCAGAACACGGTGTCCCGCCCGACGGGATTCGAACGGAGTCTCCCGTCGCCCTGCCATCCCATCACGTAGACACGTCCGGAGTCGACCACAGGTGACGTGCAGCCATGGCCCACGTTCATCTCCCACAGCCGCTTGGGCGGCCATGCGCCGGGCCATCCTGAGCTTTCGACCGACACACCGGTGCGTTCGGGCCCGCGCCATTGAGGCCAGTCCGTAGAGCCGACGGGACTGGTGGCCAGGACGCCAGTCAACACGATCCAGACGATTGTCTTGACAGAAAGTCGCAAGCGTACTCGGGCCTCAACGCAGGAGGGATATCTGGGCAAACCACGCATGTCGTAAGAGGGGAGGGCGGATGTCCGGCCCCATCGAGATCGGGAAGAAGCCTGCCACGTTCAGGGCATGCGTCAGGCTGTAGCTCTGGAGATGTGCCACGCGACCGAGGGTGTTGGACCACCCCCGCCGCGGGACTCCATAAGCCCAGGTCTGGCGATTGACGCATTGCATCTGGATTCGCGCCATGACTGGCACTCCCTGCGGGTACAGATCTCCCGTTTGCGATGGCAAGATGTCCACTTGAGGGCGATCATCCCATTGTGGCCTCCCGGAGCGCTTCCTTCAACCGCGGCGGACCTCCACAGGCAAGCGAAAAAGACGTCCGGCGCTGAAGTGCGGGACCTCGTTCGCATCTTGGGCCGTAATGGAGGCTATGTCCTTAGCCCGGCCCACGTCATCCAGGACGGACAGGCACCTGGGAGTATCGTGGCCATGTTTGACATGGCGCTTCGGTTAGGGGGACTTCCTTGATTGCTCGACGGCGCCCGGCAGCCCAGTTAACCTGTACCGCCTGCCGACCACTGGGGATGTCCGCCGTCGACGCCCCTCAGAAGCGTTGCTTGACGGCGGCTGGAGTTTTCGGTAGGTATAGGTCCCATTGGCGGCGGTTCAGAGTCCTGAAGCGGATGGGACCTGCCCACTCGGCGTCGTGTGGCGGATGAGCGGTCTCTGTCGCCGAATCTGTGGACCGATGTCTCGCTCCGTCGTCGGGAATGGCGATTTCATTCTATCCGTAACAGAGGAAACATCATGTTCAGTTTTTCGCGTCTGTTCATGCTCGCTGTGGCAGCCTCCCTGTGCTTTTCGGCCTGGGCTTCTGCGACCACGTACTATGTCGACTTCGCCGGCGGGGACAACAAGGCCGACGGGGCGTCACCCGAAACGGCCTGGAAGCACGCTCCCGGCGACAGCAACGCCACGGACAGGCCGGCGGCCGCCAAGCTCGCTCCGGGCGATACGGTCGTCTTCCGCGGGGGCGTGGCGTACCATGGCTCCATCAGCCTGACCGCTTCGGGAGAGACCGGCAATCCGATCACCTTCGACGGCAACACGACCGGCACCTTCGGCGAAGGCCGGGCCGTCCTTGACGGCGGTCGCGTCATCCAGGGCTGGCAGCGCTGCCGCTCGGCGGAGGAGGCACAGGGCAACAGGCGCTGGCGCGACATCTTCTATGCCGATATCGATCTCGATATCACATCCAACGTGAACCACGGCGAGTTCGTCGTGCATCGTCAGACTCCCCGCGACCGCCAGGCGCCCTGGCAGCGCGTCATCCTGATCGATGGCGACCGCCGCCTGCTGCCGATCTCTCAGTTTCCGAAGCCCAGGGATGCCTTCTATCCGGACCTGCCGAGGGATTTCCTCCAGAGCGAGCAGCGGCTGGAAGTGAAGGAGGATGTCAGCGTCATCACCGACGCGAAGAATCTCGTCGCCAGGAACGCCGCAGCGTATGACGGTATGTTTGTCGGGGTCCACGGCGGCAATAACCACGTCTACTTCGGCGTCGTCAAGGGCTATGACCCAAAGACGCACCAGCTTTTCGTTCCCAAGTTCACCCCGACGACGTACCCGACCACCAAGTACGCCTTCTACAACTCCGTGCGGCTGATCGAGCAGCCGGGCGAGTGGGCGATCGCGGCCCTGGCCAAGGGGCGGACCCGCGTCTACCTGCTGCCGGAGCGGCTTGAGGGCGGCCAGCCCGTCAACATTGGCTTCCCGGAGTTCCAGACGGGTCTGTCAATCGACGCCGGGGCGTCGCACATACAGGTCAAGGGCTTCCTGATTCAGCGATACTCCGGCGGCGCCGGCGGCGTCTCGGTCAGCCGCAACGCCCCCCGTGCCAACAACGTGAGCGTCTCCGACTGCGAAATCCGCTTCGTCAGCGGGCATGCCGGAATCGGTCTGAACTACTGCGACGGGATCCTCGTCGAGAACTGCTACATTCACCACTGCCCCGGCTGGACAACGGGCGTCTTCCTGAATCGCGTCAACGATTACGCGGTACGCAACTGCTATCTGAATAAGAACTCCGGTAGTGGTATCCGGCACTACGAGTGCAAGGAAGGCGTCATCCGCAACAACGCCGTCCTCGATCACTTCGGCATGCACTCCAGCGGCATCAACGTCTACGAGGGCTGCGCCAACGTGCTCCTCGAAGGCAACTACGTGCACAACGTCATAACGATCAATCGCAACGCCGAGAACATCGCCTTTCGGAACAATGTGATCGACGGCCTCGGCAAGTCGGCCGTCTGCCTGGCCATGTGGCGGTCAGGCCGCGCCGGCGGACGAGACATCAAGAACATCCAGTTCCTGAACAATACTTTCGTGAACGTGAACCCCGAGGCCGGCTATTCAGGCAGCATCTTCGGCCAGAGCGCCAGAGGCGTCAGCACGCCCGAAGGCCTGGTCGTCCGCGGCAACGTCTTCGATCGCATCACCGGCAACCTGAACGGCGTGTTCGAGAACAACCTTTACATGCGCGAGGTCGACAAGCGCTTCATGGGCCCGGGCTGCCAGGTGGTGAAGGATCCGAGGTCGCTTTTCATGGACGCAGCCAACGGCGACTTCCGCCGCCGGCCCGGCGGGCCGGCTATGGACGCAGGCGCCAGCATCGCCCCGCCTCCCGCGCACCCGGCGGGATTCTGATCATGCTGACTTGCTTGCTGCCGCTCGTAGCTGCCCCTGTATCTGCCGAGAGTTCCGTCGGAGTTGAGGAGTTGATACGCCCGCCGTGACTCGAACACGGGACCGGTGGTTTAGGGGATTCGCGAGAGACAACGACCTTAGGGCGCATCACGGCCGGTCATCATATGCCGTGACAGAACAACATCTTGCGTTAGAAGTGATGACGGCACTTTCGGCGTCTTAACATTGCTTGACCGTAGTTATCTGTCCCCGTTTCTGTCCTCAAACCCCTGAAAGACAGGTGCTCGCCGCCAGCCCTGCGGCACACATTCGGCACTCACCGTAGCAAGGACGTTTCGTGCGCTGCGCCGCCCGGGCCGCCCTGCATCACTCCAGCCCTGACGTGGTCATGAACGCCTACCCCGTTCCCGCCCTTCTCGACGTGGCCGGGGCAATCCAGGCTCTGCTGGGCCCGCCTCTGAGCGAAGCAGCCGGTGCGAAGGAGCAGACAACAGCCTCTTAGTCCACTGCTTGGTCTTGCTACGGGATGAGTATCGCTTGCGGGGACACCTAGCTGGGCCAGCGCAGGATTGCTGGCGCAAGCCCGTTCAAATGACAGGAGACGCGAACTCTGCGGATGGGTCCCACCGGGAGCTGTTTTGTTAGAGCGACTTCGGTACGTTCGGCTGCCCGTCCCATCTGAACACTGCCGGGTGTACGGGGGCAAGAGCGCAACCACCGGCCGTGTGGGCGAGAAGTTCTATCTCCATTCGTTCTAAGAGAACCGGACCGGGAGAGTATCCACAGGGAATGGCGTTAACTGTATCTGCCCGCATGGTGAAGCGACCCGGAACGGGCATGAGGTGATTCGGGTTTCTGGGAATATAGGAAAACGACCGTGACCGGAATGAGAACGTGCCTCGTTGAGCGGATTCTCGCCGCCGTTTTGGCCGCCCTATTGCTGTGTTGGATGGGCGTGTACGCTCAGGGCGTCTCGAAGGGGCGAGGGACACTGATTGAGCGGTTCAGGCAACTGGATGGCAACGGCGATGGCGTGCTGACGGGCGAGGAGGCCCGCAACTTGCCACAGTCCGGCAAGATGGACACCGACAAAGACGGCCGCCTGACGCTGGACGAGGTCCGCACTTGGCGCCGGAAGCAGCGCGAAGATGATTCGCGACCGGGCGCCATGGACGGTGCATTGCCGAAGGGTGCCGCGGACACCAAGACCATCTTCCAACTGGCGTACATCCACAATGGCACGTTGGCGCAGGCCTCCGCCGTGTTGGACGTGTTCGGTAACGGCCGCCCAGACATCCTCATCGCCTGCAAGCGCCGCGTGCACCTGGTGCGGAACCAAGGCAAGGGCTCCTTCACCCACGCCACGACCTACCAGGTCGACAATGCCAATGGCTGGGGCGCCCACGACTTCGACGCCGATGGTAGTCTCGATGCCTTCGTCGCCCAGCAGGAGCGCCGGCAGGGGGACTGCTGGATCAACAACGGCAACGGTACCTTCAGCCGCCGGGACCTCGGCAACGAAACCGTTGGCAACACGCGAAATGTCCTTTTCTCGGACTTCGACGGTGATGGCCACATCGACTCGTACCACAGCGTCTCGTCCTTCGGCACGAATCACGCCGGGTGCGAACTCCACCCCGGCAAGGCCGAAGGCGTTTTTGGTCCGGACATCATCCGCGACGTGCTGGAACCCGATATACCGGGCTTCTGGTACGCCACGCTCACGCGGCCAGACGGCCGCAAGGAGGATTGGGCCAACAAGATGTTCAAGGGCGCGGTTGTGCGCGACTTCGACGGCGACGGCAAGCCGGACATCGTCACGGCCGCCTACGCCGATCTGGGCTTCCAGGAAGGCGGCCGAGGAGGTATCGGTCAGCAGTGGGTTGAACAGCAGGATCGGGGACTATTCGTACTGCACAACCGCTCGGAGCCGGGCAAAATCTGCTTTGCCGAAGTCGCTCGCGAAGCGATCGGTGAGTACGCGCACGGCAACACTCGAAAGCACTGGAACTGCTACTGCGTAGTCCCGCTGGACTACGACCGCGATGGCGACCAGGACCTTTTCGTCGGAGCTGTGATCCGACGAGCGGGACTGGGCACGGTTGAAGATACACGGTCCGTTGCCTTGTACGAGAATGCCTCGAACCCCGGGGAAATCCGTTTCATCGACCGCACAAGCCAGAGCGGCTTCGAGCAATACAACGAATTGCCACCTGCAAGACGGTGGCAGATCAGTTTTGCCTCCGGCGCCGCGATGGACTACGACAACGACGGCTGGGTGGACCTCTGCCTGATCAACCGCCGCGACATGGACAAGACCCGCTGGCCGTACCCGCACCTGTTCCGCAACACGGGCAAGGGCACGTTCGTCGGGGTGCCGGCGGCGGAGCACGGCATCGGCGGCGAATCCGGTGGCCGCGACCTGAACTACGGCGACCTGGACGGCGACGGCCGCATTGATGTTATCATCCATGACGGCACGGTAGGAGGCTACGATGGTGAGGACAACAGCCGAATCTACATGAACCGCCTCGCCAACGCGAACCATTGGATAGGCGTCAACGTCGTGCGTGGCCCGCGTGCCACTCCTGCCATCGGAGCCCGCGTAGTAGTCTACCAAGCCGGCACGCAGACCATCCTCGGCAGCGACGAGGTCCGCACCGACTTCTGCTACCGCTCGAAGCGGCTGCCGGTCCTGCATTTCGGCTTGGGGAAGGCCGACCGCGTGGATGTTCGCGTTATTATGCCCGGTAGCGAGCCGCTGGCCTTCAAAGGCCTGGAGGCCGGCAAGCTGCACACGCTGGCCCTCGGCGACGCCGTTGGCGCCGAGGGCGTGGCCGTTGCCGCCGCTGAACCGACCACAGCCACGCAGCCGGTGACCGCAAAGGTGGAGGTGGTCGCTCATCGCGATATTCGCTACGCCAAGACAAAGGGCGTGCAGGCCGGCCTGACCATTCGCCGGTCGTCAGGTCTACCTGGAGGCAGGGCCGCTCGACCTGCTGGCCATTGACCCGCAGGGGCGTTGGGTCGCCATCGAGATCAAACGCGGGGCGGTGCGCCGCGAGACCGTCGGCCAGGGATGGACTGTGTTTCATGCATCGCCACCACGTCGGACGCCGAGAGCGGGCCCGAAGCCTCGGGCCTTCCGCCGGATGAAAGGAAGGGACGCAGCACTTGGAGGTGTGCGCACCTGACCTTTGGATTTCTGGGCGTCGTCTGCGAGCTCGCCCGCACGGTCGACCTCCACGCCCTCTGCTACCCACTTGAGCAAGAACGGCGTGGCGCCCCGCGCCGCTCAGTCGGCCCTGCGCCACTCCTCCCTCGACCTCCCACGAATGTCTGCCCCGATCCGATGGTGCTAGACGTCGCGGGTCTGTGGAGCGACTGCCCCACCTGACCATTTTCGCGGCTGCGACAAAGCTCACCAACGATGCATCTTTGTCGAACTCGGCTCCGGTCCGCCCCGGTGGCAAACTCTCAGACCCGCCTTAGCGCACGGGGTGCCGATCTCGATCACTTCGCGGGACCCCTCCCGACGGCCATTAGGGAGACGCGGAGGTCGCTGAGCGCGCAGCGCATGGGCGCGGCCGGCCGCCTCGCCCGCAGGGCCGGATCGTAGTTGGGCACGACCTTCCGCGACATGCGGCCCTAAATGCTCACGCCCATCACCTTCATGGCGACGATCGCCATACCGAGTTCATGGACCTTCTGAAGGCACTTCTCACGGCACGCGCGGTTCTCCTCGGAAAGCAATGTGTCCATGCCCTTGTTGAAGTAGCAGATCGTCAGCACCGCCTGGTCGAAGCCGCCGGTGGCGATCTTCTTGTAGATCGTCTCGAACGCCACGTGCGTGGTGAGGCCGATGTACCTGAACAGCCCCTCGTCGCGGAGCTTGGCCAGCTCGGCGTGGATCTTCATGGCCGGCTCGAATGCGGTGCGGCCATCCATTCGGCCCGCACAGAACGCCAACTATGTGCACCTAGGATGCGTATCTGTGCGCTACGGACAGGTGCTCATTCTGGCACTTGGCGAGCATTTGACCCCTTTTTAGAGGCTTTAACCACCGTATGTCAAGAAAAGGCCTTGACAGTTCTGTGGTGTCATGCTATTTTATTATGCAACTCAGTTGCAGAACGGCGGACCCGCTCCTGGTTCGTCCGTCCGGCCGACCGCGGTGGCCACGGGCATTCCGGAGCGACGGCCAGCCATGGGGGGCCGTCCCTGAGGCGGCCAAGTCAGGTGGGTAGAGTCTTTGCCATGTGAGGAGGGTTGTTTCATGTCTACGCCGGTTCATGCAGGGCCCAAGAAGGAACGTAGCAGGAGACGGCGCGGTCTGACGCTCATCGAGCTGACCGTTGTCCTTGTCATTCTCATCGCCCTGGCTGGGATTCTTGTCCCGACCTTGCCGGGGATCGTCAAGCGGGCTCACCAGTCCAGCGGGGCGACCAACCTGACCGAGGTGACGAAGGCCATGCAGGAACACCGCCACCTCCACATGACCTTTCCGAACAGGTTGGATTCCCTGGTCAACGAGAGCGGCGATGTCATAGACGAGCTGCCCTACTCAGGCGCAGGTCTCAGCGTGGTCGACTTGAGTTCCGACCCGCAGGGCGCGCGCATCGGCGGGGCGCTCAATGCTGTGGGCGTCACCACGACGCTGGAAATGGCCGATGATCCGGACAACGCCACCTTTGATCCTTACAGTGGCGTGGAGATCGCCATTTCGGGGTCCGCCGGCAGCGTCGTCGAGCTTGATCCTACGACAGCCAGCTACAACGGTCTGGGGCTCGAAGCACCCGATGCCGAAGGCTACCCGCGCTACCTCATCTTCGGCCTCGGCGGCGGGAACACCGGCATCGGCAAGGTAATGGCTGACGCGCCGGTACATTTCCCGGGCGCTGGAAGCCCGAACGCGCAATACCACCGCTTCCTGGTGGTCTTCAAGGTGACGGAC
>CAZZNQ010000125.1:0-8216 GCA_964655775.1 uncultured candidatus Brocadiaceae bacterium | reverse complement strand
CAGGAACCCACCCCTGAAAACCCACCCAGGGGTCAGCATCAACCCGGACATCCCGTGTCAAAGAAACACAAGCGGTTTTAGGGCCTTCATGAGCGCATTTTGCGGCCGGGCGGCCGTCGTCTATAATCTCTGTGCGGTTGCCGTCGCCGGGATGGCAGCAGCCTTGCCTCCACCCGACCGGACCGGAGCCGACATGAACCCAGCCCTGTATATACTGCCCCTGGCGGCCTATCTGTACGGCTCGGTGCCGTTCGGCTACCTGGCCGCCAAGCTCATCAAAGGCGTCGACATCCGCACCACCGGCAGCGGCAACATCGGGGCCACCAACGCCGCGCGCGTGCTGGGATTCCGGTTCTTTCCCCTCATCTTCCTTCTGGACGTGTCCAAGGGCCTGCTGCCCGTGCTCGCGGCCCGGGCACTGGTGCCGGCGGGCGCGCACTCGCCGCCTCCGCTGGTGGTCGGCACGGGGCTGGCGGCCATCGTGGGACACGTCTTCCCCCTCTATCTGGGCTTCAAAGGGGGCAAGGCCGTCGCCACCAGCACGGGCGTGTTCCTGGTGCTCAGCACGTGGGCACTCCTCATCGCGGCAGGCATCTGGGCGATCGTGTTCGGGCTGTTCCGCTACGTGTCGCTGGCATCCGTCTGCGCGGCGGCCGCGCTGCCGGCGGCCGTCTGGACGCTGCATCCCGATCCGCTGGGGGAGGGCATCTTCGTCACCCTCTTCGCTCTCGCGGGCGGGCTGCTGGTGATCTGGCTCCATCGCGCCAACATCCGCCGCCTTCTCGCCGGCACCGAGCACAGGATCGGAGCGGGCCGACGCGACCACTCGCAGGGCACCTAAGACTCACGCGACGGTCAGGGCGATCTTGCCGCACTGCTCGCCCTCTTCCATCCTCGCCGTCGCCTCGCGCACCTGCTCCAGCGGGAACACGGCATCGACCACGGGCCGGAGTTCGGAGGCACGCACCATCTCCACCATGCAGCGGTAGTCCTCGTCCGAACCCATGGTCGAACCCAGCACACTCACCTGATTCCAGTAGATCTTCTGCAGGTCCGCCGCGGCCTCGGCGCCGGTGGTGATCCCGCACAGAACGATTCGACCGCCGCGGCGCACCACGGCGAAGTCGACGGGCCAGGTGGCCGCGCCGACGGAATCGAGGCAGACGTCCACCCCCCGGCCTCCGGTCAGGTCCATCACCGTCTCGGCGACGTCGCTCTCGTGGTAGTTGACGATATAGTGGGCGCCGACATCCGTCGCCTTCGCGAGTTTCTCGTCCGAGGACGAGGTGACGATCGTCTCCGCGCCCGTCATCACGGCGAACTGCAGCCCCGCCATCGCCACACCGCCGCCGATGCCGTGGATGAGCACCGTCTCGCCGGGTCGCAACTCGGCCCGCGTGAACAGCATGCGCCAGGCCGTCACGTGATCCAGCGACAGGGCCGCGGCTTCGGCGAAGCTGAGGTACTCCGGCTTGGCGGCCAGGTTGCCCGCCGGCACGGCCACCATCTCGGCAAAGGTGCCGGGACGGCTCAGCCCCACCAAGCCGAAGTCGGGGCAGGTGCTCTGCTCGCCCCTGCGGCAGAACTCGCACTGCCCGCAGCTCAGTCCGGGGTTAAGGATGACCTCGTCCCCCGGCTTCACGTTCCCGACGCCCCCTCCCACTTCGCTGACGACGCCGGCGGCGTCCGAGCCCAGGATGAGGGGATGGTCCAGGCTGCCTCCCTTGGACCCCTTGCGCACCCAGATATCCAGATGGTTGAGGGCGGCCGCGCGCACGCGTACCGCCGCCTCCCCTGCGGCCGGTTCGGGCACGGGCACGTCCGCGACCTCGATCTTCTCAACTGCGCCGTACTCGCGTATGATTGCGGCCTTCATTGCACCCCCTCCTCTGTATTGCGCCCGACACCCGGCTGGTTGAGTAGGGGCACCAGCACGGCCCCCGTATCCCGGCCCAGGGCTTCCAGCAGCCGTTCGGTGACGGTCCGCTCCATCTCGGCGACGTCGGCGTCGGAGCCCAGGTCCACGGCCCCGCCGGCCATCATGTCGTGCCCGCCGGCCCTGCTGCGTTCCCCAACCACACTGCGCAGCAACTCGCCCGCGCCGCCCTGCGGTTCGCTGGTCCGGAGTGACAAGAGGAACTGGTTCTCATAAGCGCCCGTGCACAGCACCCAGTTGATGTCCTGGCCGGTCAGCAGCATGTCAGCCATTTCCGAGGCGGCGTCCGGCACCCCCAGCCTGCCCATGTGGCAGAAGGCGATGTCCTCGACGACCTCCGTTGCGCGAATGGCGTGGTCCAGGTCCGCGAAAAACGACAGGCCGTGCCTCGGGTGACGCAGCCGGCCCAGCAGCGGCTGGTCGCAGAGCGGAAACATGCGCAGGAAAACGGCGATGTCCGCCCGGCTTGCCTCACGCCCGAGGTCCTGCGTCTCGGTGCCGATGGCATAGCAGACGGCGGTGGCCAGGCGGGCGGTCAACTCGGCGTCGCTGCTGAGCAGGTATTCGGCCGCGATGGTGGTGACCGCTCCGTAGCCCGGGCGCACGTCGGCCACGGGCGCCTTGAGCTCGTTCAGTTGCTCGTGATGATCGACGACGGCGACCACGGTGCCTCCGTCGGGCAACGAGTTGTTGGCGAAGTCGGGCTGCGTGTCGACCATTATGAACACGTCGTCGGGACGGAACTTCAGGCTCTCGGTCGACCAGAGCGGTATCTCCAGCGCCTGGACCATGTGGCGGTTCTCCGCGCGGCCGACGATCCCGCCGTAGACGATGCGCGGACGGGCCGATCCAAAGGACTCGACGACCTGCGTCAGACACAGCGCCCCGGCCATCGCGTCGGGGTCGGGGTTGTCATGGGTCAGGATAAGCACGCGCGGACGGTCGGACAGCGCTTCTCGCAGCATATCCACCTGCTTGCGGCTGGACTCGACCGCCGGCTGCGGGACCTCTTCGTTCATTTGGGCCAGCCTTCCCTTGGGATCATTCCTGGCACACCTCGTCCAGCGACGGCTGCGCCAGCGGCCCCTCCAGCGCGTCGCGGTCAAGGGCAACGAACTTGTCCACCATGTGATCGGGGTTATAGCTCTTCTTCGCTCGCCGCAACCCGCTGATGCCCATGTCCTGCTCGCGGTTCACGTAGTTGAATCCGTCCAGTGCGTTGCGGCAGAACCACTGGTTGACGACCTGGTAGAGGCCGTCGTACTCCGTCATGGCCTTCTCGAAATGCACCACGGCGGTATCGGGCGAGAGCGCCTCGCCGACACAGAATGCCTCGGCCCGACCGTCTATGCGCACCAGGCAACCCATCAGCTCCAGTTGCGCGAACTCGCCCAGAGTGGTCTCGATCGCCTTCAACTCGGCGCACAGGCTTTCCTTCTTACCGCAGTTTCGCTCGCGGCACCAGCGCCTCTGCATCTCCATGGCTTCGCCGGCGTTGTCGGCCGTCATCGCCTCGTATTCGCAGTCGTATGCGTCCAGGCAGCGGTTCACCAGGTTCTTCTGCCGGTGGAAGTCGCGGCCGGAGAGCTCGGCCAGGTCCCGGACCAGGTAGACGTAGTCGGCGTTGTCGCGGTCATCCTGGACATCGAGCCCCTCCTGCCGAAGGGCGTCGGCCTCGTTCTCCGTGATCCTCACCGCGGCCGATATGCCTGCCTCGCTCAGGGCGGCGAAGACCTCGGGCGCGGGAGCATCGCCCGCCGGCGGGCCGAACAGATGTCGCTGCCCCTCCAGATCCTCGACGAAGCAACAGGTGCCGTCCACTTCGGCGAATAGAACGCGGCGCCACGCGCGCCAGGCATACATGTTCGTGAACGTGTGCTCCGATATCTGCGGGGGGAAGCGCTCCAGGTAGTCGTTGATCGTGTCCCTATGCTCCAGATCGACCGGCTTCAGATCCAACATCCAACCTCCTTGACGGCATGCATTCGGGCGCCCGTCGCATGCAGCAACTATGCCAGGGCTTCGAGCTGCGCGCGAAGTTCGTCCGGGTCGGAGACGGGCTCCCGACAAGTGCCTCCGGAGCAGACGTACGCCACGGCGCCGTCCTGCGCACGCTTGCCCTCCAGAAGCGCGACCTCGGTGCCGCGCACATCGGGGTCTCGGGCGCCGGCTCGTACCATGTTGGGCAGGTAGCACGCGTCCGCCGCCGCCACAAGGCTCTCGAAGCCCTCTCCGTCGTCTCCCACGATAACAAACTCCCGCGGCTCGGACAATCTGCGGAGCATGGCGCTGAGGGCGGTTCCAAAGCCGACCGGCGCCGTGCGGGCCATCGGCATCACGCCGCGCAGAGCCGTCTCGACGGTCTCCGCATAGCAACTCTCGCCGCATATCTCGCTCAGTTGCAGCAGCACGTGGCACGCAGCCGAGTTGCCGGCGGGCAACGGCTGGTCGGTCGCGCTGCGAACCGGCGCGAAGAGATCCTCGGTCCGCTCCCCGGCTTCGGTGAATGACGCGATATCCTCATTCCAGAACTCCGCGAGCATCGTGTCGGCCAGTTGCCTCGCTCTCTCCAGATACGCGGGCTTGAACGTGGAGCCGTAGAGCGTCAGGAGGCCGTCCGCGAGCAGGGCGCAGTCGGCCAGGAAGGCCGGCTCGCCGCCCCGCCCGTCGCACCAGTTGTGCAGGAGGCCGTCTTCCGGCCACATCGTGTCCAGGACGAAGCCGGCGCAGTCCTGGGCGGCACGCAGGTATTCCTCGCGCCGCGTGGCACGATAGGTGCGCACCAGTCCGCCGATCATCAGCCCGTTCCAGTCCGCCAGCACTTTGGTGTCCGTTGCGGGACGGGGCCTCTGTTCGCGCCGGGCCAGCATGGCGTCGACGGCGGCGTCCATCATCCTCCGGGCCTCGGGTTCGTCCAGTTCGAGGAGCCCGGCCAGTTCGGCCAGTCGCACCGGCCGATGCAGCACATTGAGGCCGTCCTCCCAGTTGCCCTCCTCGCAGACGCCGAAATATCGCGTGACCAACTCCAGCGCGCTCTCGTCAACGCATTCGGCGATCTGGTCGTAGCTCCAGGTGTAGAACCTGCCCTCTCCGCCCTCGCTGTCGGCGTCCTGTGCGCTGTAGAAGCCGCCTTCCGGGGAGCGCAGGTCGCGGATAACGTAGTCGCAGGTGGAGGCGGCGATTTCAGCGTAGTCTGGCCGGCCGAAGGCCACGGCGGCATCGGCGTAGAGAGCGGAAAGCTGGGCGTTGTCGTAGAGCATCTTCTCGAAGTGCGGCACGCGCCACATGCTGTCCACGGCGTAGCGATGGAAGCCGCCGCCTATCTGGTCCCGTATGCCCCCGTCCGCCATCTGGTCGAGTGTCAGGGCAAGCATACCGTTGAGGTCGTCGTCGTGAGCATCGCCCCAGAGTCTCAGCATGAAGTCGAACGCCGGCGCTTGCGGGAACTTCGGCGATCCACCGAACCCGCCCTGTTCGTGGTCGAACTCACGCTCGAGCCCGCGCATGGCTTCCTGCAGGAACGCGCGCGAGGGGCCTTCATCGGCTACCGGCCCTCCCGCCAGCCCCCGTACTGCTTGTGCGATGCTTTCCGCCGACGACTCGACGTCCTCGCGCTTCTCGTCGTAGACGCGCCGGACGAGTTCCAGCAACTGCGGGAAGCCGGCCATGCCGCCGCGGGGCTCGGGCGGGAAGTAGGTGCCGCCGAAGAACGGAACCAGATCGGGCGTCAGGAACACCGTGAGCGGCCATCCGCCGCTGCCGGTGAGAATCTGCACCGCCTGCATGTAGAGGCTGTCCAGGTCCGGACGTTCCTCGCGGTCGACCTTGATGTTCACGAAGTTCTCGTTCATGCGCCGGGCGATCTCGGGGTCTTCGAACGATTCGTGCGCCATCACGTGGCACCAGTGGCAGGCCGAGTAACCGATGCTCAACAGGATCGGCTTGTCCTCCCGCCGCGCCCTTTCGAGCGCCTCGGAGCCCCACGGGTACCAGTCCACGGGATTGTGCGCGTGCTGCAGCAAATAGGGACTGGTGCACTCGCTCAGGCGGTTTGCGTCGCGGCTGGATGGGGCCGATTGCCCGTCGTTCACAGTGTTCCCCCTTTCGTCGGAAGCGCCCCGACCTGCCTCATTCCGTACCGCTCCGCCGCGCCGCAGGCCATGCGGGCAACCTGCGCGAGCGCCAATTCCGCGTAGTCGGCGTCGACGTGATCAATCAGGTAGCGGACCGCCTCGGGGAAGATGACGTAGTGCGACTGGGTGACGTCCACCCGACAGAGGACGGTCACGAGCGCCGAAGCCACCTCCGGCGCACCCACGCCGTTCGACATGAAACCCCGGACGGCGGCCACGGCCAACTCCGTGTCGCCGGACGCCACGAACTCGCCCAGGACCGCCTCCGGACGGCCCGCCGGCTCGGAGGCACTCCGGCTCCGCAGATCGTCCACCGTGAACTCGTCCTCGCTCGCATCGATGTTGCGCTCGAGCTGGGCCAGGGCATGCTCGAACAGGTCGTCCGGGAGGTCGTCGCGCCGCAGGTGCAGCGATCGCGCGAAGATCACGTTGTGCCCCAACAGGCCGACGCGTTCGCAGGCGCGCTGCGCCAGGTGCCTCCAGCCGGCGCCGCTCCACTGGAGCTGCGGTCGCTCGACGCTCGCCTTCCGCGAGAGATACTCCATTAGCGCGAGCAAGATAGCGGAGCGCGTGGTCTCGTCGGCCGCGTCCCGCATCAGCCGCAGGGCGGTCTCGGTGAAGATGAAAGTGTGCCCCAGCCCGTCCACCTCGTGCGCGGCGAGGCGCAGTGCCTCCTGCGCGAGGTCGGCATGCCGACCGGCGTCCAGCAAACGCTGTCCGTACCAGGCGGCGTTCAACACCTTGTGCTCGGCCAGCGATTGCCGCATGCCCGCCACCTCGTCGTCGGCGTCAGGCTCGCCAGCCGGCGTAAGCGGCATGGCCGGATGATCCAGTCTGTCCGACTCGTTCACGTAATCGAGTAGCTTCCGGCATGCGGCGTCGTACGCCTGTGCACTGCAGGTCTCGCGAAGACGCCGCGCGGCGTCAAAGCAGATCATTGCGTGCGGCGTGTCGAAATGCAGTTGCAGCGCATGGGCCGCTTTCCGGAGAACCTGCTGTGTGAGTTTACCGTCGGGCATCTCGTCTCTCTCCGTCGCAGTCATTCAGAATATCAAGCACTTCCCCGTCGGACAGGTCGTGCCAACGGGCATAGTACGACGCCACCGCGAACGCGCCGCCGCGCTGAGCCACCAGAACGTACAGGTCGTCCACGAGCGGCTCCACGCGGCGTATGGTGGACATTGGCGCGTCCGGAACGGCGACCGCAAGGCTCGTCGGGCCTTTGTGGCGGAACTGCTTGACGGCCGCCATCATCGTGTATCCACTTGCCAGGCCGTCGTCGACCAGCACCACACGACGCCCGTCGACGTGGGGATGCTGGCGACCCTCCATGAACAGGTTCTCGCGGTCCCTCAGGCTCGCCAGCACCTCCTTGGCGATGCGGCTGACCTCCTCGTCGCTGACGGCGTGCTCCCAGCGCTCGTTCATCTCCAGGTCGCCCTCCAGGGTTACCGCCCCGAAACCGGCCTCCGGCGACGCGGGGAACGGGAGCTTCTTCACGAAGACGAGATCGAGGTCCGCATCCAGGGGCGCGAGCATCGGCCGGGCCACGGCAACCCCGCCGCTCGGAATGGCGGCGACCAGGTCCGCCCGGCCGTCCTCCTCCGTGATGTAGGCAGCCAGTTGGCGCCCGGCGTCGGCGCGGTCCCGGAATGCAGCGAACGGAAGCGCACTCTCCTCGCGCACGTGCAGCACGTCTGCCCCCTCTCTGTTCGCGTCGGCGTCTCCAGCCCGGCGCCGCCGACGCCCGGTCAATCAAGCACAACGTTTAGCTCTCGGCCGCAATCCGGGCAGTGCGGCTCGGAGATCTCCAGTTGCGGGCGCGCATACCCCCTCCTGGATATCAGCGCGCGTCCGCAGTCCGGGCAGCGGGTTACCTGGCCATCGTCGGACCAGACGTTACCCATGTAGATATGGTTGAGTCCGGCTTCCCGGCCCGCCGACTCGGCGATCCTCATCGTCGAGAGCGGCGTGGCCGGCACATCCGAGTCCTGGTAGTCCGGATGGAAACGGGATATGTGCCACGGGATATCCGCGGAAACCCCGGCCAGGAAGGCGGCCAGCGCGCGGAGCTCGTCCGGGTCGTCGTTGCGGCCGGGGATGATGAGCGTGGTCACCTCCACGTGGATGCCCGCTTCGTGCATATT
>CAZZNQ010000124.1:0-8293 GCA_964655775.1 uncultured candidatus Brocadiaceae bacterium | reverse complement strand
CCACGTTGCGCTCGCTGCTCGGGCGGGCGCACGCGCCGCGCGAGGAGATGCTCCGTCGGCGCGAGGCGCGGCTGCGGCGGCTTCTGGCCCACGCCTACCGCAACGTGCCGTTCTACCGGCGGTGGTTCGACGGGCACGGCGCGGACCCGCGCGACGTTCGCGCCGCGGGTGACCTGGCCGCGGTCCCGATCGTTACCAAGGACGACCTTAGGAGGGCTCCCCTGAGGGACCGCATCCGGCGCGGCAGCGACCCCCGTCGTCTCATTGCCACCAGTACCAGCGGCTCGTCCGGGGAACCGTTCACCGTGCTGCGCAGCGGGGCTGAACAGACGATGATCGTCCCGTTCTGGCTCCGCGCCAAGCATTCGCTCGGCGGCAAAATGACGGACCGCCGGGTCTCGGTCGCGTACATCCACCCATCCAGGGAAAGGCGCTTGAAGCGCAGCCGAACGCTGCTGGACCGCGCGGGCGTCTACCGCCGGACACTTGTCGACTGCTGCCTGCCGATCGATGAGATAGCGGACATTGTTGCGGAACTGCGCCCCGACCAGCTCGACGGCTACCCCAGCGTTCTGGCGGAGCTGGCCGCCTTTGTGCTGGCGACAGGCTGCACGGACATCCGCCCGCGCATGGTGGGCGTCGGCGGGGAGGCGCTCGGGGATGCCGCGCGACGTCGGATCCGGCAGGCCTTCGGTGCGCCCGTCTACGTCGGATACGGAAGTCTCGAACTCAACCTGATCGCCTGGGAGTGCGCCGAGACTGGCCGGCTCCACGTCTGCGACGACGGCGTTATAGTCGAAGTTCTCCGGGACGGCCGTCCGGCGCGGCCGGGCGAAGAGGGCGAACTCGTCGGCACGAACCTGCACTCGTTGACCATGCCGTTCATCCGTTACCGGCTCGGCGACGTCGTCGTTCAGGGAGAGGAGCGCTGCCCGTGCGGGGCGCCGTTCTCCACGATCAGGGCGGTGCGCGGCCGGAGCCTGGACTACCTGAGGCTGCCGTACGGCCGGTCGGTGCATCCCTACGCCATCGCCGACGCGGCCGTGGACACGGCCGACTGGATCCGCCAGTGGCAGATCGTCCAGGATCGTCCGGAGCGGGTGGTCATGCGCGTCGTGCCCGCCGGGGATTACGATCCGCACGGGGCGGCGGCGCTCCGTGCCGCTGCCGGAAGGGTCCTCGGGCGGCACGTGGACTTTCGCGTCGAGCTGGTGTCTCGAATCGAGCGCGGGCAGGGCGGCAAGTACCCGATGGTCGTTTCGCGCTTTCAGTCCGACGATCGAGGGGGGCAGCATGCCGCGCAACAGACCTGAGAACGGAACGCAGATGCGCATCGTGTATCTGTGCATGGAGGGAAGCCCGGACAGCGTGGCGGGCCTTCGCGCTGTCATCGACGCCGGTCACCGCGTGCCGTTGGTGGTCGCCTTCATCCCCCAGGGCCGATCCCGGGCGCCGGAGATGCCCTGGTACGACCGGCCTCTGCACGTCCTGATCGCCGCAGTGAAGGGCCTCAGGAACGCCCTGCGCGGTGCTGTGGCGCGGCTCCGACCGGAGCCGCCAGGCCCCGTCGCGGAGCTGTGCAGGCGCGAGGATGTCGAGCTGATTCTGACGCGCGACCGTCGCATCGCGCACCAGACGGAGGCGATCCGCAACGCGGAGCCGGACGTGATACTCGCCAACGCGTGGCCGCACTGGATCCCGCCGTCCGTGTGCCAACTCGCCCGGATCGAGTCGATCAACTGCCACCCCAGCTACCTGCCGGAGTACCGGGGCTTCAACGTGACATGGCCGCTGCTGATCGACCGACCCGAGAGCACGGGGGTGACCGTTCACGTCATCCGCCCCGAGTTCGACAGCGGGCCCATACTGGCCCAGCGCCGCGTGTCGCTGGAACGGCACGAAACCGTCCGCAGCATCCGCCGCAAGCGGGCGAACGCCATGGGGCCGGTCATCCTCGATGCCCTGAAGATCGTCGGCCGGCGCGAGCTCTATCGCCCCAATCCGCCGTCCCCCTACTACCCCCGCTGCTCGCCGGCAACTGTGCTTCGTTGGCGAGTGCGCAACCGGCTCCGTCGCATGTTCGGCCAGCCTCCTCTGCCCTTCCCCGCCACAACGGAGGGCGACCTGTTCGAGAGCGCCTCATCCTGATGCTGAGATGGTCCTAGCCCTTCCCGAAGCGACGCGTGAGCATAGCCCCGATTGAGCCCGACTCCCGATCGGATACAGTGAGGGTGTGTGGTATTGTGGCGACCTCGTTCGTGAGTTCGAGGGGGGCGCCGCGGGCGGAAGGAAGGGATCAAGCATGGCATCGAGGGACGAGCACCTTAGGGATCGCGTGGCCGAACAGCTTCAGTGGGACGCACGCGTGGACGCATCCGATGTCCACGTGGAGGTAGACAACGGGAAGGTCACGCTGTCCGGAACAGTTCCCTCCTACACCGCCCGCGGCGCGGCGATGGAAGGCGCACGAGTGATACCCGGGGTTGTCGATGTGGACAACCGCCTGGCCATCGAGCCGTCCGGGCCGGCGGCCACGATGGACGACGACGATTTGCGCCAATACGCCCAGAGCATTTTGGAATGGAACGCCTACCTGGACCCCGCAAACCTGCGCGTGAACGTCGACTCCGGGGTTGTGAAGCTGAACGGGATGGTGGATCGGTTCTGGAAGAAGCGCTACGCCGGAGAACTGGTGGCGGGGCTCATGGGCGTGCTGGCCGTGGAGAACGAGCTCAGCGTGGTGCCTGAGGGCAACATCCTGGACGCCCAGATAGCAGGCGACGTGCGGTCGGCACTGGAGCGCAACGCTGCGGTTGAGGCCGACGCCATCACGGTGGAAGTAAGCGAGGGCGAAGTCACCCTCAGCGGCACGGTGGGCACGTGGCATGAACGACGCCTTGCCCTGGACGTTGCCGCGCACACGCTCGGGGTGGTGGAGGTCGAGGACAAGCTAACCGTGCAGCACGCACCGGCGGTCTGACGACAAGCGAGAGATGAGCTCAATCGGGAGTGACCGATAATGATCGCACTGGAGATACTGCTCGCCCTAATTGTCGCGTTACTGATAGCCGCCCTGTTGGTGGGGCCGGGCCGAAGACGCGCACCGGGGCCCCTATCCGGCTTCGTCTTTATGTTCATTCTTCTGTTCGCCATCGTCTGGGCGGCAGGGGTCTGGGTAGCGCCCTCGGGTCCGACTCTCTGGGGGGTCAGCTGGCTGATGTTCCTCGCGGCAGGTCTCGTGCTGGCGCTGCTGTTCGCCGCGTTGCTGCGGCCGGCCACTCCGGGTGAGGCGGCCGCGGTCGAACCGCCTCCGGCAGGCGAAATGGCAACGGCGTTCGGCCTGTTCTTCTGGCTCTTGCTCATCGTGCTGTTGGGTGTACTGCTCGCCCATTACATATGGAGGGTGCCGGAGGTGCCGGCGCCGCCTGCGACGCTGCCGGTGTTCGACTTGATTCTATAGCGTCAGGTATTCAGCTCGAAGGGAGATCTTGCGATGTCAGTTGCCAAAGTGATCGAGATCAGCGCTTCGTCGACGAAAAGTTTCGAGGATGCGATCCAGCAGGGAATAGACCGCGCCAGCGAGACCGTTGAGAACATCGAGGGGGCGTGGATAAAGGAGCAGAAAGTCGTCGTTGCGAACGGGAAGATCAAGGAGTATCGCGTAGACATGAAGGTGACCTTTGTGCTGCAGGGGGCGGGAGGCTGAGCGGGGGCACAGCCTTGCCTGCTGACTGCAAACCGTAGCTGTCTCCAACGGGGGCTGGAAGGCAGCCATCGGATTCCGGGCAGCCGCCTGCGGGGGGCGCGGGCGGCTGCTCCGGAGCATTTACGGAAAGGAGAGAAGATTACTATGAAGCTGAATGTCAAAGCGTTTGCGATAACGTGCGCACTCGTGTGGGGATTCGGGGTTTTTCTGCTGACCTGGTGGATGATGATCCGCACGGGCGCCACGGGCGAGCCGACGGTGATCGGCCTGGTCTACTGGGGCTACCGGATAAGCCCGGTCGGCAGCGTGGTCGGCCTCGTCTGGGGCCTGGTGGACGGCTTCGTGGGCGGTCTGGTGTTCGCCTGGCTCTACAACCGCCTGGCCGGAAGCACCCAGGCGCGTCCCGAAGCCTGAAAGCGCGTGCATGAAGGTCGCCAACGACGAAGTCGCGGCCGTCCTGGACGAAGTGGGCGATCTGATCGAACTCCGTGACGGCAATCCTTTCCGGGTGAGAAGCTATCGGCGCGCAGCCGACACGATCCGGGGCCTGGACCGGTCGCTGGCCGACATTGCTTCCGAAGAGGGTTGGGACGCCCTTCAAGACTTGGAGAACGTCGGGGAGGGCATCGCCGGAGCCATCCGCGAGGTTCTGGAGACCGGACGGCTGGGACTGCTGGAGAGGCTCAGGTCCGAGGCGTCGCCCGAGGAAGCTCTGACCCGTGTCCCCGGCATCGGCGATAAGCTTGCGCACAGGATCCACGAACAAGCGGGTATCGAGAGCCTGGAGGAACTGGAGAACGCCGCGCGGGAGGGCCGCCTCGACGACATCGAGGGCCTGGGAGATAAGCGAATCCAGGGCATACAGGACGCCCTGGCCGGCATGCTGAGCCGTGGCGCAGTGCGACGTGCCCGCAGCCGCGCCGGCGCAGAAGGCGGTTCGGAACCTGGCCAACTGTCTGTGGAACTGCTGCTCAGCCTGGACGAGGACTACCGATCGAAGGCCAAGGAGGGCGAGTTACGCAAGATCGCGCCGCGGCGGTTCAACCCCGAAGGCGAGGCCTGGCTTCCGATCATGGAGAGGCGCGAAGAGGGGTGGGATTTTACTGTCCTGTACTCCAACACTGCCCGCGCGCATGATCTGGGCAAGACCCACGACTGGGTCGTCATCTACTACGAACGCGGCGACCGCGAGGGGCAGTGCACGGTGGTGACGGCGGGGAGCGGCAGATTGGAGGGACGGCGCGTGGTGAGGGGAAGGGAGCAGGAGTGCCGCGAATACTACGGAGAATCGGGCTGAACCGCGCTCAGAAGATGAAGCCGTACGCTGCAAAGCCGAGGTAGAGCAAAACGAGCACGGCGCCGCCCCAGCGCGGCACCCGCCTGCCCAGCATGAACGCGCACACGATGACAACCGTGATCAGACATGCCGGCAGATAGAAGCTGCGTATCTCGTCCGCAACCGGCACCGGGCGCACCAGGGCGATGATGCCCGCGTTGAACAGTACAAATGCCAGCACCGAACCGACCACGTTGCCAAACGTTATCTCCGAGTGACCCCGCGCGGCGGCCGGCAGTTCCCGGGCCAGTTCCTCGACGCTCACCAGCAGCGCCAGCACGGTCATCCCGAACACCGTATCCGAGAGCCCCAAAGCAGATATGATCGGCCTGGAGGAACGGACCAGCAGCTCGCTGCCGCCCGTTATCGCCACAAGCGACAATGCCAGCAGGCCGGCGGAGCGCCACCGGCCGGGAGGCTCCTCCTTTTCGAGTGTCTCGGCCACCTCGCCTCCCGGCTCGATGTCCAGCCCCTTTCGTGACAATACGGCCAGGTAGCCCACCGCAAGGGCGAACGCCCCAAGCAGTATCAGGCCGTCAGTCCGCGATAGCAGTCCGTCGAAGCAGACGGCCAAGATGAGCACGACGGCCAACACCGGCACGACGAGCACCCGCATAGGGGCCTGCTTGAACTCCAGCGGAAACAGGAGCGCCGTGATGCCGAAGGCGAGCGCGATGGCGACCATCAGTGCCCCTGCAACGCTGCCCAGGGCGATGCCGGCGACTCCTTCGAACGAGCCGGCCGCCCCCACGGCCAGATTCTCGGGGTCAAAGCCGATGAAAACCACGCTCACCAGGAACGCCGAGAGTCCAAAACCCATAGAGGTTCCGACGACACCCTCGAACAGCTTCTCCGCGAAGTAGATAACGAGCCCGAGGCCGACGACGAATAGCGGTATGGCAAGCCACAGAGACATCCCGTCCTCCGTTACCGTGAAAGCGCGTCGATGTCGTCGATGACGCCCTTCAGCACACCGGCGGAGTCCGCCAGCGCTCCTGACTCTTCGTCGGAAAGCGGCACCTCGATAACCTGCCGCGCCCCCTGTCGCCCCAGCACCACCGGCACACTGAGGCAGACGTCTTCGATGCCATACTGCCCCTGCAGCAGCACGCTGGCGGTAAGGATGGTGTTCTGGTCGCGCAGTATCGCCTCTATCATGCGCGTGGTGCCCAGGGCGATGGCGTAGTAGGTGGCGCCCTTGCGGCGGATGATCTCGTAGGCGGCGTTCTTGACGCGCTCGAACACCTCGTCCAGCGCACCGGGTTTGCAGGAAGTTTCGCACATGCGGCAGAACTCGGGGAACGGCACACCCGCCACGTTCGCGATGCTCCAGGCGGGCACTTCGCTGTCGCCGTGCTCGCCCAGGATGTAGGCGTGCACGTTGCGTGGATCCAGGCGGCAGTGCGAACTGAGCTCGAAGCGGAAGCGGGCCGTGTCCAGCACCGTTCCCGAACCGATCACCCGCCCCCACGGCAGGCCGCTGAGCTTGATCGCGGCGTAGGTCAGAACGTCCACCGGATTCGAGACCACCAGGACGATGGCGTTCTGCGCCAGCTCCGTAAGGCGTGGGATGATATCGCCAAAGATCTCGACGTTACGCTCTGCGAGCTCGAGGCGTCCCTGGCCCGGCTCCTGGGCTACGCCAGCCGTGACCACTAAGACGTCGGCCTCCGCGCAGTCCTCGTAGTCGCCGGCCGTGACGGCCGTGGGGCCTACGAATGGAAGGGCATGGTTGATGTCCATCGCTTCGCCCATCGCCCGCTGCTTGTCGATGTCGACCAGCACTATCTCGCCGGCCGTGCGCTCGACAGCCAGGGTGTAGGCGAGGGATGCCCCCACCATGCCGGCGCCGATGATGCCGATCGTCGGCGGCCGGTCCGTCTCTGCTGGATTCACGTGCTGGCTGCTCATTCTGCACTCACCTCTACTTCCTGCGTGCTACGGTTCGGGGTTCCAGATCGATCTTGAGCGCAAGGAAGTCCAGCAGGTCGCGAAGGCTGATGATGCCGACGGGCCTCTTCTGGGAATCCACCACGATCAACCGCCTCCCCGGCTCGCCCTGAAGCCGCGACAGACCGTCCACGGCATCCGTGTGCGGGGCGATTGTCGTTTCCTCCTCGGCCTCCTGCATCGCCTCCCCGACGGTCACGTCCTGCCACTGGCCGCGCTCGTATTGGCCGGGCGTCCTCGAGCTGATAACTCCGACGAGACGGTTCTCCTCGTCGGTCACGGGAAACGTCGTGAAATGCCGAGGCAGGACGTATTCGTGAACGAACCGGTCCAAAGTGACGTCCGGAGCGATGGTAACGGGGTCGCGCGTCATGAAGCGTTCGACCTCCTCGCCTTCAAGCGCCTGGCGCATCAGCGTCTGCTGGAAGCTGCCCATCGCCGCCTGCCGGACGAAAAAGCCGATCAGAACGAACCAGATGCCGCCGATGACTCCGCCGGCGAAAAAGGAGAGGAGCCCGAGGCCGATCATCAGCAGGCCGAAACCCGAGCCCAGTCCCGCCGCTATGCGGGTGGCTCGCCGCAGGTCGCCGGTGGCGCCCCAGATGATGCTGCGCACGACGCGTCCGCCGTCCAGCGGAAAGGCGGGCACGCTGTTGAAGACGGCCAGCACCACGTTGATGGTGGCCAGGTAGCGGACCAGGGCGGCGGCCGGCTTGCCCATGTTCATGCGAGTGGTGCCGTACCAGTAGACCAGGAAACACAGGCCGGCGATGACGATGCTGGACAACGGGCCCACAAAGGCCATCAGGAACTCCCGTCCGGCCGTCTCCGGCTCCTCCGTCATCTCGCTGACGCCGCCGAATATGAACAGCGTGATACCGCCGACGGGCATCCCCAACCGCCGGGCGACCAGCGAGTGGCAGAGCTCGTGCGCGACCAGCGAGGCGAACAGACCAACCGCCCCCGCGAGTGCAAGCAGCCAGTAAGTGGCATCCGATACGTTCGAGTCGTCTATCCAGGTCCGCAGCAGGCCACCCTCGGTACCCAGCGTGAACACCACCAGGCCGAACAGGAAGAACCACGAGAGGTTCACCCGCAACGGAATGCCGAACAGGCGCAGGATTGTCTTGCCCTCTCCGCGCTTGGCCATGTCTGCCGTATCCTCCTAATGCTCAAACAGTTAAGGTCCATGGGATCTAAGCGGTCTTACATAAGGACTCCACTGTTCGGCTTGCAGCAACGCGGTCGAGACGGCCGCGCTACCCCTGCAATGGGTAGAGCGGGGCGTCTCGCCCCGCTGC
>CAZZNQ010000123.1:0-8325 GCA_964655775.1 uncultured candidatus Brocadiaceae bacterium | reverse complement strand
GCATCGGTAGGCAATCTACCAGACCCAGCCCCGGTGGACAATCGGCCTGGGCAGCACCGGACGATCCTGGCAGGATGAGCCTTGACATAGCGCGGGGCCTCTTCTACCTTATCGACGCCGTTGGGTCGTATCGGTCTTGACGCACAATGACAAACGATGCTCAACGGAATGCTGGACCGAAGCCCCTGGCTCTACTGCAAGGGGTACGCTGTCGAAGACTCGGATGCGCAAACGAACGGGGGCCGGCCATCGGCGATCATCCGGCCGTTCGCTTCGCGGGAGTGCGCTGATAGCCGGGCCTACGGTCTGATCATGGCCGTCCCACGGCGCTGCGGCTCTCATCGATCACGCCTGCCCCGAGAAGTCCACCGTTAAGTGGTCGTCGGCCGGCATACACTTTGGGCATGCGGTTGAGGTGTGCCACATGTACGTAGAATGATGTCAGCAGGCCACCGAAGCATCTATGGACACGAAGACGGGTCGAGGCATCACATTTGGCGCGGCCCGCGATCTTCGAAGAGGTAGGTTGTGCATCGGTCGCTCTTGGCTTGGCGTGGACGTGGCCGTCCCATCGGGTAACCAGGTTCGGAGCTCGGCTCATTGCGCGACGCCGGGCCATGGGTCCTCATCTGAGCTGTTGCCAAAGGCGGCGCTTTTCGGGCCATTGGTCAGCCTGACGCCAATAGATACGGGAGCATGCTATGGGTTTTGAGATCAGACGGGGCAGCAACATTTCTCACTGGCTCAGTCAGTCCAAACGGCGCGGAGACGAGCGGCGGCGTGCTTTCACCCACGACGATGTGCGGCGCATCGCCGACTGGGGCTTCGATCACCTGCGGTTGCCAGTGGACGAGGAGCAACTCTGGGATGAAAGCGGGAGACGCGAGAACGAGGCTTTCGACCTGTTGAACGCCGGGCTCGACTGGTGCGCCGAGGCGGGTCTGCGCGCCATCGTCGACCTGCACATCCTCCGCAGCCATCACTTCAACCAAGAGACGGTGCCGGTTCTCTACACCGATCCGGCCGCAGCGCGGCAGTTCGCAGATCTCTGGCGCGACCTGAGCGACGCCCTGGGCGGCCGCCGGACGGACAGGGTTGCCTATGAGCTGCTCAACGAGCCGGTTGCCCCGGATCCGGAGGACTGGAACCGCGTGGCCCTGGGGGCGCTGGCCGCCGTGCGCGAACGGGAGCCGGAACGCACTGTGGTGCTGGGCTCGAATAACTTCCAGTCCTGCGACACCTTCGACCGGTTGGCGGTCCCGGGCAGGCAGGCCGAACCCGACGACAGGCTGATACTCTCGTGCCATTTCTACCGGCCGATGTTCGTCACCCACTACCGCGCGCCTTGGTGGCGCGGGGGCTGCCAGTACGATGGCCCGGTGCAGTACCCCGGCCGACCGATCCCCGAGGAGACGTTCGCATCGCTTCCGGGGGATCGCCGCGAGGCCTGGAAAGGACTGAACAAGCATTGGGATCGCGACGCGATAAGGGCGGCGTTCGCTAAGCCGCTGGCAGTACGCGAGCAGACGGGGCGACTGCTCTACTGCGGCGAATTCGGCTGCCGTCTGGCGACCCCCGAGCCGGCGCGCAGCCGCTGGTACCGCGATATTGTCGGCGTGCTGAACGAGTTGGGGATCGCTTTCGCCAACTGGGATTACCGAGGCGGCTTCGGGCTGGTGGACGCCGACGGCCACGATACGGGAACCGCTGCACTTTTGCTCGGGGCAGCGTGAATGGGCAACCCGAAGGCTATCCCCCAACCCCCATCAGCAGTATCTGACAGTGTCCCGTTGTCTCTTGATCTGCCATGGACAAGGCGCGGTCGGCGAAACGGCGAGTAACCAATGTACTGGGGGGGGCTCCCGGCCTTCCCCGTACAGTCTTTGTCGGCGGCCTCGACCGTCCTCCGCGAGACAAACGGCTTCCCAAACAGCCTATTCGGTTACGACCGGAACGAACTCGATGCTCTTGAAGTTGAGATGCCCACCGGCATACTCGAACCGAACCCGGTTTTCCCCTCGTCGCATTACGAGAGGGCTCTCGAGACCAGTCTCTCCCCACACGGTCCATCCGCCCGTAGCGGGAAAGGACACTTCCTGGAGGCCCTCAACCGGCTCGCCGTTGAGGAACACCTTTCGAGTTGAAGGCGTTTCAGAACCGTGGACGATGACGACCTCGTATGCTCCGGCTTCAGGTGCGTCGATGGTCCACTCCAGCCAATGGCCGGGAGTGTACCACCCCGCCGTGTAGCCCCCGCGGTTCGTGCGACGCCGCACCTCGCCGCCTCCTTCGGCAGTGAAGTCGGCGCCTCTTACCACGATCGCGGCCACCCCTTCGCGCCGCTCAAAGCGCGGTTCGTGCTCGAGTTTGAATTCCGGCGGCGGAGCGATCTCGTAGCCATCGAAACTGAAGCGCCAGGTGTGGGGATCGGCTTTGGCAGGTGTCCCTTCCGCGCTCTCGCCTATGGGCACAAACTCGTAAGGGCCGATGTCGATCGCCTCTCCCTTCGGGCGCGACACACCCTCGATGTCGTAGGTGTTCAGGCTTGTCAGCGGGACCCCCTTGTCTATCGCCAAGCTGCCGGGCTTCGGCCGGTAGTCGTGCGCCTCGGCATTGACGTACAGGGAATCGAGGTCCGGCACAAGGAGGTTATCCCCGAGTTGCCCCTCGGTCATGGCCGGGCCCGTGCGGGTGAAGATGTTGTGGTGCATGTCGGCCTTCAGGAGGATGTTGCCGCTGATGCCGTCGATGATATTGTTGAAGATCGCGTACCCCGTTGCGCCTTGGTTGCCCCCGAAAACGCCGACAGTAGCATCGTTGGGATCTGTTCCGTAATGGCGGAAGACGTTGTTGGTCATGACGATGTTGTTGTAGGGCCTTCCCGCCCAGAGCCCGACCGGCTGAGTGCCTGCCCGGCTGCCCTCGACAATGTTGTTCCGGATAATCATGTTCTCGCCGTCTTGCAGCGTGATACCGACGTTGCCCTCCCGCACGACATTCCGTTCTATGAGGATGTCCTTGCATCCGACGTAGAAGGTCAGGCCGTTGGCGTGCATGCCCTTGTTCTCGGTGACAACGCAGTCCTGAACTACCCCGCCGGTGACGGTGTAGTAGTCGAGTGCCGTCGAGCTGTTCTTATGCAGGCGGCAAGATCGCGTCACTTGCTGTCGGGCATTGCGGAGAACGATGCCCTTGGTGTGTCCGGCGTTGAAGGCCACCTCGCAACCGTCGATGAGCGTGTGGTCCACTCCGTACACATGGATACCCGCTCCGCTGCCGCGCAGATGGGTGACCTTGCAGTCGCGCACCACCAGGTCCGTTTCCCGGTCGGAATGATGCCCTCTGGCCTCGACGCCGGTCGACCCGGCCCATCCCTGCTTACGTATCCAGAATCCCTGGATGGTCACATGGCTGGCCCTGCTAACGGAGAAGCCGACACCGTGCTGACCGCGGCTCAGGTTCTCGGGAGTTCCGTCGGGCGGCCAGATGAGCAGCCTGCGCGAGCCGTCCGCATCGGGCTGTGCTGTGAGGGCGTACTCCCCGGGCTTGTCCAGGAAGCGGGGGCTGTTGACAATGGCGTAGGCGGTGCCTGGCTCCTGCCCGTAGCTTAAGGGCTCGAACGTGATAGTATGCGTTTCGGGGTCGTAATCGAGGATGCGTTTGTAGTAAACGAAGTTGGGGCTGGCATGAAGGGCCAGAATCGCATTGTCATAGTAGTCCGGGTCGGACTGCGTCAGGACATTCCCGTCGCGCAGCGTGTAGGTGCGCCGGGCAGTGAGCACGTTCTCGCCTTCTGCATTGTAGCCGGCTACCCGCTGTACGGCCCCGAAGTGTACCTCCTGCTTTCCGGGTCTTTGATATGCCGAGTGGAACCTGATAACAAGCGTCCGGAACGCCACCGGCTCCTGTAGTTCGAAACGCTGCTCGACCGTCTTGTCGGGATGGTGAGCCAACTCAACATGCAGCACCTCCTGACCGTTGGCAAAGAAGCTCATCTCCTTAGGGTTTACGTAACCAGGCTGGGGCGTGATTCCGAAGGAGGCGACAGTGACGGTCTCCGGTAGTGTGACCTTGACCTCCGCACCGGTGGCCATTTGGTGGATAACCGCGGAATGACGCGTGCCGTCGAACATCGCAATCAGCGGCCGGCCGCTGTTCTCTCCGATATCGCCCAAGGCTTCTGCGGCAATGGTGGAATGGCTCCGCACGGCCCCGGGTTCGGCGTGGTGGTAGTCGGCAAGGCTCTCCTGGAACACGGGATCGGAAGGATTCGGGTCCTGGCTCCATGCAACTGGAGTGAGGCCCTGTCGGACATTGAGGGTCTTCCAGTTCGCTTCGGCCGGCAAGGTTGTCCAGTAGATGTTCCCGTAATACGGACTCCCTTCTGCCTCGACGGCACGGGCGCAGCGCTTCAGTTCACGCAGAGGGACCGATCCGCTGATTATGGCCCTGCCCTCGCCCCAAGTGCCGTCTGTGTTGCCGTCGTAGATGATCGGTCGACCTTTGGCTCCGGACCGCGTGTTCCGGATGCTGCCACGATAGACCACGCCTCCTTTGAAACGGACCATGTCGTCAGGCTGCAATTCGACGTCATTGGCCCTACCGTTCGCGGCCGCGTCACCCGGAGCGTGTTTCCATGCCGCCGCTTCGCTCGTGCCTGTGTTGGCGTCACTGCCGTGAGCGAAGTCGACGTAATAGACTTTTGCCACGGATGTGTTGGCGCACAGCAGTACGAACAGAACGAAGTTCACACAAGAGCGTCTGAAGGACATCTGCGCTTACCCCTGCTCGAAAGTGCCGTCGAGACAAATAGCCGCAACGAATCGATCTGGAGACCTTCGCACTTCGTGAGTCGAAGGACCCGCTATCCAATCAGTCTCTTTATCAAGTTGAGATGGTCTATTGTAGCGCAAGCAGTAGACGCCTTCAGTCGGAGGTGCTGGACACGCTCATGCTGTTTGGCACTGCCGGGCAACACACGATCGGCCGGATACCGGAAGAGCTGCCCCCGCACCGGGGCACCGTTGTGCGTCCCCCAACGAGCGCCGCGTGTCCGAACCATTGCGAGTCCGCATCATCCCTCCCATAGCATCTGTCAGCGACGCCTATCTTCAACTGCCAACACGGCCCCAACATCCGCTCGGGGCCGACAGCCTTGCAAGGTCCGCAATAGCCATGGAGCCGCGAGGACCGTATGCCTGATCGAAAACGCACGTATGATGTGGCTAGCGAAGACATCCGATCGCGGCTGAGGCTGGTGACCATTTGACTATCACAGCCGCCACCAGGCCAAAGCCGATGTGGAAAGTTTTCGTACCGCTGCTACAATACCCACGGTGACGGCAATCCCGCGCCGGAGGACACTGGCTGGCGGTAAGGTCTAGCAGCGTCCTCTACGGGCCCATTATCGGAAGGGGGGTGCAGCATGACTCACTTTGCTCTGTCGGTGCTGGCATGCGCGTTGGCGGCGGGGACGGTGCAGGCGGCGGTGCAGACGCGGGACGTGGAGTACCGCGACGGGCAGGCCGTCCTCCAGGGATACCTGGCATGGGACGATTCCGTGCAGGACAAACGTCCGGGCGTCCTCATCATCCACCAGTGGATGGGGCTGACGGATTACGAGAAGGGCCGCGCACGCCAGCTCGCCGACCTCGGCTACGTAGCCTTCGCGCTGGACATGTACGGCAAGGGCTCGCGGCCGAAGAGCGTTCAAGACGCTGCCAGGCAGGCCGGCATCTACCGCGCCGATCGCGCGCTGATGCGCCGGCGCGCCCGTGCGGGGCTCGACATCCTGATGGCGGAGGACCTGTGCGACCCGACGCGCGTGGCCGCGATGGGTTACTGCTTCGGCGGCGGCTGCGCGCTGGAGCTGGCTCGCAGCGGGGCGCCTCTGGCCGGTACGGTCAGCTTCCACGGGAACCTGGACACGCCGAACCCGGCGGACGCGAGAGATATCCGCGGCTCTATCCTCGTCTGCCACGGTGCGGACGACCCGCACGTGCCGACCGAACAGGTGCTCGCCTTCGAGCAGGAGATGCGGGACGCGAAGGTGGACTGGCAGCTGATCGCCTACGGCAACGCCGTGCACGCCTTCACCCAGCCCGGCGCCGGCAACGACCCGAGCCGAGGCGCGGCCTACAACGAGAAAGCGGACAGGCGCTCCTGGCAGGCCATGCGGGCCTTCCTCAACGACGTCTTAAAGCGGGAATGATCTCCGCGCTGAGGGCAGTCGCGTCACAGTCAGTCAGCCCGGCTGTTGGGGTGCGACGCGTGCCGTGGTAGACTGAGGATGTGCGGCCTCATTGGGGGTTCGCATACATGCCTGCGAGAAGATCCACCAGGCCGGAGATTCGTCTTCCGTCACGACCGCCCGTAGAAGGAAGGATCAGTCAATGAAAAGATGCTCGCTTGCCGTCCTGGTGTTCTGTAGCGTTCTGCTCGTAGCTGCGCCGGCCAGCGCGATCACATATTACGTGGACTTCGCGGAAGGGAACGATGCTGCGGCCGGCACGTCGGCCGAAGCCGCCTGGAAGCACTCGCCGGGCGATCCCCACGCCAAGGGTCGACCGGCAGGAGCCGACCTCAATCCCGGCGACGTGGTTCGCTTCAGGGGCGGCGTGCACTACCGAGGGTCGGTTGTCTGCAGCTGGTCGGGCCAGGAGGGCAAACCCGTCGTCTTCGACGGCAACACCGACGCCTCATGGGGCACTGGCCGGGCTGTCATCGACGGTTCGGAGCGCCTGCCCGGTTGGAGGGCCGCAAGATCCGCTGAGGAGTGCAAAGGTAACCCCCACTGGCGTCAGCTCGTCATTGGCTCTGTGCCGGCGGACAGAGACCTGCGCACGCTCAACCTGTGCCAGGGCGACCATCTGCTGCACCTGGCCCAGGATCCCAACCAGCCGGACCCCTTCTTCTCCGACAAGGTGGAACACTTCTACACCGTTCCCGTCGAAGCGGTGACGGAGACCAGCGTCGTCGACCCGGAGCACCTGACGCAGTCGGACCCCCACTACTGGGACGATGCTTGGGTGATGGTCTGGCACGTGCCCAATGTGGTTGGCAAGGTGAAGGTGCGGCAGTTTATCCCTTCGGAACACAAATTGGTCTTTGACAGTATTGGTCAGCCCTATGACAACCGGCCGCAGCGGTACTCGATCTACAACAGCGTGCACCTCATCGATCGGCCCGGAGAGTATGCCGTAAGCCATTCGGCCGGCGAAGACGGTCGGGCCCGGGTGTACCTATGGCCGATGGAGGATGCTGAGCCCGGCGAGCTGGATATGACCATGAGTGTTCGCGACGTGGGGATCGACGTGCTCCCGGGGTCCGACTACGTGACGATTCAGGGGCTGACGATCACCAAGATCACGGGCACCGAGCGGGCGAACGGCATCGCTATCCGGGCGCGCAGCCTGGACGCCAACCGGCCAATCCGCAATCTTGTTGTCCGGAATAACCTGATCACAAAGGTCCGCCATGCAGCGCGCGGGTACGGGGGCATTCACATCAACCAGGGCCGCGATTGCCTGATCGAGGGCAACGAGATGCGCGAATGTCCACTGAGCATGGGCATTCTCGTCGGCACGTCGCGCAATGTTATGACGCGCGGCAACAAGATCTACAAGGCCGGTGGACAGAACATCTGGTACATGGGCTGCAGGGACAGCAGCATCGCCGGGAATGAGGTCCGGCTCGGTCAGGGCACGCACGCCAACGGCATCAGCGTGTACGGGAACAGCAAGAACGTGATGGTCTTCGGCAACACGGTGATCGACTCGAACATCGCGATCACGGTCGAAGCGTCCGAAAACCTGACGCTGGCCTACAACGTCTGCTACAGCACGAAATCCTCTGTCCTCGCCGAGTGGAGCCCCGTCAAGAATCTCAAGATCTACAACAACACTTTCATCCGCGACGCCGATGCGCCGAGCATGTACCTGATCCGGGATGCCGACACGCGCAACAACATCGGCAAGGCGCGCCCCGATAGCGCGAGCCTGACGCCGGACGCCAATCACAACATCCTCTGCACGACGAGCCAGTTGGCGGCGCTGCTGGTCGATCCCGCCAACGGCGATTACCGCCTGAAGGCCGACAGCCCGGCGATCGATGCCGGTGAGGACGTTGGGCTGGATCGGGACATCGTCGGCACGAAAGTGCCCCGGGGCGAAGCGCCTGACATCGGCGCCTACGAGTATGTCGGCAGCCGATAAGGCAGACCAGCCGACGGGAGCCAACTCCCGCCGGAACCAAGGCGAGGGGGCGCTATGGGAGCTCGGCGCTCCACGTTGCCAACAGCGTGGAGCTCCTTTTCACCTTGATGTT
>CAZZNQ010000122.1:0-8873 GCA_964655775.1 uncultured candidatus Brocadiaceae bacterium | reverse complement strand
TTTCTCAGACAGGACCTCCGAGCGTCGGCGACATCACTGTCATCGAGTCGTCGGCGGGGGACGCCTACGTGCCCGAGGCCGACCAGGTCGGCACGATCACGAAAGTCCTGGACACCTCGGCGCCCGTCGCCAACAGCTACACCTACGATGCCTTTGGGGTAGCCCGCAGCGCGAGCGAAGCCTTCTCGAACCCCTACCGCTTCGCCGGCAAACCACTCGACGCCGACCCCGCCCTCTACCACTTCATCGCAAGGCAATACGACCCCCATCTCGGCCGATTCGTGGGCCGGGAGCAAGTGCAGCTCGAAACGTCTCATTTAGGGTATGCCTATACTAACTGCGCGCCGGTATCGAGGGTCGATCCCGATGGGCGAACACAGTTCGAACTCGAGTTCATGGCCAGCGGCCAGGCCGAGCACGAGCCGAATCTAGCCCGAATGGCGGTGGGCGCCGGTTACACATGGCACAACAGACGTCCTATGCCAGCCGACTGCCTTGACAAGGGTCTGTGTCTTCTGAGACAGATGGGGTACGGACATACCCAGTACTACCGTGACCTGGCTGATGGAACGGTAACGTTCGAGATCGGACACAACAGCGATCCTGATACGCGCGGGCAGACTTTCGACAAATGGGGCCGACGAGAGACAATCGTTATAGAAGAGTCGTTGTGCAGGGCGGGGGAGGAGGACGACTTGGCGGCCGTGCTCTTGCACGAATCACTGCATGCGCGCCGGGAAATGGCCTTAGATCTCCCTGGCAGGCTTGGTCCGGGACAACTGCTGGAAAAGCAGGTGTCGAGACGGGCAGACGAGATGCGTGCGAACATGATGAACTACGTAGACTGCTGCAAACTGGCGACGGGAGAGGAGACTGACGCGAAGCTCTCCGAGTGGACCTGGGCTCTGATCGACTGTGGCATCACGTCGATCTGCCCCGAGGGGTATGTGGTTACCGGCTACAGGATCGCGCGGTGACAGCGCCCATTGAGGTCCGGCCTCGATTGATAGTGCTTGGTCAACCGGGAGGAATGGGATGGGCGCCATACGAGACATATCCATGGCCATAGGACACGTTGGGGGAATCGACGTCCCTGTATGCATTGGGTCCCGCGCTCTGCCATGCTATTGTGGTGCACCGCCTTGTTCGTAGAAGGCGCGGGCTGTCGTGGCGACGATCTGGTGGCCCGGGTGTCCCCTGCACCGCCTTGCTTCGCTGTAGCGATGGTCTGAGCCGGCTGGCGGATGCTATGGGATGCTCTGTGCGGAATGCCTTTCTCCGTCAGGCCCCGAAACCGATGATGGGAAGAAGCTACTCCGGATGAGGAAGTCACCGATGGAGATACTCTGGGGATACTGGCTGTTTGACATGACGATGACGCTCGGGTGGCTGCTGATCGGCTACTATGCCGGCAAACAGAAGCTCTCTCCGCGCACCGCCGGGCAGCGGATCGCGATCCTGATCGGAGCTTTCGGCTTCGCGCTCCTCATGCGCGTCTTGCTGGCCGTTTTCTTTGCCCAGCCCAGCCATGGACTTGACGTCTTTGCCAGAGACTTCCTCATAGCGCTGCCCTGTTCTGTGACGCTGGTGTATGTAGCGAACGCGGCGATCAAGGGGGTGTCGCGCGTGCTTGGCCGGGAGAAGGAGCCACGGACACGATGGCAGCTGTGGGCCGTGGCGGTTCTGTTGACGGTCGCCATGGTCTTCTCCATGCTCAATCTCCTGACCGGATGGGGCGACCGCACCAGCAGCAGATACGCACCGATTGAGAGGATCGGGGCAGCTAGCGACAAGGCCCACTTCATCTGGTATGGCACGCTGGAGTACCGCCACGACCACGGTCGCTGGCCCTCGGAACTGAGCCTCCTTGTCTCGGAGGGGTATATCGAGGATCTGAGGAACCCCCGGTATCCTGAGCGGCCGGATGGCTGGGTCTATTACCCACCACCGGAGGGTAAGCCGCTGGGAGTTGAGTGGGATCTGATACTGCTGCGGGAGAGGGATGTATCTCACATCGAGAAGAACGGCGTGGTCATCTGCGACAAGGCGAAAGGCGTACGCCAGGTTATGGACCCGGAGGAGTTGCTGGACATCCTGGACAAGTCGTGGCGGCAGCGGCTCAGCCTCGAAGCCGGTGCCGACATACAGGAGAACGGCGACTAGGTCTGCGGCGCGCCCCGTGCTTCCCTAAAGCTTGTTGAACAGCGCGGCGATGCTGGTGGGGTGGCGGTGTTCGACGCGCCGGGGCTTCTCGCCCTTGCCGCGACGGAAAAGGGCCACCAGCTCATACGGCGGCTCGACGTCCACCCGGCCGAAGGCGTCCGGGTCCTCCACGAAACGGCGCGCCGCTTTCACGGCACCGTCCTCGATCAACTCCCGGGCCACCTCGGGGTGACGGTGCACGGCCGCCTCGATGGCGTGCGAGTATGACTCGGCGTCCAGTTCGTCGCCGGTGGCGGGGTTGGTGCCTTCCTTGACGGCGACGGTCTCCACCCACGGCGTGAGCGCCTGCGCCTCGCGGCAGAAGGCGGCGTCGCCGCTGCCGAAGACGACGGGCACGCCCAGTTCCTGCGCGGTCAGCACGTGCTGGCCGTATTCGCCGACGGAGATGCCGTTCACGGTCAGGTCCAGGTAGGTCCACCACTGCGTGTGGGCGATGTGCGCGTATTCGGTTCCGGACTTGGCGTGCTGGCCGACGAAGGCGATGGCGCTGTAGGTCTCGTCCAGCAGGAACGGCCAGCGCTGGGGCCAGCCGCGCATGAGGCGGGCGCGGCGGTCCAGCAGTTCGATGTCTATGCCGCCTCCGCCGTGCAGGTCGGCGACGACGATGTCCGAGAAGCCGCCCTCGGCGAAGCCGCGCACGGCGGCGTTGACCTCGCTGGTCAGCAGGCGGCGGGCGGTCTCGTAGTAGCGGCCGGAGGACCAGAGGTAGTCGTCCACGCCCATAACGCCGGCAACGCCTTCCATGTCGGTCACGATGTACAGTTTCATCTTCACACCTCACCGATAGCGGAGATACTCCGGCATTTTGCGGCAGGGGACCTCCCCGTGCAACGGCCGGGCCGTAATCCAGAGTGCGCCTTGATGGGCCATGGGGGCGGGGGTATGATGGGCCGCGATTTGCGGCGCACACGGGCGGCGAGCGGCGGCGCCCCTGCGCCACGACGGAACAAGCGGAGAGGTGGCGAAATGGATCGCGCGGAGTTTGCGAATCCGGGCACGGAGTATCGCGGCGTTACGCTCTGGATGCTAAACGACGAGCTGAAGAAGGAGGAGATCACCCGGCAGCTTCACGGGTTCCACGAGGCGGGTTGGGGCGCGGTGATCGCCCGCACGTTCAACGGGCTGCTCACGCAGTACCTGGGCGAGGAATGGATGGACATCACGGCCGCCGTCATCGAGGAGGCCGCCGAGCGCGACATGAAGGTCTGGCTCCAGGCCGGCTACATGCCGTCCGGCATGCCGGGGCTGGGCGACGACGAGAAGTTCCACGTGCTGGTGCGCAAGCCGAAGGACGAGGCGCTGGACCAGGAAGAGGAGGTCCTCTGCGCGGACGAGGAATTCAACTACTGCCGCCGCGTGCATGGCACCGTGCTGGACCTGCTGAACTCCGAGGCCGTCGACGCCTACCTGGAAAAGGCTTACCAGGAGACGTGGGGCGAGCGGTTCGGGGACGAGTTCGGGAAGACGGTGGAGACGGTGTGGGTGGACGAGCCGCACTTCCGCCCGCCGCACCTGCCCTGGAGCCGCCGGCTGCCGGAGCTTTTCGAGGAGCACTGGGGCTACTCGATCATCGACGATATTCCGCTGCTGTTCGGCGAGGGCGGCGACTGCCGCAAGGTGCGCCACCATTACTGGCGCGTGGTGCTGGCGATGTTCATCGACGGCTACTTCGAGCACGTGGGCAAGTGGTGCGCCGAGCACGACATCCGGTTCAGCGGGCACCTGATGGGCGAGGATTCGCTCTACGGGCAGATCGGCTGGACCGGCTCGGCGATGCCGGGCTACGTGCACATGCAGCTTCCGGGCATAGACCACCTGACGGGCAACATGACCTGGCCGACGGGGCGCAAGTTCATCACCACCCCGAAGCAGTGCTCCAGCGCCTCCAGCCAGCTCGGGCGGCGCGAGGTCCTGGCGGAGATGTACGGCGTCAGCTCGCAGGGGCTCTCCTTCGAGCGGCGCAAGTGGATAGCCGACTGGCTGATCTCCCTGGGCATCAACTACCGCTGCTATCACGGGTCGTTCTACTCGATGCGCGGCCGCCGCAAGCGCATCTACCCGCCGAACCTGAACTTCCAGCAGCCCTGGTGGGAGGACAACCGACCGATAGCCGACTACTACGCGCGGCTCTGCTACGCGATGCGCCAGGGGCAATACGCCGCGGACGTGATGCTGCTGCACCCGGTGGAGAGCGGCTGGTGCGTCTACGACTCGACAAGCATGCGCAACCCGCACGACCGGCGCGTGGAGCCGCCGGAGATCCGGCAGTTGTTCGAGGAGTTCGTCGACGTCTCCGAGAACCTGCTGAAGATCCAGCGGGGGTTCGAGTACGGGGACGAGTACCTTATGGCGCGCCACGGCGAGGTCGCGGACGGCAAGCTGAAGGTCGGTGAGGCGGCGTACAAGGTGGTGATCCTGCCGCGGACGATCACGATGCGGCGGACGACGGTGGAGTTGCTGGAGCGCTTCATCGAGGCTGGGGGAACGGTGCTGCGCGCCGGTCAAGCGCCGACGCGCATGGACGGCGTGGAGACCACGGAGATCGAGTCGCTGACGGAGAAGCTTATCTCGGTCCCGAACTCGGCCGAGGCACTGCGGGCGGCGCTGGACGACCTGGTGCCGGCCTCGGCGGAACTGCGTGAGATCAGCGGCAACGCCGAGAACGTCTGGGTGCACGAGCGCGATCTGAACGGACGGCGCATGTTCTTCGTGACGAACACCAGCCTGGAGGAGGCGGTCGAGGCGGAACTCTGGATTCGCGGCGCCGGCAGGCTGGAGAGATGGAACCTGGAGACCGGCGAAGTCGAGCAGCCGGCCCAGCGCACCGATGAGGGGTTCACGGTGGCCCCGATGGAGCTGCCCCCGGTCGGATCGTGCATGTTCGTGCTGGACGAGACGGCCGCGGCGACGGAGGTCCCGGCGACGGCATGGACGGTAACCGAGGCGGTCCCGCTGGAGGCCGGCTACGATGTGACGAAGCTGGCGCCGAACGCGCTGACGCTGGACTTCTGCCGCTACGCGAAGGGTGACGACGACTGGAGCGAACCGGTGCCGGTGATCCTGGTGCAGGAGCGTCTCCACGGAGAGAGCTACGAGGGGCCGCTGCGGCTGCAGTTCGAGTTCCACGCCGAGCCGACGCCGGAGAACGTGCAGGTGGCCATCGAGGACGCGGCGGAGTACGCGATCACCATCAACGGGCAGCCGGCCGCATACGACGGCGCCGAGTACTACGTCGACCCGTCGTTCCACCCCGTGGACATCAGCGACCACGTGCAGGTCGGCAGGAACGTGCTGGAGCTTTCGCGCGAGTTCCGTCCGGTGCCGCGGGCCAGCTTCCGGCTTGCCAGCCTGTTCGAGGCGGCGCGCGGCGTCGAACTGGAATCCATCTACTTGATAGGCGACTTCGCGGTGAAGGGTCGCGCCTCGGGGGCCGCGGAGAAGGAAGGCTGCGTGCGGCTCCAGCCCGATGTGGTTCTCACACAGGAGAGCGGCGTCAGCCGGGGCAACCTGGTGATGGACGGCTATCCGTTCTTCGCCGGCCGCATCCAGTTGGCGCAGAAGGTGTCTCTCAGGGCCCCAAGAGACGGCGAGCGGGTCGCGCTCAGTCTGCCCAATCTGGACGCGGCGCTGGTGAAAGTCTGGGTGAACGACCAATCGGCCGGCTCGATTATGTGGGCGCCCTACGAGGTGGACGTGACCGACCTTGTCCGGCAGGGCAAGAACGAAGTGCGAGTCGAGTTCGTCACGACGCTGCGCAACCTTCTCGGGCCGCATCACCGGCTTTCGGACGAGTTCAACACCTGGGGGCACAGCTATTCCGCGCGCTGGCCCTACGGCGAGAACTGGTACGAGGACCGCGACAAGGACGACGTCGACTGGACGAACGACTACTTCGTGTTCCCGGTCGGGCTGGACGGCGACGCGCGGATCGAGTTCCGCGATCAGGGCTGATTCACAGTGCCCTGCCGGGCTCGGCGGTGGCCGGGCCCGGCTCGCCGGCTGCGATTACGCCTTGCGCGACGGTTCGCAGCTTTGCACCGTGCTTCCGAGTGGTCGCCGGGCATAGCCGCGAAGGGCGCGCCCCCCCTGCCGGAGCTCGTCGAGCCGGATACTCGTACCGGCGATTTGCTTTCGGATGTCTTCCAGGCACGGCCCGTAGGCGCGCGCCGTTTCGCGCAGAATCTCGGCGGCTTCGCGGATAGCGGCTTCCGACTCCGCGTCGAGCGCCCCATCCCTGCGAAGACACTTCAGTTGCTCGACTGCGCGCGTCATGTCGGCGCGGCATCGCTCGCTCTCGGCCATGTGCCGTCGGCACCGTTCCTCGATTTCGTCGGCAGGCGCTTCCCCCAGAAGGCCGACCGCATCGCGCAGTCGCCTGGCGTCGGCCAGCAGGCGATGCAGCACCGTCTGTCTGTCCTTCGCAGACATCATAGCTCTTCCCGCATGGCGGCCAGCACACCACGGATGCGCTCGAACGACGGCATGAGCCTCTGCTCAATGGCGTCGGCCAGCGCCGTCCAGTCTTCCTGCTCCTGGCTCTCCTGCACGGCGGAGAGACTGTCCGAAAGCTCCGACAGCGCCTCGCTGGCCGACCCCACCAGCCCATGCTCCAGCGAACAGGCATTCTCCACCTGCACCACGCACGTCAGGAAGCGCTGGAGGGCGTTGAGCAGGTTGAACAGGTGGTTGCTTCCCACGCCCGATTCGCCCGCCCGGAACGTCGCCGCCACGCGCTCGGCCGCTTCGTCCAGCACCCGCAGCATCGACTCGGCATCGGTCAGGATGCGTTCGGCGTAACCCCGGAGATCGGCGGTCTCTATGGAAAGCTCCTGCACGTCGGAGAAGGAGTCTTCCTGAAGGGCATCCATGTCCTCGGCGGACCAGCGATGCGCGTCCGTGGTGATCGCGACCACCACCTCGTCGTCCCGAATCCGGCCGGCCTCGCGCAGCCCGTCCAGCAGGTCGCCGAAGGTGTCGGCGCTTTCCGGCAGTTCGACAACTGCCTCATCGTTGACGGTTACGTTCATGCTGTCTGTGCCTCTCTGGTTTACGTGTCTGTCAGAAGAAATCGACTATGGACGGCAGGCTGGACTCGACGGCAATCTTCATGATGGTCTGCAATCGCGACATCGCCGTGTTGAACTCGACGGCAAGGTCGGCCACGTCTGCGTCGCGCAGTTCGGAGACGTACTCCTCGTTCTGGTACAACTGGGTATCGAAGGTGCCGGCGACGGTCCGCAACTGATCCTGTCGCCCGCCCAGCCTGCCCAGGATTTCGCGCAGTTCCGTGTGGGAGGTCTCCAGATCCTCCAGCAGGGCGCTTATCTCTTCCCGGTCGCCGGCCTCCATCGCGTCGCGAAGTCTAAGGACCACGTCGAAGACATCCCCGTTGCGCTGGAAGACGGTGCTGCCCACAAGGTTGATCTCCGTCAGCGCGCCCGGGCTTGTCTCCACGCGGGTGCTGATCGGCGCTCCGTCGTAGTGAACGGACTGGATGTGACCGTTCTCATCCACCGTGTGAGCGAAGGCGGCGGTGCCGGTGGCCTCTCCGGAGAAGACGTATGATCCCGAGAACTTAACGTTGGCGAGCGTCACAAGTCCATCCAGATACCCATTCACGTCCTCCGCCATCACCCTTCGGTCCGCGTCGGTGTAGGTGTCGGTCGACGCCTGAACGGCCAGGGTGCGGATATTGGCGATGAGCTCGGTCGCACTCTCAAGGGAGCTGGTGGCGCAGGAGAGCATGGTGTCGGCGGTTTCCAGGTTGCGCACGTACGCGCTGGTCTGCTGGGCGTCGCGCTCAAGCTGCATCACGCGCCCCGCGGCGAACACGTCGTCGGAGACGGTATTTACTCGCTTACCGGTGCTGAGTTGCTCGTTCAGCCGGCTGAGCTCGGCCATGGTCTGGTTGAGCCGATGCACCGCGTTCCTGTTCAGCATCGCCTGTGTGACTCTCACAACCCCTCCTATAGCGTGCGCGTGAGTTCCTGCAAGGTCTCGTTGACGGCCGTGATGAAGCGGAGCGCACCACGGTAGATGGCCTGGCTCTGCATCAGACCGATCATCTCTTCGTCCACGCTGACGCCCGATACCGCGTCGCGCCGGTAGGCCAGATCGTTGACCAGGGCCTCCTCGTTAGTGAACTGCAGGTCGCACGTGTTGTGAACGGTGCCGAGGTGGCTGACGAAGCCGCGGTATGCCTCCTCGATGGTGGCGGAGCCCGAGTTCATCAGTTCCAGGTTGGCGACGGCCGCCAGATCCAGCAGCCGATGGTTGTCTCCGGAGACGGGCGAAAGCGCCCCGCCCAAATTCTCCGGGGCGTTCATGATGCGGTCGGACACGGAGAGGCCGGCAGCGCCCAGCCCATCAAAGAAGGTGTTCAGCCCCAGGGCGTCCAGAACGCCGGCGCTGTCCATGCTCCCGTGGGCGACAAAGGAGAATCCGTCCCCCCCGTTCACGTCGCCGGACCCCAGCGTCAGCTTCAGGCCGTTCTCCAGCGTGATGGCGGAACCGGCGTTGTAGAGATCGTCGATCTGGCGGTTGAACGTGCGCAGCAAGGTGCCGCTTCCGTCGCGGACGGTCACTTCCAGCGTGATCGCATCCGTGCCGACCGTGCCGCCGTTCAGGAAACCGACCTCGTAGGTCAGGTC
>CAZZNQ010000121.1:0-9506 GCA_964655775.1 uncultured candidatus Brocadiaceae bacterium | reverse complement strand
GGCAGGTGACCGTCGGCCAGACCACCTACGACCTGCCGCGCCCGTTCTTCGTGATCGCCACCCAGAACCCCATCGAGCAGGAGGGAACGTACCCGCTGCCCGAGGCCCAGCTCGACCGGTTCATGTTCAACATCTACATCGACTATCCCGACGGCCCCGTCGAGGAGCGCATCCTGGCGGAGACCACGCACGGCCAGCAGGTGGACCTGGAGAGCACTATCTCCGGGCAGGAGATACTGGACATGCAGGATCTGGTCGAGGAGGTGGTGGCGGCGCCGTTCATCGTGCAGTACGCGACTGCGCTGATCCGCGCGTCCAGGCCGGGTTCGCCGGAGGCACCGGACTTCGTGGACCAGATGGTCGACTGGGGCGCCGGGCCGCGCGCCGGGCAGCACCTGATTCTGGGCGCCAAGGCGATGGCGGCGATGGACGGGCGGTTCAACGTCTCCACCAACGACATACGCGGCGTGGCCGTGCCGGTGCTGCGGCACCGCATCGCGTGCAATTTCCAGGCTCAGGCGGAGGGCGTCGACAGCGTGCAGGTGGTCCGGCGCCTGCTCGAAGAACTGCCCGAGCCGGAGATCGGCAAGTACGAGTAGCTTCGCCCGCCGCGCGACCCGAAACCACGCAGGAGCTGAAGACATGAAACTGGCGACTTACGCTGCTGATTCGGATATTCGGTATGGCATCGTGCGCGGGGAAGCGGTGGTGGATCTCGTTGCCGCCGGCGCCGGCCGGCTTTCGGGCAGCTTGAAGGAGATGCTGGCCCGCGAGAACGGCCTGGAGCTGGTCCGCGAGCTGGAGGAGCGTTGCGAGACCGATCCGGCCTTTGCCGAGCAGCACTCCACGCCCCTGGCCGAGGTCGATTTGCTTGCGCCCATCCCGCGGCCGGGCAAGGTGCTGTGCCTCGGGCTGAACTACCGCGACCACGCGGCCGAGGGCGGAATGGACGTGCCCGAGGAGCCGGTGGTGTTCTCCAAGGCCGCCACCAGCGTGATCGGGCCGGGCGCAACCATATGCCTGCCGCGCGTCTCGCACAAGGTGGACTACGAGGTCGAACTGGCGTTCGTGATCGGACGTACGGCCCGCCACGTGCCGGAGGGGCGCGGGCTGGACCACGTGGCCGGTTACACGGTTCTGAACGACGTGAGCGCGCGCGACTACCAGCTCGAAAAGGCCGGCGGGCAGTGGATGCTGGGCAAGTCGTTCGACACGTTCTGCCCGACGGGCCCGTGGCTGGTCACGGCCGACCAGGTGTCGGACCCGCACGACCTGGACCTGACCTGCACCGTCAGCGGAAAGATGCTGCAGTCGTCCAACACCCGGCAGATGGTCTTCACCGTGCCGCAGATCGTTGAGTATCTGAGCCGCATTCTGACGCTGGAGCCCGGCGATCTGGTGGCGACGGGGACGCCGCCGGGCGTCGGCTTCGCGCAGAAGCCGCCCCGTTTCCTGCGCCCGGATGACGTGGTGGAATGCACCGTTCAGGGCATCGGCACGCTGTCGAATCCCGTTGAGGACGAGGCCGACGTCCACGCCGCTTAGCAGCACAGGGGAGTTTCATGACGATGGGCGATCGCGACTTCCGCTGCGTGGTGTTCGGCGCAGGCGCGTTGGGTCTGGGCTTCCTGGGACCCGAACTCTCCCAGGACTGCGCCATCACCTTCGTGGACATCACGCCCAAGGCCGACCTGGTGCGGGCCGTTGCGCGCGGCGGCAGCTACACCATCAACCAGACCGGGCTGGCCCTCCTCCCGGCGGAGGTCGACGGCGTCTCCGCCATCGTCAAGGAGCCCGGTTCGGTGACCGACGAGGCCCTTGAGGCACTCGCGGCGGCCGACCTGGTCTTCACGGCGGTGGGGGAGAGCAACCTGACGGATCTGGCGCCCGTGCTCGCCGCCGCAGCCGGCGTGCGGGGCTCCAGGGATCCGCTCCACGTATTCTGCTGCGAGAACGGTGTGGACGTGGCCGGCAAGCTGCGAGATGCCGTCGCGTCCAGGGCCGGAGGCGCCGCGCCGGGGTTCGTCGCCGGCGACACGGTGGTGGGCCGAATGTGCAAGATCGTGCCGCCGGGCGAAGCGGGTGCGCGGCCGGTGGCCAACGGCGTGGCCGATGCCGTGCTGGCGGACCCGTGCTACGGGATCACGGTCGAGGAGTCCCGGGCCGAGGGGCTGTCGGCGCTGCCGGCCGCCGTCAGGGCCGTTCCGGCCGACCGATTCCATGCCCTGGAGGATCGCAAGCTCCTGGTCCACAACGCCTACCACGCCGTCATCGCCTGCGTCGGGCACCTCAAGGACATCGAGTACGTCGACGAACTGCGCGCGGACCCCGACGTCATGGCTCTCGGGCGTCGGTGCCATGCCGGGGAGACCGTCCCCGCGCTGCTGGCCAAGCACGGCGCCGCCATCGACCGCTCCGATCTGCTCAACTACTGCGACTCCGTCCGGCGGCGCGTGACCTGCCCTGTGTTCCACGATCCCATATCGCGCGGCGTGCGGGGCATCATGCGCAAGCTGGCCCCGGCCGAACGTCTGATCCACGGGCTGCGGATTGTGGGCGGCCAGGGCATCGAGCCGGCGGCCTTCGCGACGGGCGTGGCGGCAGCGATCACCATCGCGCGCCGGACGGGGGAGACGTCCATGCCCCTGCGCGAAGTCCTCACGCAACATTGCGGGCTGGACCCACAGGCCGACGCTGACTTGATCGACCTCGTGGATTCCCGCTGCGAATGGGGTAGCTGACGCCCGGCCCGGGCGTTCAGCGCCGCTTGCGCCGGGCCAGTGCCGCCTCGGCATCCTTCCTGCGCTGACGCTCGGCGGTCTTCTGCCTCTTGTCCCACATCTTCCGCCTGTGGGCCAGGGCGATCTCTACCTTGGCATGTCCGTTTCGGAAGTGGACGCGCGTGGGCACCAGCGTGAAGCCCCGCTGGGTGCACTGCGCGATGATGTGCGCGATCTCCCGCTTGTGCAGCAACAGCTTGCGCGGACGCTTCGGATCGTGCTTGTCGATGGTCGCCTGCTCGTACGGCGCTATGTGCATGTCGAACAGCCAGATCTCGCCGTCCTTGGGGCGCGCGAACGCCTCCTCGATGCTGCAGTTGCCTTCGCGCAGGCTCTTCACCTCCGAGCCCACAAGCACCATTCCGGCCTCGTAGGTCTCGTCTATCTCAAACTCGCGGCGCGCCCGCCGGTTGCGGGCCACCAGCTTTGTGCCTGATTTTTCTTTAGCCATTGTTCTGTTATCGTACTCGGCGGCGGGGCTTGCCGCAAAAGTGTATACGGTGATCTGCGCGCGCCGCAGGTCGCGAGCCTACTCGCTCTGCTCGATCCAGTCCTCGTAAAGGGCCTCCAGTCGCGTCTCGAGCTGCTCCAAATCCCTGGATGCCTGCCGGGCGTCGCGGCGGTTGCGGCGTGCCAGAGCGCGCTCTATCCGCTGCTCCAGGGCCACTTTCTCCTTCTCGGCCTCCGAGATGGATCGCTCCAGGGCCTGCACCGACGGGGCGCGCTCTTCGCGGCTGATACGGGTTCGCTTCCTTGACTTGCCGCGCGCGGCGACTCGCCCGGAGGTGCGCAGAGCGGCACGTCCACGCGCGTACCAGAACGCCGTGAACCCGCCGGGGTAGGGGTGCAGCCGGCGGTCACGGACCTCGATCACGCGGTCCACGACCTTGTCCAGGAAGTAGCGGTCGTGCGATACCACCAGGATGGTGCCCTCGTAATCGGCCAACGCCTCCTCGACGGCCTCGCGGGCGTTGATGTCGAGGTGGTTCGTCGGCTCGTCCAGAATCAGGAAGTTCGGCCGGTCCACCATGAGGCAGGCAAGCTGCAGGCGATTGCGCTCGCCGCCGCTCAGGTCGCGCACCCGCTTGTCCGCGTCGTGGTAGCCGAACAGGAACCGCGCCAGGATCCCGTACGCGTCCCGCTTTCCGATGCGGCCGGTGCTGGTGATCTGGTCCAGGATGGTAGCGTCGGGGTCCAGGACCTCCTGCTGTTGCGCGCAGTAGCCGATGCTCAGGCTCGGGCCAACGCGAATGGACGGATGGTCCCACGCGCCGTGTTCGACGACGTCGCGCAGCAGCGTGGTCTTGCCGCATCCGTTCGGGCCGACCAGGGCGACGCGGTCGCCGCACTGGATGTTCAGGTCCACTCCGTCGAAGAGCAGGAGGTCGCCGAACGCCTTCCGGTAGTCGCGCACCTGCAGCGCTATGTCGGCCCGGCTGGCTTCGGTCTGGAAATCGGGCTTGATGGCGCTGGAGCCGACCATGGGCTTGTCGACCGCTTGTTCCCGCTCGCGTTCCAGTTGCTTGCGCCTGGCGCGCAGCCGCTTGCCCCAGGCGGGATCGGTGTTGCCCCGTGCGATGTCGGCGAATCTCTGCACCAGGGCCTCCAGTTGCGCCAGCCGTTTCTGGTTGGCGATGTAGTCCTCCTGCTGCGCCACCAGCTTGCGCAGTCGGTTGGCGCGGTAGGTCGAGTAGTTGCCCTGGTAGTGCTCGATCTGGGCGTTTTCCAGGTGGAGGATGGACTCCACGACCCGGTCCAGCAGATAGCGGTTGTGCGAGACGATGAGTAGCGCGCCCTTGTATCGGGACAGGAAGTCCTCCAGCCACGCTACGCCCTGGTAGTCCAGATGGTTGGCAGGCTCGTCCAGGAGCAGCAGATCCGGCTCCTCCAACAGCGCTTCGGTCATGGCCAGCACGTTCTTCTCCCCGCCCGAAAGCGATCCGACCTTCTGTTCCCATCGCCCCGGCAGGCCCAACGCGTCGAGCATCGCCTCCGCCCGCTGCGCGAACGTGTCCCCGTCTATGCGGTCGTAGGCGTCGCGCGCCCGCTGGTAGCCGCGCATCGCCTTCGGCAGCTCGTCCCCGGATGCCTCGGCCAGGGCCTGCTCCTGCTCGCGGAGTTCGGCGGTCAGCCGGCGGTGCTCCATCAAGAGGCAGTCGCCTACGGACAGGTCGTCGTCGTAATCGACGTGCTGGGGCACGTATCCCAACCGGGCGCCGCGGGCGGTGGCCGCATTTCCGTCGGACGGCGGCTCCAGCCCCATCAGAATGCGGAGGATGGTGGTCTTGCCCGATCCGTTCGGGCCGATCAGGCCGACCTTCTCGCCCGACGCTATCCGGAAGGACACGTCCTGCAGAACGGTCTGCGCGCCGTAGCGCTTGGTCACGCTTTGGAAGTTCGCCAGAGTCATCGTTTGCTCCATATGCCCGCATGGGGCCTGCGCAGGTCTTGCGCCTCCGAACCGGGCCACGAAAAAAAGGCCACGGTCGCCCGTGGCCTTCGTTTGCGGCTGTCAGTCACCACGGAGACGCCCGAAGAGGGACAGGGACCGGTGCAGCGCGGACGGCGACCCGCCGCGGAACGCGCCGGGGGCCGTCACCGGCCGACACTGTCACTTATCTAGGCACACATCTCCGTGTACTCCTCGTGGTCTCCGCTCAGGTTGGGTTACGCGGGACATTATGCCACGAGTTCGCCGCCAGTCAAGCCTTTTTCCGGGCGCGAATGCCGAGGTGCGATTCCGCAGAGCCTATTCGTCGTCCAGAGGAAGGCGCGATTGGCGCACCGCGCGTTCCCTGGCGACCCGCGCCAGGCGGTCCTTGGCGATGCAGACATACTCCTCGCTCATCTCGAAGCCGACGTAGCGGCAGCCGAGACGGGCGGCTGCCACGGCCGTGGTGCCGGTGCCCATGAACGGATCCAGAACCAGGAGCGGCCGGTCATCCCGCAGGCCGTGTAATCTGATGCACATCTCGGGCAGCCGGTCGGGAAACGCCGCCGGGTGGGGTTTGGCGCCGGTGACCGTCTGGTAGGGGATGTACCACGTGTTGCCGCGGTCGCGTCGGTCGCGCGTCGCCGCCTTCCACCGCCCGATGTTGCTCTTGTCCCGGTAGGGCACGCCGATCGCCAGCTTGTCCAGCTTCGTCTCGCCGGTCGGCGTGAAGTGGAAGATGTATTCCTGGGCGTTGTTGAGGTAGCGGTCGCTGTTCACCGGCTTGTAGTGGCCCATGTTCACGCCTTCCTTCGGCGCAGCGATGGACTTCACCCAGTGGACGGTGTTCTGGAGTCGCAGGTGGCGGCAGATCCGCTCGGCAACCTTCAGGGACCGAAGCTCGTCGGAGGGACGATCGCCGATGTTGAAGAAGAAGGAGCCGCCCTCGCGCAGGACGCGGCGGCACTCGATGGCCAGCGTCTCCATCCAGTCGAGGTAACGGTCGAAGGGCAGGTTGTCGTCGTGGTCGGCGTAGCTCACGCCGATGTTGTAGGGTGGGGAGGTGACTATCACATCCACTGAACCGTCCGGCACACGTTCGCGCATCCCCTCGATGCAGTCGCCCTGGAAGATGCGGTCTAAGTTGTCGCCGGTTTCGTTGTCGCTGCTGTCCATCGTCCTTCCTCGGGCGCCTTTCGAGGCCGCCTCACCCCTGCGCGGCCAGCTTCATGCCGCCGATCATGATGGGGGGCGCGCAGCGGCTGCCCAGCCACTGCTGCTCGCTGCCGATGGCCTCGATGTTGTTCTTGAGCAGCTCGTAGACGTTGCCAGCGATCATGCAGTCCTTCACGCGCCCCTGGAGCTTGCCGCCGTCCACCAGGAAGGCGAGGTCGAGGTTGACGCTGAACTCACCCGCGAGCGTGTTGCTCTGGCCGCTGCCGAGGGTTTGCTCGACGACCAGCCCCCGATCCATGCCCTCGATCATCTCCTGCAAGGTGGTGTCGCCGGGCTGGATGACGGTGTTGGTGCCGGAGGGGGAGGGGCGGCTGGAGTAGCTCCGGAAGCCGTGCCCGCCGGGCTCGATCCCGAGCAGCGCGGCCGTCTGCAGGTCGGCCAGGAAGCGCTTCACAACGCCGTTCTCGAACAGGGGCCGGCGGCGCGTGGGCAGGCCCTCGTCGTCGGTCGGGCAACTGCCGGGCGCATAGGGCACCGCCGGATCGTCCACGATGGTGAGGCGCTCGTCGAGAACTTGTTCGCCCAGGCGTCCGCGCAGCACCGACGAACCCTTGTGGACGTGCTTGCCGTTGATGGCCACGCCCAGGGGCGCCAGCAGGTTGCCCATGGCTTTGGGGGTGAACACCACGGGCATTACCTCCAGGCGACCAGGGGTGATGGTCGAGGCGCGCTCGACCTTCTCCAGAACGGTTTCGGCCAGGTCTGTGACGGCGTCGAACGGTTCGCCCCAGGACTTGTACTCGTAGACGTGCAGCAGGCCATCGTCGCTGACGAGCTGGACGCCGGCGTGGCCGGACATGTGCGTGTTCTCGTAGCGGAAGTCCAGGCCGCTGGTGTTCAGCACGCGCTGCTTGTGGACGGACCGCGAAACGCCGCAGCCGTAGAGGTACTCCGGATTGGCCTCGCGGCTCATCTCCAGCCCCTCGCGGCCCATCTCCACCATCTGCTCGACGCCGACACCGGGTACGTCGGGGGAAAAGAGGGGGGTGTCCGCAACACCGGAGGCGGGACCGGGGAACTGGAACCGGGCTTCGTCGCCGAACTGTGCGCTGGCCGCCGCCATGTCGCCCAGCTTCTGCGGGTTGCGCAGGTCGGTGGTGGAGGCGAAACCGATGCGGCCTCCGTGGATGACGCGCAGTCCGACCCCGCGGTGCTGGCGTGTGGTGATCTCCTTGAGGCGGTTGTCCTCGAAGTCCACGGACACCGACTCGCCGCTCTCTTCGTATACCTCGGCGGCGTCGAAACGCCCGCCCGCCAGTTCGAGTATCCGCTCCACCGATGATTCGGCCATGTTCTGGTTACTCCGCAGATGCCCGGGCTGCCGCCCGGATCGCCTTGTGATGTGCTGGTTAGTGCCGCTCAGCGGCCGCCGATGACGACGTCCCGGATGCGGCAGTGGGGGCCGCCGTCGCCGACCCTCAGCGGGCTCTGGCCGCCCTTGCCGCAGCCGCCCAGCCCGCCGTGCATGTTCAGGTCGTTGCCGACGCGGTCGATGCTCTGCAAGGTGCGGAAGACGTTTCCGGTCAGCACGACGTCGCGTATCTTCTCGGCCAGCTTGCCGTTGCGGATGCGGTATGCCTCCTCGGCGCTGAACGTGAACATCTCCATGTTCGTCTGCCCGCCCAGCATACCGATGGCGTAGATGCCGTCCTCGGTCTCAGCCAGCATCTCCTCGAAGTCGGTCTCGCCGGGCTCCATGAAGGTGTTGGTCATGCGAACGATGGGCGGGTGGCGGTAGGAGATGGCGCGCGCGTTGCCGGTGGTGCGTTCGCCCATCTTGGCGGCGGTTTCGCGGTTGTGCAGCCTGCCCACCAGCACGCCGTTCTCGATTAGCGGATTCCGCTGGCCGGGCACGCCCTCGCTGTCGAACTTGATGAACCCGGCCTCGCCCTCGAGGGAGCCGTCCTCGGTGATGTTCAGGATGTCCGAGCCGAATCGCCGCCCGATCTGCATCATCTCCCGCATGCGGGGGTTCTCGTAGATGAAGTCGCTCTCGCTGAGGTGGCCGAAAGCCTCGTGCACGAACACGCCGCAGAGCTTCGGGTCGACTATCACGTTGTAGGTGCCCGCCTCCACGGACTTGGCGTCCAGCAGCGCCAGGGCGCGCTGGGCGACGCGCTCGCACTCCTCGTCCATGTCGATGACCTTTGCGAACCCGCGCAGGTCGCCGTTGGAGTGGTAGGCGCGCTGGATGTTGGCCCCGTCGGCGGCGATGGCGGCCAGCATGGCGCCGCAGAAGACGTATTCCTGTTCCAGGTAGGTGCCGTCCGAGTTCGCGAAGTAGGTGCGCGAGCGGCTGTCCCGGTAGACGACTGAGGTGCTCTGGATGCGGTCGTGGGCGAGGATGGCGTCGTTGTAGCGCTTGCACATGGCCTGCTTGTCGGCCAGGGAGACATCGGCCGGATCGGACTCGACCGGCGTAACGTAGACCTGCTCGTAGGGACCGACCTCCGCAAGCCGGAACGCCTCGCCCTGCACAAGCTCGGCCTGCTTGAGCGCACGGGCGGCGTACTTCTCGATGTTGTCCATGTCGTTGAAGGTTGCGAACCCCCAGCCGCCGGCCTTGAGAACCCGGACGCAGCCGCCCAGGTTGGTGCGCTCGCCGATGTCCTCCAGCTCCTGCCCGGCATAGTGGATGTTGGTCATGGTGCCTTCCTGCACGCGCACCTCGGCGTAATCGACAGGCAGTTTCTGGCAGAGGTCCAGCAGTTTTTCTTTCATGTTCCCTCCCCGATGGTGGTCGTGTCTCGCTCCGCTGAAGAAAGCCCATTCTGGCGCAGAGATGGCGTTAAAACAAGTACACTGGCTCGGACCGGCGGGCTGAGCCAGTGTATGTGCTAAGCAACGTCCCTCCGGTCGCCCTGTGCGTCGCGGTCGGCGTTCGCCTTTCCGCCGCTGTCCTCCCCCGTGCTCGTTGTGCCGTTGTATCTATAAGCCCGATTGTGCCGAAGGGCGGATGACATGCGCTCGGGCGCGCGTTAGAATGCGTGCCTGAGCAGCCTGTTGAAAAACGACAGATCGGTGAGGCGGGGACGCCTCACCTACCCATTTAGGGGTGC
>CAZZNQ010000120.1:0-9633 GCA_964655775.1 uncultured candidatus Brocadiaceae bacterium | reverse complement strand
GTGAACACCTACAACACGGCCAGCGGCGAGTTCGTGTTCCGCCCCGGCCCCATCTTCGCGGACGTGGTGCTGGCCGACGAGGTGAACCGAGCGCCCGCCAAGACGCAGTCCGCACTCCTGGAAGCGATGCAGGAACGGCAGGCGACGGTGGACGGCGTGGCGCACCCGATGTCGCGGGTGTTTACGGTTTTCGCCACTCAGAACCCCATCGAATTCGAGGGTACGTATCCGCTGCCGGAGGCCCAACTTGACCGGTTCATGCTGAAGATACTGGTGGACTATCCGGCCGAATCTTTGGAGGCGGCCATCCTGGACAAAGTGGAAGACGGGTTCGACAGCACGCGTCTGGATTCATCCGGGCTGCAGCAGGTGATGGACGTGGCAACGCTGTCGGAGCTGCGGTCCATGGTCCGGCGGGTGCACTGCGAGGAAGACGTGCGCCGGTACATAACCGGCATCGTCCGGGCCACTCGGCGTCTGCCGCAGCTGTCTCTGGGCGCCAGTCCGCGCGCGGCAATCATGCTCATGCTGGCCGCGAAGGCGCAGGCCGTCATCGTCGGGCGGGAGTTCGTGACCCCCGACGACGTGAAGAGGATGGCGCCCGCCGTCCTGCGGCACCGGCTGCTGCTGGAGCCGGACGCGGAGATCGAGGGAGCGACCGCCGACGACAGCGTCAACCGCCTTCTCAGCAGCGTAGAGGTACCCAGATAGCCCATGCTGCCTTCAGGCCGACTGGCCATCGCTGTTGCGGCGCCCGCTCTGCTGTTCGTGCTGGGAGCGCTGTTCCCGCCCCTGATCGCCGTGGGCGTCCTGTACCTGCTCAGCCTTGCCGTCTACGCAACCGTGGATCTGCTCGCGCTGCCTCGCCGACGCAGCTTCGACTTTGAGCGCAGGGCACCCGAGCGCGTGTCCCTGGGCGTCGGCGTGCCGGTGGAGGTCGAGATCGTCAATCGTTCGCGCAGGAGTCAGACGATCTCCGTCGCCGAGGATCTTGCCGAAGACCTGGAAACGGAACCGGCCGCGTGCAAAGTGGACCTGGACCCGGGCGAGCGGGCGACGCTGCAGTACCGCTTGACGGCCAGGCGCCGAGGCCCATACACGCTGGATGCCATGGACGTGCGCATCCTGCCGGCCCGCGGCCTCTTCTATCGGCAATTCAGGCTCAAGCAGGCTTCTGAGCTGCAGGTGGTGCCCAACGTGCAAAACATCACGCGCTATCAACTGCTGCTGCGGCGGGGGATGGAGCGCGAGGCCGGCGTGGCCAGGCTGCGGCAGGCGGGCCGGGGCACGGAGTTCGAGAGCCTGCGGCTGTACGTGCCCGGCGACGAGATGGCCCGCGTGGACTGGAAGGCAACGGCCCGGCGCGGGCAACTTGTTATCCGCAACCGCCAGCCCGAGCGCCGTCAGAGCATACTGGTTCTGCTGGACGTGGGCCGCGCCACGGCCGGCGAGTTCCGGGGACTGAATCGACTCGACTACCTGATCAATGCCACGCTGATGCTGTCGTACGTCGCCCTCCGCCAGCGCGACAGGTTTGGTCTGCTGGCCTTCAGCAACCGGATTGAGAGCTACCTGCCCGTGGTGCAGGACATCGCCGGCATCGAGAAGGTGGTCCAGGCACTCTACAAGCTGCAGCCTCAGCTCGTGGAGTCGGACTACGGTCGGGCGTGTCACTTTCTGGCCGCTCGCCACAGCAAGCGCAGCCTCGTCTGCCTGATGACCGACGTGATCGACCGTCACGCCAGCAACGAAGTGCTGGACTACCTTGCGCAGATGGCACGCTATCATCTGGCCATGGCCGTCACGCTGCGCAATCCCGAGGTGCAGGAACTGGCGGATCAGCCGCTTCGGGAGACGGAGGATGCCTACGTGAAGGCCGTGGCGCTGGACGCGGTTACCGCCCGGCAGGAAGCCCTGGCCGCCATGCGCCGGCGGGGAGTGGACGTGCTGGACGTAGGGCCGGAGATGGTGCTGCCTGCGCTGCTGAACAGATACGCGCTGATCAAGTCTCGGGGGCGACTGTAGCAGCCTGCGCGCGTCGTCCCCCCAGGAGCAGGTAGGCGGCAACGCTCCCCCCCGCGACCAGGCCGACGGCGATCTTGGCGCCTCCGGGCAGGTAGGAGGGGGTTAGGAATCCCTCGATGGTCCCCGCAATGACGAACATCGGGATGGTACCCAACACGAGCAGCAGCGCTTCCTTTGCACCTGCCTGAAGGGAAGACAGTCGGCTCAAGTTCCCCGGCATGGCCAGCGACAGGCCCATGCGCAGGCCAGCCGCGCCGGCGATCAGAATGGCCATGATCTCCAACACGCCGTGCGGCATTATGAATGACCAGAACGGATAGCTCAGGCCGTGATTGGCGAAATGGGCGGCCAGTCCACCCAGCATCATACCGTTGAAAAGAAGCAGGTAGCAGGTGCCGATGCCGGCCGTGATGCCGGCGGCGAACGCGTTGAACGCCACCGATATGTTGTTGGTGATGATGCCGGCGGCCATCGGCGGGTGAGGCATCTGCCGGAAACGCTCGCTTATGTCCTCCGCCGAGACGATGTCCCGATCCTCGCTGAACATCACGAAGCCCGGCACACAGAGATACACATTGGACGGCTGCAGTCGTGTGCTGGTGTACGCGCCGAACCCCGCGAAGAAGGCGATCAGGACGGAGGCGAGGACGTACGGCCAGAGCCGCCGAAAGAGGCGCGGATACCCCCTGCCGAGGAAGCGCAGCACCGGGCGCAGAGGACGGGCGCGCGGCGGATTGTAGAGAAGACCGTGTGCGCCCACCGCCAGCAGGTTCAGTCTGCGCTGCGTCTCTTGCGGCAACCCCAGCATTCGCGCCCGGGCGACATCGACGGCGACGGATGGGTAAAGGCGAATCAGTTCGTGGAGTTCGTCGTCCGATAGCCGGCGCAGACCGCCTTGCCCCGCGCGCACCAGTTCCTCCACGCGCTCCCAGACGGGCGACCGTCTTTCGAGGAATCTCGCCGCTCTCACCGCTCCCCCTCGCCGGGCTGCGTCCGGGGGCCACCCCGGGCATCAGTCCGGGCCATCAGTTCGTCCGCCAGCGCCTCCAGCTCCGGCAGGGGCAGGTCCCTGGGCTTGGCGCCGAGGTTCACGAGGACTCGCGCCAGCAGCTTGCGGAGCGTGCGCTGCCGGTCATCGAAGTCCATCCTGTAGCGGCCCTCCCTGTAGTCGAGGAGCTCGGCGTATTCGGTCGGCGTGAGCCGCGCCAGCACGGTTTCGGGCGTCTGCTCCTCGCCGGCCATCAAGGAGTCCAGGCGCATCTCCATTGCTGGCAGACCCTCGTTTTCGATGCTGATCCCGCGGCGCGCCATTATGGGCTTGAGCAACTGCGGCAGGATCCGCCAGCGAGCGTCGATCGTCAGCTCGGCGCGGCGCGACATGTAGTTCGTCAGAGCGCTGTATTCCTCGGGCGACAGGCCGGTGGTGCGGAGCGCCTCGGCGTCGGCTTCTTCCTGCACCGTCACGTGGCGGCGCTTGTCAGTTCGCGCCGAGTAGTCGGCCTGCTGCTCGGAGACCACCACAGTCCCGGCCGCCAGATCACCGAGGCGTTGGGCGCGCTTTGTCACGAACATGCAGATGCCGGCCACCGCGTATACGCCGAGCCCGTCGACCACCCGCAGCAGGTTGCGCACAGCCAGGTCGGCTGCCGTCGCAGCAGCGCCGGACCGACGCGCCACGCGTATGCGGACGTATCTCTTTCCGGGGGTTTGCCCGTTCAGAAGTATCTCGAAGAAGAGGAAATAGCCCCAGTAGAGCAGGAAGACGGCAATCAGGAAGATAGCGGTTGCCCAGGCCCCCAGGCCGGAGAAGAGGCCCCACGGGCTGCCCAGAGCTATGAAGCCGAAGATGATCAGCAGCAGAGCGACGACAAGCATGATCAGGTGGTCGACCAGGCCGGCAACGAACCGCGTTCCTATCCCCGCCAGCGGCCGTTGGAGCTCCACATACTCGGGAGTCTCTATGTAGTCGAAGTCCCCCATCCGCACGGCCTCCTCTTCTGCGTCCCGGCTGGCTACACCATACCGTCGGGCGGAGCAGACGGCAAGTGGTGCGCGACGCGACGAAGGCTTTGCAGCGCGGCCATCCATGCCCCCGGCGATGTTGGGCAGCCGACGGTGCCCTCAGAACCGCACGGTAAGTTCGTAGTCCTCGCGGCCGGTCGGCTGCACGTCGACCTGGGCGTAGGTTGAGCACTCGTCTCCGAACGTCACTGCTTCGACCACCTTTCCGTTCAGGATGACCTCCAGCGAATCGTGTCTGCCGCGCACTCGACAGCAGAGCGCGAACGCGCTCGGCCGGACGCGGTCGGCGTACCCCGTGTACATGGCGCGCATTGTCACCGTGCGGCGGCTGGGGGCCTCGCGGCGACCCAGTCGGTAGAACATCCGGTCCTGCCAGACGCACGCCCTCGATTGTCTCCGCTTCGCAGCGTCCTGCCCGGCCGGACGTATGGACGTGAAGAAGTCGCCCCTCAGTAGTTCGTTCGGGTAGCCGATCCCCACCTGCCACGGCAAGCGCTCGTTTCCTTCAGCCAATAGCGCGGTGATCGCCGCCACGCCGCTCTCGGCGGCCTCTTCCGGCTCCAGCACGTGGTGGTTCACCTCCATGCCGAACGCGAGCGAGTGGCAGAGGTCGTAGCAGTAGCCGGAGATGAAGTTGTTATAGCCCTCCTTGCGTTTCTCAGTATGGAGGGCATAGGGGTAGCCGGCGCGCGCTGCCGCCTCGACCATCCGGGCAGCGACCGAACGATGGATGGCTTCGTCCTCCGCCTCGGACGTCGTGTTGCCCGTCACCACTGCCTGTAGGTCAGCGTCGTCCTCCCCGAAGCTGTGGACGTCCATGACGGCGTCCGGCAGATGCGTGCTTGCCAGCTCACCGATGGTGGCGTACTCGGTTTGCGACAGGTGCCAGGGCGGAGCGTGGAACGCACCGTGCGCCGCCCCGTCGGGGTTGGCCACCGGCACGACAATCACAATCTGCCTCCGGCGGGTCGCGTTGCCTGTTGGTGAGGCCAGCCAGTCGAGCAGCGCCGTGCCGACGACCCGAGTACCCGCTTCGTTCCCGTGTCGACCGCAGACGATCAGCGCAACGGACTTGTCTCGGTCGGACGTCGTAGGATCGCTGACGTAGACGGCCCTGACCTCCCTCCCCTCGGGTGACCGGCCCAGGTCCTCGCACCGGGCGAGGTCGGGGTGGTCGGCAACGAACGCGTCCACGCGCGCGTACACGTCCTCCAGCGACGGATACTCTCCGGCCATGGTCCACCTCCGCAGCTAGCAGGTTAGTCGGCCGCCGCGAGGATAACCTGAGGATACGACTGGTGCAAGTGTCGGCGGATCGCCTGGCAGGCAGGCCCACACCCGCAACGCTTCGTCCCATCACCCGCCGAATCGGTCCAGTACGAAGGAGGAACAGACGTTTGGCAGCGCAAAGGGGACCGGTAGACCACACGTAGCAGCGGTAGGGTCGCGAAGAGGAAACTGCAGGTGACACATCACAAGCATCGGGCAGGACATGGGGGGGACCCTAACGTTACCCTAACGTTATGCCGAGGAATCTGCATGCCCGGCATTCAGGCGGGAGGGCGCCCTACCTTGTGCCGTAGGTCGCCGTGAGTGCTCCAGACGTGCCAGGGACTGCCTGCTACGACGCCAGCCATTGTGGATCCCGATGCAGCGGGACATATTACAGGACTTTGAGCAGTAATGACTGGCCATCTGAGGCGACATCTGGCTAACTGCGAAGACGGGAGAATGTCGCGAGCAGGAAGATGTGAGGCGAAGTTTCGTAGCTTTTGAGAACGGGGAGACGTCGCGTGCAGCGTTGTGGAAGGTGCGAGGCGACACTCCGCAACCTACGAGAACGAGGGGATGTCCCCAGAGGGAAGATGTGAGGCAACATCTGGGAGCTTGCACAAGTAGACCGTGTACTTGCCTGAGCAGCGAGCAAGCGAGGAACTGGCGTAGGTCGCTCTCGGACTGCCAAGCCACTGAGAACGATTTCCGGGCGCTTGGCCCCGCAACCCAACGTCGGGGCGTTCATCGCTGCAAGGCCGACTGGGAGCGGGAGATGGTTGTTGCCAATATCCGTATATGTGACTGTACCCCGCGGACGGCAATGACGGCGCGCGCTACCAGCGATCTGCGGTCCTGAGGTAGAGCCGTGAGTTCGGTCGGGGAGAACGACCGGGGCGGCATTCATCCGCTCGGAGGATTCAGAAGGCTCCAAACATCAAGGTGAAAAGGAGCTCCACGCTGTTGGCAACGTGGAGCGCCGCCGCAGGCTGCCGTCCTTGCGGACCCGGACCACCACGTTCGTGGGGCGCGGCTCGACGTGGATGTCGGAGTAGTCGGCGAGGATCGCCTCGCGGATGATGTTGTTGACGACCTTGACCAGCGCGTTGTCGTCGATCGCGCTGGTGTCCTCCTGCTGCTCCTGCGCCTGCGAGCTGCCGACCTCCTCGAGCAGCGCGGTGGCGAGCTCGTCCATGTCGGTGTCGGACCGGTAGAAGCGGCCCAGCAGCCGCGACAGGGTCTCCTCGGTGGCCACGGCCGGCTGGATCTCCATGCCGGTGATGAGGCGGATGTCGTCCAGCGCGAAGACGTGGCGGGGGTCCTTCATGGCGACCACCAGCACCTCGTCCTCGACCCGGAGCGGCATCGCCTGGTAGCGCAGGGCGGTCGCCTCGGGCACCAGACTCACCGCGTAGGGGTCGACCTTGACGCCGTCCTCCTCGACGAACTCGTACCCCAGCTGCATCGCCAGGCTCTTGGCCAGCATGTCGGGACTGAGCTTGCCGGACTGCACCAGCGTGTCCTCGAGCCGGCCGCCTCCGGAGCGCTGCTTGTTGAGCGCCTCGTCCACTTCGGGCTGGGTGACGTAGCCCATGTCGACCAGGATTTCGCCGAGCGGCTTGACCTTGCCCAGCTTGGCCTGCTCCTCGAGCGCGCGCCGGAGCTGCTCGCGCTTGAGCTTCTTGCTCATCAGCAGCGTCTCGCCCAGGCGTCCCTTGTCGTCGGCGTAGAGCGACTCGATGCGCTTCTGCACCTCGGTCTCGACCGTCGCCACGAAGCGCACCGGCTGCGAGACGATCGCCTCGACGTCGGCCCGGCGCCGCGGGTCGGAGGTGGCCACCACCAGCGTCTCGCCGTCGCGCTGGTAGGGGACCGAGCTGAACTGCACCGCGTCGAGCCGCAGCAGCGAGGTGGAGAGGCGCGGGTCGTCGTCGGGCGCGTCGAGGGTCTCGAGGAAGGGGAGCTCGGCCTGCTCGGCCAGCAGGCGTGCCAGCCGATCGTCGTCCAGCGCGCCCTGCTCGATCAGCAGGCGGCCCAGCAGCCCGCCGGTCTTCTTCTGCGCCTCGACGGCGGCGTCCAGCTGCTCCTGGGCGATCCAGCCCTTCTCGAGGGCCAGCGCGCCCAGCCGCTGGCCGACGTCGACCTCGAAATCGGCGGGCGGCTCGAGCCCCAGCTCGGGGTAGTACGTCGCCTGCGCCCAGGCGAGCTCCTTGCGGAGCGCCTGGTACGGCTCGACCAGACAGCCCGAGGCGTCCTCGATCTCCTCGATCGCCAGCGCGTCGAGCGGATCGACGAACGCCACCCGCAGGCGGTCGCCCTCGAGGGCGAACGGCAGGGCCCCGACCTCCTGGGCCAGGTCGCCCGGCACCTTGGCGAGCGCGTCGGACATCACGTCGACGCGCGGAAGGTTCACCAGCGGAACGCCGATCGACTCCTCGACGGCGCGGGCGATGCGTTGCTCGCTGATCACGCCGATGTCGACCAGCACGTCGGCCAGTCGCCCGCCGACGTTGGCGTGGCGCTGGATCGCCTCCTGGAGCGACTCGTCGGTCACGTAGCCCCGCTCGAGCAGGACCGCGCCCAGACGCTTGTCACCGATGGACAGGACGGCCACGGTCACCTCCCTCGAGCAGACGGGTCTCGAGACGCCGCAGCACCCGGGTGTGCGGCAGTCCTGCGCGCGACAGCGGAGGCACCAGCACGGTGCGCAGGCCGGCCGCGCGCGCGCCGGCCACGTCGGTGAACAGCTGATCGCCGACCATCGCCACCTCGGCCGGCGGCAGGTCCAGCAGCGCCAGCGCGCGCCGGAAGGCGCGCGGCCAGGGCTTGCCGGCCAGCGCGCGTCCCGGGATGCCGAGCGCGCGGGCGGCGGCCGTCACGCGGGCGGGACGGCCGTTCGACACGATGGCGAGCCGGACCCCGGCACGCCGCAGCTCGTGGGCCCACACGCGCACGCTCGCCGACGGCGCGGCGGCCGCGGCGGGCATGATCGTCTCGTCGAGGTCCAGAAGCAAGCCGCGCAGCCCGAGGGCGGCGAGACGGGAGGCGTCCAGACGCTCGACCCGGTCGACGCGGTGATCGGGACGAACGTTCACCCGGTGAGGATAGCAGCGTCACCGGCGGCCGGATGCCGAGGACCTCACGCCCGCTCGGGATCGTCCCCCCGTCCGACCTCGCGGGGCGGCAGGGCGTCGCGCAGCAGCGGCAGGAACGCCTCGGGGTCGTCGAGCCAGGGGTAGTGGCCCGCCTCGAGCAGGCCGGTGGTCGCGCCCGGCAGCCGCTCGAGCCCGGCCTCGGCCTGGTCGGGGAAGGCGGTGCCGTCGCGGGTCCCGAACAGCGCCACCACCGGCGGCCGCACGGAGGCCAGGTCGTCCAGCACCGAGGCGCGCCACAGGTCGTCCGGCGCGTCGCTGCGCTGCGGACCGAACTGGGCGACGGCGTCGGCGTGCTCCAGCCTCATGCGGCTGGCGGGAACGGGGAACTCGAGCGCGTCGAACAGCTGCTTGGGCGGCACCAGCCGGTAGGCCTGCTCGGACAGCTCCTCGGGATCGAGCGCGTCGGCGTCGGCCAGCGCCTCCTCGGACGGGAGGGCCTCGTCGGGAACGCCGGCCAGGTGGGCCGCGCCACGCTGCAGCGTGCGCGCCAGCAGCGGCATCGAGAACCAGGGGTTGACGAGCACCAGCCGCTCGACCCGCGCCTCGTGGCGCAGCGCGGCGCGCACCGCCACCAGCGCCCCGAACCCGTGCGCGAGCAGCGTAGCCCGCTCGAGACGGGTGGCGCGAAGCATCGTCTCCACGTCGTCGGCGAGGTCGTCGAGGTCGAACGGCCCGCCGGCGTAGCTGCGGCCGCCGCCGCGCTGGTCGGCGTAGACCATCCGGTAGGCTTCCAGCTCGTCGCCCATCAGGTCGCGGAAGCTGAACGCGCCGTAGCCGGGACCGCCGTGCAGGTACAGCACCACCGGCGCCGCCTGCGGACCGACCTGTTCCAGGTAAAGGTCGGCGTCGCGGGCGCGGATGGTGATCGGCGCATCGACCCAGCTCATCGCGGCGTACCGTCGGTGCCCGGAGTCGCCCCGGCCCCACCGTCGGCCGCGGCGCCGCCCCCGCCTTCGCCCGCGCCGTCGTCCGCGCGGAAACGCCAGACGCGGGCGCCGCGCCGCTCCGGCTCGGTCAGCGCGACGTCGCCCTCGATCAGCAGCAGGTGCAGGTCGGGCTGGTCGCGACTGGCCAGCAGGCGGGCGGGCGTGCCGTCGCCTCGCGCGCGCTCGCGCAGGCGCACCAGCGCGGCACGCGCCCCCGGGCCGCCGCGCTCGAC
>CAZZNQ010000119.1:0-10280 GCA_964655775.1 uncultured candidatus Brocadiaceae bacterium | reverse complement strand
ATGCCCACGTGGACTGCCCCGGTCACCGCGACTACATCAAGAACATGATCACCGGTGCAGCCCAGATGGATGGCGCCATCCTGGTGGTCAGCGCCGCCGACGGTCCCATGCCGCAGACCAAGGAGCACGTTCTGCTGGCCCGCCAGGTTAACGTGCCGGCGATCGTGGTCTTCCTTAATAAGACCGACCAGCTTGATGACCCGGAACTGCTCGAGCTGGTGGAACTGGAAGTGCGCGACATTCTGAACGATTACGAGTTCCCTGGCGACGACATCCCGATCATCTCCGGCTCGGCCCTGCAGGCGCTGGAGAATCCGGACGATGAACAGGCCACCGAGTGCATCCAGGAACTCATGGATGCCGTGGACAGCTACATCCCGGAACCGTCCCGCCCCGTCGATCAGCCGTTCCTGATGCCCGTCGAAGACGTTTTCAGCATCAAGGGACGCGGCACCGTGGGCACGGGCCGTGTCGAGCGCGGTGTCGTGCGCGTGGGCGACGAGGTTGAGATCGTCGGCCTTACCACGGAGATCCGCAAGACCGTCGTCACCGGCGTGGAGATGTTCCGCAAGACGCTGGACGCCGGTCAGGCAGGAGACAACATCGGCGTTCTGCTGCGCGGCATCGACAAGGAGGAGCTGCGCCGCGGCGAAGTGCTCGCACAGCCGGGCACCATTACGCCGCACACGACTTTCGAGGCCGAGGTCTACGTGCTGAGCCCGGACGAGGGCGGACGGCACTCGCCCTTCTTCACCGGCTATAGGCCGCAGTTCTACTTCCGGACCACGGACGTCACCGGAAACGTCTCGCTGCCTGAGAGCGTGGAGATGGTGGTTCCCGGCGACAACGTGACCCTGCAGGTCCAACTGATTACGCCCATCGCCATGGAAGAGCAGTTGCGCTTCGCCATTCGCGAAGGCGGCAACACGGTGGGCGCCGGCGTTGTCACCAAGATTCTGGAATAGAACAGCTCCGGCAAATGCGAGAATACGTCACCATGGAGTGCACGGAGTGCGGTGAGGAGAACTACCGCACCTCCACCGAGACACGCGGCAACACGCGGCTGGAACTGAAGAAGCATTGCCAGCGCTGCCGCAGGCACACCGTGCACAAACGCAAGAGGAAGTAACGGGAATCCGCACCGACCGGCCCCCCAGAGGCACGGACGGCCGCCGGAGCAGACCGGTATTCGGAAGGTGTGGCGGGCGCGATAGGCCAGTAGCTCAACCGGAAGAGCCCCGGTTTCCAAAACCGGTGGTTGGGGGTTCGAGTCCCTCCTGGCCTGCCATATTCCGCCCGCCCGCCCAGTCCGGAAGGCGGGGACCGTTGCTTGCGGTTTACACAAGCCCAGGTAGAGCCGCCGAGAGTGAAGCCCTATAAGCCCGGCCAAGGAGTGCGCGCACGAATCGTGGCGGCATCCGCAGCGGTGCTGCTCGCGCTGTTTGCTGCGCACAAGCTGTTCGTATCGCTGCTGACGGAAACCACGTTCACGGTGCTGGGCATGAACGTGCCCCACTCGGCGATCTGGGCCGCGCTGCTGTTCTTGGCGCTGGCGGCTGTGATCTTCTGGCTCACCAGCGGCGTGGAAACCGGAGTGCAGACGCTGGACTCGAAAGCCCATGCGGTAGTGGACATGCTGGTGGACGTGGAGATGGAGCTTAACAAGGTCTCATGGCCCAGTTCCGAAGAACTTACCAGATCCACAAGCGCGGTGCTTTTCTTTGTCGTATCGGTGGGGGCGTTCCTGTTCTTTGTGGGAATCGCAATCTCCTTCGTAATGAGCCAACTTGGAGTGCTGCCCGCGTAGGGCTACCGATCGCTCCCGGACAACTTACTTGCGGCGGTTGGGCCGCCTTGAGCGGGCCGCCGTGTCGTGCTGGAGGCACTATGGCGGAAGCCACCGAAGCCACTTCCGAAGAGAAGAACCAGAAGCCCGACATGCGCTGGTATGTCCTGCGGGTGCAGAGCAACCGCGAGGAACAGGTTCGAAAGAACCTCGAACGCATGCTCGAGCTCGAAGGCGTGCGGGAACAGGTGCCCCAGGTGCTTGTGCCCACAGAGGCCGTTACCGAACTGCGCGGCGGCAAGAGGCACGTAGTCCAGCGCAAGCTTTACCCAGGCTATGTCATCGTGCAGGTGGTCACGGACGAAAGAGGCGGCATCCCCCAGGAGCTGTGGCACCGCATTCGTGAGACCACAGGCGTGGGCGACTTCATCGGCGGGGAGAAGCCCTGGCCGATGCGCGAAGACGAAGTCTCCCGAATGCTGGGCCAGGCCGAGGAGGTCGAGGAAGAAGCGCCGAAGCTCAAGATCGACCTCAAAGAAGGCGAGATGGTCCAGATCAAGGAAGGCCCCTTCAAGAACGTGGAAGGCTACGTGGAAGAAGTCAACCCCACGAGCGGCAAAGTCAAAGTCGTCATAAACATATTTAACCGGTCCACACCCGTTGAGCTTGAGTACTGGCAGGTGCAGCCGGTCTGAAGCCGTGAGCGCGGGACCCCGGTAGTACCAAGAGGTAGACAGACATGGCAAAGAGAGCCGAGCCCGTAGCGGTGCTCAAAGTGCTGGTTACCGGCGGCCAGGCCAACCCGGCCCCGCCCCTGGGACCGGTGCTCAGCCAGCATCGCGTCAACATCGGCCAGTTCAACGAGCGAACTCAGGACCGCATGGGCATCCCCCTGCCCACCATTGTTCACGTATACCGCGACGGATCGTTCGACTTCATGGTCAAGACGCCTCCCGCGTCCTACCTGATCAAGCGGGCCGCCGGTCTGGCGCAGGGATCGGGCCTGGCCGGCAGGGAGACCGTCGGCCAGATCACGAGCGATCAGGTGCGGGAGATTGCCCAGGAGAAGATGCAGGACCTGAACGCACACGACATCGAAGGCGCCATGCGGATCATCGAGGGCACCGCCCGAAGCTGCGGCATCAAGGTCGAAGGGTGACACCCGTGTTCGGGCCGCCGTCGCCTTCACAGTAACCCGGAGGAAGGTCAGCAGAATGACTCAGAGGAGTCGCAGATACGAAAGATCGCGCCAGGTTGTGGAGCGCGGCGAAGCCCTTCCGCTGGAAGAGGCGATCGGAAAACTCAAGGCCATGGAGAGCGCCCGCTTCGATGAGACGGTCGAATGCACCGTGCAGCTCGGCATTGATCCCCGCCACAGCGACCAGCAGGTGAGAGGCAGCATTTCGCTGCCCCACGGCACCGGCAAGGAGCGCACCGTGGCCGTCTTTGCGGAGGGAGCAAACGCCGACGCGGCGAATGAAGCCGGAGCGGACATCGTGGGCGCGGACGACCTGATCGAGCAGGTACAGAACGGGTTCATGGATTTCGACGTGGCCCTGGCCACCCCCGACATGATGAGCCGCATTGGTCGGCTGGGTCGTTTTCTGGGTCCACGCGGCCTGATGCCCTCCCCCAAGAGCGGAACCGTTCGGGACGACATCGCCGAGGCCGTGGCGGAGTTCAAGGCCGGGAAGATCGAGTTCCGTAACGACAGCGGCGGCAACATACACGTACCTGTAGGCAAGATGTCCTTTGACGTGCAGGCCCTGACGGACAACGTGGTGGCGCTGATAGAGCAGCTCCTGAGAATGAGACCCCCGGCGACGAAGGGCAAGTACTTCAGGAAGGTGTGCATCTCCTCCACCATGAATCCCGCCGTGCAAGTGGACCTGTCATAGCAACGAGAGATAGCGAACTATGGCGCGTGAAGTGAAAGAAATGATGCTGGCCGAACTGTCCGAGCGGTTCGCCGACCTCCCGGAGACAGGCTGCGTGCTGATCGACTACCAGGGCCTCGGGGCCAACCAGGCCATCGAGGCGCGCCGCCACATCAAGGAGAAGGGCGCCGCGCTGATGGTGATCCGCAACCGTCTGTTCAACCTTATGCTCGAGCAGCAAGGCCAGACGGACCTGTCCGAGTTTGTGCGCGGGAACACCGCCGTGGTGCACGCCGAGGATCCGGTGTCCGCCGCTAAAGCCGTCAAGGATCTGGCCGAGGAAATGGAGGCCATCAGCATTCGCGGAGGCTACGCGGAGGGGCGTGTGCTGGACGCGGCCGGCGTGGAGAAACTGGCGGATATTCCCAGCCGCGAGGAGCTGCTCAGCATGATCGCCGGTGCCCTGCTCTCGCCCGTGCAGCGGCTGGTCAACGGCCTGCTGGACCGCCCGCGCGCACTGCTCAATGGGCTGCAGCAACTCAAGGATAAGACCACGGAGTAACCCCGGCAGGCGTGCGCAGGCCGGGCATGAATACAATCAATACACCCCGAAGGAAAAACCTTCAAAGACTCTGGAGGCACTGTTAGGATGGCCGAAGAAGCCGTAGCGGAAAAGACCAACGAGTATTCCGAGAAGATCACGCAGGTCCTGGACCAGATTTCCGAGTTCAACCTTATGGAGCTCTCGGAGCTCGTCAGTGCGTTCGAGGACAAGTTCGGAATCACTGCCGCTGCCGCCGCGCCCGTTGCGATGGCCGCCGCGCCGGCCGCTGCAGAGGAAGAGGAAGAGCCCACCGCGTTCAACGTGGTCCTGAAGGGGTTCGGCGACAACAAGATCCAGGTGATCAAGGCCGTGCGCAGCATCACCTCGCTGGCCCTGAAAGAGGCGAAGGCAATCGTCGAGGAAGCTCCTTCCAACATAAAGGAAGACGTCTCGAAGGAAGAGGCCGAGAAGTGCGCCGAAGCGCTGAAGGAAGCGGGCGCCGACGTGGAAGTGAAACCCGCGTAGCAATCGACCAAAGAGGGGGACGCCATTCGTGTGGAGGGCTCTGGCGCCTCATTCCTTAAGCGGAGAGGCACAGCGGCAGGGGTGTATACTTCCTCCGCGCAGGCTGGTAAGAGACGCTCATTGCAGTCCGGCAGGGGCATGCCAATGCCCTGCCGGCTGCAGTCGTATCAATACTTTTCCCGCAGAGCGGAGCGCATAATACATGGAAACCCGTAACTTCTCGAAGATCGGCCGGGCAATCCCGATCCCGAGTCTCACCAGCATTCAGAGGGATTCGTACAGAGAGTTCCTGCAACTCGATGTGCCGCCGGGCAAGAGGAGGGACGTCGGGCTCCAGAGCATCATCCACGAGGTGTTCCCCATCGAGAACGAGGCCAAGGGCCTCAAGCTGGAGTTTCTCGAATACCGACTCAGCAGGCCGCGCTACCAGCCGAACCAGTGCCTGCAGCTACGCATGACCTACGGGCGGCCGTTCTACGTCCGCGTCCGGCTCCATAAAAAGGACGAGGTAATCGAGGAGGACGTCTACCTCGGCGAAATGCCCATCATGATGGGCGGAGGCGAGTTCATCATCAACGGCGCCGAGCGCGTCATCGTCACCCAGTTGCACCGCTCCCCCGGCTGCGACTTCTCCCGCGAGGCCGTCGGCGACCGCACCTTCCACTCCTGCCGCATCATCCCCCAGCGCGGCAGCTGGATCGAGATGGAGGTGAACCGCCGCGACTACCTGACCTGCCAGCTCGACCAGAGCGGCAAGATACCGGCAACGCTGGTCCTGCGCGCACTGGACGACCGTTTTGGCAGCGACTCGGACATCCTGCGCCTGTTCTACGAGACCAAGAAGGTCCGCTTCACCGAAGGCACCGCCGGCTCCAAGCTGCGCGACCGCGTCAGCGCCGAGACCATCACGCTCGGCGAAGAAGAAGACGAGCTACGCCTGGTGCAGGCCGGCGAACGCATCACCGAGGACACCGCCCAGCAGCTGGCTCAGGCCGGCGTCTCGCAGCTTGAGGTCCTGCCCGAGGAGTTCGATCCGCTGATCGTGAACACCCTGGGCGAGGACCGCAGCAGCAGCCATGAATCGGCAATCCGCGAGCTCTACGGCAAGCTGCGCCCCGGCACGCCGTTCACCTTGGACAAGGCCCGGCAGACCATCTGGGAGAAGTTCTTCGACCCCAATCGCTACCAGCTCGGCCCGGTCGGCCGCTTCCGGATGAACCGCAAGTTCGGCGAGAACGTGCCCGTCGAACAGCAGACCCTGCGCCCCGAGGACCTGGTCAACGCCGTTCGCTACATCATGGGCCTGCGCGACGGCCACGGCGAAGTGGACGACATCGACCACCTGGGCAACCGCCGTGTGCGCACCATCGGCGAGCTCGCCGGAGATCAGCTCCGCAAAGGCTTCCTGAAGATGCAGCGCACCGTCCAGGACCGAATGAACCTGAAGGATCCCGACAAGTTCACGCCCCGGAACCTGATCAACAGCAAGACCGTCAGCGCCTCGATCAACTTCTTCTTCGGTCGCAGTGAGCTCTCGCAGATCGTGGACCAGACCAACCCGCTCAGCCAGCTCACCAACGAGCGACGGCTCAGCGCGCTGGGCCCCGGCGGTCTGAATCGCAAGCGGGCCGGGTTCGATGTCCGCGACGTGCACATCTCGCACTACGGGCGCATCTGCCCCATCGAGACCCCGGAAGGCACTAACATCGGGCTCATCACCTCTCTGGGCCTCTACGCCACGGTGGACGAGTTCGGTTTCCTGGTGACCCCGTACCGTGTCGTCAAAGACGGCCAGCCCACCGAGGAGATCCACTACCTGCGCGCCGATGAGGAAGAGAACGCCTACATCGCCCCGGCTACACTGGACTTCGACGACCTGAAGTCGAGTGACAACGTGGTCGTGAGGCACGGGGGCGACCTGGCGGAGATCAAGGCCAAGGACATCGGCTATGTGGACGTGTCGCCGCAGCAAATCATCGGCGTCAGCGCGAGCCTGATCCCCTTCCTGGAGCACAGCGACGCGAACCGCGCCCTGATGGGATCGAACATGCAGCGCCAGGCAGTGCCGCTGCTGCGCACCGAGCCGCCTCTCGTCGCCACCGGCACCGAGAAGGCCGTGGCGGAGAACTCCGGCATGGTGGTGGTCAGCGAGACCGACGGCACCGTCACCGAAGTGGACAGCTCGCGCGTGCGGGTCGGCAGCAAGACCTACCATCTGAAGAAGTTCCAGGGCCTGAACCAAAGCACCTGCCTGAACCAGCGGCCCGTCGTCAAACTCGGCCAGAAGGTGAAGGCCGGAGACGTCCTCGCCGACGGGGCCGCGACCAGCCAGGGAGAGCTCTCGCTGGGCCGCAACGCGCTGGTCGCCTTCATGCCCTGGGAGGGGTACAACTTCGAGGACGCTATCCTGCTCAGTGAGAACCTGCTCAAGTCGGACGCCTTCACCTCGATTCACATCGAGACGTTTGAGGCGGAAATCCGGGAAACCAAGCTGGGCAAGGAGGAGTTTACCCGCGACATCCCGAATGTGTCCGAGCAGCAGCTGAGCAGCCTGGATGAGAACGGCGTGGTTCTGGAAGGCACCTGGGTGAGCCCGGGCGACATACTCGTGGGCAAGGTCGCGCCCAAGAGCCGCAGCGAACTCACCCCGGAGGAGAAGCTGCTCTACGCCATCTTCGGCAAAGCCGGCGAAGACGTTCGCAACGACTCCCTGACGGTGCCCAGCGGCATCGAAGGCGTTGTCGTGGACACGCAGGAGTTCCGGCGTCGGTCCTACCTGAGCGAAGAAGAGCAGGCCGAGATCGACGAGAGGATCGAGGAGGTGGAGCAGCGATGCAACAAGGAGGTCGCCGCCCACTTCCGCGAAGCCGTGAAGGCCATGGAAGAAGCCGCCGGCAAGGCGCTGGTGGACTCGCGCACCGGCCAGAGCTTCGAGATACCGGCGGGATCCACTCCCGACGATGTGGCCGCGCTGGAAGAGAGCTTCGACCCGGATGGAATGGACTTCGGCGGGGAGCGCATCAACGCCAAGATTCAGGCCGCTTACGAACCCTTCGCCCACAAGATCGCCCAGGCCAAGGAAGAGCGCGACCGGGAGCTGACGCCCTACTACAGCGGCGACGAGCTGCCCAGCGGCGTGCTCGAGATGGTCAAGGTCTACGTCGCCACCAAGCGCAAACTGTCCGTGGGCGACAAAATGGCCGGCCGGCACGGCAACAAGGGAGTGATCGCCAAGATCCTGCCCGTCGAAGACATGCCGTTCCTCGAGGACGGCACGCCGGTCGACATCGTGCTGAACCCGCTGGGCGTGCCCAGCCGCATGAACGTCGGCCAGATCCTGGAAACGCACCTGAGCTGGGCCGCCAAGGCGCTCGGGTTCCAGGCGGTGACACCCGCGTTCGACGGCGCAACCGAGGAAGAGATTCACGAGCTTCTTTCGCAGGCAGCCCTGCCCGAGGACGGGAAGGGCGTGCTTTATGACGGCAGAACCGGCGAGCGATTCCACCAGCGTGTGACCGTTGGCTACATGTACATGATGAAGCTCGACCATCTGGTCGACGACAAGGTGCATGCACGTGCGACCGGCCCCTACTCGCTCATCACACAGCAGCCCCTGGGCGGCAAGGCCCGCTACGGCGGCCAGCGTTTCGGCGAGATGGAGGTATGGGCGCTGGAGGCCTACGGCGCGGCCCACATCCTGCAGGAGTTGCTCACCGTCAAGAGCGACGACATAGAGGGCAGAACCAAGATATACGAGTCCATGGTCAAGGGCGAGAACCTGCTGGAGGCCGGCATACCCACCGCCTTCGAGGTCCTCTGCAACGAGATACGCGGTTTGGGCCTGAACATCAGGCTCGACAAGGACAGGCTGTGACACTGCCGAACCGCAACACGTTCCACTGGGACTACCATCCGACGCACGCCCCGCGCCACCGGCGGGAGGGCGCAGGCGCCGGTTTCGCGACATATTCCATCAGTTGACCGGAGGCCGATTGAAATGCTAGACGCCGGCTACGATCGCGTCAACGAGTACAAAGCGGTAAAGATCTCCCTCGCTTCCCCCGCCGATATCCGCAGTTGGTCCTACGGCGAGGTCACCGAACCGGAGACCATCAACTACCGCACCTATCGCCCCGAGCGGGACGGGCTGTTCTGCGAGCGCATCTTCGGGCCCGAGAGGGACTGGGAGTGCAGCTGCGGCAAGTACCGCGGCATGAAGCACAAGGGCATCGTGTGCGACCGCTGCGGGGTGAAGGTCACCCACAGTCGCGTGCGCAGGCGCCGCATGGGCCACATCACCCTCGCCGCGCCGGTCGTGCACATCTGGTTCTTCAAAAGCATGCCGTGCCGCCTGGGAAACCTACTGGGTATGAAAAGCACGGACATCCAGCGCATCGTGTACTTCCAGAACTACGCCGTAACTGACCCCAAGGACACCCCTCTGGAGTACAAGCAGCTCCTCACGGAAGAGGAATACCGAGAGGCGCTGATGGAATACGGCGACCGCGCGTTCGACGCCAGCATGGGCGCCGATGCAATCGAGAAGTTCCTCCAGGACCTGGACCTAGATACGCTCTGCTCGGAACTGCGCGCGGAGCTGAAGACCGTCTCCTCCAAGCAGCGTCGCAAGAAGATCATCAAGCAGCTTACCGAAGCCGAGGCCCTCAGGGACAGCGGGAACGATCCGGAATGGATGATCATGACGGTTCTGCCCGTCATACCTCCGGACCTGCGCCCGCTGGTGCTGCTGGACAGCGGCAACTTCGCTTCCAGCGACCTGAACGACCTGTACCGGCGCATCATCAACCGCAACAACCGGCTGAAGAAGCTGCTGGACCTGAATGCGCCGGACGTCATCATCCGCAATGAGAAGCGCATGCTGCAGCAGGCTGTGGACGCGCTGTTCGACAACAGCCGCTGCAAGCGGCCCGTCATGGGCAGCAGCAACCGGCCACTGAAGTCCCTGACGGACATGATCAAGGGCAAGCAGGGCCGCTTCCGCGAGAACCTGCTCGGCAAACGCGTGGATTACTCCGCCCGCAGCGTCATCGTGGTCGGACCCGAGCTCAAGCTGCATCAGTGCGGCCTGCCGAAGAAGGTGGCCCTCGAGCTCTACCAGCCGTTCATCATCCGCAAGCTCAAGGAGAAGGGCGTTGCGGATACGCTGAAGAACGCGAAGAAGGAACTCGAGCGGCGGTCCGACGAGGTGTGGGACGTGCTGGACGAAGTCATCGAGCGGCACCCGGTGCTGCTCAACCGCGCCCCCACGCTCCACCGCATGGGCATACAGGCTTTCGACCCGATTCTGGTCGAGGGCAATGCCATCCGCCTGCATCCGCTGGTGTGCAAAGGGTTCAACGCCGATTTCGACGGCGACGCCATGGCCGTACACCTGCCGCTTAGCGTTGAGGCGCAGATCGAGGCCAAGACGCTGATGATGGCCCCGCACAACGTCTTCACTCCCCAGAGCGGGCGCCCCATCATCAGCCCCTCGCACGACATCGTCCTGGGCTGCTACTACCTGACCGTCGAGCCGCGCGGTGTACAG
>CAZZNQ010000118.1:0-10684 GCA_964655775.1 uncultured candidatus Brocadiaceae bacterium | reverse complement strand
CCGCATCTCGCCCTCCGCCTGCGCAGGACGGAGCCCTGCCCTGGAGGCAAGCAGTGCTAAGACCACACCCCCGCAATCCCCGATTCTTCTGCGATGAGGCGGAGAAAGCGATCTATCTTGCCGGTTCGCACACGTGGGCTTCCGTCCAGGAAAGGGGAGTTGAAGGGCAAACGGCGGATTTCGACTACGAGCGGTTCCTTGCCTTCCTGCGGCAGCACGGCCACAACTTCACGCGCCTCTGGGCCTGGGAACACGCCGCCTGGATGCAATTCGCGAACCGGCAAGTGCCGATCAGATACGCCCCGCTCGCCTACCAACGTACCGGGCCGGGTATAGCGCTCGACGGGAAGCCGAAGTTCGACCTGGAGGTTCTGAACGACGCATATTTCGGGCGCCTTCGGCATAGAGTGGTCAAGGCCGGCCAGTGGGACATCTACGTCGGCGTGATGCTGTTCCAGGGATTCAGCGTGGAACAGAAGGGGACAGAGGAAGCCGACCCCGGCAACCCCTGGGACGGGCATCCCTACAACGGCAGGAACAACGTAAACGGAGTGGACGGGGACCTGGACGGCGACGGGCAGGGGCGCGAGGTCCACAGCCTGGCGTGCCCCGAGATCACAAGGTGCCAGGAGAGATACGTCGCACGCGTGCTCGATGCCCTGCACGACCAGCCGCACCTGATGTACGAGATCAGCAACGAGAGCCATCCCGACTCAATGGAGTGGCAGCACCACATGGCCAACTACGTGCAGGAGTACGAGGCCTCGCGGGAGAACTCCCTCCAGCACCTGGTTTGGATCAGTTCCCCGGTGCCGTCGCGACGGAACGAGGGCCTGATGGACGGGCCGGCGGAAGTCGTCTCGCCGACCGGGAAATGTTACCTCGACGATCCGCCCGCCTCGCAAGGCGAGAAGCTCGTGATCGTCGATACGGACCATATCAGCCCCTGGAACTGCGATCCGCAATGGGTCTGGCGGAACCTGCTTCGGGGCAACCACTTCGCCATGATGGATGCCTACATGGATTTCCGAGCCGGCTCGCCCGCTACGCCGGTGGGCCATCTCGAAGAAGCCCGGAACGCGATGGGGCACGCTGTCCGGTGTGCAGAGCGCATCGATTTGGCGGAGATGGTGCCCGCCGGCCGGCTTTCAACGACGGGCTACTGCCTGGCCGCTCCAGGTCGGGAGTACCTCTGCTATGCCGAGTCCCGCCGTGAGTTGGAGCTCGACCTCTCGGGCGCAACGGGTTTGGCGCGGGTGTCCTGGCTCGGCCCGCGCACGGGTGAATGGCGCGACCAAGGCACAGTAGAACTCGGAGGCGCACGGCGGTTCAGTCCCCCCTTCTCCACCGGCGGCCTCGTTCACGTCCGGCGACTCGCCCCGGTACGGGCCTCCGACGGTTGACGGGAGAAGCCCGGATCGGTCACAGGTACAGAACTCCCAGTTCGTCGATCACTCGCTGCGTTGCACGGCGAGTCAACTTGTCGTCGTCCGCCCGGAGGTCTTCGGCGAGATCCCAACTGCGCGGCCGCCGCTCGCCTGCGGGCCCCGGCGCAACGGGGTTCACCGTGACGTTCCGCGTTGTCCTGACCAACCACTGATAGAGCCGGAACCGAAGGTCCTGGACAACGGAACGGTATTCCGGTTCGAAATACAGGTTTCGCAGTTCCCACGGGTCATTTAGTTGGTCGTAGAGCTCGCCGAAGTCTTCCCCGCCTTGCGTCTCCGGCAGGTACTGCGTGAGCTTCCAGCGGCGCGTGTGAATGGTCTTCGTGAGGGGATTCTCCGTGACGGCCACGTCTCGCACGTCGCCGCCGCGCGCCAGAAGATCTGATACGTCTATGCCGTCAACCCAGTTCGGCTCCGCCATCCCTGCCAGATGGCAGACGGTCGGGAGGAAGTCGACGCTCTCGACCAGTTCCTCCCGCACCGCACCTTCCGGCAGATGCCCCGGGAAAGACCAGATCATCGGTATGCGGGTCACGCATCGGAAGCCGATTCCGGGTGCTTTCTCGACCATACCATGCTCCCCGGCGAACTCGCCGTGGTCCGTTGTGTACAAGACAATGGTGTTCTCCCGAATGCCCAGAGCGTCCAGTTTCGCCATCACACGACCGACGGCGTAGTCGACCTGCGTCACGCAAGCGTAGTAGCCGCGCAGCACGCGTCGTCGCGCGGACTCCCAGTCCATCGGGTGGTACAGCCGCCACGAGGTATCTTCGTGGAGCCACGCCTGCCGGGCCACGCTTGCCGGATGTCTACCGTCCAACGGATCATCGGCGTTGGGAGGCAACGACAGCGATTGCCCGTCATACAGGTCCCAGAACTCCTGCGCCGGGGCATACGGCTGGTGCGGGTGCGGCACGGTCAGCCAGTAGCAGAACGGTTGTCCCAACGTGTAGGCCCGGTCGATGAACTGCTCGCACCGCATGGCCGCCCAGCCCTCGATGGAATGCTCCTTGGGCAAGCAGCCGGGCCGTGCGTCGATTCCCTGACTCCACTTGTGGCCCGCCTTCTCAAACTGCTCAGGCAGTATTCTGTCGTCGCGTTGATCCGCCAGATCGAGGCGCGCGAGATACCGGTCATAGTCGTCGGGCGTCAGGCCCTGCAGACCGAACTGGCTCTCTGCATTTTCGGTGGTCAGCGGGTCCTCATACCCGTAGCCGTCACCAACGTCGTCGCAGTCTTTTCCGAGCCAGCCGGAAGGCGTGTGGATCTTGCCGGCCATGCCGGTGCGATAGCCTTGTCGTCGCGCGTGAGAGAAAAGGGACGGCAGCCAGTTCGGAGACGGACCCATAAGACCGTAGCTGCCGAAGTTGTGCGCGTACTGCCCGCTCAAGATACACATGCGGCTTGGCGTGCAGATAAAGTTCTGAGTGAAAGCGTTCTCGCAGCGAACACCCCTTAGGGCGAGAGCGTCCAGGTTCGGAGTGATGACTTCCTCGTTGCCATAGCATCCCAGGACCCGGGCGCTATGCTGGTCGCTGTAAAGCAACAGGATGTTCGGCCTATCCGTCGACATGTCCATTCTCCGAGGAAGGCGACGTTGTCGTGGTCGAGTCCGGAAGCCTGACCGGACAGTGTGCCTGTCCCAGCAGCGAAGCAAAGCCGGTGCGGGTCAACGCCTGAAGGCAAGCATTATGTCGCATGCTTAACTCAACTGCGAGCCACTGTGTCCGGTTCCTGATCCGGCTTGCCGGTTCCATCACCAGACAGGCACTGGCGATCATGCCTTCACGGAAGCCCTTTGAGCCACTGGATTGCAGCTTCCTCCATTTCCGGGCCGAAGCGGTTGCAGTTCTCCAGCACCTCCTGGCGCAGCCGATCCGGAGTTACGAACAGTGAACGGCACTTTCACTTCACGCCCTTGCACATGCCCTCGGCCATTTCACCGCCTGACGCTTCGCCGGTGCACACACTGGACGCAGTCAGCCAGTAGCTCAGGCGAGACTCAATGCTGAGCCGGGGACGCTGCATGATACGGCAATCGTGCTCGATACACAGGCGGCTTCCCCACACTGGTGGCGATGTCCGCAAGATGTGCGAGGGCAGGTAGAGGGTGGCCTTGCGCCTACCCGGTGCCAGCCGAGACATGCAAATCCAGAATGGGGGGAATCGAGGTTCGTTCAGTCGGGTAGGGTGGCTTCCCGGCCTGGATTCGAACCAGGAATAGCAGGACCAAAACCTGCTGTGTTACCAATTACACCACCGGGAAGCAGGCCGGCCCGGGACTTGAATGAGCCCGGGCCGGTCGTGCCTTACGACTGCGGAAAGAACGGCTTCGTCAGCTTCCGCCGCCGGCCTGCGCCAACTGGCCGTGGAAACGGTCCCAGCGGGCCTTCGTGACCGCAGGGTCGCCGACGAGAATCGTTTCGGTCTCGTCGGTGACGACCGCCAGCGAGCTGTGCTCGTAGACCTCGGCCACCTCCACGGTGCCCTTCTTGCGCTGCTGGCCGTCCGGCGTCAGACGGTAGATGACGTAGGTGGTCTCGGGTTTGCGATCCTCGTCTGCGCCGCCCTCCAGCACGACGAACTGGTCCTCGGCGTTCATGACGAGCACCTTGCTCTCGGCCGCCATCTTTTCCTCGGGCTGAGGGCCCCGCACGACCTCGTCGTAGCGCTCCTGCAGGTGGGTCAGCCGGCGCTGCAGCTCGTTGACGTCGCGCTCGTGCTCGGCTACCTCCTGGCCGTGTTTCTGGCGCCAATCGGCGGTCTGCTGCCGCTGTTCGTTATACTTCCCGACGATGTCTTCGTAGTCCTGACGCAGTTGTGCGATCTTGTTCTGGAAGTCTTCGGTGGCCTCGGCGAGCTTGTCGCCCCACTCGCGTTCGGTTTCGGTGAGCGACTGCTTCAGCGAGCTGACCTGATTCTCAAGGGCGGCGTTCTCCGAGTTCAGGCTGGCCACCTGCTGCTTCAGGTCGGCGTAGGTCTCCTCGTAGTACTGCAGCAGGCCGCGCAGATCGCCGTAGGGGCTGAGTCCGGCGGCTTCTGCCGCCGCTTGCGCTGGCGAATCGCTGAGGTCGGTGCGCAGACCCTCCAGGCTCTGCCATCCGAGCGTGGGCATCAGTTCTTTCTCACATTCGGCGGCCTGCTCAAGCTTCTGCGCTACGTCTTCGTAGCTCTGCTGACCGTACTTGAAGCCCAGCTCGGTGGGAGTCTGGGTGGAGAGCTGCCAGCCCGCCTCATTGAAGGCCGCGCCGACGTTGTTGGCGAACAACTGCTGGTTCTGCTCGATCTCGTTCTGAGCCATGCGCAGCTGTGAGTAGGACCAGACGGCGAACCCAATGCCGACGATCGCCAGCACCACGAAGATGACCAGAGCTATGACGACTCCAGACTCTGAACCTCGTCTGACGGCGGCCATGTTCTCTCTCCTGTAAGCGGTTTCCCCCCTTCTCCGGCACGCGGGAACGGGGGACGGAAGCCCCTTGTCTCCATTTCTTACACCGTTCGCGCCTATAAACTTATACTCCCGCTACCCCTTTGTCAACTCACAAAATGGATGCGCCCCCGCATACCGCGTCCTGCGAGCCGCTTCCGTGTCTGCTCGGACGGTTGACAGGGCGGCCGCAGATCATACCATAGCATCCGCCCAGCGAACACCGGCACCCCTTGCCCGAAGGAGGACCTTGAGCGAGTCACCCTCCCAGCAGGCCGACGAGGCCCGAATCGCCCAGGTCGCCCTGAATCTGCCCCTGCGGCGGTCGTTCGATTACCTGATCCCGCCTGCGCTCCGCGGCAGCGTGGTGGTGGGCGGGCGCGTGCGCGTCCCGTTCGGCCAGAGGAAAGGCGTGCTCGGATACTGCATCGGCCTGAAGGAATCTTCCGAGCTTCCCGATTCCAGTCTGAAGGAAATCGTCCGCGCCCTGGACAAGTCGCCGATATTCCCGCAGGAAATGCTCGCGCTGGCCCGCTGGATGGCCGACTACTACTACTGCTCCCTGGGAGAGGTGCTGCACGCGGCCCTGCCGGCCGCCGTGCGCAAGAACCGCAAGCGGCGCAAGGTGCGCTATGCTCTGCTGCAGATAGCGACTGAGGAAGCGGATGCACTGGCCGACGAGATATTCGATCGGTCTCCCGCCCAGAGCCGCATACTGCGGGCGCTGGCCGCCATGAACGGCGAAGGCAGCGTTGCGGACATTAAGCGGCAGACCTCCACCTCGCGCTCGTCGTTCGACGCTCTGAAGCGACGCGAGATCATCGACTACGAGATGCGCGTGGTGGAACCGGAAGACCCGCTGAACGTCGTCGCAGCCGCCCCGCAGCCGGCCCCGAAGCTCACGCCCGAGCAGCAGCGCGCCTTCGACGTGATAACCGGCAAGATGAAACGCGGCGGGTTCGGCGTGGTGCTGCTGCACGGCATCACCAGCAGCGGCAAGACAGAAGTGTACCTGCAGGTCATATCCGAGCTGGTTGGGATAGGCAAGCAGGCGATTGTGCTGGTTCCGGAGATAAGCCTGACGCCGCAGACGGTGCGCCACTTCGCCGGCCGGTTCCGCAGACTGGCCGTGCTGCACAGCAGCCTGACGGAGGCGGAGCGCCGCAAGCAGTGGGACCGCATACGCGCGGGCGAAGCAGACGTGGTGATCGGCGCCCGCTCGGCCATCTTCGCACCCGTCCCGTCGCTGGGGCTGCTGGTGATAGATGAGGAACACGAGAACAGCTTCAAGCAGGACAACGTGCCCCGCTACCATGCCCGTGACGTGGGCATCGTGCGCGCCAGCACGGAAGGCGCCCTGGTTGTGCTTGGCAGCGCCACGCCCTCGCTGGAGAGCTACTATAACTCCCTGGCCGGCAAGTACGAGCGCATCCAGCTCACGCGCCGCATCGGCGAGCACCCCCTGCCTCCGGTGGAGGTGGTGGACATGCGCGAGGAATGGGCAGGCCGGGGGGTGCCGCGCGTGATCAGCCGCCGTCTGGAAGCCTGCATGCGCCAATCGCTTCAGCAGGGCCAGCAGGTCATCCTCTTCATCAACCGGCGCGGCTTCGCGCCGTTCGTGCACTGCCCGCGGTGCGGCTACGTGCTCAAGTGTCGCCGCTGCGACATCACCCTCAACTACCACCGCCGCATCAACCTGCTGGAATGCCACTACTGCGGCCACCAGGTGCGCCCTCCCGATGCCTGCCCGGACTGCGGGCTGGAGGATTTGCGCTACGGCGGCGCAGGGACCGAACGCACTGAGGCCGCCGTCGCGGACCTGTTCCCCGGCGCAGGCCTTATCCGGATGGACAGCGACACAACGCGCGTTCGCGGCGCCCACGAGAAGAAACTCAACGCGTTCCACAACGGCAAGGCGGACGTGCTGATCGGCACGCAGATGGTTGCGAAAGGTTTGGACTTCCCGAACGTGACCACGGTGGGCGTGGTGAACGCGGACGTGGCGCTGCACCTGCCGGACTTCCGAAGTCGGGAGCGCACGTTCCAGCTTTTGGCCCAGGTCGCGGGTCGCACGGGCCGTGGCCCCGCCGGCGGGCGCGTCATCGCCCAAACGTTCATGCCGACGGACCCGAGCATCCGGGCGGCGGCGCGTCATGATTACGACGCCTTCGCCAACCACGAGCTGCCCCTGCGCCGCGAGCTGGGCTATCCGCCGTACGGACGGATGGTGCGGGTCATCTGCCGCGCGCGCGAGCAGGAGCGCGTACGCTCGTACTGCAGCGGCCTGGCGAAAGGACTGCGCCGCATCGCGGAGGAAGAAGTCCCGGGGGTGAGGTTGCTGGGGCCCGCACCGGCGCCGGTCTCGCAGATACGCGGGCGGCATCGGTACCACCTGATGCTCAAATGCCCGGACTCGGGTTCGGTGCGAAGCGTGCTGGCGGCGGCTGACGGTTTGCTGAAGGGGCCCTCGGGCGTGAAAGTGATGGTGGATGTCGATCCGATGTCGATGCTGTAGCAAGTGCGCAGCATTACGCTACATATGACGGGCCAAAAAAACGTTTGACAAGTTGAAGGGGGATGGATTATATTCCCTGCCAACTTGACGTAGTCTCTGTCGCACTCGCATAGACGCATTCCTGGTTCGATCGAAGTCAAGCACTTCTGTGTGACGTTCTGCGCAGGCGGTGGGAGGAGGTGATGCGGGTCTGCTGTTGACGTGAGCAGTACGCAGTGTAAGGAAGCGCAGGCACCGAAGGACAATGTCTTCCTTCAAGAGGAAAACGAGATGAGTGTGAGCGAACAGGAAGTCAAGAACCAAATCGCCGCGATGGAGGAGGACCTGGATTCCATCAGGACCTCCGCGCGCATCGGGAGCTGGGTAAGGATTCTCGGTGTGCTTGCCGGCTTTGGTATCGTAGGACTCTTCGTTTGGGCGTTCATCAGCCTTGGAATGAATGTCTACAACGACATGGAACCCGCCCTGAGGACGGAGGCCGACAGGATCAAGAACAACCTGACCGGCGATCCTAAGCAGTTCCAGGCCCTGGCTGAGGAGGTCGGCAAGGCCTACCTGGAAGAAGCCAAGGCGATGGTCGAGGACATGGACCTCCAGACGACGGCCCAGGAGGAATTCCAGGCCTTCGTCGAGGACGTTCGCCCGATCGTAGAGAGTGAATACAAACGGCTGAGCCCCCAAATCGAGGGTATGCTCCAGAGCCAGGGCCAGTTGCTGCTCGACGACCTGCAGGCCATGGTGGACGAGGCCCTCAATGAAAGGCTTGCCGGAATCCTGGCTTCCCAGCAGGTCACGCTGGAGCAGGCCGTGGGAACGGATGACCCGGACGAGGTCATACAGAGAGTGCGCTCTGCCGCAGAAAAAGCGGCACAGGCCATGGTCGCACGACGCTGGGATCGCTATGCCGACCAGCGCCGCCAGATCGCGGACCTGGTGGGGAGGATCCCGGACCTGCCCCGAGATTTGGGCGAAGAGGAACTGGTGAGCGAGCTGACCAAGGCCTTGCTCGCCCGCCTCAAACTCGAAATCCCGGACTACGAACTCTAAGGAGAGGAGGGACGCAATGAACGATCAGGAGAACAAGACGGCTCCCGAATCCGAAGAGCCCGTAGCCGCTGTATCCGAAGACCTGGCCGGTGATATCAACCACCTCGCCGACCGCGTTGCGCACATGGAGCGTGTCGCATCCAGAGGCTGGAAGATCACTCTGGTCTTCTTTATTGTGTTGCTGGCGGTGATCGCCGGCTACATGTACTTCTGGATCTACAGGGGTCTCAAAGATACCCTGGCACCCGATACACTCATCGAGATGATGAAGGCGCAGGTCAACCCCGTTCTGCAGCAGAACGATCTGCCTGCGCTGGACAACATCCACCTGCTTCCCCGCAGAGCGGCCGACAGGGCCATCGCCATGGCTCCGGATCTGGTGCAGAACCGGGCCAAGCCTCTGGTCGAGGACCTGATCGCACAGTTGCCTGAGCACCGTCAGCAACTGGTTCAGCAGATCCGCTCCGAGGCCTCGAGATGGTCCGACGAGCTTCTCACCAGAGCACGTAGCGAGTACCTACCGGACGCCCGAAGGAAGGTGCGCAGCATGGTCAGGCAGAAGTTGGAAGAGGGTCTCGCCGAAGCGGACGCCCGACTCAGCGAAGCCGTCGGCCAGATCGTCGAGGAGCAGGATTTCAAGACGCTGACCCAGCAGGGCAATATCGAGCAGGCGTTCCAGACTGCATTCGAGGAGCGGCTGGGGCCCTACCTGGACGAGATGGTGCTGGAAAAACTGGACGTTCACATCAACAACGCTGTGGACAGCCTAAACGAGCTGGTGAACTCCCCGAACAGGGACTACAAATCCAAGCTGGAGATCCGAATCATCCAGTTGGTGCGAGCCCTGTTCGAGAACGCCGCTCAGGCAGAGGTCCAGTCGACCTCGCCGGGAGTCACAACGGTTGGCATACCGGCCGGTGTTCCTCCCGAGGAGGCCCAGCAGGTGCGCGAGGCCATTCGCCAGGGCCTTATCCCGAATGCCACTGTGACCGAGTGGACCGTCCCTGAGAACCTCTCCCCACAGGAGAAGGCGACTCTCAAGGAGGCCATCGAACAGGGCAAGGTTCCCAAGCCGACATCCGGCATGGAGCGGCTTGAGGACTGACCTTTCCCTCAAACGTTAGCCGCAAGGAAGAAAACAGCGCAGCAGGCGTCGCACCCGCGCTACTGTGGGAGGAATGCGTAATCGCATCCAACGCGGGATCGAGCCTGCTGCGCTCTCTTTCTATCTGCGCGAGCCCCACCGCGCCCGCATTCGCTTACCCTCTCCTCACATGCCGCACAGGAGACTGCTATGACGTCTCGCACACCCGGCCCCCGACCCGCCGTGATCGGCACCTGCTCTCTGAGCCCTTTCGAAGTGGAAGGCGGTGACGCCCAGCGCCTGGCCGACGGACTGGCCATGATAGACGAAATGGCCGTGCAGGCGGACCGCCGGGGCTGGAGTCTGGACATGGTGCTGCTGCCCGAGCACTTCGGACAGGGCGAGAAGCAGACGCCCGAAGAGAACTGCCAGCCGATCGACGGCCCCATCGTCTCCGCCGTCGCCGAGAAGGCGCGCCAGTACGGCGCATACGTGGCCGTGCCCTTGCGCCTGCGCGAGGGCGGAGTGTTCTACAACTCGCTCGTCATGCTTGAGCGGAACGGCTCGGTCCTGGGCGTCTACCGCAAGGCCCATCCCGTGCTGACCCTTGACGGCACGCTGGAGGGCGGGATCACGCCCGGGGCTGAATACCCCGTGTTCGACCTGGACTTCGGCCGTGTCGGGGCGCAGATATGCTTCGACGTCTTTTTCGACGAAGGGTGGCAGGCCCTGGAGGACGCCGGGGCGGAGTTGGTGCTGTTCACATCCGCCACGTCCGGTGTCGCATGGTTGCGCTCGCACGCCAATCGGCACGAGTACTACATCGTCGCCTCGACGTTCCGCGCTCCCTCCATTGTCGTGGACCCGATCGGCCGGGAGCTTCAGCGCACCGCGTCGAACATGGAGGCGCTGGCCGTCCGCATAGATCTGGATTACCGGGTGCTCCCATGGAACTCGCTGCGGGACTGGGGCAAAGCCCAGGCCGACAAGTACGCCGCGGCCTCCAGCGCCCCGGGGGCCGACGGCGAGGCCCCTGAGGCGGCGGGGTTTACCCCCGACCCCATCGCCGAGCCCATCACCATCGACGAGTTCGCCAAAGTCGACCTGCGGGTGGCCCGGGTGCGGGACGTCGCCAAACGCCTCGGCGTGGGCATGTCGTC
>CAZZNQ010000117.1:0-10749 GCA_964655775.1 uncultured candidatus Brocadiaceae bacterium | reverse complement strand
CTTCCGACGGCACCCACAGCTTCACCGCGCCGCCGGGGTCCGTCAGGTTCAGCGTTACCGTGCCCGTCAGGCTCGACGGCTTCAGCGACTGCAGCGTCAACTGCACCAGGTCGTTCTCGAACTCGTTGTCGTCGTCGGCGTTGCCGGGGACGCCGTCCGGGCCCGGCTGCAGGCGGCCTACTCCAACCGGAAGACCTTGCCGTCGCGGGACGTCACAAACAGCGCGCCGTCAACCGGAACCGGAGCGGCCAGGAAACCGCCTTCAACATCCAGATCGACGTGCCACTTCTCCTGTCCCGTGGCCTTGTCCAGGGCGTACACCTGCCCCTTGTTCGTGCCGAAGTAGATGTGCTTCTCATCCGCAGACAGATTCAGAGCTGGCAGTATGTCGCCTTGCCACGCGATTGATCCATCCGACTCGTCCACCGCCCAGATGCCTCCTTTGGGGCTGGCCAGGTAGATCATGCCGTTCTCGACGACGAAATCGGTGATGAAAGGTTGCCATAGCGAGCGGTCCCATTGCTTCTGGCCGGTTTGTCTGTCGGCACACCGCAATGCCGATGGGTGGGGCACGTACAGCACGTGTGTATCGGTGACGGTCACGCGGGCGTCGGCCAGAACGGCAACGTCGGGGATGCCCTGGATCAGCCGCGGCCAGACGGGAGGGATGCCGTCAATCGGTTGCTGCCAGAGGACTCTGCCGCTCTGCAGATGAATGGCTCTTACCTGCTCTTCGGAGCTTGAGATGTAGAGAGTGTCGCCGTCCACGGCCGGCCCCGTCCAGATGTGGCCGGGCCACGGCTCGGGAACATTCTTGGCCTCCTCTTGTTGGCGCATCCAACGAATGTCCCTGTCGGTCACATGGGTTTGCCGGGGGTTCCGCAGGTCCGCGTCGACCGAGAGGACGTATCCGCGGTCCGTCCCGAAGTAGAGGGTGTCGCCGGCCGCCGTGCACGGACCGGAAATGCCCGCGTCCAGCGACAGCCGTCCCTCGATCTGGCCGGTGGCGGCATCTATCGAGTAGACGGCGCCTGCCCCCGTCCCGACGTACACGCGGCCGTTCAGGATCGCCGGAATGGTGGCGGGCGCTTCCAGTTCGGAAAGCGCCCAGCTCACGTCACCGGTCGCCGCGTCCAGGGCGTAGAGCTTGCCGCGGGACACACCGGCCGCATCCTCCGTGGGCGACTGCAGGGCGCACAAGACGCGATCGCTCCCCACGACGAGGTCGGTGGTTGGGCCGGGGAGCCGGTGCCGCCATGCGACCCGCGGCCGGCTGGTCGGTCCTGTGACGTCGTAGACGCCGGTCTGCCGCGCGTTCGCCCGATGCATCGCGGCTTCTTGTGCGCCGGCCGTCTGCCCTCCGAGCAGCAAGAGGCCGGATATCGCCAACAGTACGAGACAGAGACTGCGAGCTATCATTTTCGTCCTCCTATGTCGTGTTGCTGTCCGGCGCTATCGGAGCCGCCGCGCTGTGAATCGGTTGCGCCCAAACTGAGCAACGGCTCAGTTCAGCCGGAAGACCTTGCCGTCGCGGGACGTCACAAACAGCGCGCCGTCAACCGGCACCGGAGCGGCCATGATGCCTTCCTCGACTGGCAGATCCACGTGCCAGTTCTCCTGGCCGGTGGCCTTGTCCAAAGCGCAGAGCCTGCCCTGTCTGGTGCCGAAGTAGGCCTGCTGCTGGTCAACGGATACGTTCCCGGGCATGGACGGCGCTGCGAACTGCCAGGCAACCGATCCGTCGGACAGGTTGATGCCGTACACGGTGCCGCCGGGGTCCGCCACGTAGGCTCTGCTGGCGTCGACGGCGAACGCGCTCACGAACGGTTCGCTCACCGGGAACTCCCACTGCGTCGCGCCGGTCTGCCTGTTCGCACAGACCAGAGTCTCCAGATCGTGCGCGTAGAGGACGCGCTGGTCGGCAACGCAGACACGGGAGTCGACCGGTACCATCCAGAGGTACATGTAGTCGATCGACTGCTGCCAGACAACGTTGCTGGTCTGCAGGTCGATGGCCTTCACGTATTCGCCGGTGCTGGAGATGTAAAGCGTGCCGTCGTCCACGGCCGGCGCCGCCCAGATGTTGCCGATCTCTCCCCTGATACCTTCTCGGTTGGTCACGTGTACCTGCTGCAGGTTCTGCAAGTTGACTCCGACCGAGACCACATATCCGCCATCCGTTCCGAAGTACAATGTCTGGCCGTCTGCCACGCATGCGGTGGAGAAGAGGTCGCCCATCTGCAGCTGATCCTGGACCTGACCACTATCGACAGCCACAGCGAACAACTTGTCCCCCGCGCAGAAGTATGCCTTCCCGTTCGCGATTGCGGGTGCGCTCGGCGGACCACTCAAGTCGGGTATGTGCCACGCCTGCGTCCCGGTGGAGATCTCCAACGCGTAAAGCCTACCCGCATCGGAAACCGGCCTCACCAGGGGGCAGAGCACCCGGTTCTCCCCCACAATCAGGGGTTGTGTAGGAGCCGGCAGTTGGTGTTGCCACGCGACCTGCGGCTGGCTGGTCGGCCCTGTGACGTCGTAGACGCCGGTCTGCCGCGGGTTCGCGCGGTACATCGCTGTCTCCTGCGCACTGAGAGTCTGGCAGCCAACAAACCACAAGGCCAAGACGACCGCCATAAACATGTGAGAGCCCGCCCTTCTCATCGGAGACTTCCTTTCCGGGCTGAAGTTCCTATGGGGATCACTCATTGCCAGACGATGGCTGCGCCCTTGCGGGCATGGTCTCCTGCTGTCCAAGTTGGTAAGTGGGGTTCCACTTCGGCATCGGCCGCGCGTGCCCTTGCGGGAAAGGCGTTCGCGACACAAGCAAGAGGTGTTTTCGCATCTGCTCGAAGTGCAGCAGTTTGCCCTCCGCGTCTATTACTTTCTCTGACAACGTGCAGAACTCCAGCACGGGTATGCCTTCTTCGATGGCGAAGTAGACTTCCCCCGCGATTTCCACCTCGGCGCTGTTCGCGTTCCTGTAGATATCGCGCAATTCAGCCGTGGCCTCGGCTGTCTCGCAGATGCTGTACTCTATCCGGGCGCAACGATAGCCATCGATTGTAGGAGTATCGGTCCAATGCTGCTGCAACCAGCTATACTGCAGGCGGGGCTCTCTGGTTTCGTTCCTCCCCATCGGTATGGGGGGAACCTTGATCCGCCAATCATCACCCTCTGTTAGCGTGCCCGGTGGAAGCACGGGTACCGAGGAAAAGCTGCGCATGAAGCCGTTGACGGGAAAAGCGATGTCTGACTCCCCGAGTTCAGTAACAACTCCGAACATGGCTGGGTTCCCCATAGCACTGATTTCGGCAGCATAGGTCGGCTCTCTCCGGGGTGGCGAAGACTCGGCTGTTGGCCTGGCCTCGGTCACGCCGTAACGCTGCCATTGGCTGGCCTCGCCTTCAAAGCGGAGGATCAGGATCGGGGGCTCATCAAGGGGTGTGAAGCCTTCCGCATGGTCCTTCCTCTGGGAAACCTCCCGCAGGAACCTTGCCTCTCGAAAGCCCCTCCAGCGCAAGGGCGCCGGCTTGGGCTGGTCGGCGGCCCCAAGGCACGGGGCGCAGAGGCCGACAATCAGCATAGCAGCAGCCATCATATTCTTGCGTGTAGACTTCATCGACGGTTCCTCCTCATTCAATCGTCAATTCGTTGCCATGCGGGGTGTATGGGCAAATGCAGCCATTGTGGAAGCGTACAGGATTACTCATAAGCTCCACATGTTGACCGCCATTCGCATCGTCAATGGCGTAGCGAAACTGAGCTCTCGGTGGAGCGTCATGATTACCCGGATCAGGTGCGACGCACCCCCAGTAGTCAACGCTGGGGTCAACAAGAGCGCCAGTCCAGAGACCCAATAGGGCATAGGTGATTTCTACCGATCCGGTCTGGTCGTATCCGCCATTGGGGGTCGGATCGTACACGTATAGGTCGTTATTGCCGAATCCGAACCGGGCCGCGTCGGGTACCTCAACAGCTGGGTCTGCCACGAAATACGTGGCGTGTGCGCCAAAAGCCACGTATATCACCAATCTGTCGCCATCGTGCTCTACGTATTCCTGTTCGTGCGCCTGGCCTGCTGCCGCTCCAGCCTGATCGTTCCAACCGAGCGTCTGACCATAGTAATGCTGTGCAGCAGTCGCCCCGAAGGGCCTCAACCACTCGGCCTTGGCGGACGCAGGCTCACCGGCACGTCGAACAGCGATCTGGACGTACTCCAAATCACCCTCGTGCCACACTGACTCGGTCCCAGGGAAAAGGAGTATGCCATCGGGAAGCGTGCTGAAATGCTCAAACATCCAGTATTGGAGGAATACGAAGTCTTCGGAATCGTCGCTATTCGAGGAAAAATGCAGGGCCTCGCTACCGGCGTCCGTGTAGAACGTTTCTCTCTCCTCTTCGGTGAAATCCTGCTGGAGGTCACCCCAGGAGCACTCATTGTCGGATAGCAGATCATAGTATGTCTGGCCATCCCGCTGACCACCACTGACTGTCCTCAAGGTGGATTCGTTCTGGAATTCGGTAGTCGATGTGGGCGCGCCATTCTCATCCGCATGCACATGGACCACCGGACGGTGTTTCCAGATCAGATCGTGGATACCCAGCCCCTGCTGCGGGCATTGCCAGCCGGGATACCCCGTGTCCGCGTCGTAGACCGGCGTCTTGATCGTGATCGGGCCGGCGTCCACCTCCAGCTCGATGCGGTAGTAACCGCAGTTCCTGTACTCCCCGCCGTCCCTGGCATCCCAGACCACGTGCCTGTCGAAGCCGGCCGTTTGGGGAACGCCGTCGGCCGATCCCAGCGTCGCCGCCGGGCTCCCACCGTCCTCCTCGTAGATCTTGATCGCCACGCTGTCAAGCTCCAGATCGTCGGGCTTGATGTACCAGTACAGGTCGAGCTCGGCATCGTCGCCCTGCCGCAGGAAGAAGTTGTCGGAGTCCTGGTTATCGTCGCCGGAGTAGTCCGGGATGGCGTCGTCCCATCGGGCTTCTACCACCGTGACCTTCACGGTGTCCTCGGCGGCGCCCGCGCCGTCGCTCATCCGGACCTTCAGTTCCACGTCCCGCACGTCCCCACTGGTCAGGCAGCCCTCGACCCAGAGCTCCTTCGGCAGGTCCGAGGCGGGATCGTAGTCCACCGGAAGCGTTACCTCGGTGCCCTTGGTCCGCGTTGTCCAGACCTTGATGCGGTCAATGGGATCGGTCTTCGAGAGTGTGAGCGTCCGACCCTGTCCGCCCAATACCTCTCGCACGGTGATCTTGACAAGATCGTCCTCTTCGGCGTTCGCGTCGTCATCGTTGCCGGGGATTCCGTCCTTGTCGTAGCCGTCGTCATCATCGCGAATGCCGTCCCTGTCGTTATCGTCGTCCGGTCTATGTCGCCGCGAGGCGTGCTTGCTGCCCGATGGATTGTCTACGTTCCTTAATCGGTGCCAGTACCCCTGCTCGTAGCGGGCGTCTCGCCACGGGCTCGATGAAGGATCTCGTCGGCGCGTTTGTGCCATGTGCTATCCGGCCTGAGCTTCGCTTTGGCCTCCAAGGCGGTCCTCTCTGCGTCATCCACCCTACCCGCCTCGAGATAAGTCTCTGCGGCTGCCATCAAGGAGGCCGGGTTACGGTACAGTAGGCTCGTTCCATCCAGTTCCCTGCCCTTGTCGTAGACGGCCGCCGCCTTCGCGGGGTCCCCCTGGCGGCGCCAGTAGCCGTACTGCTGAACGAGGATCTCCGGTCTGAAGAACGAATCCGGATATCGGCTGTGGAAGTTCTCGGCAAGCTGCACGGCCTTTCGGCCGTGCTCGTCGTTGCGCAGCATGTTCTTCCAGATGTACTCGGTGGTCAGAATCTCCATGAAGACGCTCTCGCTGTGTTTCTCGAGCAGTCCATCCACAAGCCTGTTGAACTGTGTTCGTTCCTCCTCACCCAGATCTCCCCCGGCGGAGTAGTGTATCACCGCCAGTCGCCTCGAAAAACGAGGCAGGTCCATCGGCGCGGCCAGCTTAAGTCCCTCCGGCGCCATGCGTATCGAGACTCGTTGCCGCCTGGCATCGTGGGCACCCGCCGGCTCGAGGACACCCAGAATCGGGTCCGGCCTCGCGGGTTCCCGGGCCTCGATCTGAATCGGTGCGGACCGGATGTCTCGTGCCGGGGCGGGCAGGTCCAGCGCCGCGAGAAGCTCGTATGCCCCCGCTGCACCGATAGCAGGAACGATTCTGACGTAGGAGTACTCCTCGCCCGCCCGAAGGGACCGGGGTGGGTAATACAGCGGCGACCAGATCGGCCCGATTGTCGTGTCGCCGGCGGAGGGTTCGCCAAGAGGCTGCCAGTCGGCCTCTCCTGCTCTGCGCAAATAGAGAGCAACCGGCGCGGGTGTCGTCACTTCACTCCCCGACGAATTGCGGACCAGTATCCGGCAGACAACGGGTTCGTGTGGGATGTAGACTCGCTTGTTCGTAGCGATGGCTACGAGTAGTTCGCGCTCTGCGGAGCCCTCAGCGGCCAGGACACCGTGTGAGAGAAGCACGTAAGCGACCAGTAGGAAAAGCTCAGGTAGTCTCATGAGAAAGGTCTCCGTTCGGGGGAATCACTCCTGCCAGGGGTCGGACGCGTTCCGAAGGTCCGCCAGGTTGTTGTTGGAGAAGCGGGCTTCTTCATGGCTCCAGGGGCTCAAGGCGACGAAGTCATGCGTGCATAGTCCATAGTAGGGTGGCTCCTCCGGGTACGGCTGCCATCCCATGATGCCGGCATCGTCCGCATCAAATGATCCATCGTACATGGCGTGGCGAAGGCCCAGAAGGTGCCCCAGTTCGTGAGCCACCGTGTTGGCGATTTGTGCCTTGTAATCTGTCGGGAAGTTATCCGGAAATCGGTCCCTAATGGTCTCGCAGTAGATGTCGGTCGACGAGCCCAGGACGCCTATGCCGTTCACGACACCCAGGATACTGCTTCTATTGCCGGGGCCGGCCGGGACGCCTTCCCTCTCCGGGTCATCATCTCCCCTCATGGTGTATCTCGAATGAGTCGCGCAGAGAACAGCATCGACCGTCATGCAGTCGTAACACCATGCCACTGCTACGGTCCAGTAGTCGGGTGAACGTTCCGTGTCAACGATGTTGGCATGCTCAGCGTACCCGTTCCTGAGCCAGCCAAACTCGGCGTGGTCGTTGCCCTCGGTGATCTGCGTGCAGTCAATGTATGCTTCGTGGAAATAGCTGTCGATAGCTTCTATCGTTTCAGACTCAGTAGGAGGATCCAGGTTTGTCAGCCAGCTTGGATCATCCGTGTTCACCGCAAATGCTCGTGGGGAGCCCGACCACGGCGTCATCTCGAAAACTTCTCCTGCGTCGTCTACCCCGTTCTGTCCGTCGTTGTCGAATGTGTCGTAACGGTACTCCGTCTGGACCCGGTAGACCGCGGACTGGCCTGCGCTGTTAAGCGCCATTTTCCACGAGATGTCGTTCACCGGGTCGACGGCGATGTCGGCACTGTCGCCGTCCGGATTGAGCACGCCGCCGCTGAGGCTGTCGACACGCCAACTGGACGTGACCGCGGTCAAGGTAGTGGGGCGGACCAGTTCGGTGGTGCCAGTCACTGTGCCGAAAGGCTCATCCCCGCCCGCCTCTTCCATGGTGTCGAACTCCACGTGAAGCCTCCGCCAGACCGTCAGAAGCGGGCTGGCTTTCATGGAGTGCGCTCCGGACTCATGAGCGACAGTCCGTTCCTCGGCGTCCAGCACGCGGGCATTCTCGCCGTCGTCCTGCTTAGCGGCTAGGTTGCTGGAATTCGCGCCGGCAAGGCAAGCGACCACGCGGAAGTTGTCACCGGGGTTCTTGGTCACCGAGAAAGTAACGGCAGCATAGCCGTTGGCGTCTGTCGCCGCCGAATCGGTGGCCAACGTGCCAGCTTGCGGAGCCCCTCTGTTGTCGGGCCCTTGCTCGCCGTCTACCGGCGCGGCATCAGCGGACGGGTCGTCCACATCGAACGCGATGAAGTGAATGGCCCGATTGGCTAGCGGTGGGTTCATCCTGGCCTTGACCTGTACCCTGGCATGGTCCACCTCGTCGTCCGGTGCCAGTCCGCCCGGGAAGATCGCCGCTCCAAGACCAGCATTCGGATTGTCGTCCAGAACCGTCACATCTTCGATCGCTTCCCAGTGGACGGACTCGACGGCCGCTACGGTCAGGTTGATGATGTCCTCGAACGTCTTTCCCTCCTTTGTGTAGCTGAGCTTGAGCTCGACGTCGTTCACGGCGGCGCTTTGGTCTATGCCTTCCACCCAGAGGGTCTCGGGCAGGTCGCCTGGGGCCGTGTACTGAATGGGGAAGCCGCTGAGCTGCGTGCCCTTGGGCCTGGGCGGTATGCCTTCCGACGGCACCCACAGCTTCACCGCGCCGCCGGGGTCCGTCAGGTTCAGCGTCACTGTGCCCGTCAGGCTCGACGGCTTCAGCGACCGCAGCGTCAGTTGCACCAGATCGTTCTCGAACTCGTTACCGTCGTCGGCGTTGCCGGGGACGCCGTCCTTGTCGTAACCGTCTTCGTAATCGCCGATGCCGTCCCCATCGTCATCGTCGTCGTTCCGCATGACGAACCCTCCCGGATCCTCCTCATGCTCTTCGTTCAGTCCCTGGCAGCTCATGTTCACCTGCACGACGCTGAGCTTGGTCACGTCGACGTGCTGGATTCCTTCGTGGCTGTAGGCGACCTGCAGCGAGACGTCCTTCTCCGCCTGGCTGCGCAGCACCCCCTCCACGTAGAGCGTCTCCGGAAGCTCCGCCGGCGTCTGGTAGCCGGCCGGCAGGCTCACCTCGTTGCCCTCGCCCTTCACGGCCGAGGTCCAGAGCCTGATGCGGTCGTTCGGGTCGCTCTTGCTCAACGTGACCGGTCCGGTTAAGGCACTGGGCAGCACGCTGCGCACGGTCAGTTCGACAAGATCGTCCTCGTCGACATTCTCGTCGTCGGCGTTGCCGGGGATGCCGTCCTTGTCGTAGCCGTCGTCGAAATCGATCACACCGTCCCTGTCGTCATCGTCGTCGTTCAGGGCGATGAAGGCGCCGGGGTCGAGCTCGTCTATGCCCTCGTCCGTGCCGTCCAGGTCGACGTCGGCCTGCATCATGGTCAGCTTGACCACGTCGTCGAACGTCTCGCCCTCCTTGGTGTATTCGAGTGTGAACCCCACGTCTCCCAGCCCGCCGCTGGCGGCGTCCGCCTCCACGTACACGTCCTTCGGCAGCTCGCTCAACTGGTACTCGGCGCCGGAGGAGATGGGGCTCGACTTGTCCCGGTTCTCGAACACCTGCACGCTGCCGCCGGACCAGGTCAGTTCCACCGTGTCCGTCTCGGGCAGCCCGTTGGGGCTCACGCCGTAGAGCGTCAGCGCGAGCAGGTCCGGGTCGCCGCCCTGGCCGGCCAGCACCTCGCCGTCGTCGGCGTCTATGGTGCCGTCGCCGTCGCTGTCGTTGTCGTTGACGCGCCAGAACCCGCCCGGGTCTTCTTCGTGATCTTCGTCGAGTCCCTGGGCGGCCAAGTTGACGCGAGCGACGGTGAACTTCACTGTGTCCAGGGTCCATTCCCGCCATTCGCCTGACTCCTCGACGCCCGCCTTCAGATCCAGTCTTACATCCCTGGGCCCTGAGCTCAGATCAACGCCTTCAACGTACAAGCTCCGCGTACCGGCGTCGAACTCCAACGGATCGGGCTCCCACGGCATGTGATCGTTCGGCCATAGCATCTCGCCTCCCTCCGCGGCAGTCCATACTTCGACCTCGTTACCGGCAACGGTCAGGCGCATTTTTCCCTCGGAGAGGCCCTGCACCTGGAGGGTGATCCGCTTGCGGGGGAATTCCTCTTCGGCCAAGCCGACGAAGGCTCCCGGGTCCTCCTCGTCCTCATCGTCCACGCCCTGCGCCGCCAGATCACCCGTGAATATCACGAAGTTCCCCGAACGCGCCGAGGCGCTGCCCTCGTCGTGATGATACGTCACCGAGAACGTGTAGGTGCCCACTGTACGTGCCGCGAATACTCCATCGTCCTCATCGTGCCAGATGATGTCGCCCGGCCCCGACCTCTTCCCGAACGAACACGTGCCCCCGGGCGGATAACCGCCCGCTGACACCGTGTGCCACTCCGTTGGCACCTCTAGCGGTTCCGTAGTGTCCGCCGGTCCGTAGGCAGTTTCGACGATCTCCGGCGGCCCTTCAATATAAGTCGGGTAGAAGAAACCCGCTGTCACTTCGACGGCGAGAACGGACGAAGGTACGGCCAAACAAACCAACAACATCAACGTCACACCTGCTGCGCGTCTCGTCATCGTGTTCCCCTTACCCCGAGATGAGTGCGTCCAAGGACAACTGTATGCGAACCGGCAGAACCCCACAGGTCGTCAGGCCATAGGCACCTTCCCCTTCTTCCCAAGATCCCTCTTGTCTTCCCCTCCGCATAGAAAACTATACACGTGGTCCCGGCAAAATGCAAGCGTTTTCTCCGTAACGGCTATGTAACCGAATGCCGCGCGGCCCCGCGTGTGCGGGGCTTGGTCAGGGAAGCGTTCTCCGATCCCGACACCCTTGCGCGCGGTCCCGCGTGTGCGGGGCTTGGGAGTAGCCCCGAACAGGCGGGACTACTCCACGGTGCGGAGCGCAAGAGCCTGAGCGCCCATCGGCGCCCATAAGGGGACACGACGGTCCACAACGGACACACGATTCGGAAAGACGCTTACAATGGCTATCGCTGGCCTACGCCAGCGATAGCTCGGCA
>CAZZNQ010000116.1:0-10809 GCA_964655775.1 uncultured candidatus Brocadiaceae bacterium | reverse complement strand
CGACATATTGGCCGCCAGCACGAAGCTGTAGAGAAGGCTCGCTATCAGCCATCCGGTGCTGAAATAACCCAGACCGACCTTGGCCGCCGTGGACGAGTACTCGTGCCCAACTTCCATGAAGATCCTGTAGTCGTCCTGCAGGCCGGCATCCTTGATTCCCTGGAAGAGGCCGGTGATCCAGCCGACTTCCTTCAGACTCAGGAACAGAACCACCAGCGCGATCGGCACCAGAATGTATGCCTGCAGCGTGTCGGTGATCTGGACGCTCCAGGAGCCGCCCGACACCGAATAGAAGACGACCACGATCCCGACGAAGACGATCACGGTCGGCACGGGAACGTTGAACACCACCGCCATGAAGTTGCCCAGAGCCAGCAACCAGGTGCCGCCCCAGAGCATGCCGCCCACGGCGCCCAGATACGCGTTGATCTGCTCGATGGCCGGACCGTACCGCAGCTTTACGGCGTCCGCCGGTGTCACCGCACGGGTCCTCCGCATCCAGGGCGCGAAGAACGCGGCCATGCACATATAGCCGAAAAGCCCGCCTAGGCCCATCAGCAGGAAGCTCCAGCCGGACATATATGCCTGGGCGGCGCCTCCCGTGAAGGTGCCGGCGCTGGTCATCAGCATGAAGATGCTGGTGCCCATCAGCCACCATGTGCTCCGGCAGCCCATGCGCACGTAGTCGCTGATGTCCTGCGATATGCCCTTGCATATCCATCCCACCGCCATCATCAGGACCATGTAGCCGATCATCACGCCGATGTCGACTCTCGATATCTCCCAGGAACTGATATCGAACATCGTGCTCAGGGAGGCGAACCTCAGGACGGCGAACATAGGCGGGCTCCTTAGGAAATCACGGTTCCATATCGGGATCGAAAGGGACGCTACTGCGCTGCAAAGCGCCAACAGATTAGCGCGTTCACCTCGCTTTTTCAAGCCGCAGATTCGGGTCCCGGCTCGGAGGCGCCGTAGAAGCGATTGGCCAGGAGGCCTTCCGCCAGAAGGACCACAAGGGCCAGCAGGATCACCAGCGGCGTGACCTCTCCGCCGCCGGCAAGGCCGGAGAGTCTCCCCCCCTCGGCAATCCGCCGACGGTCCAGCATCTCGACGCCGGCGGCCTTGATCGAGCCGCGCACATCGTCCAGTGACACCTTCTCCAGGCGGCTCTCGACCGGAGACGTGTTCACCGCGAAACCATCGCTGCGGAGTTCGCCCCTCTGCTCGAACGTGACCGCGTAGTACCCGGGCGTGTCCGTCTGCCAGAACGTCAGCTTACCGGGGGTCGTGCCGGGCAGCAGGCGCTCGGGCGACTGCGCACCGGGCGGGGTGACGTAGACGACCGTGGGCCAGCGCGACGGCTCGAACGTGATGGGCACGCTGGCGCCGGTGGTGAACGAATCGAGGCTGCTGGCCCGGCGACGGGCCAGGTAGAGAACCGTCTCGTGGCACAGCGGCACGTAAGCGGGCGTGGTCGGCAGGTCCGTCCAGACCTCGTCCGGCGTGGAGGTAAACACGGCGGTTCGTCCCCCCAGCTCGCGGATGACAAGGGCGGCGTGATCCGGTCCGAATCCCAGTAGCGTCTCGGCATCGTCTGCAGGCAGGAACTCCCGGCAGCGGAACGTCCGGGCTTCGGCCATTTCGGCCCCGGATTCTGTGACCGCGGCCACCAATGGGTGATCGACCTTCAGCGTGCGAATCCGAAAGGGCCCATCCTCGGGCGCCACCACCACGTCTCCCATCGATCCCGGGAGCACGCGCTGTGCCGACTCACTCGCGTACGCCGAGCCCGTCTCCGGACCCAAAAACACGAAAAGCCCGCCTCCCCCGGCAACGAATCCCGTCAGCCGCGTCCACGCTTCGTCCGTCATCTGCCCCGCGCCGGCCAGCACCACCACGTCGATCGGTGCAAGCGGATACTCGGCAAGCTCGCGCGGGGATGTCCGTTGGACGCGGAACACGCCGCGACCGGCCTGCCGCCAGGGATTCAGCGCCAGGCGCAGGAAATGCGAGCGCGATCCGGCCGTCGACGTCGGGTTGTCCTCCACGCACAGGACGCTGACGTCCGGCTCGACCTCGACGGTGAACCGCCGCCCATCGTCGAGCGGCAGGCCGTCTGGGTTCAGAAAAGCTACCTCGCCGTAGTGGTGGCCGCTTTCCTCCAACGGCACGTTGAAGCGCACCCTCGTCTCTTCTCCGGCTTTCAACTCGACGGTCGACCTCTGAACAACCGCACCGTCGAACGCGAACTGGATCGTGCGGGAATGCGACGTGCCGGCAGCGCCGACCCGCGCTTCGACCTCCAGCAGCGCGCCCAGCATCGGGGGCTCGCCCTGGTGCTCGACGCCGTATACGGCAGCGTTCTCGCCGCCGTCCGGTGCGCAATCGACCACGTGAAGCCGAACGTTCTTGCCCAGGTCGGCGACGCGACGCTCGTAGCCGAGCCAGGCGCCCCGGGTCATGTCGGTCAGCAGGACAATGTCCCGCTGTGAGGCGCCGGTCTCCGAAAGCATGCGGGCGGCGTTCTGCAGGGCGAACCAGCACGAACCGGCGCGTGTGCCCACCCTCAGCCCCTGGATGGACGCCATGAGTTCGTCAGGTTGGCGCATAAGGCGGCCCTGGGGCCGCGAGCTTGTGATAACGGCGGCCGCTGTGCCGGGCCGCAGGTTTCGCACCATGTCCAGCGCCCGGCTGCGGGCCGTGTCAAACCAGGTGGTGTCGCCCTCCAGGTAGCTCATGCTGAGCGAGTCGTCCAGGACGAACACGGCGGCCGGGGTGCCCTCCTCGGCTCCCTCGGCCACGCCGGCGTCTCCCTTCGTCACGGCGGGGCGCGCGATCGCCAGCGCGAAGAGCGCTATCAGGGCCATTCTCAGAAGCAGTAGCAGTATCTGCCGCAAGCGCGTGCGCCGGATGGTCCTGCGGCGGCTCTGCAGGATGAACCGAACGGCCGGGAAGCGGACGACCCTCGGCTTCTGCCGGGAGAGCAGATGGATCATCAGGGGCAGAACGGCGCCGGCCGAGAGCCAGAGCGCCGCCGGATGTGTGAATACCAGGCGCCACATGTTGCGCTGAGCCTGTCGCTCCCCCTCAGAATCGTTTCTGTCGGCTTCTCAGATACGAGAGCAGCACCCGGTCGAACGGGTCGGCCGTGTCCACCTGCTCGAAGTCGATCCCGTCCTGCCGGCACGCCTCCGCGTACGTATCGATGAAGCTGCGGATCTCGCGTCGATATCCTTCCGCGACGGCCAGCGCGTCGGCGTTGGCCTTGGCATCCGTCTCCATGTCCTCGAACAGCATCGGCCCGGAGAAAGGAAAAGTGATCTCGGCGTGATCCATCAGTTGAAAGCACACCACGTCGTGGCCGACGTATCGCAGGTGGCGCAGGCCGTCTATCACGTCTTCCTGCTCCTCCCCCGGGCTGGGCACCAGGTCGCTGAACAGCACCACCAGCCCGCGCCGCTTGAGCATGTCCGCCGCCCGGTGCAGGCTGAAAGTCAGTCGGCTTGGTCTGTGGCGGAGCGACGAAGCCAGCACGCCGAGGATGGCCACAAGGTGGGAGTGCTTTGACCGGGCGGGCACAACGTTGGTCAGGTCTTCGTCAAAGGTCACCAGGCCCACACTGTCCTGCTGGTTCAGCATCAGGTAGCCCAGCGCGGCGGCCATGTAGGTGCCGTATTCCAGCTTGTTCAGCCCCTTTCCGGAACTGTAGGCCATCGACTCGCTCACGTCCAGCAGCACGTGGCAGTTCAGATTGGTCTCGGCCTGGTAGCGCTTGATGTAGTACTTGTCCGTCCGGGCGAAGACCTGCCAGTCGATGTTCTTGGGATCATCGCCGACGGTGTACTTACGGTGCTCGCTGAACTCGCTGGAGAAGCCGTAGTAGGGGCTGTCGTGCAGGCCGGCAATGAAGCCCTGCACGATGAACTTGGCCTTCAGGTCCAGGCGGGCGATCTCCTGGATCACGTCCGGCCTCAGGTATTCCTCGGCGGCTCTCACGCGGCTGAGCTCCTCTGCACCACCTCATCGTTGACAATCCCGGCGGCGAGACCGATCATGGAGGGCCGGGGCATTCCCTTCCGCGCGTATTGTAGCACGGCGACCCGTGCGCGCCAAAAAGCCGGGCGCCAAGCACATTACTTGACAAAAAGCACCTTTTTAGTTACTTTTATTCTGTTACGACACTGTTGCGCGCCAGGAGACTGCAATGACCGAGGAACCGAAGTTCGGATTCGACACGCTTGCCCTGCACGGCGGTCACACGCCCGACGCGGCCACGCATTCCCGCGCCGTGCCCATCTACCAGACCACCTCCTACCTGTTCGACGACACGGCTCACGCCGCACGGCTGTTCGCGTTGGAGGAGCCGGGCTACATCTACACCCGCATCATGAACCCGACCACCGAGGTGCTGGAGAACCGGGTGGCCATGCTGGAGGGCGGCATCGGAGGGCTGGCCTTTGCCAGCGGCATGGGGGCGATCACGGCGGGCTGCCTCACCCTACTGGGCCCCGGAGACCACATCGTATCCTCCAGCGGCATCTACGGCGGCACTTACACCCTGTTCAGCCAGACCTTCCCGCGCAAGATGAACGTCGAGACGACGTTCACCGACTCCGACGCTCCCGAGGACTTCGCGAAAGCCGTTACGGACCGGACGCGCCTGTTCTACGTCGAGACGATCGGCAACCCGCGTCTCACCGTGCCGGACTTCGAGGCGCTGGCCGAGCTCGCCCACTCGCGCGGCGTCCCGCTGATGGTCGACAACACGATGGCGTCGCCTTACCTGTGCCGCCCGCTCGAGCACGGCGCGGACATCGTCGTGCATAGCCTGACGAAGTACCTCGGCGGCCACGGGAACAGCATCGGCGGCATACTGGTGGACGGTGGCGGCTTCGACTGGGCCGCGAGCGGCCTGTTCCCCGAGCTTGTCGAGCCGGACCCCAGCTACCACGGGCTCAGCTACGTGGAGAGCTTCGGCGAGGCGGCCTACATCGCCAAAGCGCGCGTGCACCTGCTGCGCGACCTGGGAGCCTGCATCAGCCCGATGAACGCCTTCCTGATCTTGCAGGGGATCGAGACGCTGTCGCTACGCATGGAACGCCACAGCACCAACGCCGCGACGGTGGCCGAGTTCCTCCGCGACCATGCCAACGTCGGGTGGGTCACCTATCCGGGCCTCTCGGACCATCCCGGGCACGATCTGGCCCGTCGGTACCTGAAGGGTGGCTTCGGCGGCATGATCGGATTCGGCGTCAAAGGCGGCCTGGAGGCCGGCAAGAAGTTCATAAACAGCCTGAAACTCATCAGCCATCTGGCCAACATCGGCGACGCCCGGACGCTGGCCATCCACCCCGCAAGCACCACGCACCAGCAGCTCAGCGAGGAGGAGCAGCTTCAGGCCGGCGTCACGCCCGACTTCGTCCGTCTGTCGGTCGGCATCGAGAGCGTGGAGGATATCATCGCCGACCTGGACCAGGCCCTGCAGGGCTGAGGAAGCGCCGCTGAGCTTGCGAGACGGCGGGCGGCTCAGTACCATGGAGGCTGGGTCGACGGTCGACCGGGCCGCGGCTGCGCACCCCGTCCTTCGAGAATCCCATGCATCCCATGGCAGACCGTGAATCCATCGGCATCGTCGAGACCGAGTTCTGGCGCTACGCCGAGCCGCCGGACGAGATCGTCCTGCGCAGCGGCGTGCGCTTCGGGCCGGTCGACGTCGCGTACGAGACGTACGGTGAGCTGACGCCCGAGCGCGACAATGCCGTGCTGATCTGCCACGCCCTGACCGGAGACGCCCACGTCGCGGGACGCCATTCCGATGACGACCCGAAACCCGGCTGGTGGGACCTGATGGTCGGGCCCGGAAAGGGCATCGACACCAACCGCTACTTCGTCATCTGCGCCAACTGTATCGGCGGCTGCAAGGGCAGCACGGGGCCGTCGTCCATCGACCCGGAAACTGGAAGGCCATATGGCCTGAACTTCCCGATGGTGACCATCAGCGACATGGTCCAGGTGCAGCACGCCCTTGTCAGGCGACACCTGGGCCTGGAGCGGCTGCTCTGCGTGATCGGCGGATCCATGGGAGGCATGGAAGTGCTGGAATGGGCGATCGGCCACCCGGAGATGGTCGAGTCGGCCATCCCGATAGCCACGGCCGGACGGCTAAGCGCCCAGGGAATCGCGTTCGATGAGGTGGGAAGGCAGGCGATCTACAGCGACCCACACTGGCGTGACGGCGACTACTACGGCCACGAGCCCCCCAACCGGGGCCTGGCGGTCGCGCGCATGGTCGGCCACATCACCTACCTGAGCGACCGCTCTATGCGCGAGAAGTTCGGCCGACGGCTCCAGGGCCGGACCGCCGTGGGTTATGACTTCGGCCCGCCGGATTTCCAGGTCGAGAGCTACCTGCGCCACCAGGGCGGACGCTTCGTGGACAGGTTCGACGCCAACTCCTATCTCTACATAACGAAGGCGATGGACTACTTTGACCTGGCCGCGGACCACGGGAGCCTGATCAAGGCGTTCGCGGACGTGAAGAGCCGGTTCCTGGTCGTCTCCTACACCGGCGACTGGCTGTTCCCCACTTACCAGTCGAAGGAGATTGTGCGGGCGCTGCACGCCAACGGCGTGGAGACCACGTTCTGCGAATTGGATTCCGAGTACGGGCACGACGCGTTCCTGCTGGAGGACGAGAAGCTCACCGAAGCCGTCAGCGGCTTCCTGGGGCACGTCCACCGCGCCGTCGCGCCCGCGGAGGAATAGCGCGACCCAACTCACAGGGGATACGGGCGAATGCCGGTGAGGCTGGATTACAGGATGATCGAGGAGTACGTCGACCCGGGCTCGCGGGTGCTGGACCTGGGCTGCGGCGACGGGCAGCTCCTTGAGGACCTCATCCGGGAGAAGGGCTGCTCCGGCTGCGGCATCGACAACAGCCTGGCGGCCGTCCGCCGGTGCATCACGCGCGGAGTGCCCGTCTACCACGGCGACATGCTTGAAGGCATGTCCATGTTCGAGAACGACCGGTTCGACTGCGTGCTCCTCAGCCAGACGCTGCAGCAGACCTTGCACCCCGGCCAGGTGATGACGGAGATGATGCGGGTCGGGCGGCGGGCGATCATCAGTTTTCCCAACTTCGGACACTGGAAGGTGCGCTGGGGCCTGCTATGGACCGGCCGCATGCCGGTCACGCGCGTGCTGCCCTACAGATGGTACGACACGCCCAACATCCACCTTCTTACCATCAAGGACTTCATAGACCTCTGCCGGGAACGCGGGCTGCGGATCGTGGACCGCATATACCTGTCGCCGCGCTTCCACCACATGCCCGGACTGATGGCGAACCTGCTGGCCAGCCTGGCCATCTTCGTGGTCGACCGTGGGCGGGCGCAGACACCGCAGGAGAGCGGACAGTGAGCAAACGCAAGAAGCAGCCCGGCAACGGCCCCACCGACCCGGCAAGGGCCCGCAAGGTACTCAAGGCCCTGAAGGACGCCTACCCCGACGCCCACCTGTTCCTCGATTACGACAACCCTTTCCAGTTGCTTATCGTGACCATCCTGGCCGCCCAGTGCACCGACGAGCGCGTCAACCAGGTCTCCCCCGCCCTCTTCAAGAAGTATCCCACCCCGGCGGACATCGCCGAGGCCGACCGGGACGACATCGAGGAACTCATCCGCAGCACCGGCTTTTACCGTCAAAAGGCGGAGAGCATCCAGGAATGCTCCCGCGTGATCGCCGAAGAGCACGGCGGCAAGGTGCCGGACGACCTGGAGGCGCTGACGGCCATCAAGGGCGTGGGCCGCAAGACGGCCAACATCGTACTGGCAGAGGCGTTCGGACAGCAGGCCATTGCCGTCGACACCCACGTCAAGCGCGTGTCCACCCGCATCGGCCTGGCCGACGCCACGGACCCGGACAAGATCGAAAGGCAGCTTTGCGACGTGCTGCCCAAGGACGAATGGTCGCATGCAACGCTGGTAATGGGCACCCACGGCCGCACGGTCTGCACCGCCAGGAAACCGGATCATGAGAGTTGCCCGGTCCGCGATCTCTGCGACTACTATCGCGATGAAGTGAAGGGCTGATGGCACAGGGGCGAACCACGAGCACCGACGCGCGACGCCGGGGGGCGGAGACAGCCCGCTACCGGATTGTGGCCCGCGGGCGCGTGCAGGGGGTGGGCTTCCGGCCGACCTTCCACCGTGCCCTCACCCGTGCCGGGTTTGCGGGCACCATCCGGAACACACCCGAAGGCGTCGTGCTGGAGGTGGAGGGGCCACGCACTGCGTTGGATGATTTCGTCGCCCGGTTCCGCGACACGGCCCCCGAGAGAGCGCGGGTCGACGAGCTCGACGTCGAGCGCATTGCGCCCACGGGTCAGAGCGGCGTCCGCATCGTCGCCAGCGACAGCGAAGGCCGCAGCCTGCTGCCGATACCGCCCGACCTGGCGACCTGCTCGCGTTGCGACGCAGAGCTGAACGATGCCGCGGACAGGCGCCTCGGCTACCCGTTCAACACCTGCACCGCCTGCGGCCCCCGGTTCAGCATCGCGCTGCAGGTGCCGTTCGACCGCGAGACCAACACGATGCGCCAGTTCCCCCCCTGCGAATGCTGCAGCGCCGAGTACGCGGACTCGGCCGACCGCCGCTTCCACGCGCAGACCATCTCCTGCCCGGAGTGCGGCCCGACGCTGAGCTTCCTCACCTGCCACGGACGCGAACTTCCCCATCCCATCGGGACAACGGCCGAGCGCCTGGCGGAAGGAGGGATACTGGCCGTCAAGGGCGTGGGCGGCTTCCATCTGGCCTGCGACGCCACGCGGGAGGACGTCGTTAGCGAACTGCGCCGTCGCAAGCGCCGCCCGGCGAAGCCGCTTGCCGTGATGGTGCCGGACCTGGAGAGCTGCAAGCGCATCTGCGTGCTGACGGAACGCGAGCGCGACCTTCTGACGGGCCCGGAAGCGCCGATCGTGCTCCTGGAGAGGCGCGAGGGCGGGCAGGTGGCGGATGCGGTTGCCCCCGGACTGCGGCAGTTGGGCGTGATGCTGGCATACACGCCGCTGCACAAGATGCTCTTCGACGATCCGCGAACGCCGCGTGTGCTGGTGATGACGAGCTGTAACCGGCGCGACGAGCCCATCGCCATCTCCCACGAGCACATCCTCGCCGACCTAGCCGACATTGTGGACGGTGTGTTGACGAACAATCGCTCCATCAGCAACCGATGCGACGATTCGGTGGTCTGCGCCCTGAACGACGAAGTGCTGCCGGTCCGGCGATCGCGTGGCTACGTGCCCGAGCCGATAACCCTCGAGTATGGCGGGCCGTCGGTGCTCGCAACCGGCGGCATGCTCAAGAACACCTTCGCCCTGACAACAGGCCGACGCGTCTTCGTCTCGCAGCACATCGGCGACGTCTCCGACGCGGATAACGCCGAGCATTTCGCCCGCACGGTGGAGCGCTTCGGCGAGTTGCTGCGCATCGAGCCGGAAGTCGTCGTCTGCGACATGCACCCCGACTACCCCACCACCGCCTTCGCGGAGAAGCTCGCAAGAGAGAGAGGACTGCCGCTTCTCAAGCTGCAGCAGCATCACGCCCACCTCGTCTCGTGCATGGCCGAACACGGCATCGAGGAGGAAGTGATCGGCGTGAGCCTGGACGGATCGGGCTACGGTGAAGACGGTGCGATCTGGGGCGGCGAGTTCATGTTCGCCGGACGCACCCGCTACACGCGCCGATACCACCTGAACTACGTTCCGCTTCCCGGCGGCGAGCAGGCCGTCCTGCACCCGATCAGGATGGCCGCCTCCCATCTGGCACACGCGCTGGGCGGGGACGCCGCCCTCGCCCGCCTGGAACGGCTGGCCCCGGGTGAGAACTGGGAGTCGATCCTCGCCGTGGCCGGCCGAAGCGAGTTCTCTCCGCCGACGTCGAGCGCGGGGCGTCTCTTCGACGCCGTGGCCGCCCTGCTGGGCGTGCGGTCACACATCAGCTACGAGGGCCAGGCGGCGTGCGAGCTGGAGGCGCTGGCGACGCCGGGCTGTGCAGGTGCCTACCCGTTCGGATATGATGGATCAGAGATCACGACGGGAGCGCTCTTCGAGGCCGTCTGCGCGGACATGGACGCCGGCGTGCCGACCGGCATGGTGGCCGCCCGCTTCCACAACACCGTCGCGGAGATAATCGTGACGACCTGTCGACGGATGCGAGAGGAACGCACCGTCCGCTGCGTGGCGCTCTCGGGCGGCGTGATGCAGAACCGTACGCTGCTTCGCGTCGCCGTGCCGCAACTGCGCGCCGACGGATTCCGCGTGATCCTGCAGAACACGGTGCCGGCGAACGACGCCGGTCTTTGCCTAGGCCAGGCGGCATACGCGCTGGCCACAATGCGCAATCAAGACGGGGGCTGACATGTGCTGGGCCGTTCCCGCAAAGGTCATAGAGGTGGACGGACAGGTCGGTAAGGTTGAGCTTACCGGCACGATCCGCGAGGTGGGCCTCCACTTCGTGGAGGAACCGCAGGTGGGCGATTATGTGTTGCTGCACGCGGGCTTCGCCATCCAGAAGCTGGACGAGGAGGAGGCGCACGCCACGCTCGAGCTGATGGAAGGCATGCTGGAAGAGGCGGAGCGGCACGGGTGAGATTCGTCGACGAATACCGCGACCCCAAGCTGGCCCGGCGCCTTGTGGATGAGGTGCGCCGGGAGGCCGAGAAGATCTTCCGCACGGTGCGGTTCATGGAGGTATGCGGCGGCCACACGATGGCCATCCATCGCTTCGGCATCGGAGCCCTGCTGCCCGA
>CAZZNQ010000115.1:0-10820 GCA_964655775.1 uncultured candidatus Brocadiaceae bacterium | reverse complement strand
TCCACGTAGTCGGCCGGCAGCTTGGCGCAGATGTCATTCAGCGTGTCTTTCATTGGTCGTGGCCACCCTCAAACGGACTGTTGACTCCGTTGATATCCGCTCCGGGCGCGGACAGCGCGCGTAACCTCCGCCCGGCAGCCCTTCCCCTAACTTTGCGGTTCTGTGGCCATTGTGCCCCAACGGCTGCAGCATGGCAAGTGCAGCCGGGCCGGGCGAGCCGGCCGCAATCAGTAGCCGTTGGACTTACCCGTCAACTTATCGACGTCGATGCGCACGACGGCCACGCGTTCGACGGAGTCCGGGCTGAACTCCCACTCTCCGTCCGCGTAGTGGTCCATCAGCGCCCTCAGACCGGCGACCTTCTCCGCCGGGTCGGCCAGGATGTGCGCGCGTCCGTAACCGATCACGCTCCGGTAACGCATGGTGCATCGGCAGGGCGCTGCCTCCCGGACAAGCTGCGCGCCCACGTCCACCTGGAAGCAGACGTCGGGGTTCCTGCGGATGATTTCGAGCTTGCGCCCGCGAGGCGCGGAGTGGAAGTAGAGCGCCTCGCCGTCGTATCCGTAGCACACGGGCACCACGTACGGAAGGCCGTCGTCACAGAGCGCCAGCCGACAGACCCGGGCCTCGTCAAGAACAGCCAGCATCGCCGATTCGTCCACTCTCGCGCCTCCCAATATGTCACCCAATTTGACAATCCGCGCACCGCGAATTATAGTGCAAGGGCTTGGCGTTCCGCCCGAAATCCCTACCAAGGAGAGTGCACCGTGAAGGACGCTCTGACCATCGCCGAAGAGCTGGTGAAGCGCAAAGAGATTGAAGAGAGCGGCAAGAAGATCGTCCTCCTGGTGCTGGACGGCCTGGGCGACATCCGTCATCCGGACAACGACTACCGCACGCCGCTGGAGGACGCCAGCACGCCCAATCTGGACGGCCTGGCGCCGCGCAGCGCTCTGGGCCGCATCATCCCCGTCGACTACGGCATCACGCCCGGCAGCGGACCGGCCCACCTGGGGCTGTTCGGATACGACCCGCGCGAGGTCGAGATCGGCCGCGGGGTTATGGAAGTGGTCGGGATGGGCATGGAACTGCACTCGGGCGACGTCGCCGCGCGTGCCAACTTCTGCACTGTCGAGGACGGAGTGGTGGTGGACCGCCGCGCCGGCCGTCCGAGCACCGAGACCAGCGCAAAGAAGATCGAGACGCTCAAGGGCGAGCTATCGCGGATCGACGACGTCGACGTCATCATGGAAGCCGGCAAGGGGCATCGGTTCGGCGTGATCTTCCGCGGGCCGGGGCTGGCCGGCGACGTGAGCGACACCGATCCGCACGAGAACGACGAACCGATCCTGGAGTCCAAGGCCCTCGCCGAGCGCGGACGCAAGACGGCCCGGATCGTTAACGAGTTCAAGGACCGGGCCCTGGACGTTCTCTCCGAAGGGCATCCCATCAACGGCGTGCTGATGCGCGGCATATCGGAGCCGCCGGACATTGCCAGCGTTCAGGACCGCTTCGGTGTCCGTTGCGCCGCCATCGCCACCTATCCCATGTACCGCGGTTTGGCGCAGCTCGTGGGCATGGACCTGCTCAGCACGGGGCAATCGGTCGAGGATGAGTTCCAGACCTTCCTGGACAACGCCGGCAACTACGATTACTTTTTCATCCACGTGAAGCCCACGGACGAAGCGGGTGAAGACGGCTCCCACGACCGGAAGATCAAGGCCATCGAGACGTTCGACGACATACTGCCGATGGTTCTGGACGCCGAGCCGGAGGTGCTTGTCATAACCGGCGATCACTCAACCCCCTGCCCGATGAAACTCCATAGCTGGCATCCCGTTCCGCTGTTGCTGCACTCGCCGCGCTGCGGGGCGGACAGCCTGCCCCGATTCACGGAGGAGCAGTGCAACACCGGCAGCCTCGGCATTTTCCCGGCCCGCTACGTGCTTCCCCTGATGCTGGCCAACGCCGGCTGGCTGGACAAATTCGGAGCCTGAGATACCGTGCCCGTCGATACCATTCGCTGGATAGGCGGCCTGGACGGCCACGTCATGCTGATTGACCAGACGCGGCTGCCCACCGAGTGCGTCTACGAACGCGTGGAAACCGTGCGCCAGATGTGGGATGCCATTAAGGTCCTCAAGGTGCGCGGCGCCCCGGCCATCGGCATCGCGGCGGCGATGGGCATGGTGCTGGGCGTGCGGAACTCGCAGGCGCCGACGGCCGACCGCTTCCTGGCCGGCGTGCGGGAAGTCAAGGAATACCTGGCCACCAGCCGACCGACCGCCGTGAACCTGTTCTGGGCGCTGGACCGCATGGAGCGTGTGGCCGAGGCGAACAACGCCCTGACCGTGCCCGAGATCAAGGAGCGCCTTCTGGAGGAGGCGATCGCGGTGCTGGAGGAGGACCGGCGGATATGCCGCGCCATCGGCCGCAACGGCGCCGAGTTAGTCGAGGACGGGGACACCATCCTCACGCACTGCAACGCGGGGGGGCTTGCCACGGGCGACTACGGCACTGCCCTGGCCGTGATGTTCGCCGCGAAGGAGCAGGGCAAGGCCATATCGGCGTTCGCCGACGAGACCCGCCCGCTCCTGCAGGGCGCCCGCCTCACCACCTGGGAGCTGATGCAGGCCGAGATCCCCGTCACGCTCATCTGCGACAGCATGGCCGCTCAGGTGATGCGCGAGGGGAAGGTGGACAGCGTTCTGGTGGGCGCCGACCGGATAGCGGCCAACGGCGACGTCGCCAACAAAGTGGGCACCTACGGTCTGAGCGTGCTCGCCCGGGCGCACGGCATACCGTTCTACGTCGCCGCGCCGGTCTCCACCTTCGACTCGGCACTGCCGGACGGCAGCCACATTCCGATCGAACAGCGCGAGCCGGACGAGATCACCCGTTGGGGGGAGCGCACGATAGCTCCGGACGGAGTGGACGTGTACAATCCCGCTTTCGACGTGACGCCGGCGGCGAACGTGGCGGCCATCATCACCGAGCGCGGCGTCCTGCACGATCCGGATGCGCCCGGTGTGGCCGACCTACTTGGCCTGGGCAATCAAGCCCCGGCCGCCTGTCAGGACGGGTCCACGGCATGAGCCAGATCGAACTCACGCATCGGCGCCCCACCTGGGACCAGTACTTCATGCGCATCGCGCACGAGGTCGCCAAGCGATCCACATGCCTGCGGCGCCACGTCGGCGCGGTTGTCGTGCTGGACAAGCGCATTCTGGCCACCGGCTACAACGGCGCCCCGAGCGGGCTGCCGCACTGCTCGGAGACCGGCTGCCGGCGTCAGGAGATGGGCGTCCCCAGTGGACAGAGGGCCGAGCTCTGCCGCGGTCTGCACGCGGAGATGAACGCTCTGCTGCAGGGCTCGCGCTACGGCGTGCGCACCGAAGGGGCGACCATCTACTCCACGCACGTCCCCTGCAGCCTGTGCACCAAGATGATCATCAACGCGGGCATAGTGCGCATAGTCGCCGCCGCCGAGTATCCCGACGAGCTGGCCCTGGAGATGCTCGAGCAGACGGACATCCAGATGACGGTTCTGGCGGACGGCGAGCAGGAGCCCGCCGACAGCAAACCCCTGCCGCTCGAGTAGGACCCCACCCGCCTCTTTTCTTGACTGTTCCGCCGGCGTTCGGCGATCACGGTATACTTTCCCGAGGAGGGGGTTCTGTGGTAGGCTAGTATCAGGAGATATCCCATGAAAACCGGAAGCATGGACATCCGCTGTTACCCGGATCGGGTGCTGCGCAGGACGTGCAGCCCCATCAGGCGCATAGACGACGACGTGGTGAGGCGAGCCCGCCGGATGCTGGAGCAGATGTACGAGTCGGAAGGCGTAGGGCTGGCGGGTCCGCAGATAGGTTGGACGGACCAGATCATCACCCTCGATCCGGAACTGGAGGGCGACGGAACGCGCGTCTTCATCAATCCCCGGATAGTCGAACGTGACGGTGGCATGGAGCTTGAGGAAGGATGCCTGAGCCTGCCGGGCATGAAGCTCACGGTGCCGCGCTCGGAGAGGGTTAAGGTCGTTGCTTACACGCTGTCCGGCGAGCGCGTAGAGATCACGGCGGAGGGATTCGCCGCCTGCGTCTGGCAGCACGAACTCGATCACCTGCACGGTCTTCTCATCATCGACAAGGTCTCTCCCACGGCGCTCCTGAGCGTTCGCGATCAGTTGAAGGAACTCGAACGCGAGGAGTAGTCGGCCCGCGAACCGTCCCGGGGTCGCTCACTCAGTTCACCCAAGGCGGCGCTATGAGGCTTCTTTTCTTCGGCAGCCCGGATTTCGCTGTTCCCAGCCTGCGCGGATTGCACGCGGCGGGACACGAGATCGCCCGCGTCGTCACGCAGCCGGACAGGCCCCGTGGTCGGAGCAAGACGCCGAGACCGACTGCCGTCAAACAGGTGGCGGAAGAACTGGGTCTGCCCGTTCTGCAGCCTGCGCGCGCCGGCCGGCCGGCGGTTGTCCGGGCGCTGGCCGAAGAGGACGCCGACCTGGGCGTGGTGGTTGCCTTCGGCGAGATACTCAGCCCGGAGCTGCTGGAGGTCACGCGCAAAGGCTTCGTGAACCTGCATGCATCGCTCCTGCCGGACTACCGCGGCGCGGCGCCCGTGAACTGGGCCGTCATGCGGGGCGAGCGGAAGACCGGAGTAAGCGTCATCCGCGTCGAGCCGAAACTGGACGCCGGCCCGATACTCGGGCAGCGGGGAACGGCCATCGGCGACGATGAGACGGCCGGCGAAGTGCACGATCGGCTGGCCGTGCTCGGGGCCGAGCTGCTTGTGGCTGTTTTAGGCCGCATGGACGCCGGAGAGCGCGTGACCGGGTGCGAACAGCCGCGCGAGGGCGGTTTCTTCGCACGGAAGCTCACTAAGAGGGACGGCGATCTGGACTGGACGCGGCCCGCGGCGGAGATCGTGAACATGGTGCGCGGGCTTTCGCCGTGGCCGCAGGCGTATTCGGAACTGCACAGCGACGGCCGCATTATCCGAGTCACGTTTCTGGAGACCGAAGTCGCGGAGGCCGACGGCGGTGTCAAAGCTCGGCCCGGCGAGGTGGTGCGGGCCGAAGACGACCGGCTACTGGTGCAGACGGGCGACGGCCTCTTGGCCGTTCGCCGGCTGAAACCCGCCGGCAGTCGCGAGATGAAGGGCCGAGACTTTGTGCACGGCTACAAGGCCCAGCCCGGAGATTCTTTCCGGCGGGTACACGATGACGAGCGGCGGACCACAGGAGGAACGTAATGGGTCGCAGGCTGATAAAGGTGTTCAACTGGCTGACCCGGCTGCGGCGGACGCGGTGCGAACCGGAAGAACTGCTGGTGCTGCTGCCGTCCTGCCTTCAAAACAGCCAGTGCACGCGCAACGTCCGGCGGGACGTGCACGAATGCGCCCGTTGCGGCCGCTGCAAGGTCAAGGACATCGTGGATCTGTGCGATGAGTACGGCGTGCATTGCGCCGTGGCGACCGGCGGCCGATTGGCGCTCAAGCTCGCGCGGCAGGAAGGGATTAAGGCCGTGGTGGCCATCGCCTGCGAGAAGGAACTGCGGGAAGGGATAACGGCGCTGTTCCCGAAGCCGGGCATCGGCGTGATCAATATCCGCCCGCACGGTCCCTGCACCGATACCGACGTGGACATGGACGACGTGGAAGACGCCATCCTCTACCTGCTGCGTGACTCGGCGAAGGTAAGAGAGGTCAAGAAGCAACACGAGCCAGTGTGAAGACGCACACCTGCTCCGCACCTCCGTCCTTGAGCATGCGCGCGCACTCGCTGGCGGTCGCACCCGTCGTCATCACGTCGTCCACCAGCAGCACGCTCCGTTCTTCCGCTGCCGCGCGCTTCCCCAGCGAGAAAGCGCCCCGCACGTTCCCCGACCGGCCACGCCTCGGTAGCAGCGATTGCTGCGCCGTGTAGCGCGTGCGCCGCAGTAGCCGGGGCTGCAGGGGCAGGTCGAGCCGGCGGGCGAGCTTTCGGGCCAGCAGCAGCGCCTGGTCGTACCCGCGTTCCCGTCGTCTCCGCTTGTGCAGCGGCACCGGCGCCACAATGCACTCGCCGGACGGGATTGCGGGCCTCCAGCCCTCATCCAGCAGGTCGCCGAGCACGCTGGGTCCCAGGAAGAAGGCTCCCCGGAACTTGTACTCCTGGACTATGGATACGGCCGGGCCAGTGTACAGAAGGGGTGCCCGGGCCCGGTCGAAGTAGCGCACCGTGGAGAGGCAGGTGCCGCAGTACGGCCGTGCGGTCGGCTCGCCTTCGAGGGGCAATCCGCAGGTCTCGCAGACCCGGCTGCCGATCCGGAGCGAGCGCATCAGTCCGTCGCAGGAGCGGCAAAGCGGGTCGCCGCCTTCCGCCTCGATCGGGCGGCCGCAGTGAACGCAGTGGCGGGGGTAGAGCCAGTCCAGCAGGAGGCCGGCGGAGCGGTGGAGGGCGTCGCCGGTTGCCGAGAACGCATCCGCCATGCGCATGTCAAGCCTCCTCCAGCCCGGTGGCGCAATCGACGAGCGTGCGCGCCGTGCTGCAATGGATTCGGGCGGTGTCCCGGACGTCGGGCGCGTAGCCACCGGCAAGCACGACGGTGGCCGGGATGCCGCGCCGGCTGCACTCGCCAAGCACTATCTCGTCCCGCCGCGTCAGGTCCTCCATGTCCAGGAGCAGGTTGCCGAGCTGGTCCTTCCTGTAGGGGTCCGCGCCTGCGACGTAGACGACGAGCTCCGGCGCATGGTCGTCCATGGCCTGGGTCAGGTTCAGCTCCAGGCGACCGAGGTACTCCTGCGCGGAGCAGAAATCGGGCACGCCGATGTCCAGGTCGCTCTGTTGCTTGATGGGATAGATGCTCTCCTGATGGATGCTGAAGGTGAAGACGTCCGGCTGGTCGCGAAAGATGACGGCGGTTCCGTTGCCCTGGTGGAGGTCGCAGTCCACGACCATGGCTCGCGTCACCGACGCATCGTCGCGCACGGCTGCAACGCCGAGGGCCACGTCGTTTATGTAGCAGAACCCCTCGGCGTGCCCGGGAAAGGCGTGGTGGAAGCCGCCGGCCAGGTTCATGGTCATGGTGCGTTGCTGGGAGGCCGTGCGGCAGGCCAGCATGGTGCCGCCCGCGCCCAGGATGAACGACTGGATGATATCCCTGGAGATGGGCATCTCGCTGGTGAAGGTGCGCTCGGTGTGGTGGTAGCGGAGGAGATCGTCGATGTACTCGGCATCGTGGACCATTTCCAGGTCGTGCCGGGAGGCCGGCTTCGGGCGGGCGAAGTCCTCCGGTGCGGCGAGGCCCGTCTCGAGCATCATGCTGTGGACAAGGCGATATTTCTCCGTCTTGAAGACGTGCAACCCCAGGTCGCAGCAGTACTCCTGAGCGTAGACGAATCGCGCCATCTGCCTCCCCTTGCTGGAGCAATCAGGGCACGAGCAGCAACGGCAGCTCCGGCCGCCAATCCGATTCGACGCGGCTGCGCAATTCCTCCGCATCGGCTGCAAAGAGCGGGCTGATCTCGATCACCGGCTGCGCCAGGTCTCTGGGAGAATCCACTCGTACGCCGGTGCTGCGCACCCACTGCAGCCACATCCGCTGCATCATGGTCTTCGCCGTGGCGGGGCTGTCGTCGCCCTCGGCCGTTTTGACGGGGGCGAACTCGGTGTCGCGCCGGACCTCCACGAAGGCGCACTCGCTGGCCATCGGCAGCGCGTCGAATACGAACCGTTCGAACTTGTGGCATTCGGCGGGTGCGGCCCGGCCGGTCTCCGGATCTAATACGTCATACTGCTTCTCGGCGACGTGCCAGGGCAGCCCGTCGACCATGTCGATGATGCGCTCGACGAACGGCAGGCTGAGAATGTGGATGGCGATGCTGCCGAATGTGAATCGCAGCTTACCCGACGGAGACCGCGCGGAAGCCACCTCATCGGGCACGTCTACGTACTCGACTATCGCGGGGTGCGAGTCCTTCAGGACGGCAAGGCCCAGCCCTTCATCGGGGCTGCGCTTGGGAACCACCTTGCAGGAGAACTCGGCGCCCTTCTTGACATGATGGCCGATGAACCGCGGATCGGCGACTGTCGCCAGGGGATTATCCACCTGGAAGTAGCTGATCAGGTCCCATCCGTTCTCCCTCATCAACTCCGTCAGGCCGCTCTTCTGGAGAGCGTTGAACGTTCCGCCGTGGCCGTCGGGTCCGCGCAGCAGTCGGCCCTCGGGCGTCAGAAGCAGCCCGCCGTCCTCGTCCAGGATGGGATTGGTGTCCTGACAGAAGAAGTGGACGTTGTCCGCGCCCAGTCCATAGTAGTTGTGCTCCTCGAAGTGATGGCGCGTTTCCTCGGCGGTCGAGGGGCTGTTCATGATGAACCAGGGCAGCCGGCATCCGTAGGTCCGGCGCGCGGCCAGTATCTGTTCGGCGAACAGACCGAACAGGCAGAGATTGCGTATCGGGCTGATCGGGTAGGTGCCCTTCGGATGGTCGTAGCCCAGTCTCGTGCCGTGGCCGCCGGCCACCGTGAGCGCCACCACGCGATCGCCCTTCAGGGCCTTGGCACCGAGCCTGACGGCGCCCCTTTCGGCCCTCTGCTGTTTCTGGCTGAGGGGCACCCGCTCGACTTTCGGCGGCTTCACGTCCGAGAAGCTTATGTCGGTGGGCGGGGTTCCGATGAGGGACGCCAGGTTCTGGACGTGCTGAAGGTCCAGCCCGGCGATCTCTTCGAGTGTTTCGGCTTTCTTTTCGTCGGCAAGGCGGTCCAGCATCTCGAGCACACGCTCATGGCCGAACTGCCGCAGACGTTTCCTGATCTTCGTCTCGTCCATGCCCTGTCGCGACGCCCCCTCCTTCCATTGGTACCGCTCGGAAACGCGTCTGCTCGTCAGCAGATTCTCGGCAACTGCTCGCCGCTGAGCATCTGCAGCAACCTGCGCGTGCCGAGCGGCGTCTCCAGCGCCACCTTGCCCTCGTAACGTTCACTGATGACGCCGACCGCCGCGCAGCCGCGCTCGGTGTTGAGCACGCCGAGCTCCCGAAGCACGATGTCCGCGCTCTCTGCGTCCACCACTGCCACAAGTCGTCCTTCGCACGCGAGATACAACGGGTCCAGCCCGAGCAGCTCGCATATGGAGCGCACCTCCTCCCGCACGGGCACGTCCGCCTCGCGCAGCAGAACGCCCGGTCTGCCCGGGCCGGTGCACTCATTCATAATGGTGGCAAGACCGCCGCGCGTCAAGTCGCGCAGGAACGGAACGCGCCGCGCCGCGCCCAGCACGGCCTGTGCCGCCTCGGTAAGGGGCGCACAGTCGCTCTGCACGCTGCTCTCCAGGTTCAGTCCCTCGCGCTCCGCCAGCACGGCGGCGCCGTGGTCACCGATCGGTCCCGACACAATGACGATGTCCCCCGGTTCCGCATCGCCTCCGGGTAAGGGCCCGTCGGCGGGGACGAAGCCGACGCCGGCCGTGTTCACGAACAGCCGGTCCGCTTTGCCCCGGGGCACCACCTTGGTGTCGCCGGTTACGACTTCGACACCGGCCTCCTCGGCCGCCTTCGCCATCGAGTCGAGCACAGCCCGGAGATCGGCCATCGGCAGGCCCTCTTCGACGATCAAGGCGCAGCTCACATAGCGCGGAATCGCGCCGACCATGGCCAGATCGTTCACCGTTCCGCAGACGGCCAGCTTGCCGATGTCGCCGCCGGGGAAGAAAACGGGATCGACCACGTAGCTGTCCGTCGTGAACGCGATCCGGCTCGTCGGCGTCTCGATGGTGGCGCTGTCGGGCAGGGACGCCAGCCGCGGCGACGGGAACGCGCGCAGGATGGTCTCCTCTATCAGCCGATGGGTAAGCGTTCCGCCGCTGCCGTGTCCCAACTTCACCGTCTCTTCGCTCATTGCCGCTCCTCGCCGATGCCGTACTTGTACGCCGCCGCACAGGCGCCCTCGCTGGAGACCATGCAGGCACCGACCGGTGAATCCGGCGTACAGGCCTTCGCGAACAGCGGACATTCCGGCGGATGCGCCAACCCGCGCAGCACCTCCGGGCATCGGCAGGCGCCGCTCTCCGCCGAGGGTACGGCCGGATCCGGTGCGGGCGCCGCATGGGCGCTGAATTCGGGCCGCACGTCCAGTCCGCTGCCCGGCACCATGCCCAGGCCGCGCCACTGGCTGTCCGCGGGCAGAAATACCTGCTCGACCGCCTTACGCGCCAGGGGGTTGCCCTCCAGCTTCACGGCCCTGTGGTACTGGTTGTCCAGGTTCGGACCTCCCTCGGCGACCTGCTTTGTCAGCGAGAGTATCGCCCGGAGCAGGTCGGTCGGTTCAAATCCGCTTACGCAACAGGCGAGGCCATACTCGTCCGGCAGGAACCGGTAGGGCGCAGCCCCGGACACTGTGGCGACGTGGCCCGGCAGTATGAATCCGTCCAGCGCGGCGTCGCCGCCTTCCACCAGCGCCCGCATCGCCCGGGGCATGGTCTTGTGACCCGACATCACCCGGAAGTTGCGGGCATCTTCGGCGGCTGCCCCAAGGATCGTTGCGGCAACGGCGGGGGCGGTCGTCTCGAAGCCCACGCCCAGAAAGACGACCTCCCGCGATGGATTCTCTCGGGCGATCCGGAGCGCGTCGCGCGGCGAGTAGACCACGCGCACGTCCGCCCCGCGGGCGACGGCGTCCTCCAGGCTGCACTCTCCGCCCGGCACGCGGTACAGGTCGCCGAACGTGGTAAGCAGGGCGCCGTCCTCCAGGGCCATCTCGACGGCGCGGTCGATGTACGTCGTGGGAGTCACGCAGACCGGGCATCCGGGACCGCTCAGAAGCTCGATGTTCTCGGGCA
>CAZZNQ010000114.1:0-11288 GCA_964655775.1 uncultured candidatus Brocadiaceae bacterium | reverse complement strand
GATCACGTTGGCCATCAGAACGGCGTCGACATTGAGCAGACGCCCTGCCTTGACGGCGTCCGCTTGGCTGGTGGCGCCGGACAGCTCGAAGTTCTGCTCCCGGAGCAGCTCCTGCATCTGGGCCCGCTCCAGCACCTGGTAGCCCTTCTTCATGAGCTCAAGGCCGATCTGGTCCGCCACGTAGTTGCGGCCCCCCTCGCCGCCAAGCGCACCGCCGGCCACGTCCAGTACGGCAACCCGCTGCACCGCGCCGAAGTTGTACGTGGCGTCCGTGTAGCTCTCCCCCGAAACGCAACCGATAGCCGACATGACTGCCACGGCCGCAAGACATCCCATCAGGCGCGCCAGTAACATGGATTGTCCCTCACTCGAAAAGGCCCACTGAAAAGGGTTCCGTTCACCAGTAAGCACGTATAGCACACCCGCAGCGGAGGTGTCAAGCCGGGCGGCGCGCCCGTCAGGAGACACCGTCGCTGATGCGCTCGTGCACCAGGGCGCGCACCCGGCGCCGAAGATCGTCGTCCAGGGATCGGCGCAGAAGCCGACCTGCCCTGACGAAGAAGAGGGCCAGTTGCAGGTCACCATCGCACCATCCGCATGCTTCGGCAGCCAGTGCGTACAGCGCCAGTTGGGGCCAGTAGCGGTCGGCGGCCTCCTGCAGCCGATCGGGCGCCACACGATCGGTCTTGAAATCCACGATTGCCGTCCCGTCCGCCGTCCTGGCCAGCAGATCGATGCTGCCCTCCGTGAAGCCGCCGCCCACGGGCGGGGCGTCCAGTATCTCCGCCAGAGGCACGGTGAACGGCACCTCGCGGCGCACTGTCTCCGCCTCGGACAGCAACGCGACGAACTCCGCGTTGCCACGGCAAGCGCGCAAGAGTTCGGTCACCGGACCGACAAACGCCTCGCTCAGACCCAATGAAACGGCCTCGGCGGCAGCAACGTCGACGGCAATCTGATCATCCCTCGAGTCCAGCAGCTCGTCCACCGGAATCGTGCCGACCAGGTTGTGAAACAGCGTGCCGATGTCCCGGCCGCCCGCGTCCTCCATGCCATCGTCGAGATACTTATCCGACTCGGCCGCGTGCCCCAGCGCGCTGGGCACCACACAGGGCTCCGCCGCCGACGCCGCAGCAGCCAGCCGCCGGTGGTCCTCGGTCCACTGCAGCCGCCGCTCAACCAGCGCATCCGCATCGGCGTCATCGGGCCGAACCGCGTCTCGTGGGCGCGCGGCGAGATCCAGCGCCGAGATGAGCGGGCGAGTATCGTAGTACAGCACGCCGTCCCGCTCCTCTCCGTAAGGCACCGACTCCGCATCTACAACGCAGCCGCATCCCTCAAGCACCGTCTGGTAGCAGGGCTGCAGCTTCCCCTGCCGCCAATACAAGGACAGCACCAGCAGCCGTCTGGCGCGCGTGCAGGCCACGTAAAGCAGACGATGCTCTTCGGCAATCTGGTTAGCGAGCTCGTCCTCCGCCATGCGGGCGTAGGACTCCGTCTCAATCCCCCCCCTCACGCGGAATCCCTGTCGGCCCCCCATCCTGTCCAGCAGCAACGATCCAAGCTTCTGCTTGCCGGCAAACCGGCGCGATAAGTCCGGCAGCACCACGGCCGGGAACTCGAGCCCCTTCGCCTTGTGCATGGAGAGCAACTGCACGAAGTCTCCGCCCGGCTCGACGGCCGCCGACTCGGACTCGGGCAGTTCGGCCTGGCCCAGTTCGCTCAGGTGGCGGACGCACGCTCCGAACGTGCGCCCCAGCCTTCCCAGCTCGCGCAAATCGCTAAGCAGCTTCTCCAAGTTCGCAGCCCTCTGGTCGCCGGCCGGCTTCACCTGGAACGCCTGCACCGCCTTTGTCTCATCGAAGATGCGAGCCAGCAGAACATGTGGGGGCACGCGGTTGGACCGACGGTGCCAGCCCAGCAGTTGCTCCATGGCTCCGGCGACCGGTCCCTCCTCCACTGTCCTGTAGAGATAGTTCCACCGGCCGCCCCTCTCGCGGAACCGGAACAGGTCTTCGTCGCTGAAGCCGAAGAATGAACTGCGCAGGGCGCCGACGACGGCCGCCTCGTCCAGCGGATCGTCCACGGCCCTGATGACGGCAAGGGTCTCGTTCACCTGCTCCCGGCGATAGAAGTGCTTGCTGCCGACGACGCGACAGGGCACGCCGTAACGTTCCAGGGCATCCTGATAGACGTCCACGTCGGTCAAGGCCCGGAACAGGAACGCGAAATCGCCGTAGGCGAGGGGGCTGTCTCCCGTCGGCAGACACTCCCCATGTTCGACCGCCCTCTTGACAGCAAGGGCCAGGTAATGGGCCTCGTGCCGGCGGGCGACCTCGGCGTTCCACTCGGATGGGGGCGCAATCGGCGGGCAGAAGGCCACCACGGACGCACCCTCGCCTGCCGTGGGAGCACGTCCCGAGACGAGATCGACCGGCTCGGCCTGCACGACGCCCTCCGGGTGGGACACGCCGAACACGCTCTCGAAGGCCCGGTTGAGCCATTCAAGGAGACGGCGACCCGAACGGAAGTTGCACCAGAGACGCTCGACACGCTCTTCCGCGAACGAACCTCTGCGGAACAGGTCTTTGAACGCTTCATACACCTGGACGTCCGCGCGTCGGAAGCGGTAGATGGACTGCTTGGGATCGCCGACGGCGACCAGCTTCCCGTCGGCCAGCCTGACATCGCGCATGGCCGCAGCAGGGCCGGAACCGGGTCGCTCACAGAGGTAGGCAATCAGTTCTGCCTGAAGCGGATCCGTGTCCTGAAACTCGTCGACGAAGAAGGCATCGAATCGGCCCTGGAAGTAGCGCCTCACGTCGGGGCGGTCGCGCAGCAGGCGGGCGGCCAGCACGAGAAGGTCCTGGAAGTCCAGCGCCCCGTGCCTTCGTTTGGCCGCGGCGTATTCCTCCACGAAACCGGAGAGCCAACCCAGGGCGTTCCACGCGAGGCGGGCACCGATCCTCGCGCCGACCTCTACGAGACGGCTCAGCAGCGGTCCTGCTTCGTCACGGTGGTCCTTTGCGATGCTCTTCAGGGCTCTGTCGGCGTCTATGGCCCCGATCCGGCAGCCGAGCCCCACCAGTGTGTCCCCGTCGGCGGCTCCGGGCGCGGCGGTCAGGGCGGCCAGCCGCTGCAGTTCGCGCGAGTGCTGATTGCCCCCGCGCCGCATATAGGCCTCGAACACGGGGAGCGCGTCGGCTGCCGCTACGCAAAGATCGCGAATGGGTCCGGTCGGGTCAGCGTTGATGCGCCCGGCAAGATCCGGCAGGCTTTCCATCACCTCGGGAGCGTTCGCAAGCGCCCAGGCCAGACCGCGCAGGTCGGCCATGCGCGCCCCCGCCTGCAGCAGTCGCACCAGCACGGCGGGGCTGTCCTCAACCTGCCGGTCCATCCACTGGGTCCAGCAATCGCGCATGAGCAACTGCGACGGAGTTTCGTCCATGACGCTGAACTGTGGGTCGACACCGGCTTCCACCGGCTTCTCGCGCAGGATGCCGGAGCAAAAAGAATGAATGGTGGAGATATGAGCCCGGTCCAGCTCGTCGAATGCCCGCCGGACGCGCGAGCGTTCGCGCTCGGAAAGCGTCTCGTTTTCCGCTGCCTCTGCCAGCCTGCGCCGAAGCCGTTCCTCCAGCTCGCCGGCGGCTTTTTCCGTGAAGGTGATGGCCACCGTTGCGCGCATCCTGAGCGAGCCGTCCAGCACGCCCCTGAGGATCCGGTCGACGATCAGCGTGGTCTTGCCGGTGCCGGCCGCCGCTTCCACCAGCAGAGAGCGACCGGTCGCCGCCTCGATGGATTCCCTTACGCTGCTGTCCTCGGGTGTGAATCGGTTCGCGCCATCGCTGCAGGCCACAGGCTACCTCCCATCCGCCCCCGATCCGCGGGTCGATCCCTCCAGCGTCTTCACGAGCGCCACCTCGTCGCAGTCCGGGAATTTCGGGCAGTGAATGCAGACGGCCCAGATCTTGTGCGGGAGGTCCTCCTTCGGGTACGGCTCGAAGCCGAACCGCTGGAAGAACTCCGGCACGTACGTCAGGACGAACACGCGCTCCATGCCCATCTCTTGTGCTTCGGCCAGGCATGCCTCGACCAGGTCCCTGCCCACGCCGCGGCTCTGGGAGTTCTCGCGCACTGCGAGGCTCCGTATTTCCCCCAGGCCTTTCCAGCTCACGTGCAAGGCGGCGCAGCCGACGATCTCGCCGCCGTCCCGGTACACGATGAAGTCGCGCAATGACTCGTACACATCGTTCAGTGAACGCGGCAACATCACTTCGCGCCGTGCGAAGCCGTTGATCAAAGCCATGATGGCCGGTGGGTCGCTGATGCGCGCTTTCTCAATCATGCCGACCGGCCTCCATCTGCTCAAGCTGAGCCAACATCGTCAGTCCGTTGAGAGCCGCTTCCATAGTGCGCAGGCTCACGACGTTCATTCCCACTTGCTCGCGTATTCCTCCGGTGCTCAACACGGTGGGAGAGACATAGTAGCTGTTTTCCGGCAGGTACTGCAGTCGCATTATGTAGACCGCCGACCGCCGGGCGGCGTCCAGGAAACGCTGCTGTTCCGGCACTCCCAGTGCACATGCCGCTGCGTACGCGCACAGATCGTCGGCCGTCTGACCGGCCTTCGGCGGGAAGCCCGCCAAGGTGCCGCCGAGCATGTCGGAAGGCGGGTCGTCACCCTCGGTCAACTGATGAGGCAGTCGCTGCGAGACCACGTTTTCGATCCACGGCAGGTAGGCTTCGGCGTCGTTGAGCGCGGAGAACTCCAGCACCGCCGACGAGAGACGCCTGGCTTCGGAGGCTGAGTAATCCCTTACTGAACCGTCCTCGCCGACATGCATCCCTTGCATGGCCTCCAGCCCGCGCCGGGCGGCGGCCAGAATGTTCGGGGCTGGTACTACCGCGTACGCCGCACAGAGGGCCTCGAGCGCCTTGGCGTGAACGACCAAACGGTCCTCGTCCCGCTTCGGCAGCAGGGCAAGCCGCTCCTCCGAGTCGAACTTGGTGTTGAAAAGACCGTCTTCGCGCTGCATCGAGACCAGGAAGTTCGCCAGGGCCAGAATCCACGCGTCCGGCTCCGTCTTGCCGCTCGCGGCCCGGTAGCGACAGAGCGCGAGAAGGGCCTCGGAGCTCGCCTCCAGTTCCAGCACGGTTCGGCACGTTTCTTCCCGACGCGTGATGGCTCGCGACGGGTTCACCGGATCCGCGTCCGTGTAGTGCATTACGTAGGATATCGCCTCGTGGCATGCCTGGAGCGTCTCCTCCGAGGGCCGCAGGCTGCAGGACGCCCCAAGAGCCGCCGCGGCGGCCGCCTGGTCGACTATGCTCTGGCAGCCCAGACTCAGGGCGGTCGCGGGATTCCAGTAGCCCCGGAAGGACCCGTCCTCCTCCTTGGAACCAACAAGGTAATCGCTGGCCGTGCGCACCGATCGCAGCAAACGCGCCACCGTAGCGTCCCCCATCGGCACGAGGCCGCGGTCACTGGCGACGACGTAGCGGCCACCCGGACCGATGTTCAGGAACCCACGGCAGCGGATGCGCCAGATGTCGACCTGGTCCCGCGACCAGGCTGCCTCGTCCAGGCCCACATCGCGGCACGCCAATCGCATCAGGTCCAGATGGTTCGTGGCGCGCTTGTCCGCGATATCCGCCGGAAGCAGAACGCTGAGCTTCTCGCCGCTCTGCAGCGCAACGCCGCAGGGCTCCCCCAGCCCGCGGGCAGCGAACAACTCACGTTGCGGCACGGGCATGCGACGGGCGTCGGTCATGATGTCGATGCGGATGCGGAGCGCTTCCGCCGGGATCAGGCCGCCGACCTGGCGCAGCAGGCGGTCCACGGTTGTGCGCACACTGTCCAGAACGGTTTGCTCACGGGCGGCCGTCCGGAGTCGGGGCTCGCCCGGGATATACACGCTCACGAAAACAGGCGCGTCCGTTGCCTCGGCGCAGGAGGCAGGCGGATCCTGCGCCTCCGGCGCCCGTCTGCCGACGTTGCGTGCCGCCAGACAGTCGAGAAAGTACCCCACCAGATAGGCCGCATCTGCTGCATCGACGCCCACGTCCCAAGTCTGGTCATGCGCCGGCAGTATGCCCATCCCGGCCGTGTCGTTGCGTCCGAACTCTGGAGGTTCCCCGTAGGTCTCGCGCGGCCCAAAAAGCACAAGCGCAGCCGGCACGCTGAGGGCCAGGCACACGAGGAAGGCCGAGGCAAGCTTCTTCTGGAGGTTGTGCGAGGCAGAAGTCATGATGTGAACGAGCCATTCGTGGTCGTTGGGTGGGACGGCACAAGCCGCCCGGCAGTGGTAAACCATTCACGACGAGGTTGGTCGCCAAACGAATGTACAGAATCGAAGGCTCCCACACAACTGAAAGGCATCCGGTGTGCCGACGCACGTTCGCGGCAGTTGTCCGCGACCAGTCAATGGATTGACACATCCTGCCCACTCGTCTATCCTACGGCCCGTTGCGCGTGGCGCCATACCCCCGACACAAACGGTACCCGTGGAGGACGAGACGATGTCGAATCTGGCGATGGACGGCGGCCCGAAGGTGCGAACGGACCCCTGGCCCGAGAAGGGAAAGCGCTTCGGCAAAGAAGAACTCCAGGAGCTCAAGGAGGCCCTGGATCAGAACACCCTCTTCTACATCTATGGCGATAAAACCAAGATTCTCTGTTCCCGGATGGCCGAGCTCTGCGGATCCGAACACGTGGTCGCGTGCAGCTCCGGTTCGGCCGCGGTCCACGGCGCGATCAAGGCGTGCGAGGTCGGACCAGGCGACGAGGTCATCACTAGTCCCATCACCGATGCGGGCACCATCCTGGGCATCGTCTACGAGGGCGCGATTCCCGTGTTCGCCGACATCGACCCAACATCCTACAACATTACGGCGAAATCCATCGAGGAACGGCTCTCGAAACGGACGAAGGCGGTGATCGCCGTGCACCTGGCCGGTGTGCCCGCGGACATCAAGCCGATCGTCCGGCTCTGCAAGAAGCACGGCATCATGCTCATCGAGGACTGCGCGCAGTCCTGGGGGACGAAGATCGACGACCGCTGGGTGGGCACATTCGGGCACCTCGGGGCGTTCAGCTTCAACGATTACAAGCACCTCAGCGCCGGCGAGGGTGGCCTGATCGTTACCGACGACGAGGAGCTGTACTCGCTCGCCTGGCGCGGCATCGACAAATGCTACGATCGCCTGAACGGTGAACGAAGCGTGTATTTTGTGGCACCCAACTACCGCATAACCGAGCTCCAGAGCGCCGTGGGCATCGCCCAGTTGGGCAAGCTGGACATGATCTGCGGCACGCGCCATCGGCTCGGCGAGCGACTCACCGCCGGACTGAAAGGCGTCAAAGGCGTGATCCCACACAAGGTCCCGAAAGGCAGCTACGCGACATACTGGTACTACCTCATCCAAATCGACACCGATTACCTCGGGACCGACGCCGGGACGTTCGGGAAGGCCATGAACGCCGAGGGGATCCCTGGGAGCGGGTCGTTCTACATGCAGCCCGTGTACCTGACCTATCCCTACCTGCGCAAGAAGAACCCGTTCCATCACTCGCGCTACCCGTTCACCCTTGCGCGGAAGTCCATCAAGTACCACGAGGGCTACTGCCCAGTGGCGGAAGACGTGGTGCAAAGGGTGTTCTACTTCCCGATGACCGAATGGCTCACGGAACAGGAAATCGACGACACCATCGCGGCCGTGAAGAAGGTGGCCGACCATTTCCGGGAAGCGAAGCTCGCGAGCCAGTAGCAGCCGGCGGAACCCATGGGCATCTTCAAGCCTTGCGACATTCGCGGCGTGTACCCCGACGAACTCGACGAGGCGTCGGCGGAGCTGATCGGCCGGGCCGTCGCAACCGAACTGCGCGGCGGAAACTGCGTTCTGGCCGGCGACGTGCGCCTGAGCACACCCGCGCTCAAGGACGCGATGGCGGCGGGCCTCATTCGGTCAGGCGCGAAAGTCTGGGACATCGGCATAGCGCCCACGCCGGTCGCCTACTGGGCGATGCGACATCTGGGCACGGACGGCGTGGTAGTCGTTACAGCTTCGCACAACCCGCCGCGTTACAACGGCGTCAAGCTGATGCTCGGAGAACTGCCCGTGCGGCCCGATGACATGGTGCGCCTGCACCTGCGCGTCGAGCAGATGGACTTCTCCGACGAGCGCGGCGAGGTCAATCACCGCAACGTGCGGGACGACTACCTCGCCTGGATCGGCGAGCAGTTCGCTGGGACCGGCGCCGGGCTGCGCGTGCTGCTGGATGCCGGCAACGGCGCCGCGTCCGAGTGGGCGCCGCCCGCCTTCCGTGCATGCGGCTGCAGCGTCGGCGAGCGCTCCTGCACGCCCGACGGCAGCTTTCCGGACCGCTCGCCGAACCCGTCGTCCCCAGAGGCGCTCCAGGACACTTCCGCGGAGATGCGCGGCTGCGACGCCGATTTCGCAGCGTGCTTCGACGGCGACGGGGACCGCGTCGTCTTCCTGGATGAAACGGGCGCGTTCGTCCCCGCCGAACAGGCGATGATCCTGTTCGCCCGCGACGCGCTCTCGCGCAGCCCCGGATCGCCGATCGTCTACGACCTGAAATGCACGCGCATCGTTCCGGGCCAGATCCGCAAGCATGGCGGAGTGCCGGTCAAAGAGCGGTCGGGCCACGCGTTCATCAAGCGCCGCATGCTGGCCGAGGATGCCGTCATGGCCGGCGAAGCGAGCGGGCACTTCTTCTTCCGGGAGATCGGCGGCGACGACGGCATCTACGCGGCCTTGCGCATGGGCAGCATCATCGGCCGCACGGAACGCCCGCTCAGCGCCCTGCTCGCCGAGCTATCGCCCTACCACATCACCGGCGACATCCGCATCGCAAGCGTCGACCCGCAGGGCACCGTCGCCCGCATCGCCGAGCGCTTCGCCGAGCTGCCGCAGGACCACACCGACGGCGCCTGCATCGAGTTCGACGGCGGCTGGGTGCTCGTTCGCCCCAGCGTTACCGAGCCGGCCGTCACGGTTCGCGTGGAGGGCGATGACGCCCGGGCCCTCGAACGCATCCGTGCCTCGGTCCTCGACGCCCTGGCCGAGGTCAACGTCCCGCCCCCTACTTCATCGTGATATCCGTGCCGCTCATCACGCGCTCGCAATACGTGCACCGCAGCGTCGGCGGCGAGGATTGCAGCACCTCGAAACTGGTATCCACCGCCTGCTGGTTCGTCACGCAGTTCGGGTTGAAGCACCGCACCACCCCCTCCAGCCGGTCCGGAAGCTCCACCTTGCGCTTCTCCACCACGCGGTAATCGCGGATGATGTTCACCGTCGCATCCGGCGCGATCAGCGCGATCGTGTTCACCTCCTGCGGCGTCAGCGCCCTGCCGGCGATCTTGATCAGGCCCTTCTTGCCCACCTTGCCGCTCTGCAGGTTCACGCCGATCAGCACCATGCGCTCCTCCTGCTCCAGCCGCAGGATCTCCGCCACCTTGAACGTGGCCTTGTTCTCGATGTGGTCCAGCACCGTGCCCTCCCTGATGCCGGTCACGTTCAGTTGCTGATGCTTCTCGCGCTCGCTCATTTTCCCGCCTTTCCCAGCACCATGGCCAGCAGAGCCTGCCGGATCGGCACCCCGTTGCGGGCCTGCTCGAAATACACGGCATACGGCGTCTCGTCCAGATCCATCGACAGTTCGTCCACGCGTGGCAGCGGGTGCATGATGCGCATCGACTCCCGCACCCCCGACCTCTTCAGCAGCTCCAGATCTATCCGATACGCCCCCTTCACGCGCTCGTACTCGATCCGGTCCGCAAACCGCTCCTCCTGAATCCGCGTGCTGTACAGGATGTCCAGCTCAGGCAGCACCTCCGGCACGTTCTCCGACCTCGAGTACTCCACCTCCCGCCGGTCCAGCTCCTGCAGCAGGCCCTCCGGCACCCGCAGGCTCGGGGGCGACACGAACACCTGCCGGCAGTCGAACCGTCCCAGCGCCTCCGCCAGCGAATGCACCGTCCTGCCGTACTTCAGATCGCCCACGAACCCCACCGTCAGCCCGTCGATGCGGCCGCATACCTTCTGGATCGTGTAGAGGTCCAGGAACGTCTGCGTCGGGTGCTGATTGGCGCCGTCGCCGGCGTTTATCACCGGGCATCCGGCTATCTCCGCCGCCAGCCGCGCGGCGCCCTCGGAGGGATGCCGCAGCGCCAGCACGTCACAGTAGCCGCCCACCATCCGCAGCGTGTCGCCCAGCGATTCGCCCTTCTTGAAGGACGATCGGCTCACCTCGCCGAAATCGAGCACCTGCCCGCCCAGGCGCATCATCGCCGACGCGAAGCTCAGCCGCGTGCGGGTCGATGGCTCCAGGAACATCGTCGCCAGCACCTTCCCGGCCAGCAGCCCGAAATGGTCGTCCTGCTCCATCTTCGCCGCCACTTCGAGCACGTTGAGAATCTCGTCGCGGTCGAAGTCGCGGATGCTGATCACGCTCCCGTGGTATCCCACCATGCGGCGTCGTCCCATGCTCGAGTGCCCCTGCAACGGCGGCCCCGCCGGCCGCACGCCGGATTATAGCCGAACGCCGTCGGTTTTCAATCCCGCGCCGGGCGCGAGTTGTGGAGATCGCGGCGCCGACGCCGGAAGGTGGCGAGTCGTATGATCTTGGTGATCTGGCTCTTCTGACAAAATGGGTTCGTTTTGTAATCGGGCCTTGCCGCGCAACCCCGTCCCCTAAGACCTCCCGCGAGCGAAGACTTGCCCTGTGAGCTTTCGACGCAGACGGACTTGCCTGCCGACGCCGCCCCGGAGGCGAGCTTGTTCTTTGAAGTCTCCACGAAAGCCGCCCTTGTCCCCCAAAGCCTCGTGGAGGAGCCACACTCCTCTGAACCCGGGTGCGGGGCTGCGTTCGCGCCCACCCACGGCGGCGGAGTGCCTCCCCGATTCCGGACGGGAACCGGACGATGCCCCGTCGTGACGTGGCCGGCGGCTGGCCAACCGGCGGACGCCCGACGGTCGTACCGTGGACAGATCGCGTCCCATCCGGACAGCCATCGGACACCGGCGGATATCCGGCGTCCGGGCGGGCACGCGGCCGATCCACCGAGGGGCGGCCCCCGTTCCGGTTGCGGATATCGCCCTATCGGTTCCGGTGATCACCATCTTGTTGCCTCCTCCACCCGTTCCGTGGCCTACGGTGCGCCGCCTTCTGAGTCACCCCCTTCGAGGGTTCTCAGGAAAGGGTGCGACCCTTACCCCCGGGTTCGTCCCTCCCGCGCAGGCGGTGGTCCTTTTCGGAG
>CAZZNQ010000113.1:0-11514 GCA_964655775.1 uncultured candidatus Brocadiaceae bacterium | reverse complement strand
GGTTGATCTCGTCGCCCAGCACGATGTGCGCGAACAGCGGCCCGGGCACAAAGCGGAACTCCCGCTTGCCGGTGCTCTCGTCCAGGATGTTGGTGCCGGTGATGTCGCTGGGCATCAGGTCCGGCGTGAACTGCACGCGGCGGAAGGTGAGCGACGTCACCCGCGCCAGCGACGAGACCATCATCGTCTTGGCCAGCCCGGGCACGCCGACCATCAGGCAGTGCCCGCGCGCGAAGATGCCGGCCAGGAGCTGCCGCAGCACGGCGTCCTGCCCGTAGATCACCATCCGAAGCTGCTCGAGCATGCGCTCGACGTGGTCGTTGAACTCCTCCAGCCGCCTGGTGAATCCCGCTTCTTTGCCGCTCAACTCGCGTTCCCCGCTCATGCCGGCCTACGATTCGATCACGCTGTCGATGCGCACCCTCGTCCCGCTGGACGCCGATTCCATTGCCGCGAACACCATCGCCAGGCTCTTCAGGTTGTCGCGCGCGCTGGTGGCCGGTTCCCGCTCCTCCGCCACCGCCTGCTGGAACTCCAGAAGCGAGTAATCCTGACTCACGCACGGCATCTGCGCCAGCTCCACCTCCGTGTCCTGCCCCGGACGCTCGGCCGAGAGGATGTGCACCTTCTGGTCGCGCAGCTCGATCAGCGCGTCGGCGCACTCCACCCCCCAGTAGCCCTCCCACGGCGTCTCGCGGCCGCGCGCCACCCACGAGCCCTCGTAGACCGCCTTCATCCCGTCCGCGAAGTCGAATATCGCCACCGCGCACGGGTCGTGGTCGAACCAGCTCCACTCCGGCTTCCAGGTCTCCGCGTAGACGGACTCCGGGTCCTGGCCGCTCACCGCGCGCATCAGGTCGAAGTGATGGATGCTCATGTCCGCCACCAGCGGGTGCTCCATCTTCAGCCGGAACGAGCCGTCGAATCGCGGCGCCCGCGCGAACCGCACCACCATGTTGTCCGGCCGGCCGAACTCGCCGCTCGCCAGCACCTGCCGCATCGTCTGCACCCACGGGTGGAACCGGTAGTTCTGGCTCACCATCAGCACGCGCCCGGCCTTCTCCGCCGCCTCCACCATCCGGCGACCGGCCGCCATCGTGTCGGAGAGCGGCTTCTCGGTCAGCACGTGCAACCCGCGCTCCAGCGCCGCCAGCGCCACCTCGCAGTGGACGCCCGGCGGGGTCACGTTCAGCACCGCGTCCGCGTCCACGCTGTCCAGCGCCTCCGCGTAATCCGTGTAGCACCGCGCCTGCGAGACGCCCGTCGCCTCGGACGCCGCCGCCAGCGCACCCTCGTCCGAATCCGCCAGCGCCACCAGCGATGCCTGCGTGTCACGCTGAAGCCGCGGCAGCCACGTGGTGCCGAATCCCCCGACGCCTACCTGGATAAACCTCATGATAACGCTCCCTCTCGTCGCACGGGGAAGGAACAGCCGGGAGCGCCTGCACGCTCCCGGCACTGCGACGGGATTCTACCGGATGCGCCTGCCGCTGACAACAAACGCACACGCCGGCCTACTCCTCGAACAGGTGGAGGTACTCCCCGTAGCCTTCCTTCTCCAGGTTTTCCCTGGGGATGAACCGCAGCGCGGCCGAGTTCATGCAGTAGCGCAGCCCCGTCGGCGGCGGCCCGTCGTCGAACACGTGCCCCAGATGCGAGTCCGCCTGACGGCTGCGCACCTCGGTGCGCGTCCCGAACAGCCCCGGATCCGGCTTCTCCACGATGTTCTGCGGCTCCAGCGGCCTGGTGAAGCTCGGCCAGCCGGTGCCGGACTCATACTTGTCGGTCGAGCTGAAGAGCGGCTCGCCGGACACGATGTCCACGTAGATGCCCTCGCGCTTGTTGTCCCAGTACTTGTTGTCGAACGCCGGCTCCGTACCGTCCCTCTGCGTCACGCGGTACTGCAGCGGCGTCAGCATCTCCCGCAGCTCGGCGTTGTCGGGCTTGGTGAACTCCTTCGCGCCGGGCGGCGGCAGTTTGATCTCCCGGTCCTCGCCCCAGGCATCGTCCAGAAAGTCGTCGCGCCCGGAGCGGCCCCGGTAGAACTTGTAGCGGATCGAATGTTCCTTGTAGTAGTCCTGGTGGTAGTCCTCGGCCCTGTAGAACGTCGACGCCGGCAGGATCTCGGTGACGATCGGCTCGTCGAACCGTCCCGACGCGGCCAGTTCCTCCTTCGACTCCTCGGCCAGGCGCTTCTGCTCCTCGTCGCGGTAGAAGATCGCGGAGCGGTACTCGGGCCCCCGGTCGACGAACTGCCCGTCGGCGTCGGTCGGGTCGATCTGCCGCCAGAACACCTTCAGAAGCTGCTCGTAGGTGACCTGGGCGGGATCGTAGGTGACCTCGATCGCCTCGATGTGGCCGGTGTCGGCGTAGTTCTCGTAGGTCGGATTCGGGCCGGTGCCGCCGGTGTAGCCGGACACCACGTCCACCACACCGCGCAGCTTCTCGAACGGCGGCTCCATGCACCAGAAGCAGCCGCCGGCGAAGGTCGCCTTCTGCAGCGTGGCCGGATCGGACGGCGGCGCCGTCTGCGGACGCTGCTGCGCCTGCTCGTTGCTCCCGCAGGCGGCCAGCGCCAAAGCAGCGGCGACCGTCAGCATCGCCAACAGGATTCGGAAAGCGGTCATCGTCATATCCCCCTTGTTTCTCAGTGCTCCGGCGAGAATGTTTCTCCCGCAGGATTTCGACTTCGGCGTGTCGTGGAGCCGCGCGTCCCGGCTGCCCGGGCAGGAACCGCGCCCCCCAGCTCACCGTCCCTCACCTACCCCTATTCTACCCCTTTTCGCCGCCGTCCGCCTGCGAGGCGCAGAGACTTCCGCCAACAGGAATTCCGCGCTCGTGCACCCCAAAGCAACCTTTCCCGCCTATGGGCCAATCTCGAGTTCGCTTCGCGTGCGTCCCAGCGGATCATCTGCATGGGGAGCGTCTCTTCTGACGTAGGAACCATACAACCACCCACCACCGAAGGTCACCTGCCGCGAATAGAGGCGGCCGACGCCCCACTTCTCCGCCAGGAGCACTATCGGTTCGGAGAAGTCCTGCCACCTGTGCTTCTCTGCCAGCGTCAGCGGCTCATTCAAATACTCGAAGTCCGCGTTCCCCACGCGCTTGTTTTCGTGGTCCCAGTATGCCGCGCCGTTCTCAAGACGCGTATACAGTGCGTCGAACGCTCCCGCGTCGGGCACGTAGTCCCTCAGTTCGTACAGGGCGTACGCTCCACCGGCCGGCGAAAGCGGCACCGCACCGTGATCCTCCGCATACCGGTAGACGGCAAAGGCAATCCGCTCCTGGTGCGATCCCTGGTCGTGCCACTGGTCAAACGTCAATCTCAGGTCGGGCTTGCGGTTCTCATCAGGCTCCGCGGCCTGAAGCTCATCCATCGTCCTGCCCAAAGGTGCGTCATGATAGGGATTGGCTCTAGACACCCACAGCGCCGCGCCGTTCTCGAACACCACCCACCGACCGTCAAACAGAAAGTCGACGCGCGTGGCATAGACCGCTCGCTCCGGCGACTCGCGGTTCAGGGCAATCGGCTCGTTCAGGTAGTCGTAATCGCCGTCCATCAACTCTTGCCCGTCGACGTCCCAGTACGCCGCCCCATCTCCCAACCACGGGTAGGGCAACTCCAGATCCTCAACGTCCATGTTGTTGGTCGCCGTGAAGTCACCGTGAGGGTATCGGGGGACGCGCCCAACGTAATCCTTCAGGACGTAGAGGGCGTGTTCGGGGCCTTCGGGAGAGTGCGGCAGTGCACCGTTCTCCTCTTCGTAGAGAGAGAGTACGCGGTAGAGCTGCCGCGCGGCGTGCAGATTGAGGACATTCCTCTCCGCCCGCTCCATCCTGACCTTCTCGCATCCGCAAAGCGAGACGAGCACCACCACCGAGACCAGCGTCTTCCCCGCTCTCATGTCAACACCCCTTTCAGCAAGACTCCTCTTTCGGTCCCCATCATCACGAGCCAGACCCGGCCCGGGGCGGGGCTCGCCGGTCGTCGGTCTTCTTCCGCCCCTCAACATCTTTGACCACGCGAAACGAAAAGGACCATATGCTGAGATCAGGATATGCGCCAAGTCTGTGCCACGCGGGTTCGATGGCGTACCGCTCAGACCAGAAGCCATCCCACATGGGCAACTCCAGGTCGCCCCTGACGGGCCTGGGAACGGCCTCTCCGTCCGCAGGCGGCGGCCCCACAACAACGTCGCCGTCGAAGACATCGCTGCACCATTCGTGGAGCAGACCCATGTCAGCCACTCCGTCAGGTGTGCAGTTTGGCGGGAACGAGCCGACAGTTCTTGCCGCGCGGTACGGCTCAAAGACCGCCCAGCCCAGATCGGCGAAGAATCCATGCGGCCTAGCGGGACTCGGGTCCTTGGTATCGGGCCGGAGCGGGGATGTCATCCCCCAGGGATAGCGCCTTGCCTCAACCCCACGCGCCACATACTCCCATTCTGCCTCGGTCGGAAGTCGGTATCGAAGCCCTGATTTCTCGGAAAGCCATTGGCAGTACTGAACGGCACCTTCCCATCGGACGCGCCCAATCGGGCACGCGTCCATACCTTCTCGCGGAAGATACCGCCCCGTCTCCTCCGCAATGACGGTCCGGGACCTCTCCACATCCACGAGTCGGCCACCCGGATTACCTCTATCATTCAGAAACTCACAGAACTCGCCCGTTGTAACGCAGTACTTGCCAATGTAGAAATCTCCGACACTGACACGCGTGGGCGGGCTGTCGTCCCAGAGCTGAGTGCGGCGATACTCCGATGGAGGGGCTCCCATCAGAAAGGTCCCGCCCTTCACCCATACCATCGCTCCCGGGTCTTCTCCAGGACCGTATTCACGGCGTCCATAGAGGCTGAACCTGCCGGCTGGCACTACGACATTCCACTCGACAGGGCCTGCGGCGTGGTTACCATTCCGGAAGGAACAGCTCACGACGTACTCACCGGCCTCGCGGGGCTTGAAACGCCAAGTTGCCTGCAAGGCCTCCCCTCGTCGCTCAACATCCGATTCAGAGGTCAGGCTCTCAGGCCCCCGGACGGACCATTCAGCGCGGTCGGGAGTGCCCGCTTCTCCCGCCATTTCAGCTATGAATATCTCCTCTCTGTCCCGCGGCATTGTCCAGCTGCGGAAAGCCGGAAACCGTCGACGCAACTCTGGCTGCGCTTCCTGCGACAGAGACGGGGTCGCCAAGACAATGTGCGCGGCAGCCGCAGCCACAAGAACCATAGATGTCACAACCGCAGCCAGCTTCTTCCCCGCTCTCATCTCCATACCCCTTTCGACAAAACTCCTCTTCCGGTCCCCATCATTGCGGGCCGGACCGGCAGCCCCTGGCGCCGACCAGCCGTATGCTTGCACGGACACACCGCTCCTTACGGCCACCATGCGTCGTCGTCCCCCACGTTCCCCTCGCCGTAGGGGCGCGTGAACAACTCCGGGGCATACAGGTAGTTGAACAGCATGTACTTCACGGGGAAGATCAGGACGAACACAGCAGCGCTCGCCCATAGCGGGACGAAATCGTCGAACGACACCCCATGGGCCGGCACGAGTTCGGCAATCGACCTGACCGGGTACAGCAGCGCGACAACGATGGCATTGCTCAGAACCAATGCCGCGCCCGCCCGCCAATCCCGGATGCCGCGACGCATGAACATCATGATCACGTCGATAGCTACTGTGAAGCCGAGGAAGGCCGAGACGGGGGCGGCCGCCGAAAGCCCCTCAACCGGGCCGGCCGAGACGATGTTGGCCACCCCAAGCGGCACGATGCCGCCCAGAAACGCCAGCAGGATCCGCTTACCAGAACGCCGCACGACGCCCGGTATGAGTAAGAGCGCCGGCGCCGCAAGAAGGTCCAGCGCGTCGTTCTTCGGCCAGGCGATAAGCAGTCCCGCCACCAACCCGGCGACCAGGCTCACGGACCAGTAGTCGGAGAACGAGCGACGCTTCAGCTCAGCCGTGTCTTCGATGTCCCTGTCCCTCCCCAAAGCCCCTGCAAGGGCGAGCGGAACGCGCGACGTGTGCATCACACCGGCGGTTCACCATTCCTCACCTGTCCCCATTGTACACCGCAGTTGCCGCCGCCTGCCCCGGGGAAAGGCGTTCCCCGAGTCGGGGCACGGCAACCGTGCCGTGAAGCCCGCCGGAGAGCGGGCGATGCAGACGTAGCCCAGGTTGAGGGCGTCCGCCGCATGGCGGAAGAACGAGCCCTGGGGATGGAGCCCCACCCTCCCCACAGAGAACCCCCGAATGGGGGTGATTCAGAACAGGTACCTCTCGTCGAACTCGATCCCGTGTTTCGCCAGAAGCTGCCGGAATTCCTCCTCAAAGCCCAGATGCCGGTGATGGCGCTCCTGGTCCCGAACATAACGCCTGACCGATGCCAATGCGCTGGCGCTCACGGTGAACGCTCCGTATCCCTGCTGCCAGGCAAAGTCTTTCAGTTGCGAGAAACCGCGATGCATCCAGCCGGAGGACGTGGACTTCACGCTGCGGACGAAATCGGAGACGGCGACGGCCGGGTGCAGGTCGCACAGTAGGTGAACATGGTCGTCCACGCCGCCGGACACCGCCCTCCCCTTGCCGAAGCACAGTATACCATCTCCCCACCTCAGATAGAACTTCGGCGCCAGGTCGGCGCGAATTCAGAGCTTGCGGACGAATCGCGGGGACTCCGCGCGCCGTATCACTGCTGGGACGGCTTCTTTCTTCTGCGGTCCTCCTCGAACAACCGTCTCGTGGACTCGATCAGTTCCTCTACGTGGGTATCGGGATGCGGGTCCTGCTCGGCCAGTTGTCGCACGGCGGCTCTCGCCTCCTCCACGGACACGGCTACGGCCGCAGGAAGTCCGTCCTCCTCCACCCGCACCAACCTTCTCTTGGCGTCGAGCCAGTAGCTACGCGTGGGAAGAGACGGATGCACCAGCCGGAACTCGTGGAGCATCTCACTTCCCCCCTGCCCTACGTACTCGATAGCACAACCGGAAACGCACAACCGAGGGATGCCGCCGGGCGATACGTGACCCTCGCGCAGCAGACCAAACTCGAACACAGTGCCTTTCTCAAAGGGCAGGCGCGTGACGATCAGCGGAAGCACCAGTTCGTGTACGGCATGTGCGGGTATGGCTGGGAACAGTCCGGGCGGCGGCATGAACCGGGCGGCTTTCTGCGTCCCTGCTAGGCGCCCGTCGGAGTGTCCGTACGGTATCCGTCGCTCGATGTCCCGCATGTATGGCCCGAGGCCGGGTGCAGGTTCCTCCAAACTCCAGGTGATTCGCTCAACGGTGAGATACGCGTCCGGTCTGCACTCAAGCACTGTCTTAGTCGTGGACCGCGACATGCCGATGATCTTCGTGGCGTGCTCATGGACGACCGTCAACGCACCGTCGCCGCCTGCGGGCTCCTGCCTTGCGTACACGTACTCGATCCCCCTTGCGGGCATGCGCGTCAGCAGACAGTACCGGGTCGGCTGCAGACGTGCCGCGCTCGGCTGGACGTGCGACGCCGTCGGCACCAGATGCTCAGAAACCATCAGCTCGGACACGAAATGCCACGAGCTGTCGCTGAAGGCCCAGCGCACCTCGTCGACCGTGAGTCGCTCCATTTTCCGACCGTCGAGCCGCATCCGCACAACTCGGTGTTGGTCATCCGTCCAGTAGCTTGCGCCCGTACTTACATCGAACCTGTGCAGAAGCGAATCCGGCGGCTGGCCGTCGCCTCTCTCCTCACCTGTGTACGTGATCCAGTGGTCTTCCGCCACTATACCGTGATGGGTATCCAGAACGTTGAGCGCTGCAACGACTCCTTTCTGCAACGGCAACCTGGGGATCAGGCGAGCAATGGCCACATCGGGAACGGTGTGCGTGGGCAGAGGCACTCGCGCCCGCTCGATCCCGCCCAACTGGCCTTCCAGAACACCATCGGGGCATCCGTACGGGAGACGGTACCGGACGGTGCCATGGCCCACCTGGGCAAGACCCGCGCGCGCCGGAGGGAATCCCAGTGGCAGTGTCCGCGACTCCCTCAGCTCAAGCAGGCTGGAGTAATCGTCATCGATGCACCAGACCAGTGTCTCCTGTGCATTCAGTTGCTCCCCCTCTTCCACGCCTTCCATCCAGACATTCAGGTGACCCACGAGATGGGGCGCTGTGGAGAGCGCGAGTTCAGCCGTCAGCAAGTAGACCGGTTCCGTCTCCGGCCTCTCGCTGGAACCTCCAAGAGCAAACGCGGGGAGCGTCGGTCGATGGCCTCTATACCAACATCGCTCCCGGACGCGCACCATTGGAGTTCCGCCCCGGATTGGAGCGATCTCACTGGGCGGAGTTGAGCCCGAAGCCGTCGCCAAGCAGACGAGGGCTGATGTGACAAAAACGGCTCGTGCGAACGCATTCAACAGAATCACGCGCATGTCTCCCCATAGCTGCAGTACCGAGCACCGACACGCCCGAGCGCCCCTGGCTTTATCTGAGTATACCACACCCCTGTTCTCTGAGAACGGACCCGGCCCACAGCCCGGCAAGGGAAACGTCTGCTTCGAATCAAGCAAGGCAACCGTGCCGTGAAGCCCGCCGGAGAGCGGGCTTACGGCGTTGCGTGCGCAGCTACCCCACCGATCGTGACGCCCGCCGCGCCACGCCCTGCTCCGCATGGGCCACATGGCGCACCTATCCGGGCGAGCCGCCGTTCCGTTGATCGGATGTATCCATCGCCGCCTTGCCGCCCCGTAGCCGCGTTGCTCTCCTGCGTGCGAGACAGGCACCGAGGAAGTAGAAGGCTGTGTGGGAAGCGACGTACGCCCATGAACTCCGCGAGTGGGGCCGGAGCAAGATCGTCCGGAAGGTCTCATAGTCCCACAACACCCAAGCGCCGAACGCGGGGGTATGGAACCACGCAACGATCACCAGAATGGGCCACACAATCACTGAAAAACGCCGATGTAGTCCCCACATCCAGCCCATCACGAAGAAGAGAATCAGATCGACAACGATAACCCCAATCATCATCCCCGTAGTAAGCATGTTGTGTCTGTGCAGCGGCCAGTATGCCCACACGTTGGCAGACAGCCATGCCAAGCCGAGGGCATTCCAGAAGACACGTCCGGAAACGTTGCTTCCTTCTGGGCTTTCCCGCTCCGGCATATCCACATCCACTGGTCTCAAGCCTCCGGGCACATACTGACACGACGAATAACGCACTGCGGCCGGCATAAAAAAAATACGAGCCGCTACTCTACGGATGCCGATGCCGGCTCAGCAGCATCTTCCGAAGGCACCTCGGGGCGCGGGGGCAACCCGAAAAGCTCCCGTGCGGCGTTCAGTCCGCGACGCAACATCTCACGGTAGTGCCGCTCCTGGTCCGCGTTCTCGAATGTGACCTCGTGTTCCCACCTCTCCCAATCGAGCGATGTTGTGTGAAGGGCTGATGGCCGTCACCTGCCATCCTCCGCCTCCGCCTTGCCGGCGGCGGTCGCGGCCACTTCGGCGATTGTCTCCTCCACCGTGGGAACTGCTGCATCCCGCCGGATGACAGTCGCGTCTCCCGTTAGACGTTTGAGCGCCTCCGCCGCCTGCGGACCGTCCATCGATGCCAGTGCCTTCGCCGCGTAATACCTCACGTACTTGTCGCGGGACTTGAGGTCGGCTTCGAGTTCGGGAAGTGTCTTCTGTCCCGCCTCAATCTGGATGATGGCCCTCGATGGCCAATCCCCCCATTCGCCCCCGAATTCGGAAGTGTCGTTAGCCTCCGCCGCAAGGCGCAAGGCCGGGAGTGCCGACGGATCACCGATCTTGCCCAAGGCATCGGCCACGAAAGCACGGCGCTCCGAGGCAAGAAAAGGATGAGGGTGCACCATACCATCCTGGCTCGCCAGCATCTTGACGAGCAAGGGTACGGCCGCCCTGTCGCCTATCTTTCCCAGAGCGGTCGCAACGTGGTCCTGGAAGCTCATCGGCTGCGCCGCCATCGCTTCAGTCGCATCCAGGTAGAAGTCCAGCGGATCGGCCGCAAGGTAGATGCCGATCTCCGACGCGCCGAAAGACCGTTGGTACCCGCAGACGACACCGGACGGAGCCGTTCCCATCGCCGGATCCGACAGGGCCTGAACCAGTTTGGACATCAAGGCCGGAACGGCCCTGCTGTCACGCAGGTCGCCCAGGCCCCGCACGGCCCCGAGGGCCACGTCATGGTCCGGATCCTCCAAGGCCGTGAGCAAGGGTTGCAGCGCGTCGGAGCAGCGATATCGCCCGAGGATCATAGCCGCCTGCGCTCTCTGCCGGCTGGGGAGGGTCGTGTCACGAAGGGTTTCGATCAGTGAGGGGACTGAGTAGACATCCGGGTCAAAGAACATGTGCAACCACGGCTCGTTCGCGTCGACCTCGATCGTCGCCGGCTGCATATCCCAGCGGGTCAGGCCCATCTCTTTCAGGGGGCCTCTCTGCTCGCGCGCTTGCCGCAACTGTGCCTCGCCGGCGCAGCCGGTGAAGGTCGCGCTGACGAGCAGACCGCACACTGTCAGCACAATGACGTTGTTGTTGAGGCCCCCGGTCTCTCGTGCGCGGGCTGACATCCACCGCTTCTCCTCTTACACAATTGCTGACTCAATCGTCCCGCATCGGCGTCCGGCATCAGCACCCGTCCACGCCCGCTACCTCATTATGCGCGGCAGCCGCCCCGCGTCAAGACAGAATCACGGATTGCCACGCGACAGCCGGCATCTGCGCTTCCGGTGCCGTTGCCGTACCGTTGGATTTGAATCTGCGCAATCCGGGTCGGCACCGCAGGCTGCCGCATCTGCGGATAGGTGTCGTTGCCTTGCTGCTGTCGTTCACATCTGCGTTTGTCTGCGTCCGGCTTCAGCCGGCATCCGCGGAAGTCGGCTTGCCCTCCGTAGCCTCGCGCGGAGGAGGGCGTGCGGTTCCGGTGCCGTTGCCGTACCGTTGGATTTGAATCTGCGTCCGGCTTCAGCCGGCATCCGCGTAATCTGCGGACCTACGCCGTTGTCGTTGCCGTGCTTGCGGATTCCGTCTTGACTCCGGGCCGCTGCGGCGGATAATGGGGGTTGGGTCGGACGCATTTCGGCGTTTTCTCGGATTTCCGCGATTTTTCGGCCAAGAAACCGGCCCGTTTTTACGTCTAATAGGGTAGACGCTACGGAGAGGTGTTCCTTCTGCACACCTGGTAGCCGACGATGACGCCGACTGCAACCCGCACATCTGAACCCTGCACAGGCCGCGAAGGCGGCTGGACGGATAACGTCATCCGCTATGACGGGATGGCGAGCCGTGCGGAGCTTGTCGATTCGGGCGGCACGACGCGCTACACCTGGGACGGCATCCGGGTGCTGAAGACGGAGGACGACGTGGGCACGCTGAGACAGAGACAGGTGCACGGCGAGAGCCCGAGCGGCATCCCGAGCGTGGGCGACATGGCGATCATCGAGTCGTCGGCGGGCAACGCCTACGTGCCCGAGGCCGACCAGGTCGGCACGATCACGAAAGTCCTGGACTCCTC
>CAZZNQ010000112.1:0-11844 GCA_964655775.1 uncultured candidatus Brocadiaceae bacterium | reverse complement strand
ATAGTTTGGACAAGGTGTAATCTCCCCCGGCGGGTGTGCCCAGCACCGCAACCGAGATATTCTCGTCCACTGCCCCATAGACCCTTCGGTTCCATTCGATCGGCTCCTGCGCCTGGTCATCGGGTACACCCCATTCAACCGTAACGTCCTCGGCAAAAGCAGGCGCCGAGCCGAACAAAAAGGCACACAAAAGCAAGGACACTACACATGCTGCGCATCTCGTCATCGTGTTTCCTTACCCCAGAGTAAGTGCTTCCAAGGACAACTGCATGCGAACGGGCAGAACCCCACAGGTCGTCAGGTCAAAGGTGCCTCCCTTCTTCCCAGAATTCGTCTCGCCTTCCCCTCGCACAAAAAACTATACGCGCGATTGCTAAAAGATGCAAGCGTTTTCTCCGTGACGGCTATGCAATCGAATGCCGCACGGCCCCGCGTATGCGGGCCTGGGAGTAGTCCCGAACAGACGGGCCTAAGCGATCTTACATAAGTACACCACTGTTCGGCTTGCAGCAACGCGGCCGAGACGGCTGCGCTACCCCTGCAATGGGTAGAGCGGGGCGTCTCGCCCCGCTGCGTCGATGAAGCAGAACCCGCGAAGACTAATGTTCGCCCACTTAGTCCACCGTCCCGAGCGCAAGAACCTGACCGCCCATTGGCGCCCACGAGGGGACACGGGCACCCACAACGGACACACGTTCCGGAAAGACGCGTAGAATGGCTATGGCTGCCTGAAGACAGCCATAGCTTGGCAGTAATGCGCAGGGACGGCGCATTACTGCAGGCCTCTTTCGGTGGCAGCGTTTCCCCGGCACTGAAGTGCCGGGCTTGGCATCATCATGCCTCTACGAAGCATAGCTTCGCACACGCGCGCCGCTGGTGTGCGGCGCACGGGACGAACATCCGAAGGGTCCGGCAAACGCTGGGAAACCGGTGCAAGCCGACGCCAGGGGATCCGAAGGGAGAGGCGTGTTTCGGAGTGCGGCGCCTTGGCGCCGCTTTCCGTGCCGGCGGTTTACCGCCGGGCGGTGCGACCTCTACACCGGAGCCAACTTCGCGAAGCATGCTTCGCAAACGGCAAAGCGGTGGCAAGCGCCTGTCGCGTCGCGACAGGATGGCATTGGCGTCCGGCGCCAATGCAGGCCACAGGCGTTGAAGCAGGCGCGCAGGAAGAACGACGCCGGCCTTGCGTGTGCGGGGCGACGAACCCGGGGCAGAAGGTCGGCCCCCAGGGAACCCCCGAAGGGGGTGACTCAGAAGGAGGCGCACCGCGTAGCCCACGGAACGATTGGAGGACGCCAAGCATGATGCGCAACCGAACCGACAGGGCGGTATCCGCGACCGGAGAGGCGCCGGGCGTCGGCGGGGACACCGCGTGCCCGCCCCAACACCGGATGTCCGTCGGCGTCCGACGAACGGCCGGATGGGACGCGCTTTGTCCGCCGTACGGCCGTCGGGCGTCCGCCGGCTGTCCGGCCGCCGACGACGGAACGGCCGGGCTTCGGCCGGCAAACGTCCGGAATCTGCGAGGCACTCCGCCGCCGTGTGTCGACCTGGACAACTCGCCGCACGCCGGCTCGAAAGCGAGACGGGCGGGAAAAGGGGCGCCGCTGCGAAACGAACCCATTCCGTCAGAAAACCACCTTATGGAACCGGTTCCGACAACGGTAGTACACTCGGACGGAGGCAACGGGGAGGTGCGCCGCGGGCGCCGGAATCGCTGTTGCGGCGGGGTGGGACGGCCGGTATGATGGCGCCGGCGGTAGGCCAGGGAGAACGACGATGGAATGCCCGGTGTGCGGCGTGGACATGTTCGTGCTGGAGTTCGAGAAGGTGGAAGTGGACTGGTGTCCCGACTGCGAGGGCGTGTGGCTGGATTCCGGCGAGCTGGAGTTGATCGGCGAGAAGGCGGGCACGCTGCAGGACCGGCTGCTGGGGGCGCTGGAGGCGCCCGACGGTGCGCAGCCGCCGGGGCGGCGTCCCTGCCCGGTGTGCGGAGCGGCGATGCGTGAGGTGGAAGCCGCAACCGACCCGCCGATAACGGTGGACCGGTGCGGGCGGGAGCACGGGTTATGGTTCGACAAGGGCGAACTGGAGGCGGTGGTGAAGGCGTCCGGCGCGACGGAGCAGAACGTGCTGGCGCGGTTTTTCGCGGAGCTGAGCGGATCGGCGGACGAATGACGATACCGGAATAGAACGGGAGGTGGCGGATGGGACCGGTGCTGATAGCGGCGTTGGTGATAGTGGTGTTGGCGGTGCTGCTTGTGCTGTTCGTTGTGGGCCTGTACAACGGGCTGGTGCGGCTGCGCAACCAGGTGAAGAACGCGTGGGCGCAGATCGACGTGCAGCTCAAGCGGCGGCACGACCTTATCCCGAACCTGGTGGAGACCGCCAAGGGCTACATGACCCACGAGCGGGAGACCCTGGAGGCGGTGACCAAGGCCCGCAACCTGGCGGCCCAGGCATCCGGGGCGGGAGAGGCGGCTCCGGCGGAGCAGGGCCTGACGAACGCGCTGGGGCAGTTCTTCGTGGTGGTGGAGCAGTACCCCGACCTGAAAGCGAACCAGAACTTCCTGGCGCTGCAGGAGGAGCTGGCCAGCACCGAGAACAAGATCGCGTTCGCGCGGCAGTTCTACAATGACCAGACGATGCAGTACAACACGCGGATCCAGAGCGTGCCGGCGAACATCGTGGCGGGCATGTTCGGGTTCAACGAGATGGAGCTTTTCGAGATCGAGACGGCCGAGGAACGGGAAGTGCCCGAGGTCCAGTTCTGAGGCGGTCGCAGGCGGGATAGCGAGCCATGTGGGAGGCCATTCGCGCCAACCGGCGGCGTTCGGTGGTGCTGATCTTCGCCCTGGCGGGCGTGCTGGGGGGGCTGGGCTACTTCATCGCGGCGTACGTCGACCCGCGGGGCGGGTTCTTCGGCATGGCGGCGGCGCTGATCGTGTGGCTGATTATGTGGCTCGTGGCCGTGCAGGCCGGGCGCAAGGTGTTGCTCAGCAGCGTCCACGCGCGCGAGATCGACCACGACGACTATCCCGTGCTGTTCAACGTGGTGGAGGAGATGACGATCGCCTCCGGCCTGCCGAAGATGCCGCGCGTGTTCATCGTCGATTCCGACGCGCCGAACGCGTTCGCGGTGGGCCGCGAGGACGAGGCGGCGGTGGCGGTGACCTCGGGCCTGCTGATGCGGCTGAACCGCGACGAGCTGCAGGGCGTGATGGCCCACGAGATAGGCCACATCAAGAACCGCGACACGCGGTTCATGACGCTGGCCGGCGTGATGGTCGCGGCGATCGTGCTGATCGCCGATGTCTTCCTGCGGGGCATGTTCTACAGCGGACGAGGATCGAGGCGCTCGCGCAGCAAAGGCGGAGGCGGGGGCGCGATAGCGCTGGTGGCGATCCTGTTCGCCGTGCTGGCACCGATCATGGCGCAGCTTCTCTACTTTGCCTGCAGTCGGCGCCGCGAGTATCTGGCGGACGCGTCGGCCGCGCGCTTCACCCGCTACCCCGAGGGCCTGGCCTCGGCACTGGAGAAGATATCGCACGCGGCGGGCAAGATGAAGAAGGTGAACCGCGCCGTGGCCCCGATGCTCACGGTGAACCCGCTGAAGGGCTCCGCCGCCCACAGCATCTTCAGCACGCATCCGCCCACGGAAGACCGCGTGCGCGTGCTGCGGTCGATGGGAGGCGGGGCCGGATTCCGGGAGTACGAAGCCGCGTTCTCGCGCGTGGTGGGCGGCAAGCGCCTCATCGGGCAGCATACGCTGTCCGGGGCGGATGAGGTGTCGGCACGCGAGCCCACAGCCGCACCGGAGAAGGACGGCCTGACCAAGGCGCGCGAGGCGGTCGACATCCTGCATCGGCTGAACGGGATGCTGTTCCTGACGTGCGCGTGCGGTCTCAGCATCAAGGTGCCGCAGAGTTACAAGGGCAGCGAAGTGCGCTGCCCGCGCTGCAACCGTCACGTGCCGATACCGGCCGCCGCGCTGGCGGGTGCGCTGGCCGCGACGCAGAAGGCGCGCGAGGAGGCGGAGCAGCCGGAGAAAGAGGGCCGACAGCCCGAGGAGCCGGCGGTGGTGCGGCACAAGGCGGGCGAGTGGCAGTCGTTCCGCTGCTCGTGCGGCAAGACGCTGCAGCTCAGTCCCAGCTTCTCGGCGCCGCAGGTAACGTGCAGCTCCTGCGGGCGCAGCATAGAGGTGAAGCCGGCGTAGCATCGCGCGGGTGACTGGCTCCGGGAGATTGTCGCCCGCAGGGAAGTAATCGCGGCCCGAAGGGAACTGTACCTCTGACGGAACCCATCATATGGCGCGACCCCAACGAGGTACAGAGATGAACGCGAAGACTACGCCCATGGTACAGGCCCTGCTGCTGGCGTCCGCGAGAGGCGACCGCCGGCTGGTCGAAAAGCTGCTTGCGAGCGGAGCACAGGTGAACGGTGCCGACCAGTCCGGCGTCACGGCGCTGCACGTGGCGGCCGAGTGCGGGTGGAGCGGCGTCGTGGAGTTGCTGCTGGAACGCGGCGCGGACCACGGCAGTCGCACGTCCACCGGTTGGACCCCACTGCACGGTGCGGCCGCTGCCGGGCAGGTGGATTGCCTGCTGACACTTCTGGAGAACGGCGCCGACCCCGACGCCGAGGATGCCACCGGTGCGACGGCGCTGGATCAGGCGGTGCGCTGGCGCCGCGACATCGTACGGCATGTGCTGGCGGCCCCAACGCACGGGCCTTCGGCCTTCGATGTGCACCGTCAGTGCGAGTTCGAGGTCTGCAGCGGGGCGTGACGCCCGCCGGATTCAGCGCGGCATGGCGATGATCTCACGCACCTTCGCCGAGAAGAACTCTGTCGAATAGGCCGGGCGCAGCACGATGGCCGTGTCCGCCCCCTGTCCGGTTCCGCCCACCGCGATGACGTCCGATTCATCGTCGATCAGTCCCGCGTCGGCGGCCATCACCGCCACCTCGACGGCCACCTTCATCCCCTGGCTGAAGGTGTAGTACGTGTGCGCGATGAGTTCGACGGGAGGAACGCCGCCGAACTTCTGCCTTATCGCGGACTCCACGTTGCCCATCAGCGTGTGTGTCGCCGTGAGGAAACGCACGCCCTTTGCCTCCGCCGCGGCCACCTTCTCGTCGTCGACGCCGCTGTAGACCTTCCACAGGCCTGCGTGGAGGGTGACGCCGATGATGGAGACGTCGCTCCCAGCCAGGACATCGGCCGCCCTCAGCGCCGTCTCGCCGGTCGAGGTCGCCAGGACCAGGTGCTGTATCCCCAGTTCCTCGGCTCGCTTGCGGCACGCCTGCAGCGTCGCCCCGGTGTTCTCCTTTCCGCCCTGTTCGAAGAGCAGTATCTCCCGCCTAATCATTTCCGTCTCCCATTGACGAAGGCATGTGAACAGATCCACCGATCGCCCATGATGGCGCCTGCCGTGCGGCCCGTCAACCACCAACCGGTAGAGACGTTGGCGCAAGACCGGTGGCCGCGCGTGGACTCGCCGCTCATCGCGTCCAGGGCGTGGCCGCCGGCCGTCGGAGCGGACCGGCAACCAGGGCGGGAAGATACTCGCCCACCACGCGTCCCCGGTAGTCGAAGAAGCAGAGGCCGTCCGCGCCCGCGGACCGGGCCGTGTCCACCAGGTCGGCCATCCGCCATGAGGAGCCGGATCGGTAAGCGCCGATACCGGACTGCAGCGGGATCCGGCCGTCCAATAGCTCCCGCTGGCGCCTGACCAGGGCGGCCAACTCGCCGGCGCTCTGCGTGTAGTTCATCGGGCAGACGAAATCCAGGTATCCCTCGCGCGCCCAGAGAGGCCAGTCCTGCCCCACGCCGTCGCGCGCGCCCCACGGGCTGTCCCAGCTCGAGAAGACCGCCGCGGATATGAGTACGTCGGGATCGACCTCGCGCGACCGCCGACGGGTTTCCCGGACTACGGCCGTGATCTGGTCGCGTCGGAACTGCAGGTAGTCCTGCCTCAGCGGGCCGACGTTCAGCACGTCGTCCGGCCAGTTCGCCACCTGCTTGTCCAGCCCGGCCTCGAACCGGCTGCGGCACCCGGGGCAGTAGCACGCCTGGGGGCCCGGGTAGCGGATGTAGTCGAAGTGTATGCCGTCCGGATGGAACTTGCTCGTCATCTCGACCATGCAGTCGATCTCGAACTGCTGATTCGCCGGGTGCGACGGGCACAGCGTCGCGTTCCCGCGGTCCAGGCCCACAATGTCGCCCCGTGGGTCCAGGCAGAGCCGGCCCTGCGCGGCGTATCGGTCGATCACTTCCCGGTCCGGGCGCCAGAGGTTGTAGTTCACGCGCCAGAGGTGCGCCTCGATCCCGTGCCTCTTTGCGGCTTCAAGCATCGGGCCGATCTGCGGACCGTGCTCGCGGACGAAGTCCGACGTCGGCAGCAAGTCGCTCTCGTAATGGGCATAGCCGGCCGCGCAGACGTTGGGCAGGTACGCGTTGAGGTGCCGCTCCGCCATGCTGCGAAAATGGGCATCCCAATCCTGTCCGGGCACGCTGACGTCGTGCTGCCAGGCACCCCGGAACTCCGGGCCATGGGTAGAGGGCAGGCTGCCGATGAAGGCGGTCTCGGCGGCGGCTCGCGCCTCCCTCAAGGTGAGGTATGCGCCGCGCGCGTTGCCGGCGCTCTGCTGTGCGGCCGCTTTCTCCGCCAGTTCCGTGGCCTGCTGCGCGGCGGCGTGGGCGCGGGCGTCGTCTCGGCACGCGGAGAGGAGCGCCTCCCTGCCGTCGAAGCGACGGAAGTCCCACAGCCTTTCACGGAGGGCGGCCAGCGCCGGCCCGTAGACGTCGTAGTCGGCCAGGTGTGCGATCACCGCCAACATGAACTGCGATGTCTTGCCCACGTCCCCGGCATGGAGGATGTACGAGAAGTACATCCCAGTCGGCGACAGAATCGCGGCCGGCACGCCCGTGTCGCGCCCCTCGTTGTCCCGCCAGGTTGCGATGATCCGACCGTCCTCGGCGGGCCGGGGCGCCATGGTGTTTGCGGAATGTTGCCCGAAGGAGGACGGGACACCGTCCGGGGCGGCATCGTCGAACGCGACCACCTGGAAGGGAGTGTCCGAGCCGCCGGATCGGAACTCCTTGCCGGCCACGCCCGCGAGCCGGGCGAGCGCACCGTTCAGCGAGAAGCAGCCAATGATAGCCCCGCCCTCGGATACGAAGCGTTCGACCGCCTCCGCCTCTCCGGGCGCCAGTCGGAAGTTGAGCGGGAAGATCGCCACTTGCCGATCCCGCAGCGAGCCTCGTGCGACGGCTTCGTCCGTGACGACCGTGTACGGAAGCCCGGCCTCGGCAAGGATGCTCTCCATCTCGCCGACCATGTCGCCGACAAGCCGTCCGTCGCCGCTGTCGCTCTCGCTCGCGGTGCCGTGTACGATGGCCAGTTGGCGGCGTTTGCCCCGCCGGGCCGCCATGTAGTCGGCCGCCGCCACCAGCATCCGGCCCGCCCCACGCAGCGCCTCGTCGCCCTCGGCCACGAGGACGTGCGAGAAGTAGAAGCCCCCGTCGCTCAACGTCGCCGCGGCGTAATCCGTTTCCCGGTGTTCGGGGTCCAGCCAGGTGGCCAGCACCCGGGTTTGCGGCGCGGGATCGGGGGCGCGGATGTTCCACGAGGACTGCGCGAACCCGTCCGGCAGGCCCGGCAGCGCCGACCCCTCGCACCTGACGTACGCGAAGAGCGAGGGATCCGCCCCGGACACGTACGTCGTCCCCAGCAGGCCCAGCTCCGCTTCCAATCCGTAAGTCGTGTAGAAACACATCACCTTGCCGCCGTCGTGGCAGAACGTTCGGAGCGTTGCGCGGCCCGCCGCACTGAGATTAGGCGCATATGGAACGACGGCGACCGGATATGCGTCGAGGGCGCCGTGCAGCAACTGCTTCTCGGAGAGCAGGTCGTACTGCGCCCCAACGGCGTCCAGCGCGGCCCGCGTCCGCGCGAGGTACCGCTGGGCTCCTTCGGATTCCCTCGCGCCGCCGGGATCCACGACCACCGCGAGCCGGTAGTCCTGTGAAAGGACCGGACCGGCGACCAACGCGAGCAACGACAGCAGCAGCGCCAATGCGGTGCGTCCCATGGGGATGCCTCCTCTGATTTGCCTGGGCGATAGCCCGCCATTGTAGCAGACCGAGGTCCCGAAGTGGCAGCGGCTCGAACACGGGTTGACCGGGCTCCTTCGTCTCCGATAAAGTATGCCTGCGAAGCAACAACAAGCGGCCAATGGCGGAAGGAGCGCGTATGGGGTCCGAGCGAGAACTGCCGGCAGCGCTGAAGGTGGTAGCCGTTCTTTTCATTGTCGGTGGAGTGCTGGCGGTCGTCGAGGTGATCGTGGCGTTTGCCCACGGGCGCATCAGCATCAACTTCGGCGTGTTGGGCCTGTTCATCGGGCCCGGTCTGCTGGCTCTAAGCCAGGGCTGGCGGACCTGCGCCGTGGTCCTTCTCTGGATCGCCATGATCGTCATTCCCCTTGTCGCGCTCTTCATGCTGATCGCGCCCGGACCTGCAGACCTGCGGGTGCTGGGGCAGAGCGTGCGCCGGGTGCCGAAGCCGGTGGCGCTGGCTTTTGCGGCGTTCGGCTTCTGGCTGGCCTGGTGGCAGTACCGTGTGCTCACGCGACCGGCAGTTCGCGCGCTGTTCGGCCTTCAGCGCCCGCCGGGTGGGCCTGAAGATCAGGGATGATCGTCCGCGATGAGGCCCGGAGGGACGGCCTCTCGTGGCCCATAGAGTGCATGTGTTGCCTCGTGCTGGGCGGGGGGGCGCGATGCGCTGGATGGAAAGGGCGGATGGCGGAGGGGCTGGGATTCGAACCCAGGGTCCCGCAGAACGGGACAACGGTTTTCAAAACCGTCGCTTTCGTCCGCTCAGCCACCCCTCCGCCGCTCGCAGGAACCGCCCGGCAGGCTGTCGCAACGGCATACGCCATCTTCCGGACTTGTCGCTATCATACTCGGAAAGCGCCCCGAGGCCAACAATGTTCCGGCATGCTGGCCCCCACCGTGCGGACGGCCGGCAAGGCGGGCTATAATCGTCGGCCCACATAGAAACCACGCGGAGCACAGGCAATGGCCGGACCGATAGCGTTGATCGAGGCGGAAGGAACCCCCTACGAGGTGGGCTTGCAGATAGGTCGCCGGATGGGGGAACGGGTGCGCGCGCTGGCCGACGCGGTGCCGCGGGCACGAACGGAGAATGCGGGCATTCTCAAACGCTACGCCGCCTACCTCGCCCACGTCAAGCCGTACCCGACCGTTATGGATGAGTTGCGCGGTCTGGCGGACGGGGCGGAACTGCCGTTCGATGTCGTTGCGAGGATCCAGTTTGTGGAACTGGACCGGCCGCTTCCCGATGCGGACGGGTGCACGACACTCATCGTTCGGGACGGCGAGCGAACACTGATCGGCCACAATGAGGACGGCGGCAAGGAGAACGACGTGTTCGTGCTGAAGGCGTCGTATGCTTCGGGCCTCCGAGTCCTGGCCCTTTGCTACGTCGGCAGCCTGCCGGGGCACGCGCCGTTCGTCAACTCGCACGGCCTCCTCTCGACCTGCAACGCGCTACGGCCGTCCGATTTCCGAATCGGCGAACCGAAGCGATCCTTCTGCCGGCGGGTGATGGAGGCGCGCGGCATCGACGACGCCATCTCGATTCTGCGGAGCAGCACGCGCGCCCAGGGTGAGAACTGGGTGTTCCGCCAGGCCGGTCGGATCGTCGACGTGGAGACGTCGGCAACCGCACTGCAGGTCCGGGACATCACGGCCAACGCCTACCACTGCAACAACTACCTCTTCGAGGAGATGGTGCAGTTCGAGGCCCAGCCGCCGTCGTCCAACACCTACACCCGCTCGCGGGAGGCGCAGTCCGTCTGCGGGGGACTGCGCAGCCTGGACGATCTCCGCACCGCCCTCTGCTCTCATGCGAACGAACCCAACTGCTTCTGCCGTCACCCCAACACCCTGGGCTGCGTCCTCTTCGACTGCGCGGAGAAGCGCATTCTGATCGGGCACGGCCCCACCTGCCGGGCGGAACTGCGGGAGTTCAGCGTGGACTGGCCCTGGTGAGGTGGTCGCCGGTTCCTTACCTTGCTTCGCCGTCGCCACCCACCAGATCCTCGGCCCGGTGGCACCGCACCATGTGCCCGGGCTCGACCTCGCGCAGTTCGGGCACGCTACGGGGGCACTCGCCGGCCGCGAAGGGGCAGCGGGGGTGGAAGTGGCAGCCACCGGGCGGATTGACGGGGCTGGGCACGCTGGAGTCGTCCGAGGCCCGGGCGTGCCGCTTCTTCGGATCCACCTCCGGTATGGCGGCAAGCAGCAGCCGCGTGTAGGGATGGAGCGGGCTGTCGTAGAGCCTCTCCCGCGGGGCAGACTCGACGATCCGGCCCAGGTACATCACGGCGACGTGATCGGATATGTGCTCGACGACGCCCAGATCGTGAGAGATGAAAAGGTAGGATATGCCGCGCCGGTCCTGAAGCTCTTTCAGCAGGTTGATGATCTGGGCCTGTATCGAGACATCCAGCGCCGATACCGGTTCGTCGCAGATGATCAGGTCCGGTCGCAGTGCCAGGGCGCGCGCCACACCGATGCGCTGGCGCTGGCCGCCGGAGAACTCGTGAGGATAGTGGTTGACGTAGGCTCCGGAGAGGCCCACCGTTTCCAACAGTTCGGACACCCGATTTCGACGTTGTTTTCCCCACGCCGCGCCGTGGACGGCGAGCGGCTCGCCGACGATCTGGCCGACCGTCATCCGGGGATTCAGCGAGCCGTACGGGTCCTGAAAGATCATCTGCATCCGTCGGCGCAGCCGGCGCAGATCGCCGCCGCCCAGATCGTGGACCGGCGTCTCGCCGAGCCATATCTCGCCGGAAGTGGGTTCCAGCAGGCGCAGGATGGTGCGACCGGCCGTAGTCTTTCCGCAGCCGCTCTCTCCGACCAGGCCCAGCGTCTCGCCCCGCCCGATGGTGAGCGAGACGCCGTCCACCGCCTTGACGTAGCCGTGCACGCGCGAGAGCACGCCGCCCCGCAGGGGGAAATGCTTCCTCAGGTCGCGGACCCGCAGCAGGGCTCCTCGTTCAGCCATCGCTCACCCCGCTGACCGTGTCGGCGTCCACTGTCTCCACGCGAACCGGGGGCTCGCCGTCCCAGTAGCCTTCCAGTCGGATGCATGCCGCACGGTGTGCAGGGGCGATCTGCCGAAGCTCGGGCTCGATCTCGGCGCAGGCGGCAACCGCGAGGGGGCAGCGCGGATGGAACCGGCAGCCGCTGGGGTGATGGCGTGGGTCGGGCACGCGGCCCGGTATCACGTTCAGCGGCCGGCCCGCCGAGCCTTTCTGGGGCATCGCCTTCAGCAGGTTGGCCATGTAGGGGTGCAGGGGGCGCTCGAAGAGTTCCAGCACCGGCGCCCGTTCCACGATCTGCCCGGCGTACATCACGGCCACCCGGTCGGCCACCTCCGCCACCACGCCCAGGTCGTGCGTTATCATCAGCATGGACATGCCCAACTCGTCTTTCAGGTCGCGCAGCAGGTCCAGCGTCTGCGCCTGGATGGTCACGTCCAGGGCCGTGGTCGGCTCGTCGGCGATCAGCAGCTCCGGCCGGCAGACCAGCGCCATGGCGATCATCGCCCGCTGCTGCATGCCGCCGGACATCTCATGCGCGTACTCCTCCATGCGCCGGGGGGCGTCCGGCATCCGCACCTTCTCCAACGTGTCTATCGCGATCTCCCGGGCCTCGGCCCGCCCCACGTCGCGGTGCAGCATGACGGCTTCCGCGATCTGATTGCCGATGGTGAACACAGGATTGAGCGCCGTCATCGGTTCCTGGAACAC
>CAZZNQ010000111.1:5544-11999 GCA_964655775.1 uncultured candidatus Brocadiaceae bacterium | reverse complement strand
TGAAGATGAGCCGCGGTCAGCAGGGAATCGGCATCAGCGCCGCCGGCATGTACGGCCACCTGACCACCGGCAAACCCGTCGCCGTGACGTCGCGCACGGGCCCGAAGGACGAGGCGCACTACTACGAAGTGGCCATCAATACCAAGGACAACGAGCCACGGATCCTGTGCGAAGAGACGGTGGAATGGGACCAGCCCAAGGGCACGCGCGTCCAGATCGAGCTGGAGGGCACGTTCCAGCGCGGCCAGTGGAGCGTGGACGAGTATCTGCTGCAGACCGCTACGGCGAATCCGCACGTGCAGATGCGATACGTTGCCCCCGACGGACGCGAGACTGTCTACGAGCGCGCCTCCGAGGAGCTACCCGACGAGCCACGCGAGATCAAGCCCCATCCCTACGGCATCGAACTGGGCATGCTGATAAAGATGCTGCACGAAACGCGCAGCCGCACGCTCCAGGGATGCCTCTCCAACGACTTCTGCCGGGTGAGCAAGAGAGCGGCGCTTGAGATATGCGAGAAGGCCGGCCTCTACGAGAACGCCCGCCCCAAGCGCATTGCCCAACAGGAGGCGGACAATCTACTGAAGGCGCTGCGCGAGACGAAGCTGATGAACCCGCCGATGGACTGCATCTCGCCCATCGGGCCGGAACTGATCGAAAAAGGCATCCGCAACCAGCACGACGCGGACTTCTATACCTGCACAACCCGCAGCCCCACCGTCTACCGCGGGATCCCGTTCCTGATCGAAGCCGCCATCGCCTACGGCGGATCCCTGAAGGACTCCACGTCGGCGAAGGTGATGCGCTTCGCCAACCGCGTTCCCCTCCTCTATAACAGCGGCGCCTGTGCCACCACGCAGGCCGTGCTGCACGCGAACTGGCGGCAGTACAATGTGGACCAGTCCAACGGCAGCCTGCCCACCGGCCCCTTGCTGGTGTTCGTACACATGGCCAGCCCCTGGGTACCGTTCACCAGCGAAAGCAAGGAGGCCATAGCGCCCTACCCGGAGATCGAGAAGGAGATCATTCTCGCCATCCAGGAATGTGCGCGCGCGTTGCGCAGATTCCTCCGCGGTAAGAAGCGCAAGGCGGAGGAGAAGCGCAAGCGGGAGTACATCGAGAAGTACATTCCGCACATAGGGGAAGCCCTGCAGGAGATACTCGAACTGCAGGACACGGAGCGGGACAATATCGTCGACCGGCTTACCACGGTTCTGAAGAAGAGCCGCTCGGGCTAGCAGCCGGCGCGACCGAGCCCAGTTCTTCAACAGGCTGCTGGAGGCCGGTCTCAGAACTCGTTCCACCTGCCGTTCAGCCACATCATCCCGGCCAGGTCCGCATCGACCGCGCGGTCGGCGTGGCCCTCTTCTGCCCAGAAAACGTTGGAGTCCATCTGAGGGTGATCGCCGGGCATGGCGTTGGGACCCGGCAGAACATGGAGGAACGTATTCGGGACAGACGGCTCGGATTCGCCCATCCTGTAGGGCGTGCCCGACCAGTGCACGGCCAGCCAGTCCACGTGCTTGTCGGCGCACAGGAAGTTGCCTCCGCCCACGTGGTTGTTCTCGCCCATCCACATGCCCTCGCCCGCTTCATTCTCCCAGTAGTGGTGAATGCATTCGTCGCCATAGACGACCCGGCTCGGCCGCGGGTTCTTCGGTATGCCCGGCCCGTGCTCGTCCCCCGCATCGTAGAAGTAGCTCGGCGGCCGGGGCGCACCCTTCCCTTCGTCCCCCTCGTTCATCGCCTCGCCATCCGGCGACACGTTGAAGTTCTCGCAGTTAAGGAAATCCGTGCCGTCCTCGCTGAACACCACCAGATCGTCCGTGTCGGGGCAGCGGAAGAGGTAGGGCTTCGGCGCATAGTCGGGATACAGCAGTGCTATGGAACCGGTGGCGTCCGGCCAGACGGGATGCTCGTCGCTGTCGTCCACGCTGACGCGTGCCCAGGGCCACTCTGCATTGTGATCGTTCTCATACATGCTGCAGGCCACGCCGATCTGCCGGATGTTGGTGATGCACTTAGTGCGGATGGCGGCTACACGCCCCTTCTCCAGAGCCGGCAGGATGAGCACCGCCATCACGGCGATAAGAATCAGCACGACGGCAAGCTCAATGGCTGTGAATCCCCTTCTCATCGGTTTCACCTCGCTCTTCCAGGCTGTGAAGGCCGCGATTTCCGCCAGCCGAAACGAACCCGTCTCAATGGTAACTGGCCGCATCGTCATGTCAAGGCCAAAAAAGGGCAGGGAGGCTTTCCCTCAGGCCTGCGTTCCGAACATAGCGCCGTGGTTGAGCGGACCGTGTCCGCCTCCCAGGTCCAGCGCGCTCCGCATCGCCGTCTGCAGGGCATCCCGCGCCCACTCGACGGCATCCGGGACCTCCATCCCCAGCGCCAGCCCGGTGGCGATCGCGGAAGAATACGTGCAACCCGTGCCGTGCGTGTTGCGGGTGTCCACGCGCGGCCGCTCCACACTATGGAATCCGTTGCCGCCGAGAAGAATATCAACGGGTTTGCCGGAAAGGTGCCCGCCCTTGACCAGCACCCACTCGGGCCCCATCTGCTTTATGTGGCGGGCCGCATCTCGCATCGCCTTCACGTCTTCCACGTCCATGCCCGCTATGCGCGCCGCCTCGGGCAGGTTGGGGGTCACAACGGTCGCCAGCGGCAGCAGGGCTCGCACCAGCGCCTCCTCGGCCTCCGGCTTCAGTAGCGCATCGCCGCTCTTCGCCAGCATCACGGGGTCCACCACCAGCGGCCGAAGGCCGTGCCGGCGGACCCGCTCCGCAACGCACTCGACAACGTCCGGTTCGTTCAACATCCCGGTCTTGGTCGCGTCCACGCCGATGTCCTCGGCAACGGCATCGATCTGCAGGGCAACGAACTCCGCCGGCACGGCGAAAACTCCGCGCACGCCTACGGTGTTCTGGGCGGTGAGTGCGGTGACGGCCGACATGCCGTACGCGCCCAGCGCGGTGATGGTCTTGAGGTCGGCCTGAATGCCGGCGCCCCCGCCGCTGTCGCTGCCGGCTATGGTCAGCACCCTCGGTATCATATCGTCCTCCCGGCGCGGCACGCCCGCGCCCCTGCCGTACTTGACAGATGAGCCGTCCGGCCACTAAGATAGTTGAGTCCTGAGGGCGTAACAAGAGCGGAATCTTGGGCGTCTTACGCCGGTCTGTCCGGCTCGGCGGGTAGCGGGGCGGGCGTTCCTTCCTGTTGGCGAACCTCTTCCTCCCTCGTTCTCGAGCGCGGCTTGCACGCGCACTGCGCGGCTTGCGCCGGCCTGAGCTCTTACTGAAGGTCCGATACGATGGGTCTGATGGTACAGAAATTCGGCGGCAGTTCGCTGGCCACGCCGGAGCGCCTGCGCAGAGCGGCGCACCGGGCGGCGATGGAGTACGACTCCGGCAACGAGGTCATCATGGTGCTCAGCGCCATGGGCAACCGCACGGACGAACTGATCGACGTGGCCGAAGAGATAAACCCCGATCCCAGCCCCCGGGAGATGGACATGCTGATGGCCGTCGGCGAACAGATGTCGATCGCGCTGATGGCCATAGCCCTGCATAAGGAAGGCTACGAGGCGATCAGTCTCACGGGACCGCAGGCGGGCATATACACGGACGGCGCCTTCCGCAAGGCCAAGATCAAGCAGATAGATCGCAGCCGGCTGCGGAACGAGATCGGCAAGGGCCAGATCGTGATCGTAGCGGGCTTTCAGGGCATGGACAGCGAGAACAACATTACCACGATCGGCCGCGGCGGCTCGGATGCTACAGCCGTGGCGCTGGCAGCCGCCCTGCGGGCCGAGCGCTGCGACATATTCACCGACGTGGACGGCATCTACACCGCCGATCCCCGCGTGGTGCCCGAGGCCAGGTGGATAGAGAGGATCGACTACGACGAACTTCTCGAGCTGGCGAGCCTGGGCGCCCGGGTGATGCACTCGCGGGCCGTCGAGATGGCGAAAAGGTTCGGCGTGCCGTTCCGCGTGCGCTCGAGCTTCAACGAATCGGAGGGTACTCTCGTGACGGACTTGACCGGGGAACTGGAATACGTTGACGTGCGCGCCGCCGCCCTGGACGAAGATCAGGCCAAAGTGACCATGCGGCACCTGCCCGACCATCCCGGCATCGCCGCCAGGATCTTCAGCACCATCGCGCGGGCGAACGTGAACGTCGACATGATCGTCCAGAACGTCAGCGAACAGGGCTGGACGGACATGACCTTCACCGTGGAGAAGGACGACCTGGAACGCGTGCTGCGCGTCGCAAAGGAACTGGCCCTGAAGCTGGACGCGGGACCAGTGGAGAGCGATCAGGACGTGGCCAAGGTCAGCGTGGTGGGCATCGGAATGCGAAGCCACTGCGGCGTGGCGGACAAGATGTTCCAGGCCCTGGCCGAGGACGAGATCAACATCGACATGATCAGCACGTCGGAGATCAAGATATCCTGCGTTGTGAACGGCAAGGCCGGAAAGCGCGCCCTCCAGGCCGTTCACCGGGCGTTCAATCTGGACAGGGAAGAAACGGACAGAACGTGAGCGACCCGAGCAACCAAATCAAGCTCTACGACACCACGCTCCGCGACGGCTGCCAGGCCGAGGGCATGTCGCTCTCCCTGGAGGACAAGCTGGCCATAGCCGAAAGGCTGGACGAGCTTGGGGTGCACTACATCGAGGGCGGCTACCCACTCTCGAACCCGAAAGATGCCCAGTTCTTCAGCGAAGTCGCTCGGCTCAACCTTCGGCACTCGCGGGTCGCCGCGTTCGGCAGCACCCGACGTGCCGGCCGGCCAGCCGCCGAGGACCGCGGGCTGAAGGCATTGCTCGACGCCGAGACACCGGTCGTAACCATCGTCGCCAAGGCGTGGGACTATCACGTCACGCACGTCATCCGCACCGACCTGGACGAGAACCTGCGCATGGTCGAGGACTCCGTGCGCTTCCTCAAGGATGCCGGCCGCGAGGTGATACTGGACGCCGAGCACTTCTTCGACGGTTACCGCGCCAACGCGGAAGCGGCCTCCCGCGTATGCAGCGTGGCAGCGGAGGCCGGTGCGGACTGCATCGTCCTGTGCGACACCAACGGCGGCACCCTTACCGACGAGGTCGCGCGCGTCACGGCCGCCATGGCGCAGAACCTCCCCTGCCCCGTGGGCATACATTGCCACAACGACAGCGGCGTGGCCGTCGCGAACTCCGTGTCCGCAGTCCAGAGCGGCGCGACGCACGTGCAGGGTACGCTGAACGGCTTCGGCGAGCGCACCGGCAATGCCGATCTGTGCGTGATCATCCCCATCATCAACCTGAAGACCCCGTTCCGCTGCGTGAGCGAGGAGCAGCTCCAGCTCGTAACTGAAGTCTCGCGCTATGCTTACGAAGCAGCAAACCTCATGTACGATCCGTACCAGCCTTTCGTCGGCGCCAGCGCGTTCGCGCACAAGGGCGGGCTGCACGTGGACGCGATGCGCAAGGCGCGCGCCACCTACGAGCACATCGATCCCGAACTGGTCGGCAACGAGCGCCGCTTCCTCATCAGCGAGCTCTCCGGCCACGCCAGCATGATGCAGAAGGTGGAGGGAACGGCGGCGCTGAACGACAAGGAGCTTGTCTCGCGCCTGCTGGACAAGGTCCAGACCCTCGAGCACCAGGGCTACCAGTTCGAGAACGCCGAGGCGTCCTTCGAGTTGCTGGCCCACAGGCTGAAAGGCACCTTCGAGCCGCATTTCGACGTGCTCGGCTACCACGTGAGCATCATACGCCAGGACGACGGCCGATTGGTGACTGACGCGACGGTCAAGCTCAACGTGCAGGGGACGCTGATGCACACCGCCTGCGAGGGCGACGGCCCGGTGAACGCGCTGGACGGCGCGCTGCGCAAGGCCCTGGAGCCCCATTTCCCGGAACTGAAGGACATGCGGCTGACCGACTACCGCGTGCGCGTCATCAACCCGCGCGACGCCACCGCCGCCCGTGTGCGCGTAGTGATCCAGAGCGCCGACTCCGGGCACGTCTGGGGCACCGTTGGAGTTCATGAGAACATCATCGACGCAAGCTGGCGCGCCCTGTTGGACAGCATCGAATACGAGCTTCTGCTGGCATCGGCCGACGAGAACTAGCCGCCCCTGTCCGTCGCCGGCCGCCACACCGTAAAGGCAATCGAGAAATGGCCACCGAACTATCCAGCCGCTTCGAACCCGCCCAGATCGAGGAGAAGATCTATCGTTTCTGGGAGGAGAACGAGCTCTTCCACGCGGAGCCGGACGATCCCGGCGAGTCCTACACCATTGTCATCCCGCCGCCGAACGTCACCGCCCCCCTGCATATGGGGCACGCGCTGAATAACACGCTGCAGGACGCGTTCATGCGCTTCCGACGGATGCAAGGCTACAACGCACTCTGGATGCCCGGCACGGATCACGCCGGCATCGCCACCCAGAACGTGGTGGAA
>CAZZNQ010000111.1:0-5534 GCA_964655775.1 uncultured candidatus Brocadiaceae bacterium | reverse complement strand
TCTGGCCAGGGAAGGCAAGCATCGCGAGGATCTGGGCCGAGAGAAGTTCATCGAGCGCGTGTGGGAATGGAAGGAGCAGTACGGTGACCGAATCATCGACCAGCTCAAGAGGCTGGGCTGCTCCTGCGACTGGGATCGCCAACGGTTCACCATGGACGAGGGGCTGAGCGAAGCGGTCCTGGAGACGTTCCTCCGCCTCCACGAGAAGGGCCTGATCTTCCGCGGCAAGTACATCGTGAACTGGTGCCCGCGGTGCCGCACGGCGCTCTCGGACATTGAGGTGGAGCACGAGGAGCTGGACGGACACCTCTGGCACATACGCTACCCCTTCGCCGACGATCCCGGCCGCCACCTGATCGTTGCCACGACCCGGCCCGAGACAATGCTGGGCGACACGGCCGTCGCCGTTCATCCGGACGACGAGCGCTACGGCCACCTGATCGGCGAAGAGATCCTGCTACCGCTGCGGGAGCGCAGGATACCCATCATCGCCGACGACTGGGTTGACCCGAAGTTCGGCACCGGCGCCGTGAAGGTCACCCCCGCTCACGACCCGAACGACTTCGAGATCAGCCGTCGCCACGACCTCCCCCGCCCCGTAGTGATCGATGAGGATGCGAGGATGACGCCGGAAGCGGGCGACGCCTACGAAGGCATGGACCGGTTCGAGTGCCGGGAGGCCGTGGTTTCCGACCTGAAGGCCAGGAAGCTGCTCGAGAAGGTGGAGCCCCACGTGCATTCCGTCGGCCACTGCTACCGCTGCCATATGGTGGTCGAGCCCTACCTGTCCGATCAGTGGTACGTGAAGACGAAGCCGCTGGCGGATAAGGCCGTCGAGGCCGCTCGCAGCGGGCGCGTGTCCTTCCATCCGGATCGCTGGAAGGACTTCTACCTGAGCTGGCTGGAGGAGGCCCGCGACTGGTGCATCAGCCGGCAGATATGGTGGGGCCATCGGCTTCCGGTCTACTACTGCACCGAGTGCGAGGAACCCGTCATCGCCCGGGACACCCCGAGTGAGTGCCCGAACTGCGACGGCACCGAGTTCCGGCAGAGCGAAGACGTGCTGGACACCTGGTTCTCCAGCGCGCTCTGGCCGTTCAGCACCCTGGGCTGGCCGGAGCAGACGCCGGAACTGGACCGCTACTACCCGACCGACACTCTGGTGACCGACCGAGGCATCATCTACTTCTGGGTCGCACGAATGGTAATGATGGGCCTGGAGTTCATGGGCGATGTCCCGTTCAGCGACGTCTACATCAACGGCACCATACTGGACGAGCAGGGCCGCAAGATGTCCAAGTCGCTGGGCAACGGGATCGATCCCATCGACATGATCGAGAGATTCGGCGCAGACGCCACGCGCTTCTCGCTTGTCACGCTGGCCACCGAGGGCCAGGACCTGAAGTTGAGCGACTCGAAGTTCGAGATGGGCCGCCACTTCGCGAACAAGATATGGAACGCGGTGCGGTTCGCGATGATGAGCCTGGGCGGCTCCGCCTCGGATGCGGACGCCAAGCCGGCCCTGCGCTTCGAGGACCGCTGGATACTCAGCCGCTTGCAGGCGTCCGTTAATGCAACCACAAGCGCCCTCGACGAGTTCCGCCCGCACGACGCGGCGCTGGCCGTCTACGACTTCTTCTGGCACGAACTGTGCGACTGGTATCTGGAGATCATCAAGCCGCGCCTGGGCGAGGATGCTGAACCCGAGGACGCCGCAGCCGCCAAGAACACGCTGGTCACGGCCCTTGACGCATCGCTGCGGCTGCTGCACCCTTTCACGCCCTTCATCACCGAGGAGCTCTGGCAACACCTGAAGGAGCAGGCCGCCGACAGCGCGCCCCTGGCGGCGAAGGAGATGGAGAGCTCGGCTCTGATCCGGGCCGCCTGGCCCGAGGATCGGCCGGAACGGCGCGATGCGAAGCTGGAAGCCGACATGCAGCAGCTCCAGGAGATCGTGCGCGCCATCCGCAACGTCCGCAAGGAGAAGGGGCTGGCCGACCGCACAGCCCTGTCGGCGACGATCAGCGCACCGGATGCGGCGACGGACCAGTTGGTGGCCGAACACGAGCGCTTCCTGAAACAGATGGGCGTCCTGGAGGAGCTGCATCACGGCGAGCACGCCTCCAAGCCCCCGCGTTGCGTGACGGCAGTGGTCGGCACGGTGGAGATATTCGTGCCGCTGGCCGGCCTGATCGACCTGGACGAGGAGAAGGCAAGGCTGCAGAAGCAGCGCGCCGACCTGGAAGGTCAGATCAAGAACGTGGATCGGACGCTGAACGACGCCCGGTTCCGCGCCAACGCGCCCGAACAGGTCGTGCGACAAAAGATCGAGCGCGCCGACGACCTGCGCGCCGAACTGGAGAAGGTGATTCAGAACCTCGCCGACCTGGAGTAAGCAGATTTGCGCGGCGGTGGGCCCAATGGTATAATCCTTGTTCGCATCCCAATCGAAAACCCCCGGGAGTTATGTTATGGCTCGAGTATGTGAGATCTGTGGCAGAGGGACCACCTCCGGGCGCACGCACACCCAGCGCGGACGGGCGAAGCACCTCGGCGGCGTCGGCATCAAGACGACCGGCTCCAGCAAGCGCACCTTCAAGCCGAATATCCAGCGCGTGCGCGTGCTGGAGAACGGCACCGTCATGCGCAGGAAGGTCTGCACCCGCTGCATCCGCGAGGGCAAGGTCACCAAGGCCGTTCGCTGACGCTTTTTCGGGTCCGGCCCATGCCCATATCACGCGAAGAAGTGGAACACGTCGCGCACCTTTCGCGTCTGGAGCTCTCGGACGCGGAGATGGAGCATTTCGCCGAGCAGATCGGCGCCATCCTCGACTTCGTGCGCAAGCTGGACGAACTCGACACCGAAGGCGTCCAGCCGATGGTGCACGGCATAGCGGGCACCCAGCCCGTCCGGGACGACTCCGTCGGCGAGTCGCTCCCCCGCCCCGAAGCCATCGCCAACGCCCCTGACGCGGCGGACGGGTGCTTTCGCGTCCCCCGCATCATCGACTGACGTCGGCCGCCCCTCACCTATCCCCCTGAAGCGCCTGTGTCAATGCCTCGTAGCAATCCTCGCTGAAGTTGTGCAGCCAGTCTGCGATCTGGGCCGTCCCCTCCTCTGCGGTCGGGCTTCCGGTCGCGCCTCCATCGGGAACGCGGATGATGCCGCTGGCGGCAGCAGGCACGTCGTTCGGGCCCGGCAGGTGGCCGCCGGTCGAGAGCCCGACGGCCAGGAAGAGACTCAGATTGTAGAGGAAGCTCAGCCGCTCGTAGGCGGCGTCGCCCGGATCGCGAGTCCGTAGCCACAGGAGCCGGCTCACCGGATGCCGTCTCGTCTCGGCCGCCTCGTGCAGCTTCTTCCGAACGACGTAGAAGGTGCACTGGCGTGTCATCTGCAGCGGGGGAAACAGGCCGGCTCCGGGGAAGACGTGCTGCATGCAGGCGTTCACCTCCCGGCCGAGGGCGTCCAGGCATTCCCACGACTCGCGAAGGAAGGCGTGCAGGCAACGCGAGGACGCCGGTTGGGGAGGCGGCCCCGCCACGGCCAGAATCCGCTCGCGCAGTTCGTCGACGGACCTCAGCCTCTCGGCCGTGAACTTGTGCAGCAGTGCAAACAGTGCCGCCTCGCGTTCCGGCAGGGCGCCCGCTGCTGCATCGGCCAGAGTCTCACCCGCACGTCGCGACATCACACAGTCTCCCCGCTCCGCACGGGGCGCGGCCTCAGGCCGTGTGCTTGTTGATGACGACCGCCTCGGTCTCGCCCGACGCGGAGTCTATCGCCTTGACCAGCAGCGATATCTTGTTGTCCTCGTTCAGATGCTCCCAGTACATGTCGGCCGTCGCCTGCACGTCGTCCAGGATGCGCACCATGTACGGCTCGCCGACGAAGGCCGGCAGCGGGCTGCCGTTGCCGGCGTAGGTGGTCACGCAGTGCCCCACGCCGGGGATGGGCGTCTCGTAGTTGAAGAACTGGCGCGTGCAGTGGCCTCCGTCGTTCTCGATTGCCTTGAGGATGGCGAGCTTGTAGGCGTGCAGATCGTCTGCCAGGTCCGCCACTCCGCTGATCCGGGGGGTGAAGTTCGGCGCGTCCGGCTCAAACGTGCGCGTGCACAGGGCGGACTCGAAAGTGCCGTCGCCCTCGAGCGCGTCGCAGATCGTGTCCGTCTGGTCGCCGTTCGTGACCACGTGGGCGGTTCCGCAGATGCGCACGCAGTTGTAGATGATGAGGGAGGGATCGTCGACCTTCGACTCGTCGTAAGGATGCGTGCGGACCACGTCGCCCTCGCACAGGAAGACGCGGTTGCGGCTGTTCTCGCTGCGTCCCATGATCCAGTAGACCTGCATCAGGCGGCCGGCATCCGGCGTCTGCCCGATCACGATTCCCCGGCCGGGATACTCGTTGGCTTCCAGCGCATGCATATTCGTCTGCACGGTCGAGGCAGCGTCCATGTGTCCATCCCTTCGCTATTCGGTGACTGGTCTCGCCCCTGATGGCGATTATAGCGGGCCGGGCCGAAGCGGGAAAGTGCGCGGGGCTGAGTCGGCGTTCTACGTGCTATCCGGCTCAAGGTGCAAGTACCAGAGCAGCATTGCCTCGTGGGCGACCGATGCGCAGCCCGAGTAGCCGTAGCGGTTAACGGCCCCAAGCGTGCAGCCCTGCCTCGCGTAGAACCGGCACGCCGGGACGTTCACGTTCTGAGTCTCTATCTTCAGCAGCGTGCAGCCGGCCTCGCGTGCCCACCGAGCAGCCCGGCCGAACAGCGAGGTGCCGATGCCGTCCCTGCGATGGTGCGGGTGAACACGGATGTCCCAGAGCACAGCCAGATCGCGCCGTCGCTCGAGCATGTGCACGCCGGGCGCGTCCACGGCCACGGCGGTCGCGCCGACATCGCAGCCGTCCGCCACGGCCAGAAAGAAGCCCCAGTTGGGCACGTCGAAACGCCGCGGCCAATCCTCGGGCGTCTCGCCGCTCTGCCCGTCGTAATCCTTCAGGTAAGGTTCGTCCAGTTTCTCTTCGGACAGCGAAAGCCCGCCCAGACCGCCGTCGACTGGTTCCACCCGCAGCACCGATTCGACCGCGAACGCGATGGGCAGGGCCGCATAGCGCGAGAGCGCCTCCGGCCCCACCTCCTGAATCCTAACGGCCATGCGGCCCTCTCCCGTTCAGATGAGCGCAGCGGCTACGCCTCGGGCCGCAACGCCAGAAAGATCATCCGCTCGCCGCTGGGTTCGCCCCATCCGGTGCGGTCGAAGTCGGGATACGCGGAGATGCCGCAGAACCCCGCCTTCGCCATGTAGGCCGTCATTTCGCCGACCGTCATCGCGCGGAGCACGTCCTCGTTCTCCACGCGCCACCTGCGGCCGCCCTTGTGCACAACTGCCTTGATCTCGATGTGATGCAGGCTGATGAAATCGTCATACCACTGGTACTCCTCGTACTCCACGCGCCGGCCGTCGCCGTGTAAGGTGCCCGTGACGGTCGCGCCGAACATAGGCCACTGCCCCAGGAAGTTCGCGTTGTCAACCACCAGAAC
>CAZZNQ010000110.1:0-12025 GCA_964655775.1 uncultured candidatus Brocadiaceae bacterium | reverse complement strand
CAGTCGCGGAAGCTTCGCCCCCACCCAGGGGTCAGCATCAACCCAGGACATCCCTCGGGCTGCGATGAAGAACCTTGACACCCAGCAGGCCGTTGCGCTATGCTTCCGTTGGCGTTTCGGGGCGCCTCCCGGCCTGCGGTAAGGATCGAATCCACCCGATGTGCAACGACGGTCCACAACCTTCTTTTCTGCCCGACCGAGCAGGCCGCGGGCGCAGTAGGAAAGGAAGGTTAGTATGACTCGTTCCCTTCCGCGTCGTCCCAGTCTTCGTTACCTCAGGGAAGAGGCGAAGGACCTGATCCGCTCCCAGCGGACGGGCGATGCCTCGTCTTGTCCGGTCTTGCGCCGACTCCGGCGTTTCACTTCGGCCTCCGAGCGGGAGATTCTCTCCGCCCGGGTTGCCCTCCACGAAGGTCAGTTGGCTCTGGCGATCGAGTACGGGTTCCGAAGCTGGAAGGAGCTTCTGGATCACGTCCGCAGCGTCGAGAGCCAGGTAGTCTTCCGTGACCCACGTCGCAGCTCCCTTCATTTCCGCGGCGACGCCGACCGGCAGGACACCTTATCACTGGCGGTCACCGCCGCGCTGCATGCGCTCGGGCGTCCGGCGGATTACGGGCGGGTCTATGAGCTCTCAACAAATCCCTTCGCGCCGGACATCCGGCCGGAGGAACCGACCCGCGGACACTGGCAATGCCAGGGACGCGACCGCTGCTTGGACCTGATCGCGATGGCCCATGGTGCTTCCGTCCGGTCCTTGTCGGACCCACACGTGCTCTCAGATATCCCCCCCATGCCGGAGGCCGAGGCCGACGCCGTGGAGTGGCTGCGGCGGTACTATGCGGTGCCGGCCGCCGACTACCTCGGCCATGCCATCCAGGCGGGGGAGATAGTTGTTTCCTGCGGGGAGTGGGCCGGCGCGCCGGGGCTCACATGGCGCGACTGGGGCGTGGTGACTGAATCCCGGCATGACGGCACGATCCTGGGGGCTGGCGTCAACGGCCGGACGGACAACCTGATCACCCACGTGCGGGACGGCTGGGTACTCCGGCCAACCGGCTCGCCTGCGCCGGAGACCGATGTCGCGCTCTTCCTATTGCAGAGGATCGTCCAACGCATCCGATCCGCGCCGCCGGTCTTCGGGCCGGGCGAGCGCAAGGTTGTCTTCGGTATCTCTGCGATGGACGCGTGGATTGAGGCGATGGGAAACGTCCCGTTCGACCGGGAGCAGTGGCAGGGGCAGGATCACAGCGCCCAGCATGCCCGGCAGACGGCGATGCCGACGTTTGAGGGCGCCAGAGCAGCCGCAAGGTGTCTCCGCCGCATGGCCGCCGAGGCACCGGTCCCTTCGGCAGGCGAACTTGGCCAGGCGGCCGACCAGTACGGGCGCATCACCGAACTGCTGCAGCCGGCGCTGGCGGACGACGGCCCGGCGAGCTACGGAGCGTTCATGGGCGATCCGGACCGCCAGAGGCAACACATCGACGAGGTGCTGAAGCCGGTGCGCGACTGCCTGGAGTCGGTCGCAAGCCACCTGGAACGGGCTGTGGAAGCGCCGGGCTGACGTGGCGGCGCAGGCGCCCTTCTGGCGGAGCCGGGGGCGTTTGCCCTGACACCATGACGGCCGCACCCATGGAATGCAACGCCTGGCCCGGCGCCCGGAGCGTCAGGCCAGGCGCCCGTGGGCGCGGAGCGTCAGAAGGGCACGGAGCGTTACTATGCCGGACGCCTCCACCTCGGCAAGCGCCCAGTCCTCCGGATAGGCATCTCCCCAGGACCACGTCGGACGCCACGACCCGTCCGGTGTCTGGGCCGCGATTACGTAGTCAAGGTTGCGCGCCAGCGCCTCCCCCATGCCGCTTGCCAAGGGGCTCTCCGGCGTGCCAACGACGTCCACCGGCTGCAGCCCGTAGCGCGCCCAGCCGTCCGGACTCGTTACCACAAGCCGCCGCAAGACCGGCCGGAGCAGGTGCAGCAGCCTGGTTCTGTCGGCCGAAGGAAGCTCCCGGGTCTCGGCAAGCCTCACGACGCAAAGGGCCTCGTGCATCTCGATCTCGTCCGACCGGGTCTCCAGATCGGCCAGCACGGCGGCCGTCAGCTCCGCGGCCATGCCATCCGGCACGAGTGACCCATACTGCCAGAGATACCCAACGATCTCCGCGCGGGGGTTCGCAAGGTACCCGCCCCAATCCCCGGCATTCGAGTCAGTGTACGTCCACCACCCGGCGTGGGGATGGTCGTTTGCCTCGGGAGGAATGATGGCCCAGACACGGGCACTCTCATCATAGGTGTCCAGCAGGTAACTCACGGCTCGCTGGACGATCTCCTCCTCGGACGATGCGCCTACCTCCCGGAGGATCTGCAGTCCGACAGACGTTGCCACGGCGGATGAGTCGGGCATCCGGAGGTCCGGCTCCAGAGCGTGCCCGAAACCGCCGTCGAGGTTCTGGTATGCCCCAAGCTGCTCCAGCACCTCCGCTGCGCAAGCGGTCTCAAAGTGGAACGCATGCCGCGCCTGCTCCAGCGGGCGAGCCTTCGCACGCAGGAAGGCTTTCGCTTTCCCCTGCATCTCTTGACTCAGCTTCAGCATCGCAACACCCCTCTGTTCCCGGCGGCCTGAACGCCCTCAGCGGCAGCGACAACGGATCTTAAGGACGGTCTCCCGCCACGCAGCCCCTGGCTGCAGCCGGTCAACTGCTCCGTCCGCCGGGCCGAGGGCCAATCCTCTTCTTCAGCGCTCTGTACACGCGGTTGAAGCGCAGCGCCTGGATGACGTAGCAGCCAATGAGCACCACAGCCATCACCATCAACAACTCCCAGTCGAATTCATTCAGACCATCTGCCACGGACCAGCGGACGAACACTGCAGCGAAGCAAAGAGGCCATACGTTCGCCTGGCCACGGATCGTGACTGTTCCGGCGATTTCATTGAAACGGATGAGCCCATGCATCACCGGCGTGTAGCGGACGAACGAGAACTCCAGCAGCTTCTCGCGGAAGGCGATGGCGTCCACGCCTATCGCATGAAACAGCAACGACGGCCCGAGCTTGTCAGCGAAGCTCTGGGAAAGCTCGTCGGGGTGGATCAACACGTCGCCGGTATCCCTGAAGGCAAACGTCCTGCTGAACACGGGAATGCCGAAGCGGAAGTAGAATGGCGCCCAACTCACCCAAAGCAGGATTTCAACCGCTGCAACGGCCGCTACAATCGCCAGGTCGCGTCCCATGCTTCCCGCAGCTCCCACAGTGGAAACGGTAGGCCATCTTCACCATTGCGGACCACAAGGTAGCACGACGTCCGCATACTGGCAACCGGCGCGCGCGATCCGGTCAAGGGTGCCCGAGGGCAGGGACGGTCCACGGGCAGCTTGCCGGAGTGCTTGCAGAGGCGCCGCCGCTGCTCAATCCCTCAGGGCCTCAACGGCCGTCACCAGGGCCGGCAGACCGCCCCACATGAAGGCCATGCGCACCGTCTCGGCGATCTCCTGCTCGGATGCGCCCTGTTCGCGTGCCTGATTCGCCAGCGCTTTCACGCCCGCCGGGTGGGCCAGCAGAGCATCGCCGAAGACGCCCATCAGCGTCTTGAACCTTGCCGGCAAAGCGCCTTCTCCCATACAGAACTGACGAACCTCCTGCGAGCGATGCAGCAGCTCCGGATCCGCCTTCTCCGCCACATCCATCCACTGCGGTCGCGCCATAGTCGTCTCCTCCGCTCAAGACCACGTTTATCGGAACAGCCACTACCGGTCTGCCGGGGCGAGGGCCCCGCCCGAGGGGCAACCATCCCGCTGTCGCGGCGCGAGGACCGGCCGGGCCACTGGAGTTGGCCAGTCTACTCCTGCAGCACGTCCTGTGCCGAGAAGGTCTGCCCGCTCATCTCCGGGCGGGCGTTCTTCAGCAGCTTCACTATCGCCTTTGCACAATCGTCGGGAGGCCTGTCCAGGCCCTGCTCGAAAGCCCGCTTCGTGCCGGGGTTCCACTTCACGCCCTGCGGCGTCTCGGCTTCCTCGCGCGTTCGTCTGGTCCTCACCAGGCCCGGCCCCATCTGCAAAACGATTACCGAAGAGCCGATCGACTCCAGCTCCCGGGCGAGGAGCGCCGTCAGCCTACCGACGGCGACCTTCGAGCAGCAGTAGCTGGTCCGGCCGGGGATGTTGCTGCCGCCGGCCATGTTGATGATCACGCCCTCGTCCCGCTCGATCATCTGCGGCAGGACGGCGCGAATGCCGAGCATAGGCCCGCGCAGATTCACGGTCACCTCGTCCCACCACAGGTCCGGGTCCACCTCCCAAAGGCCGCTGATAACCGGGATCCGGGCGGCGTTGTTAACGAGTATGTCCACCGGGCCGAACTCCTCGACCGTGCGCTCGACCAGACGATTCATCTGGTCCCTATCTGCGACGTCCGCCGGCACGGCAAGGCCCTCTCCCCCTTCGCGGCGGATGAGGGAAGCAGTCTCCTCGATGTCGCCTTCGGTTCGCGCACAGCAGACGACCTTGCATCCCTGCCGCGCCAGTTCCAGCGCGATGGCCCTGCCGATCCCGCGTCCCGCTCCCGTGACAATCGCCACTTTGCCTCCGAGTTCCATACCGTCTCCTGTCTTAGTGCGACCGACTGTTTTCCACAGCGGATGATAGCCCCACACGTGGCAAAAAGCCATCTATAAGAGCGGCCGGGCAAGACCGGATGGGAAGATGTCAGGCCCAGGCACTCTTCCGTTCGCGAAGGCCCCCCGGCGAATACCACCCCGCATTCCTGCACGCCTCGGCACACCGTCTTCCCTCGTTGCAGTTGGTCGCCTCCGGCAACTTGAAAGCTCAGGGCGAAAGGAATACCTTCGGACAGTCGTTTCACAGCAGTACTAAGGGCCTTTTCCTGAGGTTTGGTCTGACGAGGGAGCCCAGCATGGCGAGCCAAGATCGGTTTCAGCCGAATATCCTGTTCTTCTTCACCGACCAGCAGCGATGGGATACATGCGGCTGTTACGGGCAGCCGCTCGACGTCACACCCAATCTCGACCGCCTGGCCGGAGAGGGCGTGCTGTTTCGCAACGCCTTCACCTGCCAGCCCGTGTGCGGGCCGGCCCGGTCCTGCATCCAGACGGGCAGATACGCCACCGAGACCGGCTGCTTCCGCAATTCCATCGCGCTGCCTCCCGACGAAGAAACGATCGCGCATCGGCTCTCACATGCCGGCTACGAGGTCGGGTATATCGGCAAGTGGCACCTGGCATCGGGACCCCAGCGCGAGTACCGGGACGCGCCCATCCCGCCGGAGCGCCGCGGCGGCTACACGGACTACTGGCTGGCCTCCGACGCGCTGGAGCATACTTCCCACTCGTACGACGGCCACATGTACGACGCCGACATGAACCGCGTGGAGTTTCCCGAGGGCCGCTATCGCGTCGACTGCCTGACGGACTTTGCGGTCGAATACCTTCGCACGCGGGACCGGCGCAGGCCGTTCTTCCTGTTTCTGTCCTTCATCGAGCCCCACCACCAGAACGACCACAGCCGGTACGAAGGCCCGAGAGGTTCAAGAGAACGATTCGCGGACTTCGCCGTGCCGGGCGATCTGGTGGGAACCGAAGGTGACTGGCGAGAGAACTACCCCGACTACCTCGGTTGCGTCAACAGCCTGGACCACAATCTCGGCCGGCTGATGGCCGAATTGCAGAGTCTGGGCCTGGCGGAGGAGACGGTGGTGTTCTACACCAGCGATCACGGCTCGCACTTCCGCACCCGGAACGGCGAGTACAAGCGTTCGTGCCACGACGGCTGCATTCGCATTCCGATGGTGGCGCGCGGCCCGGGGTTCGGAGGCGGCGAGGTTATCGAGGAACTGGTCAGCGTGATCGAAGTGCCCCCCACTATCCTGTCGGCGGCGCAGGCGGGACTGCCGGCCCGTCTGCGGGGTCGGCCCGTCCAGCAACTGGTCAACGGCAAGGCGAACGACTGGCCGCAGGAGGTCTTTCTCCAGATCAGCGAGAGCCAGGTGGGCCGCGCGATACGCACCCGCAGGTGGAAGTACAGCGTCCGCGCGCCGGACGGCAATGGAATGGCGGACATGGGCAGCGATCGCTACGTGGAAGACTTCCTCTACGATCTCGAAGCGGATCCCCACGAGAGGCGCAACCTGGCGGCCGACCCCGCATACGGAGCGACCAGAGACAAGCTCAGGGAAGTCCTGAAACGCCGCATGGCGGAGGCCGGCGAAGAGCGGCCGCGCATCGATCCTCTGCCCGTGGAGAAGTAACCGAGGGATGGCCGGCCGCGTCGCGATCAGGGCCGGCTGCGGGCCAGGCATACGCCGACAAGCGTGACGACGACGCCGGCTATCTGCACGGCCGACATCCGCTCCCCCAGGAAGACGGCCGCCCCGGTGACGGACACGCCGGGCACCAGGTACTGGTAGACGGCCGTGCCGGAAGCCGACGTCCGGCCGATAGTGCGGTACCAGAGGAAGAGCCCACCGAAGCCGGCGATGAAGGTGATGTAGATGATGCCGGTCCAGTGCCCCCACGTCAGCATGCCCAGATCCGTGGAGAAGAGCTCGGGGCCTCCCCACAACAGGAGCAGCACCCCGGCCGCGGCGAAGTTGCTGCCTATCACGGGCACCTCCCCGAAACGCCGCATCCACCTGCGGCTGACGACCATGTAGGCCGCGTAGAGCCAGGCAGCGACCAGCATCAGCAGGTCGCCGGGCAGGCGCGCGGGCGCCCCGGGTCCGATACGTCCGGCCGGTCCGAGAATCACCAGCGTCACGCCGAACGACGCGATGCCGATGCCGATCCAGTTGAGACCGGTGACGCGTTCCATCCCCACGCCCGAAACAATGACGGCGGTCCAGACCGGGGCGGTGCTGATGAGCAGCGAGCCCTCGCTGGCCGTGGTCATCTGCATGGCGTAGTTGAACATCGCGAGCTGAACCGCCACGAGACCGCCCCCCAGCAGCCCCAGTTTCAGCCAACTGCGCGGCGAGATGTGCGCAGTGCGGCCGAACACGAGCAGGCCGGCCATCAGCAGCGACATCGCTCCCATGCGCATCGCTATCAAGACGGGCGGATCCATGGCGAGGAGCAGCCACTTGGTGACTAGGTTGCCCGCACCCCACATGAGGGCCACGAATAGCAGCGTCGGGTTGACGATCGACGTGGCGGTCTCTGCTGCGGGCGGCGGCGTGTGGCTCAAGGCTGGTGCTCCATCCGGGCGGTCTTACCCGCTCGACCCGAGGATATCGTCTATCCTGGCCATCTGATCGGCGGTGAGCGGACCGAAATCGGCGGCCGCGATATTCTCCTCGATCTGCTCCACGGTCTTGAAGCCCGGTATCGGGATCGTGACTTCGCTTTTGGCCCAGAGCCATCCGAGGGCTCCCTGCGCCAGACTGCGGCCACCCTCGGTGAGCACACCGCGTATGCCGGCCAACTTGTCCAGACTTTCCGCCTGCGGACCGTTCCGGAAGTCCCATCCCCTGCGTACGTCGTCCTCCGGCAGCTCGGAATCCGCGCTGAACTTGCCCGTCAGGATACCCATCCCCAGGGCAGTCCTGTTGATGCTGGCCAGGTTTTCCTCTTCGCAGACGGCCAGCGTCTCCAGGTTGCCCTCCAGCACGTTGAGCCTCTGCTGGATAGCCTTGCAGTGCTCGCCTTCTGCGAACAGTCGGGCACGGTCGGGATGGTCGGTACTCCAACCGTAGTAGCGGATCTTGCCCACAGCCGCCAGTTCCTCCAGCACTTCGCGCACGGTGGCCGCGTGGTCCAACTCGGCCCCGCCGTCGTGGAACTGGTACAGGTCGATGTAGTCGGTGCGCAGGCGCTCGAGGCTTTCGTCACAGGCCCTGCGTATGCCCTCCGGGCTGGAATCGGTGCCGGTTACCTGCTTGGTTTCCTCGTCGAACACGGCGTTGAACTTCGTAGCGATTACAACTTCCTCGCGGCGTCCCTCCAGCGCGCGACCGAGGACCCTTTCGCTATGGCCGCAACCGTACACGTTGGCGGTGTCGAAGAAGGTCACGCCGAGTTCGAGCGCCCGGTGAATGGCCCGGACGGACTCGCCGTCGTCCACAACGGACCATCCGATCGGCCGGTCTCCGCGCCATGCGGGTCCGCCGATCGCCCAGCATCCGAGGCCCATTGCGCTTACCTGTATTCCACTCCTGCCCAGCTTACGATGGAACATCATTCCCTCCTCTTGATGCCGACGGATCTCGCTGCAGCCCATCGGGCGGTCTGCGGCAATTCCAGGAAAGCCCCTCAGTCTCCGGACACGTAGCGCCGCTCCCAGGACACCGGTTTCGAGGTCGCCATCAGATAGCTCAACATGCCGGGCGCCCAGGTCCAGCTCCCCCGGTTGTTTTCAAGCTGAACCTTCCAGAGCCGGCGGACCTCCGGGCTGAAGTGCGCCAGGGCCGTCCAGAGATAGCCCTTGCCGTACTTGCCTTCCTCGGTGTAGCTGCCGTCGATCTTCCGGAACTTGGGTTCCCGCCGGTCGCCCATCCACATGAACTCCAGGTTCGTCTTCACGAGCTTCTCCATGTCCGAGCGCGTGAACACGATGCCGGTATCGTAGCATTCGACAATGCACTTCAGGTCGGCGGCGTAGTAGCCGCCTTTGGGATGAATGAAGTAGCCGGTTTTTGTGCGTCCGTCCCTCCCGTTCACGTAATCCCACGGGCCCGAAAAGTCGCGGTAGTTCCACTCCACGTGCCGTTCATCCTCGCGCCACCGGTCGCGGAAGAATCTCGCGCACTTCTCGGCGCGCTCCCGGTACCAGTCGTCGCCCGTCATCCGGTTGAGGAGGCAGAACACCTCGACGAGCGCGTGCACCTTGTTGTACGCGAGCGTGCTTCCGGCATAGATATCGTCCCGAGCGACGAACTCCCCGGTCCTGGCGTCGGGATAGTGTGTGGTGTGGGTGTAGTAGCCCTCGCCGTCGCCCAGATCATGCCAGCAGCCGCGCCTATCCCAGGCCGGGATAGATACCTCGGTTATGTCCCGGAACCACGCCTCCGCCATCTCGCCGTAGCGCCGCCTGAGTTCCGGATCGGCCCTGACGGCGCGCACGAACCTGAGGGCCGGCTCGTAGTAGACAATGGCGGCGTGGATTGGCATGTAATGAAGAGTGTTGTTCCGGTAGTGGTACCAGCCCGACCAGGTGTCCGGCTGCGTCGGATGCACGTAGCGCTGCGCGAGCACGTTCTGCATGAGCGGCACGAATGCCTCCAGAAACTGCCGATCACCGGAGTATTCGTAGGCCGCAATGAGTGGCTCCATGCGGCTGGACATGATCCAGAAGTAGGACTCCGCCGATTCCGCCAGATTCAGCGGCGGTTTCGCCGCCTCCTTCAGGAGCAGGGACTTTACGCGTTCGAACACTTGCCGATCCTCAGGAGAAGCGGAAGCCAACGGCGGGGCCGCCGCGACGATGGACGACCGAAGCGTCAGGACGAGCAGTACAGCAACGATGAGCCAGACGGTCCTTCCTGTCACAGACTTCACCTCCCACAGCAGCGAGTTTCCAGTCCTGGACTGTCGTCACCCAACCAGTCTAACCCATCCCGGCAGACACGTCAGGCATAACGTCGGCAGTTCCCGAGAACATCCCAGATTCGGTTCCGGTGCGGAGATTTGTGTTCGGCGTCCTAAAGCCGGTCTGCGGCTCAGCAGGCCAGAATCCCCTGGCGCTTTCGCGTCTCAGGCATGACGGGGCGAGCTTCGCGCTACTGAAAATGGTGCGCGACAGGGAAAGGACGATGCCGAGACATAGCACCGGCAAGACTCTCCCATCCACATGAAGATAGGGTCCGGCCGCACTACGGCCCCTACTCCACCACAAACGTGGCCGCGACCTCGTCGCTCTCTTCATAGCCGATGCGGGTGGCCTTGGTCCGCAAGGTGGTGATCCCCTTGGGCAGGGGGATGGGATCCGTGTAAAGTTCCCAGCGGGGCTCGGGGGTGGTCTCGGTGGTGAAGGCTACCGACGCGCCTTGCGTGCCGCAGTAGAGTTGAACCACCACCGGCGTCCGGTAGACGCCGCCCGACGAAACGGCCTCGCCGGGATTCTCGGCGTTGATCGGGACGAACAGCGGCACAGTCGTCTTCGGCTGCCGGCCGTCCGGCCACCACCGGCGCACCATCTCCGCCTCCGAGATCTCGCCCATGTCGCCTACCTCCTCGATCCACGAGTCGAGTGCCTCGCGCAACCTGTGAAGGTCGGCCTCGTGGGCCGGATCGGCGGCCAGGTTGTTCACCTCCCAGGGGTCGGACTCGGTGTCGTAGAGCTCCTCGACCGGCCGCGTTCGCTGGAACATCAGCTTCTGCGGCCCCCGCAGCTCCCCTTCAAGGTGCAGGCGCCACATTTCCTGCATAATGGGGTGGTGATTGCGATAGGGAATGAACAGCAGATAAGGCTGCTGCGGATAGTAGTTGCGAATGTATTTGAACCGCTGGTCGCGAGCGGCGCGGATCATATCGTAGGATTCGTCGTAGCGGTCGCGCGAGGCGTAGATGTACTCGCGCGGCGGCCGGGCCTGGTCGCCCAAAAAGGCCCGCCCCTGCATGTGCGAGGGAACCGGAACGCCCGCCAGGGACAGGACGGTCGGGCCCAGGTCGACGGTGCTGACCAGGTCGTCGCAGACGCTGCCCGGGTCGAGCCCGCCCGGCCGGCGCACGATCATCGGCACGCGGATGCCGGAGTCATACGGCCAGCGTTTGCCGCGCGGCAGGGGGCCGTGGTCGCTCCAATGGAACACGATTGTGTTCTCCGCCAGGCCATCCTCTTCAAGCTGGTCGAGCAATCGCCCCAGCTCGCGGTCGTTCTCCTCGATGTTGGTGTACATCCTGGCCATCGCCTCGCGCACCTTCGGCGTGTCCGGGAAGTAGGGAGGAAGCCGCATGTCGGCGGGATCGAAGGCGATGTCGGGACACTTCTCCGGCCACATACCACTCTCGTGCGTACGGTGGGGATTGAAGACGGCGAAGAAGGGCTGATCGGGGTCGGAACGGTTGCGCCAGTGGGCCTCGGTACCCAGTTCGTCCCACGCCGTCACGGGCGGCTGGAACTGGTAGTCGGTCTTGACGTTGTTCGTGCAGTAGTAGCCGGCCGCGCGCAGGTACTCGGTGAAGCACCGCACGTAATGTGGCACGACGGCGTGGTATGGGGTGGGCAGGCCATCGGTGTTGCGGTTGGCGTGCGTGGTGCGCATGTGGTGGGTGCCGATCGAGATCGGGTACATGCCGGTGATAATGGCCGATCGGGCGGGGGCGCAGACACCGGTGGTGGAGAAGGCGCGTGTCCAGCGGCAACCCTCGTCGGCCAGCCGGTCCAGGTTCGGCGTGCGCGCGACGGGGTCGCCGTAGCAGCCGTAGAAGGGATTGGTGTCTTCGAACGACACCCACAGGACATTCGGTCGTTTCGGCTCGGGCATCGGGCGCTCTCCCATTGCAGTGCCTCAGCATCGGGCGGAATGCGGCCCGCATTATTCCTGAACCGACGCCCGATGGCAAGTCCGTCGCCGGTCGCGCCGCCGATGGTATTCCGAAGGAGTCCCAGCGCGATCGGACGCTCGACCTGCACACCCGGCGCCAAACCTTCGGCACCCACCTCAGCAGGAACGACGTCGGGCCGCGCAGTGATGTGCAGTCTTCTTGGCCGCACACGCGGGGGGGCGCACATAGGGGATGGAAGGCCCGCCTCGGTACAGCTTGGCCCCTGGACAGGGAAGGTTGAGTTGTCCCCGCCGCGGCCCTATGATGTGCTGATCGCGCAATCCGTGGCCGGAGAGGCACGATGGAAGCAGGTGGTTCGGTGAGAACGAAGTGTTGGGCGATGGCCTTCGTGCTTGCGATGTCCGCGTCAATGCTCACCAGCGCACAGTCGGTCCCGGGGGCCAGGCCTCCGTATCTAGGCGAGACAGCCGAGATTCGCGCGGAGGTTCGGGCGAAACTCCAGGAGGATCCCCGGAACCAGCGGATGCTCTATGGTCTGGCGGCGGGCTACTATTGGTGCGCAGACGACCCCGACTCAGC
>CAZZNQ010000109.1:0-12409 GCA_964655775.1 uncultured candidatus Brocadiaceae bacterium | reverse complement strand
CGCAGCCCGTATCTTACTCCCGGTTGCGAGGTCGGCTCACTTCATAGCTTCTCCTGTGATCGGGCATGCATTTTTTGTGATGGCACCTGCGGTTCATTCCTTGGCGAACACGTCTAACAGCCTACCCGATTCGAGCCTTCGAACGCCACGAGGGACGGAGGATCATGGCGCAACTCGATCCCTTCGGCCGGGGGTTGACACGTCGTGCCCGCTGAAGTAATAGTCAAGGCGCATGGACGTGGCAAGCTGTGAGAGGGGCGAGGTATGCGAATGGACGGTTCAGTCGAGCTGACGTGGCCGGGCGAAGGAAAGCGCGAGCAGCTCTCCGCGGCCATGGACCGCCTGAGAGTCCCCGCCGTCAGCATCGCCGTAGTCGAGGGAGGTGCGCCGACCGCAGCCGCAGCCATCGGTCGGGCGAACGCCGGGCTGGTGACGGTTGTAACGCCCGATACCCTCTTCCAGGCTGCTTCCATCAGCAAGCCGGTCACGGCTCTGGCAGTGCTGAGGCTCGTCCAGGAAGGCGCACTATCGCTGGACGACGATGTGCGCGAGCATCTGCGTTCCTGGCGCCTGCCATTCTTCATCGACGGCCCCAGTCGGGTCACCGTGCGCCTGCTCCTCAGCCATCGGGCGGGCGTAACCGTTGGCGGCTTCGAGGGATACGCGCCGTGGCAGCAACGTCCCTCGCTCAGGCAGATCCTCAACGCCGACCCTCCGTGCAATTCGCCGCCCATCTTCGTGGACTGTCGGCCCGGCGGCGCGTGTCGCTACTCCGGGGGCGGGTACGTGCTCCTCCAGAAGATGTTGGGGGACCTGACCGGCCTGGAATTCGCGGACCTGATGGCGCAGATGGTGCTCCGGCCCCTGGGAATGGCGCGTAGCAGCTTTTGCCAGCCGCTCCCCGAACACCTCGCCGATGAGGCTGCGGCGGGCCACACCGAGGACGGCCGGCCCGTGCCCGGTCGGTGGCACGTTTACCCCGAGCTGGCGGCGGCGGGTTTGTGGACTACCCCGCTGGATCTGGCGCGGATGGTTGCGGACATCCAGGCCGCCCTGGCGGGCGAGGAGGGACGCTTGCTCCGGCCGCACATGGCGCGGGAGTTTGCCCGGCCCGTTGGCGCCGGGTTGTACGGCCTCGGCTGCGCCGTCTCCGAGGACGGCACGCGCTTCAGCCACAGTGGCAGCAACGAGGGCTATGCCTGCATCTTCGAGGCCCACGTCAGCGGGGGCTGGGGCGTCGTAGTCATGACCAACTCCGACGGCGGCGGGGCGTTGATGCGCGCCCTACTGCATGCCCTTACGCCCGGGAGCGGCGTTCGCGACCGTTGACAGACCGCCGTCCGGATGCGATCATGATGGGGCCGCTTTCCCCTTCCGGAGCCTGTGTTACCCATGCAACACATCAAGGACCAATACGCCAAGGGATCCTGGCTGACCTACCGGCCGGAGATCAAGATACTCGACTGCACCGTCCGCGACGGTGGCCTGATCAACGACCACTACTTCGAGGACTCGCTCGTCCGTGCCGTCTACCAGACCTGTGTCGACGCCGGTGTCGACTACATGGAACTCGGTTACAAGGCATCCAAGGACATCTTCTCCCCGTCCGAGTACGGTCCGTGGAAGTTCTGCGACGAGGAGGACGTGCGGCGCGTCGTCGGCGAGAACGCGACGTCCCTGAAGCTGGCCGTCATGGCCGACGCTGAGCGCACCGACTACAAGAACGATATCCTGCCCAAGCAGGAGAGCGTCATCGACTGCATCCGCGTCGCCACCTACATCCACCAGATCCCCACGGCGATGGACATGGTCTACGACGCGCACGAAAAGGGCTACGAGGCCGTTTTGCAGCTTATGGCCGCGTCGGTGATCCCGGACCGTGAACTGACCGAGGCGCTGGAGGTCGCGGCCCAGAGCCCCGCTACCGCCGTCTACCTTGTCGACAGCTTCGGCGCGCTTTACTCGGAGCAGGTCCGCGACCTGATTGTGGCTTACATGAGCGCCCTGGAGGAGAGCGGCAAGGAGGTGGGCATCCACGCCCACAACAACCAGCAACTGGCGTACGCCAACACGATCGAGGCGCTCATCGTCGGCGCCAGCCGGCTGGATGCTACCGTCAACGGCATGGGCCGCGGCGCCGGCAACTGCCCGCTGGAACTGCTCATCGGTTTCCTCAAGAACCCCAAGTTCAACCTCCGCCCGGTGCTCAAGTGCATCCAGGACCACGTGCTGCCGCTCGACGGGCAGATGGAGTGGGGCCCGCGCATCCCGTACATGGTCACCGCGCTTCTGAACCAGCACCCGCGCGCGGCCATCCAGATGCGCCAGGGCGAGCACCGGGACGATTTCGTCGCCTTCTACGACCAGATGGTCGAGGAGGAGTAGGGGAGGGCTGCTCAACGGGTCGTTCTAGCCGGAGCAGAGCCGCCGGCGCGATAGCGCTGCCTTTCCTGCCAGGCGTCAGCGCCAACCCAATATGTCCTTTCTTGCGACCGTTCCGCCGTTGACGAACGGACCTGAGCGGCTATAATCTTAAGAGTGTCGGGGCGTGGCGCAGCCTGGCTAGCGCGCTAGCATGGGGGGCTAGAGGTCCCGGGTTCGAATCCCGGCGCCCCGACCAGTTTCGACAACAAGCCCTTCGGTCCCACGGATGCGGGACCGAAGGGCTTTCTCATTTCCGGGCAAAGGCTTGCGCCGTGCAACGGCAACGGAGACACAAAGCGGTGGATGCGGCCACACGGCCCGGGTATGATATTCGCCGAACAAGCCACCGGGTCACTTGACGGTGGCCGCGTCGGCGGTGGCACGTGGTCGCGATCCCCTCATGGCTGCAGACCACGGGTGAACGCGATGCGATTCCACTTCCTTGGCCCGCAGCGTCCGGTTGATGCGGCGCTGCACTGCGTGGCGGGAAGGCATCTCGACGAAGCAGGGCTGCCCGCATAATCAGGGCAAGTCCCGCATAGGAGTTCGGAATGGATATGCGCTTCCAGGACAAGACCGCCGTCCTTACCGGTGCGGCTTCGGGTATCGCTCTGCTCTGCGCGCGGAAGTACGCCGAAGAGGGCGGCAACGTATGCATGGTGGACGTCAACCAGGAGGGCCTGGACGCGGCCGTGGCCGGTATCCGCGAAAAGGGGGGAGCCGCCGTCGGAGCTGTGACGGACATCCGCGACTACCCGCAGGTCAAGGCCGCGGTTGCGCTGGCCCAGGAGGAGTTCGGCCGCATCGACATCATGGTCAACTGCGCCGGCGGCGCCTCGTCGCGGGTGATGGGATACGTCGGCGTGCCCTATCACGAGTTGCCCGTCGAGGTCATCGACTGGGGCCTGGACGTGAACCTCAAGGGGGCCGTCTACTTCTGCCACGCCGTGCTGGGCCAGATGATCGAGCAGAAGAGCGGCGTCTTCATTAATCTCGGCTCGGTCGAGGGCGTGACGGGATCCGCCTGCCTGGACTATGGCGCGGCGAAGAGCGGCATGATCGGCCTGACCAAGTCGTTGGCCGTGGTCGGTTCGCCGCACGGCATACGCGCCTGTTGCGTGTCGCCCGGCCCGGTCCTGACGCGTCCGGAAATGGCGAAGATGAAGACCCGGCTGGGGCGGGCCGCCGAGACGCAGGAGATCGTCGACATGATCCTCTACTTGAGTTCGGACCAGGCGGCGTTCTGCACCGGGGCGAACTACGTTATCGACGGCGGTCGCAGTTGCGGCGGCGTGATGTGACTGGGCCGAGTAAGGAGTCGAGCTGATGAGATTCGAAGGCAGGACCGCGATCGTCACCGGGGCCGCCCGGGGAATCGGCAAGGCCACGGCGCTCAGACTGGCTGGAGAAGGCGCGAAGGTGGCCCTCGTCGACATCGATCAAGCCGGCGTCGAGGGGGTTGCCGAGACGGTACGCGCAGCCGACGGCACGGCCTTGGCCCTGATGGCGGACATCGCCAAGAACGATGACGTCAAGGCCGCCGCAGCGAAAGCCCTGGCTGCGTTCGGGCAGGTGGACATACTGGTCAACAACGCCGGAGCCGGCTGGCACGAGCAGATCCCGTTCGCCGATACCCCCGAGGGGTCCTGGGAGTGGATCATTGATCTGAACGTCAAGGGCACCCTCTACTTCGCCCACGCCGTGCTGGGGCACATGCTGGAGCGCCAGTACGGCAAGATCGTCAATGTCTCCTCGATCGCCGCCAGCGTGGGGATTCCGAAGCTGGCCGTATATGCCGCCAGCAAGGGGGCCATTGTCTCCTTCACCAAGTCGCTGGCGATGGAGCTCGGGCCGGCGCAGATCAACGTCAACTGCGTTTCGCCCGCGCTGGTCGCCGGGGAATCGGAGCCGCTCGGCCCGTGCGCCGGCACATTCCTGGGTCGCAAAGGGAGTCCCGACGAGTTTGCCGCCGTCATCGCCTTTCTTGTCTCGGACGAAGCGTCCTTCATCACGGGTACCGACTATCTGGTTGACGGTGGCCGGACGCTGGGACCGCGCGGCGTCTGAATGAAGAAACAACCCCATCAAACAGGTGAGGCGTCATGAGATTCTCCTTTTTCGATAGGCCGCGTCCGGTCGTCACCGGCATCATGGGCGGGCAGACGCCGCAAGAGTTGATCGCCGAAGCGAAGAACGCCGAGTTCGACGGCGCGCAGGGCATCGCCATCACCCTTGCGGATCTGAAACCGGAGTTCCGCAACTCCGAGGCCCTCAAGGCGGTCATCGACGCGGTCGCCCTGCCGTTCATGTTCTTCTTCTACCGCGATGACAAGTGGCAGGACCTCGGCGACGATGAGCGGCAGGACGTGCTTCTCGCGGCGGCCGAAGCCGGGGCCGCGATGATCGACGTCATGGGCGACCTGTACGATCCCTCGCCGATGGAGATAACGCGCGACCCCGCCGCCATCGACAAACAGAGGCGCCTCATCGACCGCATCCACGCCGCCGGCGCGGACGTGGTCATCTCGTCCCACATGTCGTGCGCGCGGACGACCGAGCAGGTCCTCGAGCACATGCAGGCGCTGGAGGCGCGCGGCCCGGAGGTGGTGAAGATCGTGACCACCGTGGACACGGAAGACGAGCTTGCCGAAGCGCTCCGGACCACGATGGTGCTGAAACGCGAGCTCAGGACGCCGTTCATCCACCTGTGCAACGGAAAGTTCAGCCGCGCACACCGCTTCTTCGGCCCGGCGCTCGGCGTCTCGATCGCGTTTGCCGTCCATCGCTACGAGCCGCGCCACGGGATGACCCAGCCGACGATCCGCGCGATGCGGGCCGTCCAGGACAACCTCCACTGGAACGTCCGCGACGTGATCTAGACGGGCTCGCCGTGATGCCACAGGCTGTGAGAGAACACGGGGGCGTCGCTGCCAAGAGCAACTTCGAGAGACGGAGGCGTACAGTCATGACCGGGGCCAGGCGAATCCTGCTGACCGAGCAACCGTTTGGGGACCTGGAGACGACGGCGGCGCGCACGCCGTGGGCGCCCACCGACGACTGGCCGGCGCACTGGGTGAGGGTATCCGAACAGCCCGACGCGCCCTTCGTAGCCGCCTATCGCTGCCGATTCGCGTGCGCGCAGAGCGTCGCGGCGCGCATCCACGTCTCGGCCGACGAGCGGTATGACCTATGGCTCGACGGCCGGCGCGTTGGCAGAGGGCCGGAGCGCGGCGACAAGTGGCACTGGTTCTTCGAGACCTACGAGCTTGACCTGTCGCAGGGCGACCACGTGCTGGTCGCGCGGGTCTGGTCGCTGGGTGACATGGCGCCCTGGGCGCAGGTGAGTCTGGGGCACGCCTTCATCTGCGCAGCGGATGAGCCGCAGTGGAACGGGGCGTTGGGGACCGGCGAAGCGCCCTGGGAGGGCAAAGTGCTTGGCGGTTACTCGTTCGAGCACTCGGCGGAGCAGATGGGAAGGCGCACCTCCGGCATCGGTGCGATGGAAGTGGTGGACGGCGCCGCCTACGACTGGGGATGGGAAAGCGGCGGAGGGGAGAACTGGAGGGCGGTGGAGGTCTGCGGTGCGGGCAACCGAGGCTTCTCGCTCTACGTCTACCGGCCAGATCGCTGGCTGCGGCCGGCCGTGCTGCCCCCCATGCTGGAGGCAAAGTGGCGCCGCGCGACCTGCGTGCACGCGGACGCCGAGGTTAAGCCCCGCAGCGTCTACCATCCGGAGCGGAACCGGGCCGACCTCGTCGACGGATGGAACCGCTTGCTCCGCGAAGGCACTCGTCTGCGCGTGCCGCCGCACGCGCGCCAGCGCCTGCTGTTCTTCCTGGGCGACTACCTGTGCGCGTATCCCGAGATCATCGTCGGCGGTGGCCGCGGGGCACGGATGGACTGGCGCTGGGCCGAGGCGCTTGTCCGCGACGTGGACGGCCGGCCGACCAAGGACGACCGGGGAGCCTTTGCAGATCGGTATGTGATCGGCTACGGGGATGCGCAGGTGTTCGACGGAGGGGAGCGGCGGCGCTACTCGCCGCTGTGGTGGCGATGCGGACTCTGGGTCGAGTTGCGTGTGACGACGGCGGACGATCCACTGGTGGTGGAATCGCTGCGTCTGGTGGAGACGCGCTACCCCCATCGGGCCGATGGTCGCGTGGAGAGCGGCGATGCCGACCTCCAGCGCGTGTTCGAGATCTGCCGGCGGTGCCAACAAAGCTGCGCGCACGAGACATACATGGACGGCCCCCACTACGAGCAGCTCATGTACGCGGGCGACGCGCGGGTGCACGCCTTGCAGGACTACGTCACAACGCTCGATGCGGCCCTGCAACGCAAGGCGCTGCGGATGTTCGATTCCTCGCGGACCAATCCCACGGGCCTGACCACCTCGAACCATCCGGCGCGAGCGGGGCAGATGATCCCCACCTTCTCGCTGATATGGGTCGGCATGATCCGGGACTTCGCCCTGTGGCGCGACGACGCGGCGACGGTCCGTTCCCTGCTGCCGGGCATGCGGGGTGTGCTGGAGGCATGGTTCCGGCAGATCGGAGACGACGGACTGGCGGTCAGTCCGGCCGGGTGGAACTTCATCGAGGGAGGGACGTTCCCGGGCTGTCGCGAGGGCGGCGTCAGCGCGTCCCTCAACTGGTTCTTCGCCCACGCGCTGGCCGACGCGGCGGCGCTGGAGGAGGCGTTCGGGGAGCCGGAGTACGCGGCGCGATGCCGGCGCGCGCTCGAACGATGGCACCAGGGCATGGATGGGCGCTTCTGGAACGCGGAGCGGGGCCTCTATGCGGACGACGACGAGCACACTTTCTACTCGCAGCACGCGCAGTGCCTGGCCGTGCTCCATGAGGGTCTCGACCCTGACCGCAGGGAACGGATCGCGCGGGCCGTTTTCGGAGGCGCAGACGATCTGCAGAAGGCTTCCGCCTACTTCTTCCACTACCTGTTCGCCGCCGCCTTCCGAGCGGGATACCCCCGCGCGGTCATCGAACGGCTGGAAGACTGGAAACGCTGCGTTGCGCAGGGCTTCCGCACAACGCCGGAGTATTTCGGCACGACGCGCTCCGACTGCCACGCGTGGAGCGCACACCCCCTCTACCATGCCGTGACCGGCTTCATGGGCGTTCGTCCCCGCGACTGGGGCTTCCGCAGCGTGCAGATCGCGCCGGCCGACGATATACCGCGGGGGCTGACGGTGGAGGTCCCGCACCGGGTGGGAACTATCGGGGTCAGCAGCTCCGACGACGGCGAGCAGCTCGCCATCCGGCTGCCGACCGGTCTGAAATGCGCGTTCACCTACGGGGGAGAGACGACGGAGCTCGAGGGCGATGGGGAGACCACGGTCCGGCCGTTGCACGCCTGACCCGTGCTCGCGCCGCGTCGCGTTTGCCCGCGGCCTGCAGGTATGCTACCCTCCCGAACCGGGCCTCCGGCCGCACATTCGCGGTCAATCGCCGGCCCGATCACTGATACCTCGGCAAGCAGAGAAGGAACTGTAGACCATGTACTCAAGCATTCGCCCCGGCCGGGAATGGCTGGACACCAACGGCAACCGCATCCAGGCCCACGGCGGGTCGATCATCGCCGTCGACGGCGTCTTCTACTGGTGCGGCGAGAACAAGGAGAAGGCGACGCCCGGCTCGGGCATCTGGCACTACGGCGTGCGTATGTACAGGTCGACCGACCTCTACAACTGGGAGGACGTGGGGCTGGTGCTGCCGCCCGCGCTGGACGACCCGGACAGCCCGCTGCACCCGGCGCAGCTCATGGACCGCCCCCATATCATCCACTGCGCGAAGACCGGTAAGTACGTCATGTGGATGAAGATCATGCGCGAGGACGGCCTCCAGTTCCAGACCATCGCCACCGCCGACGCCGTGACCGGCCCGTACACCATCCTGCGGCAGTTGAGCCCGCTGGGCATGAGCTGCGGCGACTTCGACCTGGTCGTCGAGCCCACCGACGGCAAGGCCTACTACTACTTCGAGCGCGTGCACAGCGAGTTGATCTGCGCCGACCTGACCGACGATTACACCGACGTGACCGGCTACTACTCGACCCACTTCCCGCGCACGAACCCGCCGTACGTGCGCGAAGCGCCCGCCTACTTCCGCCGCGACCGCATGCACTACCTGTTCACCTCTGGGACGACGGGCTACTACCCGAACCGCAGCGAGGCAGCCTGCGCCTGGAGCTACCACGGTCCGTGGAAGGTGCTGGGCGATCCGCATCCGGCCGACACGGAGCACACGTCCTACCGTTCGCAGATATCCAGCGTCTTCAAGCACCCGGGCAAGAACAACCTATACATCGCGCTGGCGGACCGGTGGCTGCCCGACTTGCCGGAGACGTTGCCGGACATCGAGGGCGCCTTCGACGCCGCTTACCGGAGCGACGATCCCGACCCGTCGGCGCTGAGGGCGCTCAAGGGCTTGAGCGAGCAGAACACGTCTGTGGCTGACTACGTCTGGCTGCCGGTGCGTTTCGACGGCGAGATGGCCTACCTCGACTGGCACGACGAGTGGCGCGTCGAGGACTATGATTAGGCTCGTTGCGGGCCTCCAGGGCATCTGTACCCGGGTTCCCGTCCATGCGGGGGCTTGAAGGATACGGCCCAAAAGGCGAGAATGGTTCCCGTAGAATCGTGTCTTGACCATGCGTGTCCACTCGGAGACCCTCACCAAGATGGCGACGGAACATAAACGTACCGAGTTTGCTCCCGCGCCGCGCGCGCCCTCGGAGGTTGTGAGGAAGCAGGCGGGCCTGCTGGACGAACTGCCCCTGCTCCAGGAGCTCTACGACGCCGTGAGCGAGGCCGTGATGGTGCTGAATCCGCAGAGGCAGATCGTTTTCTGTAACCGGCGGCTACTGGATATGCTGGGCGCCGAGAGCGCCGCGGATGTGCACGGGCTGCGGCCGGGCGAGGCCGTGGGCTGCATTTACGCCGAACGCAACGCCGCCGGCTGCGGTACCAGCGAATACTGCTCTGCGTGCGGCGCCGTCAACGCCGTCCTGTGCAGCTTCCAGGGCGAGGAAAGCGTACGCGAGTGCCACATACTCCGCGGGTCCGGCGGCGAGGCCCTGGACCTGCTGGTGCGGGCGACACCGTTCGCGCTGGACGGCGAGCGGTTCAGCATCCTGGCCGTCCGCGACATCGGTCAAGAGAACCGGCTCAAGGCGCTGGAACGGGTGTTCTTCCATGACCTGATGAACAGCGTCGTGGCGCTGCGGATGCTGTCCCGGCGCCTGAGCGAAGGTAAAGCGGAGGACGCCGTCGAGGTCGCTGAGACCATCTCCAGGGGACTGGCGCACCTGCAGGAGGAGATCGCCAGCCATCGGGACCTGATAGCGGCGGAGACGGACGGATTACAGGTTGTGCCGCGAAAGGTGCGGTCACTGGAGCTGGTGCGCAAGGTGGTGGAGACGCATCGTGCGCACGCGGCGGGCCGCCGACTGAAGATCGACCCGGCGTCGGCGGACGTTGAGTTCACTACCGACCCGGGCGTGGTCTCGCGCGTGCTCGGAAACATGATAAAGAACGCCGTGGAGGCGTCCGAGGCGGACGGGACGGTTACGGTCGGCTGCGAGGCGGATGACGGCGAGGTGCGCTTCTGGGTGCACAACGACGGGGTGATGCCGCGCGACGTCCAGCTACAGGTCTTCCAGCGGTCCTTTTCCACGAAGGGCGCCGGGCGCGGGCTGGGCACGTACAGCATGAAGCTGCTGACCGAGAAGTACCTGAACGGGCGGGTGGAGTTCATCTCGTCGGACGGGGAGGGGACCGTTTTCCGGGCATGCTATCCGCTGAACGGCGCGGCGTAGCGGGGGAAGGGCGACCGACGGCGGGGCGGTTCAGTCGCCGACGATCTGGACGGTAAGTTCGCGCTCGCGGGCTCGCACGTCGAAGTCGAAGAACACGATCTGCTGCCAGGTGCCCAGCATCATGCGCTTGTCGCGGAACGGAATGGTGACCGAGGCGCCGATCAGCGCCGCGCGGACGTGACTGTGGCCGTTCTTGTCGTGCCAGCGCTCTTCATGGTGGTAGTAGTGGTCGCGCGGGGCCAGCTTCTCGAACAGCTCCTGCATGTCGTGCACCAGGCCCGGCTCGAACTCCATTGTCGTGACACCGCCGGTGGAGCCCGGCACGAAGACGGTGACCGTGCCGTCGGTGACCGACGAATCGCTCAGGATGTCGACGACGTCACTGGTGATGTCGACGACGTCCATCTCGGCTTCGGTGGTGAAGACGATTGTCTTGGTTTCTACCGCCATTCCCGTTCCGCCCTCTGGGGTGTGCCCATAGACCACACCAAACGCTCGTATGATACCGCATCCGGTCCGGACGCGAAAGCCAAAACGTACGAAAAACTCCACACGCCAAACCGCCGTCTGGGGGCATTTATCCCTCCGGGCAGCATCCGCAGGGAGCGGTCCCCATGGCTGCCTTCTGTGGTGCCGCACCGAGCCGTGGCCGCGGCAGATCGTGCCGCCCGGCGCGGGCGCCGTTAGCGTGGGAGACGGCGCTCTCAGCCGCTGAACTTCCGGTAGATGAGGGTGACGTTGTGCCCGCCGAACCCGAACGAGTTGTTCATCACGACACGCAGTTCACGTTCCTGGGCCTGGTGCGGCACAAAGTTCAGTCCGCAGCACTCCGGATCGGGGTCGTCGAGGTTGATGGTCGGGGGGCAGACGTTATCGGCCAGCGCCCATAGGCAGACGGCGCTCTCCAGGGCGCCCGAAGCGCCCAGCAGGTGACCGAAGACGCTTTTGCTGGAGCTGATCGCGACGTCCTTTGCCCGGTCTCCGAAGAGCGAAACGACGGCCCGCGCTTCCACGTCGTCGCCGGCCGGAGTGCCGGTGCCGTGGGCGTTGATGTAGTCGATGTCTTCAGGGTTCAGCCCGGCGTCGCTCAACGCGTTGCGCATGGCCATAGCGGCGCCCATTCCCTCGGGGTGGGGCAGGGTGATGTGGTAGGCGTCGCTGCTGCAGCCGTACCCGGCGAGCTCGGCCATTATGTTCGCGCCGCGCCGTCGGGCGTGATCGAGCTCCTCCATGATGAGCACGGCTGCGCCTTCCGCCATGACGAAGCCGTCGCGGTTGGCGTCGAACGGGCGGCTGGCCCGGGTGGGGTCGTCGTTGCGCGTGCTGAGGGCCTTCATCTGCTGGAAGCCGCTCACGCCCATGGGGGTGATGGCGGCCTCGGCTCCGCCGCAGAGGGCAACGTCCGATACGCCGGCCCGGATGCCGCGGAACGCTTCCCCGATGGCATGGCTCGCCGAGGCGCAGGCGCTGGAAACGGACATGCTCGCGCCGTGGACGCCGTGGGCCATCGCAACCTGCCCGGCCGCGGCGTTCGTCATCAGTCGGGGAATCATGAGGGGGCTGGTGCGGGAGGGGCCGCTCTGCATGAGGCGGGTGTGTTGGCTCTCGATGGTCTCCAATCCACCTATGCCGGTGCCGATGTAGACCCCCACTCGGCCTCGATCCTCGCTGTCCAGGTCCAGCCCGCCGTCCGCCACGGCGAAGTTCGTTGCCACAAGCGCGAACTGGACGAACCGATCGAGCCGGTTCAGCTCGCGTTTGGTGAAGTGATCCAGGGGGTCGAAGTCCGTGATCTCGCCGGCGATGCGGACGTTGAACTCGGCCGCATCGAAGTTCTGGATCGGCTTGATCGCGCTCTTGCCGTCACGCACCGCGGGCCACGCGGCTTCCTTGCTGTAGCCCACGGGCGACACCACACCTATGCCGGTTACAACAACCCGTCTCACGCTCATTCGTCCACGTTGTTCTCGATGTACTGGATGGCCTGACCGACGGTCTCGATCTTCTGCGCCTCTTCGTCACTGATGCTGATGTCGAACTCTTCTTCCAGGTCGATGACAAGCTCGGCCATGTCCAGCGAGTCCGACTGCAGGTCGTTCACGAAATGCGTGTCCTCGGTGATCTGATCCGGCTCCACACCCATGCGCTCGGC
>CAZZNQ010000108.1:0-13058 GCA_964655775.1 uncultured candidatus Brocadiaceae bacterium | reverse complement strand
AGACGGTGCACGCGCTGAACCGCGAGGAGAAGCCGTATCACGGGGTGCTTTACGCCGGCATCATGGTGACGGACAACGGGCCGGAGGTGCTGGAGTTCAACTGCCGGCTGGGCGATCCGGAAGCGCAGCCGCTGCTGATGCGGCTGAAGACGGATCTGGTGGAGATCCTGCTGGCGACGATGGACGGCAAGCTGGCGGACCTGGACATCGAGTGGGACGATCGGCCGACGATCTGCGTGGTGATGGCGTCGGGCGGATACCCGGTCAGCTACCAGAAGGGGCATCCGATAGAGGGCCTGGAGGACGCCGAGAAGATGGCGGACGTGGAGGTCTTCCACGCGGGGACGGCGCTGGACGACGGCAGGATCGTGACGGCCGGCGGGCGCGTGCTGGGCGTTACCGCGCGCGGCGAGACCATCCAGGAGGCGCGCGACCTGGCCTACGAGGCGGTCTCGAAGATCCACTGGCCGGAGGTCCATTACCGCACCGACATCGGGCAGAAGGCCATCGACCGACTGAGCGGCGGCGGCTCGGAAGTGGAAGAGTAGCAGCGAGTTACGCCAGACGATCGTCGCCGCGCGGCTCACTGAGATGGGAGCGGTCGGCCTGGAGTGCCAGACGCCACTCATCGCCGTCCCGGACCATCTTGGTGATGGCGCAGCAGGGGGCGGAGACCTTGTCCGGCGGTTCGCTGAGGAGGCCGTTGCAGATGCCCATGACGGTGGCGCCGTGGCCGACGATCAGAAGATCGTGTGGGTAGCGGCTGGTGATGAGGGTGGCGGCGAGGGCGGAACGGGCCTCCATCTCCTCCCAGATCTCGGGATAGGTGGGGTTGACGCAAGATCGGTAACGCGCATCGACGCGCGGGAACCGTCGGGCCATCTCGGCGGGACCCAGCAGGTCGGGCATCTCGGGGTACCAGGAGTGGTTGAGCCACTCACAGAACCCGCGCTCGATGAAGATCGGCCTGTCGACGGCCTCGGCGACGTGGTGGGCCGTCTGCACGGTGCGGAGGAACGGCGAAGCGAAGACGGCCGCGATGCCCTCGCCGGCGAGGCGCCGGCCGAGTTCGGTGGCCTGCTGCACGCCGGTCTCGGCGAGAGGCGGATCGTGCGGGCGCTCGGCGGCGCGCAGCCAGCCCTCGTCCTCGAAGTCGATGCGCTGGCCGTGCCGCGCGATCCATAGCGTCTGTCCATCGGGCATGTGAGCGGATACCTGTTCTGTCCAAGCGATCGGGGCCCGAACCCATTATGCACGATGCGCGGCGCGCCGCAAGTCAGACCATCGGATCGCGGCGTGCGAGAACGGACCGCTCCCCCAGTTCGTAAGCCCGGCGAAGCGCCTCGGGCATGTCCAGCACCGCGCCCTTCGCAGCCGCACGCACGCAGACCTCGCCGAGGTAATCGGCTTCGAGCAGCTCCGCCCATCGCCGGACGGGCCCGGTCACCCAGCGGCCGTGATCGGGCTCATCCGCCGCGTAGGCGCAGACGACGGCGAAGCCCATGCCGCGGAAGCCGTCGCGCGTGCTCTCGCGCCCCCAATACGCCGAGATGCGGTCCGCGAAGCACTTCATCTGGGCCGTGACGCCCTGCCAGTACACCGGCGAGGCGAACAACAGCACGTCGGCTGCCAGCACGCGCGCCAGGACCCGGGGGAAGTCGTCGTCGGCGCGCAGATCGACGCGCGATCCGAGATCGTCCGAGACCGCGGCCGTTGGACGGATAAGCAGCTCGTCCAAGACGACCTTACCCACATCTGCACCCGCGTCCGCCGCTCCCCGCAGGAACTCGTCCGCCAGGACCTCCGTGTTTCCGCCCCGGCGCGGGCTTCCGATGAGAGCGATGGCCTTCACGGCTGCGGGTATCTCCAATCAGTGCAGGAACCAGCGCATTCCGCTGTGAGCCATCGCCATGCCGTACTGATCGCACGCTTCGGTCACGATCTCGTCGCGCGCCGAGTTGCCCGGCTGCAGCACGTATTGCACGTTCGTGCGGCTGGCGCGATCGATGCTGTCGCGGAACGGGAAGAAGGCGTCCGAGCTCATAACGATGCCCTCGAAGCCGTCGATCCATTCCTCCTTCTCCCGGCGGGTGAGCGGCTCGGGCTCGGATTCCAGGCCGTCGAGCATGAACTCCTTCTCCGCATCGGCCAGCTCGTCCCAGAGCAGGAACTGATCGACGATGTTGGTGCGCTCGGGCCGTCCCAGCCCGTCCTTGAACGGCAGCGCCAGCACGCGCGGATGCATCTGCAGGAACCACTTCTCGGCCTTCGAGCAACAAAGGCGCGTGCAATGGACGCGCGACTGCTGCCCGGCGCCGATGCCGATCACCTGCCCGTCGTAGGCGAGGCTCACGGAGTTCGATTGGGTATACTTCAGCGCGACCGTCGCCACCAGCAGCGATTCGGCCGCCTCGTCCGGGATCTCCTTCTTCTCCGTCACAACGTTGTCGAGAAGCTCACGCGTGACCGGGGCCGTGTTGCGCTCCTCCTCCAGACGGAACCCGAACGCGTCCCGATACTCGACCTCGGGTGGCTCATAGTCGGTATCGACCTCAAAGATGCAGTAGGCGCCGCCCTTCTTCTGCTTGAGAATCTCGAGGGCCTCCGGCTCGTATCCGGGCGCTATGATGCCGTCCGAAACCTCGCGACGCAGGGCGCGCGCGAGCGACACGTCCACGGTGTCGCTGACCGCCGCCATGTCGCCAAACGAGGACATCCGGTCCGCGCCGCGGGCGCGCACGTAGGCCTGCGCCACCGGCGAGAACTCCTCGTCGTCGCCCAGCATCTGCGACCGCCGGAACGCCTCGTTGAGCGGCTTCGCAACCGCCGCCCCCGCCGGGCTCACGTGCTTGAAGGAGGCAGCCCCCGGCAGGCCGGTGGCCTCCTTCAGCTCCCTGGCGAGCTGCCACGCCGCGAGCGCGTCCAGCACGTTGATGTAGCCAACCTTGCCGCTGACAAGACGCAGCGGAGAGGGTTCCTGCTCGATGATGAGTCGGGCACGCCCCTGGTGGGGATTCAGACCGTACTTCAGCTTCAACTCCATGTCCACAGCTCCCTGATAGTGCGATGTCGCTCTCATGCAGCCCGGTCCGCGCGCGGCCGTTTGCTTCCCGTCACGCGTCCCGGTCGGTGGTTTCTATCTCGTAGAGATCGGCGAAAGGCTCCGCGAACAATCGGTAGACCCATCCGCACAGCGACTTGCGGTTCAGCCGCACGTCCTCGTCGTCCACGTTCACGAACACGTCCTCAAAGAACTCGTGCACGGGTTCGGCGAACGCTTCGCAGTAGAGCCGCGCGCCCTCTTCGTAGTTCGCCTCGTTGAAGGCGTCTCTCACAGCGTCGCGATTGGCGGCCAGCTTCTCCGCCAGTTCCTTCTCCGCAGCTTCGCTGAGCAGTTCCTCCCGGATCTCGACGACGGTTTCCAGGTCGCGCTGGATGCGGTAGGTCCTATCGACAAGCTCCACCAGGTCCGCCCACCAGTCCCGGCGACTGCACGCCGCGATCGCGTCCAGCCTCCGCCAGAACTGCGTAACGTTGTCGTAACCCGCCGCCAGCACCGCACGGACGAAGTCGTGCGGAAATCCGCGGTCCACGGCCGCGTTGTAGAGACGGTCGCGGATGAAACTCAGCACGTCGTCCCGCAAATCGGGCGGGCACTCCCTGCCGCCGTCGGCCAGCGCCGCGATGGCCGCGTCAACCAACTCCGAAAGGGCCAGCGCAAGCCCGTTCTCCTCCAGTATGAGCAGCACGCCCAACGCGTTGCGGCGGAGCGCATACGGGTCCTGCGAGCCGCTGGGCAGCAGGCCCACCGAAAAGCAGCCGACGATCACATCCAGCTTGTCGGCCAGCGCCAGCGCGATGCTCGCCGGCCGGTCGGGGATGCGGTCATCGGCGCCGGCGGGCAGGTAGTGCTCGGCGATGGCGTCGGCCACTTCCTGTGGCTCGCCCTGGGCTGCAGCCAGCTCGCGTCCCACAATGCCCTGCAGGCTGGGGAACTCGCCCACCAGCCCCGTCAGCAGGTCCGCCTTGCAGAGATAGGCGGCCCTGGCCGCGGCCTCAGCGAGGCCGTCCGCCCCCATCATGTCCGCGATGCGGCGTGCCAGATCGACCAGACGCTCGGTCCGCTCCAGATTGTTTCCCAGGCCGCCCAGAAAGACGACGTCCGCCAACCGCGGCACCATCTCCTCGAGCCGCGTCTCGGAGTCGTCCGTCCAGAAAAAGCGCGCGTCCTCCAGTCGCGCCAACAGCACGCGCTCGTTCCCGGCACGGACCTGGTCGGCCTGTTCGGGCAGGCGGTTTGTCACCGTCACGAAGCGGGGCAGCAGGTCTCCGCCCTCGTCCGTCACGGGAAAGTAGCGCTGATGCTCCTTCATCGCCGCCGTCAGGACCGACGCCGGCACGTCGAGGAAGCGTTTGTCGAAGCTGCCCTCCACCGCACATGGCCACTCGACCATGTTGGTGACTTCGTCCAGCAGGCGAAGGTCCATCTCCGGCGAGCCATGGGCCCCCATCAGGTCAGCTATCTGATCTTGCACCTTCTCACGGCGCTCGACTGGATCGGCAATGACGTAGCTCTCGCGGAGCTTCGTGAGATAGGTATCGAAGTCGGCCGAGTCCAGGCGCACCGGCCCGTCGGAGAGGAACGGGTGGCCCCATGTCTCCCGGCCCGCCTTCACCCCCGCGATCTCCATCTCCAGCACATCGCCGTCCAGCATCGCCACCAGCCACCTGATCGGTCGAGCGAAGAGCACGCCGTTCGGTTCCCAGTGCATGGACTTCGGGAAGGAAACGGCGAGCGTCGCCGAGGCGAGAATGTCGGGCAGCAACTCGCCGGCCGGTCGGCCTGCCTCTTCCAGCGTGGCGACCACGTACGGCCCGCGATCGGTCTCCTCGACCTCCAACGACTCAACCGTCACTCCATACTTGCGCGCGAATCCCGCGGCCGCCCTTGTGGGATTGCCGTCTTCGTCGTAGGCCACGCGTGCCGGCGGCCCGGTCTCCTTCGTCACCTGGGCCGGCTGGAGCTCCGGTATGCCTCGCACCGCGACGGTCATCCGACGCGGCGTCCCGGCCGTGACCGACTCCGCAGCCGGGATTCGGGCCTCTTCCAGTCGGCGCCCGATCTCGGCGGACAGTTGCTCCAGCGCGGGCTGCAGGTAGCCGGCCGGCAGTTCCTCGGTTCCTATCTCGTATAGCAGGTCCGGCATGTCGTCACCAGCAATGGGGCAGGGGGCCCGTTCCGAGAAGAGAAGACGGTATCACATGGCGATGCCGATGATGGTGCCCTCGTAGACAAGCTTATCTTCAACGAACCCCTGGCAGGCGAACGTGGCCCGGCGCGTGCGCAGATCCAGCTTGCGTCCGGCGAGTATCAGGCGGTCGCCGGGCACCACCTCGCCTCGGAACTTCACGTCTTCCAGGCCGCCGAAGCCAAGGAATCTGTCCTTGCCCAGCACCGAGTAGAAGTAGTAGCCCGAAAGCTGAGCGGCGGCTTCGCACATCAGCACCCCCGGCATCAGGGGCCGCCCGGGAATGTGGCCGCGGACCCAGAACTCGTCCTCACGCACATCCTTGTACCCGACGATCACTCCCTCATCGGTGTCCATCATGATGATGCCGTGAAGCTGTTCCATCTCGTAGCGCTGGGGATTGAGCTCGCGTATCTTCTCGATCCCCGCTTCAACGTGCGTCAGGTCGATCTTGCTCAGGTCGATGAGCGGCTTCGGAGGCATTGACGGCTCCTGTCTGCGGGCTGTGAACCGTGCCGCAGGCACGGCGAGTCGGGATTGTAGTCGGAGACGACAACCGATGCAAGAACGCCGGGCGTTCCCTCCCGGGAGGGCAGAACGTCAACACGTCCACCATCGGCTGCCGGCGCGTACTCGCTCAGTTGGCAATGTCGGGGTACGTCTGCCACCCCTGGAAAAGGAAGCCTTCCGAGTTCCACTTGCCGGTGGTGAGCGAAACGCTCTGGTACTTCTGGATCGTCTCCCAGGACGGCAGCGTCAGGCCGGAGGTCATGGCCAGCATGTTCGCGGCCATCTCCCACTGCCCCTTTGCGGAGCGTCGGGTATCGCGGTAAGCGAGCATCTGCGCGCCGTCCAGCGCGTGATCTGAGATGCGGCGGTAGTCCGGGTTGTTCAGGAATCCGCTGTTGCCGCTGCGCGAATCGGAGATGATCTTCTTGGCAAGTGCCAGGTTGGTGGCGATCACCAGCGAGTTGTCCGCGAAGGTGAAAGTCTGCCTCGTGCCGGGCATGTCGGGCGACATCGCGGGCTGAGCAGGGGCTTGGTAAATCGTCTGGCCCTCGTGCTGGGCCGTGGTGATGTTGGGCCCGGCCATTGCCATAAGCGTCTGAACTGCCCGCTTGAGCGCGTCCGGGTTCTTCAACTCGACGATGGTGGCCCGATTGTTCATCCGCGGCGGATTGGCCGTGATGGCTTCGGCTGGCTGATAGACGATCCATCGGCTGCCGAGCGTGCCGATGATATCCTGCTGGATGTTCACGGGCATCTGGGGGTTGTTGAGTTGCATCTGCAGCATCTGGTGCATCTGCGGCGCCAGCGTCTGGAAAGCGTTGAGTATCTCCTGGAACAGCACCTGCACGTTGCAGTAGCCGACGGCGAAGGTGCTGGCATCCTTGGTCACGTAGGGCGGAGGTGTCAGGTCCACGGCGTCCGGCACAAACGCTTTCAACAGACCGCGCCGGGGCGCGGGCAGAAGCACCATCCCCCTGCTCTGCACTCCGTCGTCCAGCATGGCGGACGTGACCGCCGCCGCCTGTACGTCCAGCAGACCCACAACATCCAGTATCTGCCGCGCGTCCGGCTGGGGCATGCCCATCGGGCCCGGGGCGGACGGCGCGGAGGCGGGTATCTGCTCCATCAGCTCTGCCAGGTTCGCGTAAAAGAGCGTGTCCGCCTGGACGCCCAACGGGCCCATGACGCGGCGGAAGGTCTCCGAGGCGGCGAGCGAGGGCAGGCTGCTGTCGCCCTGCATAACCAGCATCTTCTCCATCATGGTCCGCCCACCGATGGCGACCAGAAGAAGCTCGTCGCTCAGCATGTAGTGCAGGGCCGCGTCGCCTTCCTGGTCCGGCGGGGCGATACGATGGATGGTATGTCCACGGAACGTATCTTCGGTCTGGACGATGGTCTCGTTGTCGAACTGCTCCTGCAGCGCCGCCAGCAGCTTGTCCACCACCATCTGCGCGTTCTCCCGGCGGCCGGTCACGTCGGCGAAGGCCAGCAGATCCACCTTCTTATCGGCCACGCTCAACTCGCCCAGCGCCAGCCCTACCTGGCCGGCCAGCATCTGGTCCAGGTCGGCCGGCGTCACGCCGATGCGGTCGTATGCTTCCTGGAGCTCGGCCATGCCCTGGCCGGCCCGTGCCACAATATGGTCGATGAAGCTCAGGATCTCCGGCTCGGAGAACAGGTCGTGGTAGGGCGTGGCCTTAAACTTCTCAACGAAGCCGGGATAGTCGGCCATGCCCGCATACAGCAGAGTGTTCGCCGGCAGGGCCTCCTTGAAATCGGCCGGAGCCGCAACGACCATCGCCGGAGCGACGGCAGCCGCGGCAAACAGCAGCACCAGCAAAGCAAAGCCGAACCTGCACAATCCGCCTCTATTGCGTGTCTTCACTGTCGTCCGCTCCCTTCTCGGGCCTATGGGGCGGCTCCAGGTAGTGGTAGCCGCTGTTCGGGTTATCTTTGTCGTAAGCGTAAGCTTCACGATACCTTAGGAAGTCCTTCACGTAGTTGACCGGGATGGCGAACCCAAGTCCCTCGGCGAAAGCGCCGATCTTCAGGTTGGTGATGCCGATCACTTCGCCGCGCATGTTCAGCAGCGGCCCGCCGCTGTTGCCGGGGTTGATCGGCGCCGTGGTCTGTAGCAGCAGCATATTCTCCACCTGTCGGCTCTTCTGGCTGACGATGCCCTCGGAAACGCTCCGCTCCAAACCCAGCGGATTGCCTATCGCGAAGACGGGCTCGCCTGTCCTGACGCGCTCCATCTCACCGAAGTAGAGGATGGGCAGCTCGATGCCTTCCGGCGGGTCGATCTTCAGCAACGCCAGGTCCACCGTGGGGTTCACAGCCACGATCTGGGCCTCGTCCACCTTGTGACGCGCCAGTCCGCCCTGCCTCTTCACGAAAAGGATAATGCTGATACGGGTCTCGCCCTGGATCACGTGGGCGTTGGTGATGATGTAGCCGTCGGGGTTGATGATCAGTCCGCTGCCCAGTCCCTGCGGCGTCTGCACCTTGACGACGGCCTGGCCGAAGCCCGCGACGAGTTCCCGCACCGTTCCCTGGGGCAGCCGAGCCGTGGAGTAGAGGGCGTCCGCAGACTGTTTCGCCTCCTCGCCCTGTGCAGCGCCATCCCCGGGCGCAGTGGTCTCTTCCGCGACCGTCTCGATCTGGCTGTGCGGGATCTGCAGGATGGTGTAGCCCAGGTCCACGGCAAGGAACTCCGCCTTGTCCGCAATGACCCGGCCCGTGACCGTCTCGCCGCCCTTCAGATGCACGGTCTCGCCGAGGGCGACCTGTGTGAACACGGCGAGGCACCCCAGAATGCCGATGCAGCCGCCCGCGAGCTTCTTCATAGTGCCCCTCTTTTCGCCATGATTTGCCGACTTCCGCACTATAGTCTTTCCAAACCGTTTTTGCAAGCCGGGGTAGAGCGCCCACGGAGGCCCTTCCGGGCTGCCCGTGCGACTTGTCTCGGAGCCGTCCGGGAGTTACAATCGGCGTGCTGCGGGAACCACCCGTGGGAAGAACCGACCTCCGCATTCAGGCAGAGCCTGGGCACTCCGGCACGCTCCTACGCCGGCCGTGTTCGTCTCGCCGACACAGCAGTCACGCAAAGGGGAACGATGTTCGAGGTACTGAATAAGGAGACGCTTGCGCCGGACATCTACCGGATGACGATCCGCGCGCCGCGCATATCGGTCCGGCGCAAGGCGGGGCAGTTCGTCATCGTGCGGCCGGATGAGCGGGGCGAACGCGTGCCGCTGACCATCGCCCAGGCGAATCCCCAGGCCCTCAGCATCACCATCGTCTTTCAGGCCGTGGGCGACAGCACCCGCAAGCTGGCGGAGCTCGAATCCGGCGACCACGTGCTGGACGTCGTCGGCCCGCTGGGCACGCCGACCCAGTTCGAGGAGTTCGGGCACGCCGTGGCCGTCGGCGGCGGCGTGGGCATCGCGCTGATCTGGCCCATAGCCGACGCCCTTCGGCGGCACTGCAGCACTCTTACCGGCATCCTCAGCGCGCGGACCGCCGACCTCCTGATCCTGCGCGACGAGCTCGGCGAGATATGCGACGATCTGCACCTGGCCACCGACGACGGCTCCTGCGGCCGACGCGGCTTCCCCACCGAGATCCTCCAGGAGATGCTGGAGGGCGAGGAGCCCGTGGACGCCGTCTACGCCGTCGGCCCGGTGCCGATGATGAAGGCCGTCAGCGACGTCACGCGGCCGTTCGGCGTCAAGACCGTCGTCAGCCTCAATCCGATCATGGTGGACGGCACGGGCATGTGCGGCGGGTGCCGGGTGACGGTTGCCGGCGAGACGAAGTTCGCATGCGTGGACGGGCCGGAGTTCGACGGGCACGACGTGGACTTCCAGGAGCTGATGCGCCGCCTGCGGCAGTACGACCGCACCCCGAAGGCGCGCCTCCTGCCCAGGTACGAATCCGCGCACCGCTGCGACGCGGCGCACACGCGCCTGCAGCAGGCCATGCTGGACGCCGGACGCGAAGCGGAACGCGCGGTGGACATCCCGCGCCAGCCGATGCCGGAGCAGCCCGCCGACAAGCGCACCAGCAACTTCGAGGAGGTGCCGTTCGGCCTCCGGCCCGAGCAGGCGATGATGGAGGCCAACCGCTGCCTGCAGTGCCGCAACCCGCAATGCGTCGAAGGCTGCCCGGTCGGCATCGACATCCCGGGCTTCATCCGCCTGATCGCTGAGGAGGACTTCCTCGGCGCCGCCCGCAAGCTGAAGCTGGACAACACACTGCCGGCCGTCTGCGGCCGCGTCTGCCCGCAGGAGGACCAGTGCGAGGCCAACTGCGTCCTCGCCCGGCGCGGCGACCCCGTGGCCATCGGCAACCTGGAGCGGTTCGCCGCCGACTACGAGCGCGAATCCGGCAGCGTCGAGACACCCGAGATGGCAGAACCACGCGACATCAAGGTGGCCGTGGTGGGGGCCGGACCGGCGGGCCTGACCGCCGCCGGCGAGCTGGCCCGCATGGGCTACCGGCCCACCGTCTTCGAAGCGCTGCACGTGCCGGGCGGGGTGCTGATGTACGGCATCCCCTCGTTCCGCCTGCCCAAGGAGATCGTGCAACGCGAGATAGAGCTGCTGCGGGAGATGGGCGTGGACATCCAGCCGGACTTCGTGGTGGGCAAGACGGCGACGCTCGACGAACTCCGTGAAGAGGGCTACCGGGCCTTCTTCATCGGTTCGGGGGCCGGCACGCCGATCATGGCCGGCATACCCGGCGAGAACCTGAACGGTGTGCTCAGCGCGAACGAATACCTCACCCGCGCGAACCTGATGCGGGCCTACGATGCGGACCACTCCACGCCGATCATGATCAAGGAGCGGGTGGCCGTGCTAGGGGGCGGCAACGTGGCCATGGACAGCGCGCGCACGGCCCTGCGGCTCGGAGCGAAGGAAGTGCGCATCGTCTACCGCCGCAGCGTCGAGGAGTCGCCGGCCCGGGTCGAGGAACTCAAACACGCCCAGCAAGAGGGCGTCGAGTTCTCCTGGCTGACAAACGCCGTCGAGGTGCTGGGCACCGAGGACGGCTGGGTGCGCGGACTCCGCTGCATCCGGATGCAACTGGGCGAGCCCGGCTCGGACGGACGTCGCCGGCCCGAGCCAATCGAGGGATCCGAGTTCGACGTTGCCACGGATATGGTAATCGTGGCGTTCGGAAACCGCCCGCACCCGCTGGTGCCGATGACGACGCCCGGGCTGGAAGTCTCCTCCTGGGGCACCATCGTCGCCGACGAGGTCACCGGCCGCACCAGCCTGGAAGGCGTCTACGCCGGGGGCGACATCGTGACCGGCGCGGCCACCGTCATCCAGGCGATGGGCGCCGGCAAGCGTGCCGCCGCCGCCATCCACGAGTACCTCTCCGATGCCGGCGAGCCCGCTCCGTCCCCGAACGCTGAGTAGACGGCGTGGCACTTCCGGACGCGCCGTTAGCACGGTGTCCCGCTGCAACTATCAGCGCGAAACATCAATCCATGACAGACTGACAGTCCGTCGATAGCTCACGCCGCCGAGTTCCTTCCGGCGAGTGTTTGGTTGCGGGTTCGGCCCGGTATGTGCTACTCTACCTTGTCGGGTTCGGTCATCCCGTACGAAACCCACCGTTTGGTTTGAACGAGATATTCGGGCCGTGCTAAGTGGGGCGCCAGCGGTGCCCTGTAACCCGCAAACCGCTTAGCGGGGCTGACCACTGCGTGAGGCGACAGTCCCTGCGGTTAACACAATCGCGGTGGCGACGTTGACAAGCTGGTCCTATGGAGTCGGGCGGCTGCGAACCTGGTCAGGGGCGGAAGCCAGCAGCCATAAGCAGTACCCCGGCCTGCCGTAGGGTCGCCGGTTTCGAGTCGCGCCTCGGTTGATGTCCGCGGAGACACCGACGATCGCAGCGCACGGCCCGTCTCTTCTGCCGCGAGTCTGGAGCGGACCATGTACGTCGTCTTCGCCCGCAAGTACCGACCGCTTCGGTTCGAGGACGTGGTCGGGCAGGAGCATGTCGCCCGGACGCTGCAGAACGCCGTCCGCACGGACCGCGTCGCCCACGCCTATCTGTTCTGCGGCTCGCGCGGCGTCGGCAAAACCACGGTCGCCCGCATCCTGGCCAAGGCCCTCAACTGCGCCGAAGGCCCCACCCCCGAACCGTGCTGCAACTGCGATTCATGCCGCAGGATCGCGGCCGGCGACGATCTGGACGTGCTCGAGATAGACGGCGCCTCGAATCGCGGCATCGACCACGTGCGCGAGCTGCGCCAGAACGCACGGCTCGTGCCGTCGCGAAGCCGGTTCAAGGTTTACTACATCGATGAAGTCCACATGCTCTCCGAACCGGCCTTCAACGCGCTGCTGAAGACGCTCGAAGAGCCACCACCGCACGTCAAGTTCATTTTCTCCACCACCGACCCGCAGAAGCTGCCCGAGACCATCAAGAGCCGATGCCAGAGGTTCGACTTCCGGCGGATCTCGGACGAAGACCTGGTCAACGCCCTGCAGCGCGTGTGCGAGAAGGAAGGGCTGGAGCCCGAGCCCGGCGCACTGGCGGTGGTGGCCCGCGCCGCGCGCGGCGGCATGCGCGATGCACTGGGCACACTGGACCAGCTTGCGGCCGGCGGATCCAACATCGCCGTCCAGGACGTGTTGAGCGTGCTGGGCGCGGTGGAGCAGACCGCCCTGGTGGAGCTGGTGGACGCCTTCGCGCAGGAAGACGCCGCCGAGGCGCTGCGTGCCCTGCACGGCATGCTGTTCGCCGGCGTGGACGTGGAAGACCTGGCCGACCAGATAGGCCAGTACCTGCGCGACCTGCTGGTGGCGTCGTTCTGCGGCGTGGACGACCCGCTTCTGGCCGGCGTGGGGGTGGACAATGATACACTGAAGCGCCAGGCGTCGCTGTTCACGCCGGAGCAGTTCACGTACATGATTCAGGTGGTGCGCGAAGCCAAGCTGCGCGCCCGACGCGACACCGCCGGCCGCATCGCGCTCGAACTGGCCGCCGTGAAGCTGAGCCGCATCTCGCAGTTGGTGGACGTGGAGGAGGTGCTCGAAGCGCTGGATACGTCCGGGTCCGGATCGGCCGCAAGCCCTCCCAAGGGCGCTCCCGCGCGGGCGAAAAAGCAATCCAAAGGCGGGAATCCGGGCGGCGCGGAGACGGGCAGACGGGCCCTGAGCAGCATGAAGGAGAAGCTGCGGAAGAACGGCCGCGCGGCCGGCGCGCAGTCGGCGCGGAAGCCGGGCGCAACGGCAGCGCCGCCCGAGCCCCGGCAGAACAGTCAGAAACCGGCGGACG
>CAZZNQ010000107.1:0-13197 GCA_964655775.1 uncultured candidatus Brocadiaceae bacterium | reverse complement strand
GAACGCGCCGCCGAGATGGGCGCCGACATCCTGAGTACGGGCGACGACTACGCCCACAACCAGGCGCCGTTGATGTCGCCCGCCCACTTCGAGCGATTCGTCCTGCCTTACCTGCGCGAAGCGGTCGAGATCGCCCACGGGCACGGTCTGCCGTTTCTCAAGCACACCGACGGCCGCCTCTGGCCGATCATGGACATGCTGGTGGAGGCGGGCGTAGACGTGCTGGACCCGATCGAGCCGGTGGCGGGCATGGACATCGGCGTGGTGAAGGAGCGCTACGGCGACCGACTGGCCCTCGCCGGCAACGTCGACTGCAGCCACCTGCTGCCGCGCGGCACCGTCCAGGAGGTCGGGGAGGCGGTCAAGGAGACGCTGGCGAAAGGCGGCGTGGGCGGCGGCCTGATCCTGGCGTCGTCGAACAGCATCCATCCGGCCGTGAAGCCGGAGAACTACCGGGCCATGGTCGAGGCCGCGCGCGAGTTCGGCCGCTACCCGCTGGATCCGGAGATGGTGAACGCATACCGGGACAGGGACTACGCCGCCCGGTTCCGGCACGCCGAGGTCGATCCCGGCTGAGACGTCGCAGCGAACCCGAATGGAGGATTGCCATGATACGCGGATTGTCGCACGTCTGCTTTTTCGTGTCGGACCTGGACGAGGCCCTCGATTTCTACTGCGGGAAACTGGGCCTGACCAAGGCGTTTGACCTGAACATACTGGACGGCAAGGTGAAGGGGGCGTACCTGCACGTGGGGGAGCGGACTTTCATCGAGCTGTTCCAGGGCGATCCGGAAGAGATGCCGCAGGGCGTCAGCTACCGGCACTGCTGCCTGGAGGTGGACGACATCGAGGGGACGGTCACCTCGCTGAAACAGCACGGCGTGGACGTTACAGAGATCAAGACCGGCACGGACGGCAGCTACCAGGCCTGGCTGAACGATCCGGACGGCAACCGGTTCGAGCTTCACCAGTTCACCGACCAGAGCCGCCAGACGAAGGCATTCCGCGAGCTGGGCATCGAGTGAGGCAAGCCGTTGCCGGGGCGCGTCTACCGGCTGATTACGGCGATGACGCAGTCGCGCACCCAGATCTTGTCTTCCATGCGGAGCCCCAGCCCGAACGACGCCGCCTTGTCGTCGCCCACCAACTGCACCATCGGTGTGCCCTGGCCGCCGCTGGTCTTCTGCACGACAACGTCCCGGATCTCGTCCGCCGGCAACGTCTCCTGCGCGTGGACGCCCCACGGCAGACGCCAGCGCACCGTCACCCCCTCCGGCGACAGTTCCAGCTCCTGCCGAAGCGTGCGCATCACGAACGCCCCGGCAACTCCAAGGAGGACGAAAAGCACACCGAAGAGGACCAGCGGGATGCGGCCCAGGCCGGTCCTGAAGAAAACGCCCCAGGCGGCAAGGCCGGCGCCGACCAACAGGAACAGGAAGGTCACCACCTTCGCGCCGGGGATGCCGCCGCGGGTAGTCACCAGCATGTGATCGCCTTCCACCTTGACCATCAGGCGCGAGTTCTCCGGCATCTGGCCGGGGTCGAACTCGGCCTTCAGGCTGCCCTCGGCCACGCGTTCGCGCACGGATTTGCCCAGGTCCTCGGCCCGGCGTTCTTCGATGCCGGTTGCGGTTTGTATCAGGATGGGCATGTCGAACAGGCGGCCGTAGTGTTCCTGGCGAGAGCGAAATCCTTCCTGCGAGCGGGAGCTGTAGAGGCGCACGTTGCGTTTCTTGTTCGATTCGTGCTTCAACTCGCAGATGTAGAGCGTGTAGCTCGCCTGGTTCTTGCCGCCGCTGTGGTACTCCTCCCGGGCCAGCACTCCCTGGTAGTCGGAGAGCGGCTCCGTCCAGTTCTGAGAGCCGAGCAGCATCTGCCGGTGCCGCCGCACCTCGGTCGGGGTGAATTCCCACTCGTCGAGGGAGCGGATCTGGTTCACGGCGAACAGGGCCATCAGAACGGCGCTGACGCCCAGGATGATGCCGACGACGTGCAGGCCAGGCGTGACGCCGCCGAAGGAGAGGACGAGCAGGATCAAAGCGGCCGCGCCGTCCGCCGTGGCGGCCGCCAGCAGTACCTTGCCGAGACGCGGCGAGCCGGCTTTCTTCCGGTGCCAGGGCAGGGAGATGGCGTCGGGCGCCACATGGACCTCGGGCTTCCGTCTGCGCTTCGTCTCGCTGCCGCTGGTGAGCACGCGATGCCCTCCGTCATGGGTATCGGGTCAGACTTCGTCCGCCGCGTCGCCGGGCCGCCCGTGCTCTTCCAGCCACTCCAGCAGCCGGCTCAGACTGGCCGTGGCGAGACAGAGCGACGTATCGGCGGCTCCGTAGTACAGGCGTAGGGTATCGCCGTCGTCGGCCAGAGTGCAACCGCAAGGGAAGACCACGTCCGGCACGTCGCCCATGCGCTCGTAGGGGGCGTCCGGACCGAAGAACCACTCGTCGCTCCGCAGGAGGACATGACGAGGGTCGTCCAGGTCCAGCAGCCCGGCGCCGAGCCGATAGAGCGAGCCCGCGGCGGTTTCTCGGACGCCGTGATACAGGAAGAACCAGCCGCGGTCCGTTTGGAGGGGAGCGGTGGAGAGCCCGATCTTACGGGCGTCCCACCAGGCGCCCCTTCTGGCCTCCATCAGCACCATGGAACTCCCCCAGTGTTTCAAGTCCGGGGAGAAGGAGAGCCACATGTGAGCGAGACGTTCGGGCGAACTGGGCCGGTGGATCAGCGCCCAGCGGCCGTCGATGCGATAGGGGAGGACGGCGGCGTCCTTGTCGTCCGGGGTGATTATCATGCCCAGGCGATCGAAGGTGCGGAAGTCCTCGGTGAGTGCGATGGCGACGCCCGGCCCGCCGCGGGAGTAGCAGGTATAGGCCACAGCGTAGCGCTCCTTCTCCGGAAGCCACGTAATGCGTGGGTCCTCAACACCCCAGACCTCCTCGGGGTGGTTGATGGGGTCGGGCATCAGCGTCGGCTCAGGGTCGATCCTCCAGTTGTCCAAACCGTTCTCGGACCGCGCCGCGCACAGGTGCGATATGCCGCGTCGGTCCTCCACGCGGGCCAACAGAAGAGTCTCGCCGTCGTGCAGGCGGATGGCGCCTGCATTGAACACGCTGTGGACGGCATACGGCCACATTTCCGCGGTCAGAATCGGGTTCCCGTCGTGCCTCACGAACTGCTCTTTGGGCGTAGCCATGATGTCTCGTCCGGTCTAAAGAGGGTGTGGTTGGTGCCCAACAGTTATTGTAGGGACGCTCCTGCGCACTTTCAAAGCAGGCTGCTGCCGCACCGTATGGTTCACAGCCCGCGTCCGCTACAATGAGGGAAAGGAGGAGGGGGCAATGAAGACCTTGATGTTCTGTGCGCTGATGTTGAGTGCCGCCTTGCTGATCGCGGCGGGGGAGACCGCCGGCCGGCAGCCGGGCGACAAGTCGGTGCCGGTGGACGATTTCGAGGGCGAGGTCGACGCCGACGGCCTGCCGCAGGGCTGGGAGCCCGTGACCTTTGACGGCATCGAACGTCACACACGCTACAGCGTCCGCTCCGATGACGGCAACCGTTTTCTGCACGCCGCGTCCGTGAGTGCCGCGTCGGGGCTGGCCCGGGAGGTGTCCGTCGACATCAAGGAACACCCGATTCTCACGTGGCGCTGGCGGATCAGGCGTACGCTGCCGAAAGGCAACGCCCGCAAGAAGTCGGGCGACGACTATGCGGCGCGCATCTACGTGAACTTCAAGTACGATCCCTCCCAGGTCGGCGTGTTCACCAGGCTCAAGTATTCCCTCGCCAAGAAGAAGCGCGGCGAGTATCCGCCGCTGCACGCACTGAACTACATATGGGCGAACAGGCTGAAGAGGGGGACGTTCCTGGAGAACGCTTTTGTGGGCCGCGCGATGATGGTGGCCGTGCGCAGCGGCGACGACGGAGCGGGGGAGTGGCAGGCCGAGTCGCGCAACGTGTATGAAGACTACAAGAAGGCATTCGAGGGGGAGCCGCCGCCAGTCACGCACATAGCCGTGATGACCGATACGGACAACACCGAGGGGACGGCTGTGGCCGACTACGACGACATCCGTTTCGAGGCGGCGCCGGAGGGGGAGTAGCGACTGCGGGCAGTCACTGGCCCATCAGCGGGCGGGCGTAGGCCAGGTCCTTGCGCGTCTGTTCCACGACCTGTTCGGCCGTCAGGTCCCGCCAACTGTACGGACCCTGGTACTCGGAATGGAACGATAGGACGCCGTCGAAGCCGATTGTGCGCAGGTGGCCGAAGAACGCCGCCCAGTCGACCAGGCCGGCGTCGAAGGGAACCACAAGCTCGCGCCAGCCCTTGTGCGGTTCGTTGTGGCTGCCCATGCGGAAGAAGCCGTAGTCCTTCAGGGCGCACATGATGATCCTGTCGGCGCACAGGTCCAGCGCCATCTCCCAGCCGGACACTGCGCCCTCGGCGACATTGTGGCCGGTGTCGTAGAAAATGCCGATCACGTCCGGGTCGGCGTCCTCAACCAGGCGTAGCGCGAACTCCGCGTTCAGGCCCATGTAGGGGCCGGAGTGCGTGTGGAAGCCGGCCTTCACACCGTTGTGGCGGAGCACCGGTTCCAGTTCGCGCAGGGCGGCCTTCACCTCAGCCGCCTGACGGCGGTAGTTGCCGAACCCCTGGTAGCGCCAGTATCCGAGCTTGACATAGCCGACGCCGCATCGACCGGCGGCCTCGATGATCTCACGAGCGTTGCCCTCTTCGGGACTGAGGATGGAGGTGGTCAGCATGGTCACCTCCACGCCGCTTTCGGCCAGCGCCGCCTGGAACTCCGGCAGCGCGGTGCTGACCTGGTCGGGCTCGACGTGGCCGCGCGGGCGGACGGTGAGGTCCACGCCCGGCACGCCCAGGTCCTTCATCGTGCGGCCCAGGGCGTGGGCGTCCATCGTCTGGAAGTGCTTGCTGAAGACGCATACCTGCATGGTCGGTGGCCTCCGATTGTGGCGTGTGGGGATATCTCTCAGCGCTGAACCACGGCCAGCGCGCGCTCGACGATGTGCTGCACGCTGAAGCCCAGTTCTTCCATCACCTGCGAGCCCTTGCCGCTCGCGCCGAACCGCGTCAGGCCCAGAACGTCCCCCTTGTCCCCGACGTACCGGTCCCAGCCCAGGGGCGAACCCGCCTCGACGGCCAGCCGGCAGGGAACGGACGACGGCAGCACGGATTCCTGGTATTGCTCGGACTGTCTCTCGAAGAGTTCCCAGGACGGGAAGCTGACCACGCGTGCCCTCACCTTCTTCTCGGTGAGCTTCTCGGCGGCTTCGACTACCTTGTAGACCTCGGAGCCGGTGGCCATCAGGATGATGTCGGCCTGCCCTTCGTCGGGATCGCAGAGTACGTACGCGCCCTTCGCCAGGTTCTCAGCGGGCGCATACTTCGCGCGGTCCAGCACGGGCAGGTTCTGGCGGCTGCAGAGAATGGCCGTGGGGCCGTTGTGGTTGAGCATGGCCGCCCGCCACGCCTCGCGGGCCTCGTTGGCGTCCGCCGGCCGGATGACGGTCCAGTGCGGAATCGCCCTCAGCGCCAGGGCGTGCTCGATGGGCTCGTGCGTGGGCCCGTCCTCGCCGACGCCTATGCTGTCGTGGGTGAACTGGTAAATCGTGCACACTTCGCTGAGAGTGGCGAGCCGCAGGGCCGGGCGCACGTAGTCGCTGAACACCAGAAACGTTGAGCCGTAGGCCCGCAGCCCTCCGTGACCGCCGATGCCGACGCAGGCGGCGCCCATTACGTGTTCGCGGACGCCGAAACGGATGTTCTGGCAGTCGAACTTTTCGGCTTCCATGCTGCGGCCGTCCTCGGGCAGCGTCTTGGTGGAGGAGCCCAGGTCCGCGCAGCCGCCTATCAGCGGCCAGCAGTTCGAGCGTATGGCTTCCAGGGCCGCTCCGGCGGCGCTTCGGGTTGCGACGGATCCGTCCTCGGGCGTCCATTCCGGCAGGGCGCTGTCCCAGCCGTCGGGCAGCTCGCCGTTCCATGCACGGCGCCATTCCGCGGCCAGGTCGGGATACTCTTCGGCGTAGCGCTCGAACGCCTCTTCCCAATCGCGGTGGGCCTGATAACCCTTCGCAGCGGCTTCCTCGAAGTGTTCCCGCGCCCTGTCCGGTACCAGGAATGACGCGTCCTCGGGCCAGCCCAGCGCCTTCTTTGTGGCCTTCATCTGTTCCTCGTCCAGCGGCGCCCCGTGCGCCTTGGACGAGTCCTGAACCGGGCTCGCGTAGCCGATGTGCGTCCTGCAGACGATAAGGGACGGCCGGTCAGTCACATTCTTCGCCTCCTCGACGGCGGCGGCGACGGCCTCGAAGTCCGTGCTGGCGTCCTCGACAAGGCTGGTGTGCCATCCGCAGGCCTCGAACCGCTTGGCGGTGTCGTCGGTGAACCATTCGGATGTCGGGCCTTCGAGCGAGATGTCGTTCGAGTCGTAGAGCACGATCAGCTTACCCAGGCGCAGGTGGCCGGCGAGGGACGCCGCCTCGTGGCTGATGCCCTCCATCATGTCGCCGTCGCTGGCCAGCACGTAGGTGTAATGGTCGACGATCTCGTGGCCGGGCCGGTTGAAGCGCGCGGCGAGGTAGCGTTCGGCGATCGCCATCCCGATCGAGTTGCCCAACCCCTGGCCGAGCGGTCCCGTGGTGACCTCCACACCCGGCGCGCACCATGCCTCCGGGTGGCCGGGCGTGCGGCTGCCGAACTGGCGGAAGTCCTTCAGCTCTTCCATGGGCAGGTCGTAGCCGAAGACGTGCAGCGCACTATAGAGCATCGCGCTGGCGTGCCCCGCCGAGAGCAGGAACCGATCGCGGTCGGGCCATTCCGGGGCGGACGGATCGAACCTCATGCACCGGCTCATCAGACCGTACATGATGGCCGAGCAGCCGAGCGGCGCGCCGGGGTGGCCGGAGTTGGCCTTGTGCACCATGTCGATGGAAAGGTTGCGGATGGTGTTTATGCACAACTCGTCCACGGTCATGTCGTCCAGTGACATTGCTTTTCCTCTGCGCAGTGAGGGTGTTGAATGGTCGGTGTCCGGTCGGAGGGCACGGCGCTACCCGCACCTTTCCCGTGTGGGGGAAGCCCGAGTGCCATATACTAAAGGATGGACGGGCGGCGTTCCAGTTCATGGCCCGGCCCGGTCGCTGAGACCGTTGACATCGCCGACGAGAGGAGCAAAGAAAATGCGCGTAGCGGTTGGAGCGGATCACGCCGGCCACCTTCTCCGGCGTGCCGTAATCGAGCTTCTGAAGGACGAGGGACACGAGGTCATCGACGTCGGGACTGACAGCGCCGAGAGCGTCGACTACCCGGACTACGCCCGCGCCGTCGCCGTGGAGGTCGCGTCCGGTGATGCGGACCGCGGGGTGCTCATCTGCGGCAGCGGGGCGGGGGTCTCGGTGGCAGCCAACAAGTTCAAGGGCGTCCGTGCGGCGACCATTCACGATTGCTTCACCGCGCACCAGTGCGTCGAGCACGACGACGTGAACGTCGCCTGCCTGGGCGCGCAGGTCATCGGCACGTGGCTGGCGCTGGACATCGTGCAACTGTTCATCGACGCCAAGTTTAGCTACACCGAGCGGCACGTGCGGCGACTCAACAAGGTGAAGGGGTTTGACGAGGATCGCGGCGGGCAGTAGCAGTTCCGTCGCAAAGATCAAGGGGGCGAACGTAGACCATGGCCAAGGATCCTATCTGCGGTATGGACGTGGACCCGGCGCAGGCCGCGGCCACCAGCGAATACAACGGGCAGACCTATTACTTCTGCGCGCAGGGCTGCAAGAAGAAGTTCGACGAGAATCCGGAGTCGTACGTCGGTGCGGACGCACAGCAGGAAGATGCTGAACCCGAGGCCGAATCCGGAGAGGAACCCGAGACCGCGGGCGACACCGACGGGGCTGGGTCCCAGATGCTCAACATCCGCGGCATGCACTGCGCCAGTTGCGCGAGGAGCATCGAGAAGTCCCTTCGAGCCGTGGACGGTGTCGCGAACGCGAAGGTGAACTTTGCCTCGGAGAGCGCGCATATCACCTACGACGCAGATCGCGTCGGTCGCGACGACCTGGTGGATGCGGTTCGCAGCGCCGGTTACGACGTGGCCGAGGAGGGGGAAGGCGGCGAAGGCGCCGAAGCGGAGGAGCGGGAGGTGAAGGCCGCCCGCCGGCGTGTGGCGCTGGCCTGGGGCATCTCGGGGCCGCTGCTGATCGTCATGATCCCCTTCATGCTCGGCCTCGATTTTCTGGAGCCATACAAGGATCTCTACGAGTGGGCGATGGTCATTCTGGCACTGCCCGTTCTGGCCATCGCCGGTGCGCGCACTTACGCGGGCGCCGTCAAGAGCGTGCTGAACGGCGCCGCCAACATGGACGTTCTCATCATGCTCGGCAGCGGCGCGGCGTTCCTCACCGGCATTTTGCACCTGTTCGGGATGCCCATCCACAACTACGCCGGCATCGGCGCCATGATCATGGCGTTCCATCTTACCGGTCGCTACGTCGAGGCCAAGGCGCGCGGTCGCGCCGGGCGCGCCATCCGCAGCCTGCTGGAGCTCGGGGCCAAGAGCGCCCGCGTGCTCCGGGACGGCGAAGAGGAAGAAGTGCCCGTGGAGGACCTGGAAGTCGGCGACGTGATGGTGGTGCGCCCCGGAGAGAAGATTCCCACGGACGGAGTAGTGGTCGACGGCAAGGCCAGCGTGGACGAGTCGATGGCGACCGGCGAGTCGGTGCCGGTTGTTCGCACCGAGGGCGACGAAGTGATCGGCGCCACCATCAACCGCGACGGCCACCTGCGCGTCGAGGCGACCAAGGTGGGCGGGGAGACGTTTCTCTCCCAGGTCATCAAGACCGTCCAGGAGGTGCAGGGCTCCAGCGTGCCGATCCAGGCTTTCGCGGACAAGGTGACCAGCGTCTTCGTGCCGATCGTCGTCGGGCTGGCTGCGCTCACGTTCGTGGCTTGGCTCGTGCTGGCGGATTCACTGCGTCCGATGCTGGAGGCCGTGCAGCAGTACCTGCCGTGGGTCAGTCCCGAGCTGGCCGCCGTATCCCTGGCTGTGTTCGCGGCGGTCGCCGTGCTGGTGATCGCCTGTCCCTGCGCGCTCGGCCTGGCGACGCCTACCGCGCTGATGGTCGGTTCCGGCATGGGCGCTGGCCGGGGGATTCTCATCCGCACCGGCGAGGCCATCCAGACCATGAAGGACGTCCGCATCATCGTGTTCGACAAGACCGGAACCCTGACCAAGGGCGAGCCGGCCGTGACGGACGTGAAGCCCCTCGGCGACCACACCGAGGAGGAAGTCGTTCGATGGGCGGCTTCGCTGGAATCCGGCAGCGAGCACCCTCTTGGCCGCGCCGTCGTCGACCACGCCGAGGAGCGCGAGCTGGACCTTCTGGACGCCGAGGACTTCCAGGCGGAAATCGGCAAGGGCGTGCGGGCACGCGTGGACGGCAAGGAGATGGCCATCGGCTCCCTTGCGTTCGTGCGCGAGGAGGACGACTCGTTCCGAGAAGCGGAAGACGTCGCCGAGGCCCTCGAGGAGGAGGCCAAGACGGCCCTGGTCCTGCGCGTCGACGGCCGCGCAGTCGCCGTCTTCGGCGTCGCGGATACGCTCAAGGACGAGTGCCGCACCTCCGTGGAGACGCTGAAAGGGATGGGCTTCGAGGTGGCGATGGTGACCGGCGACAACGAGCGCACGGCCCAGGCCATCGGCGAGCAGGCCGGCATCGACCGCGTGCTGGCGGGCGTGCTGCCCAAACGCAAGGCCGAGGAGGTCGAGAAACTGCAGAAGGAGTACGGCCGCGTGGCCATGGTGGGCGACGGCATCAACGACGCCCCGGCCCTGGCCCAGGCGGACGTGGGCATCGCGCTGGGAACCGGCACCGACATCGCCATCGAGAGCGCCGACATCACGCTGGTGCGCGGCGACATCGGGGCGGTCGTCAGCGCCGTGAAGCTGAGCCGTGCGACGTTCCGCAAGATTCGCCAGAATCTGGTCTGGGCCTTCGGCTACAATCTCGTCGCACTGCCGGTCGCCATGCTGGGCCTGCTGCACCCGCTCATCGCCGAGGTGGCAATGGCGCTCAGTTCGGTGAGCGTTGTGGGCAACGCAAGTCTGCTGAAACGCACCGACGTCGGGCCCGAATAACGAGGATCCCGAACCGTATCCCCGATTGAGCGGAGATGTCCCACAGTGGTCATCGACTTCCACACGCACGCATTCCCGGACGGGTTGGCCCCCCGTGCCATCGAGGCGCTCAACGCGGAAGTCCCCCCCGAGGCCCGGGCCGTGCTGGACGGCACCGTGTCCGATCTGCTCCGGTCCATGGATTCGGCCGGCATCGACCGCAGCGTCATCTGGTCCATAGCCACCGCGCCCAAACAGGTCTCCGCCATCGTCAAATGGTCGCTGCAGATCCGCAGCGATCGCATCGAGCCCTTTGGCTCGGTTCACCCCGACTGCGACGACCTCGCGGCCGCCGTGCGGCTCGTGGCCGAGAGCGGACTGAAGGGAATCAAGATGCATCCGCAGTACCAGGGGTTCGCCGTCGATGACCGCCTGATGTGGCCGTTCTATGAGGCGGTGCAGGACTGCGGCCTGATACTGGGGTTCCATGCCGGCCGCGACATCGCCTTCCCGCCCGAAGACGACCGGGCCGCGCCGCGACGGATACTGGCCGTGCACAGCAGCTTCCCCGAGATGCGCATCGTCGCCGCCCACCTCGGCGGCTGGATGAACTGGGAAGAGGTCAGCGAGACCCTCGCCGGCACCGATGTCTATCTGGAGACCTCGTATACGTTCCACTGCATGGGCGACGGCGAGCACGTGCGGCGGATACTGAGTGCGCATCCGACCGAGAGGATCCTCTTCGGAACCGACAGCCCCTGGCGTCCGCAGGACGAGGAACTCGGCACGGTCCGCCGCATGATCGGCGACGGAGAAGCGCTCGAGAAGGTGCTGCACCGAAATGCCGAACGGCTTCTGAACGGCGAGCGGTAGGACGGCGCCGTCAGTAGAGGCTCGGGTCGGCCAGGGCCACGTGCACGAGTTCGTCGATGTACGCGCTGGCCACGCAGATCGCGGTGTCCGCGGCGCCGTAGTAGACCTTCACCAGGCCGTCGTCCTCGACGATGGCGCCCGACGGGAAGACCACGTTGTTGATGTCGCCGATCCTCTCGTACTCCGCCCTCGGGGCGAGCACCGGCACATGACTGCGGCCGATCACGCGCCAGGGCTGGTCCAGATCCAGCAGCGCCACGCCGGCCCGGTAAATCGGGCCGCCCGACGTCATCTTGACGCCGTGGTAGATCTCGAGCCATCCGTGCTCGGTCTCTATCGGCACCGCCGAGCCGCCGACGCGATACGAATCCCAGAAGCCGCGGCGGGGCGTGATGACCACGTGCGAGTCGCCCCAGTGCAGCATGTCCTCGGAGAAAGATACCCAGATGCTGCCCACGCCGTGTCCGATGGGCCGGTCGAGTCGCGCGTAACGTCCGCCGATCTGGCGGGGGAAAAGCATTCCGTCCTTGTTGCCGGGCTCGGAGATGATGCCCAGCCGCTCGAAGTCGTGGAAGTCTTGTGTCCTGGCCAGTGCCATGACCGGTCCGTAGCCGCTGAATGCCGTGTAAACCACGAAGAAAGCACCGTCCAGCTTGGTCACGCGGGGGTCTTCGATCCCGGCCACCTCGTACTGGTTCATCGGCTCTTCGTTGGCGGGAACCAGCACGGGCAGGTCCTCCACCTTGAAGCGCAGGCCGTCGGAACTGGTGGCCAGGGCGAAGAGCGAATAGCCGTGCTGCCCCTCTACGCGCAGCAGAAGGTAGTAGCGATCGCCGTCCTTCACCGGCGATCCGTTGAACACGGTGTTGCAGGTGAACGGGATGTCGGCCGCAGCGATGATCGGGTTGCCGGAGTAGCGGCGGAGCAGGTCTTGTTCCGCATGTTGCATGCTCAGTCCTCCTGCTTCTGTCCGCCCATGCAGATCCCCTGCAGCGACTCGAACGGCACCGTGCCCACGCAGACGCAGCTCTGGGCCGCGCCGTAGTAAATCTCCAGTTCGGCGGCGGAATGGGAGATGACGGCGCCGCACGAGAAGACCAGGTTGTTCACGTCGCCGATGCGTTCGTAACGCTCGTAGGGGGCCAAAACCGGTATGTTCGAGCGGCCGATGACCTTGGAGGGGTCTTCCAGGTCCAGGAACGCAACGCCGAGCCGGAAGAGCGGGCCGGACGGCGTGTTTCGTACGCCGTAGTAGACCAGCAGCCATCCGCAGTCGGTTCTGATCGGCGGCGCACTGGCGCCGACGCGGTTGTAGTCCCAGTAGCCGTGCCGCGGCGTCATCACGCAGTCCCAATCGCCCCAGTACTTCAGATCGGTGGAGTAGCTTATCCAGATGTTGCCGCCCTCGCGCGGCCGTTCCAGCCGCGCGTATCGACCCCCGAACCTGGCGGGGAACAGCATGCCGTTCTTCGTGTCCGGCTCGGATATGTGGCCCAGGAGCTCCATCTTCTCGAAGTCGTCCGTCTGAACCAGGCTCAGGCGCGTTCCGTATTCGGATTCGGAGAGGTAGGTTACGTAGTACGTGCCGTCGAACGGCGTGATCCGTGGGTCACGCACACCTTCCGTCGCGTAGATGTCATTCCCGTGATGCAGGGGAGCCGCGATGAACGGCTCCGGATCCACGGTGAAGCTGCGCCCGTCCCGGCTGGTGGCCTTATAGATGGCGCAGTCGCCCTGCAGGCTCTCAACGGTCAACAGCAGCAAGCACTCGCCGTCGAAACGGACGGCCCCGGCGTTGTGGATGTCGCTTGCCTGGAAGGGCAGGTCCTCCGGCGTGAGAACCGGGTTCCCGTCCCATCGCTGCATGATGTTCCGCTGCAGTTTCGTGCTCATGGTCGGGCGTGATTGTGCAGCAAGCCTGCCTGGAAAATCAAGGGCGCAGTCGGCCGGAACGCCTGCGCATGTTGCCGCGCGGACGCTTCGACTGTATATTGAACGTCTGCGGCGGCAACGCGGCTTGCGAGTTCCTTCCCGACCATTCCTTGCAGGTGCACCATGGAAGTTGAGGATCTGCTGAAGTTAGCGCGGAAAGACAAGTTCGGCGAGCTCGAGACGGTCTGGGTGGAGGCGCTGGTGGAGGAGGCATTGGAGCCGGACCAGATGCTGCGCGTGCCGCGGCTTCTGGTCGAGCGCG
>CAZZNQ010000106.1:0-13244 GCA_964655775.1 uncultured candidatus Brocadiaceae bacterium | reverse complement strand
GTGGGCATCGACGCGCGACATTCCTTTGAGGATACGATCGAACCCGTGACCGAAGCGTGCGAGAGATACGGCGACCGGATCGCGATCCTCGGCGGCATTGACGTGGATTTCCTGTGCCGCGCAGACGAGGCCCAGGTGCGCCGCCGCGTTCGGGAAACGCTGGATGCATGCATGCCGGGCGGCGGCTACTGCCTGGGCTCGGGCAACAGCGTCGCCAACTACATCCCGGTGGACAACTATCTGGCGATGGTCGATGAAGGGCGCCGTTACGTCGCGGCCTGATCGCCGCCCCGCTCACTTGATGCAACTGGGCGTGGCGACGCGCGAGTAGTTGAGCGTGGGCAGGTCGCCGGGTTCGCGCTGCATCACCTTGTGCAGTTCGGCTTCGAACTCCGGAATCGACTCGGACGAGCCGTCCAGGTAGCCGGCCAGGCGGTCGCTCAGGCTTTCCAACCGGGTGCGAACGCCACCGTAGCGGCCCTCGACTACCTCCAGCCCGAACGGCTTGTAGGTCGCCAGCCACATCTCGCGGTGGCATTTCCACAGCGCGTCCAACTCGCGCCGCAGTTCTGCCAGGTCCTCCTCCATCAGGCGCCGAAGTTCGTCCCGGTCGCCCGTCGCGTAGGCAGCCCGCAGTTCGGCCGTCAGATCGCATTTCAGCGCGAGCACGGCCGCCACGCGCGCCGGGAACTCGAGCCGTGCCGCCTGCTCGTTTTTCCCCGACGCAGCGGACAGGTCGGCCGCCAGCTCGGCGTAATGCTCACGAAGCGAGCACCCCTCCACCTGCGGGTCCATCAGCGGCAGGAAGGGGTCCTGCCAGAGCAGCCACTTGCTGACGTTTGCGCGCGACTCGCCCGGATCCGGCACGCACGGCACCGAGTCCAGATCGGACGCGCGAACCCAGTCGTCGAAGTCGGCGTTGCACGATCCCCGGAAGTTGGCGCGGAGCAGATCGCCATCCACGCGGTCGGCGTAAGCGTGTTCGGCGAAGTACTGGATGCCCGGCAGCGAGGAGAAGACGTCGCACTCCATGCCGTCGTCGCCCCAGAGCGTCACGAACGCCTCGCGCAAACCCTTCTCCTTGCAGGCCGCCATGCAGGCTTCGGTCGTCGTGAACGAGTACGGCAGCCCCGCCCACAGATGGTTCCAGGTCCAGACGCCGCCGGCCATGATCGGCTCGGAGCCGAGGGCGCGGTGCCGGTCGATCCACTCCCCGTAGAACCCGCTGTCGGTGTGGTAGTAGTCCCAATACACGAGCTGGACGTCCTTGGGTATACGGTCGACGACTTCCGGCGGGATAACGCAGTCGCGGTCGTAGTAGCCGCCGGACTCCGAACCGATCCGGAAGTACATGTCGCTCCAGATCATCGGCTGCAAGCCGTGTTCCTGGCAGATCTGCCGAACACGCGCGAGATGGTCATTCAGGATCTCGAACCCGCTCTTCTCGCCGTGCTTCTCGCGGTAACGGCCGCTGCCTATGCCCCACGCTTCGTCCATCCCGAGATGGATGCGGCGCGAGCGGAACGGTTCGGACGCGGCGACGATCATCTTCTCCAGAAGCTGGTAGGTCTCCTCTTCCTCGGCCAGGAGCACGCCGCCCACGTCCCGCAGGTGCGAATAAGCCGGCCACTGGAGTATCTGCTGGAGGTGCGCGAGCGCCTGGATGCAGGGGAACATCTCGATGCCCAGCGCATCCGCGTAGGCGTCCAGGTCGGCCATCTCCTGCTGGGTATAGCGGCCACGCAGATAGCCGAAAAACGGCTCGCCGGGGACCTCGTAGGTGTCCTCGGAGTAGAGGATCACCATGTTAAGCCCCATCAGTGCGCACCGACGCATGAATGCCTTCGCCGCGTCGGGACGGATCACGCCGTTGCGCGAGACGTCGATCATCGCGCCCAGCGTATCCAGCTTGGGCGCCTCGGCGAAGTCCTCCGGCTCCTGCTGCCCCATCAGCCGGCCCAGGGCGCGGAACGCGTCGGTCCTGGTGCCGTAGCGCACGGTCACCGTGCCGTCGTCGTACTCGGCGGAACACCCGCGCTGCCCGGACGGCCCGCGCTTCTCAAAGCGAAGGCGCACTCCGCCCTCGCCCTCGACGAGCCGGTCCGGACTGTCCTGCGCTATCTCCTGCAGCCCGGCCCGGAGTTCCTCGGGGCAGGCGTCCACGTCGATCGCGAACCTGTTCATTTCCGGCGTCCTCCGTAGGACAGAGCTATTCAGACAGTGCCCGCCTGAACGAGCTCGGCAAACTTCTCGAAGCTGCGGTCATAGGTGGCTTCCACGTCGTCCGGGAAGCAACACGCCGGAAGCTGCCTGGCAGCCAGGTGCGAGCGCAGGCAGTCGCAACAGACGCCCTTGTTCGAGCATCCCGGATAGCTGCAGTTGCAGATGCTCAGATTACGTTCCCTCTTGCACTCCATGGTTTCTCCTCGAAAGAGAATGCGTTCCACACGTGAATATACGAGCGCGTCCGAGCGCGGTCAAATCGTGCCGGCCCGAGCCTTTGAATTCCCCGGCGGGATGTGCAATACTCCGGCGCGTGAGTGAATTCCCCCGCGCGGCGACCCGGGAGCCCCGAGCGCCGCGGGCAATCAGCAGCACGGAGACCGCACTATGGCCAAGTCGAAGAAGAAGCAGGTGCGCGTGGGCATTATCGGGCAGGGACGCAGCGGATACGGCATCCACGCCAATCACCTCAAGAAAGACCGCAAGTACAAGATCGTCGCCGTCTCGGATCCCATCGAGGACCGGCGGGCTCAGGCCGAGAAAGAGTTCGGGGCCGACGCCTACGAGGACCATTCGGACCTGCTCGCGCGCGACGACCTGGACCTGGTCGTGAACACCACGCCGTCGCATCTCCACGCGCCGGTGACCGTGGAGGCGTTCAAGGCCGGCCACAACGTGCTGTGCGAGAAGCCCCTGGCGACCAACGTTGCTGACGTGGACAAGATGATGCGCGCGGCCAAGAAGGCGGACAAGATGCTGGCCATCTTCCAGCAGTCGCGGTTCGCGCCCTACTTCGAGCAAGTTCGCAAGGTCATCGACTCCGGCGTGCTGGGCCGCATCGTGATGATAAAGTGCGCGATGAACGGGTTCTCGCGGCGCTGGGACTGGCAGACGCTTCAGAAGTTCGGCGGCGGCAACTTGCTGAATACGGGGCCACATCCACTGGACCAGGTGCTCCAGCTTTACGGGCCCGGCAAGCCGGACGTCCTTTGCATCATGGACCGCGCCAACACCTTCGGCGACGCCGAGGACCACGTCAAGCTCATCCTCACCGGCAAGGACCGCCCGACCGTCGACCTGGAGTTATCCTCCTGCGCCGCCTACTCGCCGTACACTTACATGGTCTACGGCACGCTGGGCGGGCTGATGGGCGGCACCGCCGAGATGCAGTGGAAGTACTTCAAGCCGGAGAAGTCGCCGAACCAGGAACTGGTCACGGAGCCGCTGACCGGACGCACATACTGTCGCGAGAAGCTGAACTGGGTCGAGCGCTCGTGGACGGTCCCCAAGAGCAAGTCGAACCAGTTCGCATACATGGTCCGCACCTTCTACCGGCACCTGCACGCGACCCTCACCGAAGGCGCCGCCCTGGTGATCACGCCCGAGCAGGTACGCCAGCAGATAGCCGTCATCGAAGAGGCGCACCGGCAGAATCCGATGTCCACCATCGAGTAGCGCGGCGGAGCATCGCCGCAAGACGTGTGTCAACGGGCGGGTCCGCTGGGACCCGCCCTTTGCACTTGTATGGAGGCCGACGCCGTGGAGGAGTCCACAAGGCGCATCCTGCTGCAGGCCCAGCGGAACGAGATCACCGAGCACCACATCTACAGTCGCCTGGCCGCCCGCGAGAAGGATGCGGACAACCGAAAGGTGCTGGAACGCATCGCGGGCGAGGAGCTGGACCACTATCACCACTGGCGGTCGCTGACCGGCAGCGACGTCGGCCCCGCGCACCTCAAGGTATGGTGTTACGGCCTCGTCGCCTGGCTGCTGGGCATCACGTTCACCGTCAAGCTCATGGAAGCCGGCGAAGGCCAGGCGCACGAGAACTACTCCGTGCTGAAGGATGTCCCGCGTGCGGGCGAGATCGCCGCCTCGGAGGACGAGCACGAAGAACGGCTGATCGAGATGCTGGACGAGGAGCGGCTGAAGTACACCGGCGCGATGGTGCTCGGACTGAACGACGCCCTGGTGGAGCTGACCGGTGCGCTGGCGGGTTTCACGCTGGCGTTCCGCGAGCCGCGCCTCGTGGCCGTCGCCGGCCTCATCACGGGCATCAGCGCCTCGCTCTCGATGGCGGGGTCGGAATACCTGGCCGTCAAGTCGGAAGAGGGGGATTTGCAGCCCGGCAAGGCGGCGTTCTACACGGGCCTGGCCTACGTGCTGACGGTCGGCGTGTTGATCGCCCCCTACCTGCTTCTGGGGAACATCTACGCCTGCCTGGGCGTGATGATCGGGTCGGCGCTGCTGATCATTGCGCTCTTCAACTTCTACGTGGCGGTCGCCAAGGACCTGCAGTTCGGGAAGCGGTTCCTGGAGATGGCGGGCATCAGCCTGGGTGTGGCGACTCTCACGTTCGGCATCGGCGCCCTGGTGCGACAGGTGCTGCCGGTGGAGGTGTGACTGGACGATAGCGGCGAGGGGCAAGCACCATGATAAGCCTTGGCGGTCCGGGACTGCTGCTGGCGGCCGTGCTCGGTTTGTTCCTGGCGGAGCGGCTCTGGGTGCGGATTCTGTGCGGAGTGGTGCTGGCAGTCTATGCTGTCGTCATCGGCGTTGGGGTTGCCACGGGCGAGATGCCACCGGCCGCCCTGTCCGTTCCCATCCTCCTGGCCACGCTGGCGATCTTCGTCTCCATCGTCGTAAAGTCCTACGGCAAGTACTGATGGTACGGGAGGCAGCGGCGGCCCGGCGAGAGTCCCGGTGTTGCGGCAGCAAACAATGAATGGAGGATATCTATGGAGATAGCCATCGTCCCGCTCGTAGCCGTGCTTGTCCTGCTAATCGGAGTTATCAGTGCGTTCGTGGGGCGGGGGCGTGATATTGGGATACCCGGGGAGACATGTCCGCACTGCGGTGCGAGGCAGGTTCAGCGCGACAGCGCCAGCCCCTGGGTATTCGTCTTCGCGGCTTTGCTCTTCCCCCTCGGACTGATCCTGTTCATCCTGAACAAGAACGCCTGGTGTTCCGAGTGCCGCGTACGCTTCAAACGCGGGTGAGCCAGGGGTTGCAGTAGCGCGCCGCGGCCATGGTACCCCCCTCGCCGTCCGGAGCACATCTGGACAACCATCGGCTCCTGTGGCAATAATGATCTGAGCCGGCCGGTTCGTGTGAGGCCAGTCGACACGATCTCGCACACAAAAGGAATCAGGATATGAAGGTCACAGTCAGGCGGAGCAGGCTGAAGGGAAGGCGTTGCTGTGGTTTCCTGGCCCGCCAGAGGACGCACGGCGGGAGGCAGATCCTCGCCCGACGCCGCCGCCGGGCGAAGTAGCGCGGAGCGACGTCATCGACTCAGCAGGAGCACGGCGTCCTCCCAGCCGTCGGGCGTCTCGGCCGACTGCCCCTGCAGGCGCGCGGGCAGACGCTCGCCGGTGCGCGGGTCCAGCCATTCCGCCGGCAGTGCCGAGAACTCCGCGTCGACGATGACGCTGCCCGGCTCGGGAAGGTACACGACAGCCCATTCCCTCGATTCGGCGCGGGCCGACACGGCGTCTTTGAGGCATCCGTCTCCGTCGCTGAGGATGATTCCGGAGTCGGGAACGAGGCCCCACCAGTCGGAGAGCGACTCGAGGAAGCGCCGGCAGACGCCCATCTGCGCGGCGCCCGGGGCGTCGATCCACTCGCGCCATTCCGCCGGCGACGTCCAGTTGCCGTGGTGCCCATAGCTGTGGTACCCGCCGCTAAGGCAAGACCACCACGCCTGCTTCCGGCAGTCCAGCGGCGTCCAGGGCCGGCCCGTGTGCGCCGCACCCTCGTAGCCGCCCTCCCCCATCACCACCGGCTTGGGCGGCACGCGATCGTAGTCGGCGCGCACCATCGGAACGTTCATGTCCAAACTGTGCCACGTCTGGATCGTGTTGAAGTCGAGCCAGTCCTCGCGGTGCAGGAAGCTGGAGGAGGCGGGCGAGGGATCCGGGTGGATTGTGATGAGCTGAGACCCGCCAGTCGATTCCTTCAGCCCCGCTACGATCTCGCGCAGGATAGGCACGTAATCGTGACGGGCCTCCGGGTAGGCCGTCCAGACAACATGCGGCTGCCCTCGCCAACGTTCGCCCAGCCATCGGGCGTAAGCGCGCGCCTTGCCGGTGGGAAGCTGCAGCCGCTGGGTCTTGTGATACACGCCCAGGACGAGCACCATGCCGAGTCGGCCGGCCGCTTCCACAACGGCATCGGCCCTGGCGAAGTACGCCTCATTGGGCCTTGACGGGTCGGCTTCAAGCCAGGGCGGCTCGCCCTCGAGGTCGGGAATGGTGCCGTCGCCCACACCAGTGATCATCACCTGGACGACGGTAAACGCCTGTGCCTTACGCTGCTCCAGCAGGGAGACGGCGTCGTCGACCGTAAAGTCGCGGAAGAGCTGCCACTGGGTGTCGCCAAGCCAGAACGCGGGCCTGTTCTGCCCATCCACGAAGTAGCGACCGTTCGGACTGATCTCCAGCGATTCCATCTCCATTCCCCACAGTCTGTCTGTTGAAACCTCCGGCAACAAACCACGGAACAGGGACCTCCATCAACAGACGGCCGCCGGTCGTCTCCGGGCCGGGCAGGCGCCGCGCGGCGGCGTTCGCTTTCCCCACCAGAGCGTTTACACACAACTCTATACACCATGGGCCGTCATATCATCGGTGTGGCGAGGCGGCTCCGTCTGCCGGCCGCCTCACGCGTCCTCGGTGCTTTCGTTCGCTCTAGCCGCCGCCCGTGACCGCAGCCGCGCCACGGTGTGGAGCTGCTCAAGTATGTGCACGACCGCCTTGTCGGGGTCGTCCGTTACTTCGAATATGTCCAGGTCTTCGGGCGAAATATAGCCACGGGGCCGCATGCACTGCTCCAGCCAGCCCATCATGTCCTCCCAGTATGCCTTCCCGAACAGGACCAGCCCGAAGTTCTCCGTGCGGTGCGTCTGCAGAAGCGTTAGTGCCTCGAACAGCTCGTCCATGGTGCCGTAGCCGCCCGGGAAGAGGATGAAACCCACCGAGTACTTCAGGAACATGACTTTGCGCACGAAGAAGTAGTGGAACTCCAGCATCTGGTCCAGGCAGGCGTTGGGCTTCTGCTCGTGGGGGAGTTCGATGTTGAAGCCCAGGGACAACCCGCCCGCCTCCTGGGCGCCGCGGTTAGCGGCTTCCATGATCCCGGGCCCGCCGCCCGTGATGACGGCTATGTCGCTCTCGGCCAGCCTGCGGCCCATCTGTCGAGCCAAATCGTAGTAGGGATCGGACTCCGCCGCACGGGCACTGCCGAATATCGAGACGGCCGGCCCGATCTGTGCCAGTTGCTCGAACCCGGACACGAACTCGCTCATGATGCGGAACACGCGCCATGTGTCCGTCTGGGTGAACTCACTCGCCTGCCGCGAGGCATCCAGCAGCTCAAAGTCGGTGCTTGCGCCTTCGGCCAGCCTGCGCCGGAGGCCCTGGCGACCTTCACTTGGCTCTTTCCGCCCGTCATCCATCATAGTGTCTCTCGCTCCGCTGAGGTCGATACTCCGCCCAGATTCTACGGGCGAGACGACCGCGGCGCAAAGGCGGCACCCTTCGGCGAATCGTTTCGGTTGACATCGGTCTGTTTTCCGATATAAAGGCGAGCGTGGATTGGGAACGCTTTCGACCCCAGTTGCAGGGAGAGGAATCGTGAGCGACGAGGGATTGGAAACTTTCGAAGTCTCCGAAGGACCGGAAGGCGAACCGACGGCACAGGCGAAACCGAAGAAGAGAGGTGGATCCGTGGCTGAGAAGAGGTATCTGTGCATCACGATAGTCGACCACAACGCGATCATTGATAACACCGGCGAGGAGTCCTACGTGCACATGCGGATCCCGGTGAGCCTCGCCGAAGCCGGCCTGAGCATGATACCGGAAGGCAAACTCGGCAAGCTGGATCCCGAACTGCTGGTGGAGATGATCGAGGAAGGCGCCTCCGGCGAACTCATCAGCATCACGGAAGAGAAGAAGCAGATCAGCATCCGCGTCGAGTAACCGCCGCGAGGAGCTATGTTCTGCACACGGCGCTCTGCCTCCGGAGCAGGTGCGCAAGGTGTTTCCCACAAAGGCGGGCGCAATTGCGCCCGCCTTTCGGTATTGTCCTCCTCCACCCGGCCGGCGGAATCCCCTCCCCTGTTTTTCCCCGCAAGACTCCGTTTTTGGGCACGCTATCTGCATGAGTTACTGAGTCTCAAGGTGTAACAGTGTCCGGTCATCAGAGACAGCCGGACAGGAGCGCGCGGAGGAGAGCGGAGAATGGACGCGGAAGTGACCCGGTACATAAGGCGCATGCGTATGCTGTCGCGGCGCACGCGGAACGTCTTCCTGGCAGCCGTGGCGCTGTGTACATTGCTGGCCTGCAACGTAACCTTCCTGAATGACTGGGCCCAAGGGCACATGGAGCCAATAAGGGCCGCATTCGGCCCGCTGCTGCTGTGGTCGTTGACGGCCGCTGCCTATGCCTTCTACTCCCTGGCCACGGCCAACTCGCGCCTGACCCGCAAGGTAGTGGACATACTGGCCGCCGACAGGGCCCGTGCCATGAAGCAGATCAAAATGATCAAGTCGCGCCTGAGTTCCTGAACGCCCGCGCACCGAGTCCGACCGGGCGGTCCGCACGGGGAACGTACACATCCAGCGACGCCGAAGCATCGTCGCCGAAAACGCGCCCAAGGGATCGGAGTTTTTTCGCTTCGGCGGCCCCCCGGCAGAGCGCCTGAGACACCCCAGAATCGCATCCCATTTGCCGTACTTTGTGCCGTTTTGCTTTCCCCTTTCCCATACCAGTATTGTTGATGTTCCGCTCAGGGTACGAGCGAACGTCGACGACTCGTCGTCGGCCCGGAATCCGCACTGAGAACAGAATCAGCGTCGGGTCCCCTTGGGTGGGCAAGATTCCGAGCGAACCCGGCCGGGCGGTTCTCGGGCATCATGAACTTATCTGTGGAAAGGGGCAGGGAATCATGGCGTTATGGGAATATGTCGTTCAGATTCACCGGGCGGTGGACGTGCAGGCTCTCACACTGTTCTACGGCGTCGTCGGCTCGGCACTGTGCTTCGTCGCGCTTCAGATCGTGCGCAACCGGCGCCTGAGCAAGAGACTGCGGCAGATGGAAGCGGAGCTGAACACGCGCTTCGACGAGAAGACCGCTCCGGCTCTCACCAGGCTGTCCGCCGTCGAGGACGACGTGCGTGAGACCCATCGCGATGCCGAAGCCTTCCGCCGCCGCGTCGATCAGGTGGAGAGCCGCATCCCCAATCTATACGATCGCATGGAGGAGTTCCGCAACACACTGGCACGCATCTTCCAGAACGAGCTGGGGGCGGTGCTGGGCTCGTTCGACAGCTCCGTCGGCGCCGTGCTGGAACACATGAAATCCGACCTGCACATGGGCATAACGCGCATTGAGACCATCGAGGAGATGGTTAACGCCCGCCACCAGGCAGGCAAGGCGCTGCTCAGCGGCGAAGAAACCACAAGCGAGTTGCCGGAAGCCGAGGACTCCGACGAGGAAACCATCGACGCCGAATTGCTCGAAACCGAGCAGAAGGACGACCTGGACGTCTGGCTCGCCGAGGAGGAAGAGCCCGAAGAGACAGCGGAGAGCACCATCGAGCTTGAGTCCGAGGAGGAAGTCAAGGCGGAAGGCGACGAGGACCAGGACTACCGGTCCAGGGCCGCCTGAGTCGCCAGGTCGGCAACAAGCTTCTCCACTTCACACCGGAACTCGGCCCCGAAGACGTCGCCCATGATGGCGGCGACTCCGGGGTCGAGCGTTTTCTGGTGGGTCTTGCGGCGCCGGTTGCAGGGGAAGCGATACGCGCCGGGGTCCACGCCAAGGTAGCCGGGCGTCGACCCGGAACTCGCCAGAGGCCACAGCCGGCACGAGCGCGGCTTAACGCTTGACACCTCCAGCTCGTTCGCCAGCGCCGCAGTGTGCAGGCTGCACAGCAGCTCTCCCCCACCTGCCACGTAAGCGAACAAGCAGCGACCGTCCTCGGCGACGTCGAGCCGGTACAGCCCCGGCAGGAGTTCCTCGAAGGGGTTCTCCCCTTCCCGAGTATGCAGACGCCGTGCGTAGCGCCGGGCCAGCGCCATGGCGCCCACCACCGCGGGAAGTTCGTCCTCTCCCAGACACACCTCGTAGCCCGCCCCGCAGCACGGGCTGTCCCCGCAAAGCGCCGGGTCGCAACGGTGCTCCAGTTCCAGCAGAGCGGGCAGGTCCACCACCACGTCGCCCACTCGGGGCAGTTCATGGAACCTCATCGCCGCCCTCCACTTCGATGCCCGCCTCCCGCTTGATGCGGTCCAGGTCCAGTTCTCGGACGTACTTCGGCAGGTTGAAGTGTATGTCATGGAACCCGTAGCCGCCCTCGGTCATCTCGCGGACGGCATCTTCTCGGCTCCAGCCTTCGATGGCGATGCGGTAGACGGCGCAGACGGTGCCGGTGCGATCCGCCCCGTGCTGACAGTGAACGAAGACGGGAAACCGGTCCGGGTCGGATGCGATGCGAAGGAACTCGACGATCTCTTTGTCCTCCGGGTGCCACGATTTCATCGTCATGTGCTCGTAGTCCAGATCCGTCCCCTCCAGATCGTCGCGGTCCGAATGGAACGAGCGCAGATTCACGATCGTCTTGACGCCGATCCTCTCAAGGTTCCGGAACCCCTCGTAGGAGGGCTGCGCGCCGCGATAGAGACCATCCGAGACCCGGAATAGGTTGGGCACGCCGGGCAGGTCGACCGGCTGCGCCCAACGCGCACCCCGCTGCTCGGCCTGGCCCGCTGCCGGCAAAGGCCCGTTCTCCGGCCCCCGGCACGACAACACCAGGGTCGACAACGCCACGGACCACAGGAAGAGAGCGCCCACAGCACATGCAATGACGCCGAGTCTCCGTTTCGTCATCCGCGCCACCTCCCCGCCGCCCTGACGCCGGTCAGTGATCCCATCCGTCGTAGCAGACGATTTCGGACAACACCTTGCGCGGCCGCGCATCGGGCCATTCCTTCGCATAGCCCAGCGGCATCAGTTCCACAATTTGGACGGACTCCGGAATCCCCAGCACGTTGCGCACCTTCTGCTGGTTGAACGCGCCGATCCAGCACGTGCCCAGCCCGAGTGATCGGGCCGTCAGAGCTATGTGCTCCAGAGCAATGGACACGTCCACCAGGAAGCACGGGTGGCCGCAGGACATGACGTGCTCGTGGTCCACCGCGCACGCGACGATGACGACGGGCGCCTCGCCCACCATAGCCTGCCCGTTGGCGGCCTCGACCAGCTCCTTCCGCAGTGCCTGGTCGCGCACGACGACGAACTTCCACTCCTGCATGTTCCGCGCCGATGGCGCCAGCCGCGCCGCCTCCAGAACCTTCTGGAGCTTTCCCTCCTCCACGGGCCGGTCCTCATACGCGCGAACGCTACGACGCTGCTCGATCGCCTCGAAAACGTCCATGTGCCCTCTCCTTCGCTGCTGACTGTCTGCAGTCCCCCACTCTGGCGATTGTACGGGGACGCTCGCGGGCCGTCAAGGCGTTTGGCTGGCGTGGGGGACAGGCTATAATGAACGTCATGAAGGCAACGGAATGCACTCGAACCCGGCTCTTCGCCGCGGCCCTGGCGCTGGGGTTAGTGTTCGCCATGCCGGTCCACGCCGCCGGCCCCCACGTCCGCTGTCTGCGCACCGGCAGCGGCGAGGTCGCCGGGGAACTGGTATCCGTGTCGGCGGGCTCCCTTCTGCTGCTGCGCGCCGAAGACGAGACGACCCGGCTGTCGGTCGCGCAGTTGCGCGAGATCGCGTTCGCCGGAGAAAGGACGAGGGTGCCGGCGCCCGCGTTCACGGTCTGGACCGTCGACCGCACTGAACTGCGGGTGCAGAGCATCCGTCGAGGCCCACGGGCGGACTCCCTGGAGCTGCGCGGCCACGGTTGGCAAGCCCTAAGCGTACCGCTGACGGCCGTTCGTGCCGTTGCGCCCACCCCACCCCAGCCGACGGGCGCGAGCACAGAAGCATCCGAAGAGCTTCGCTCGCTGCTGGCCGAGCCGCCCGTCGGCTCGGACCGCCTCCGGCTCCGACGCGACGACGGCGACGTGGTGCTGAATTGCACCGTCTCCGCCATGGACGCCGCAGGGCTGAGCGTCGTGCTTGCGGGCTCGCCCGTCGAGTTCGGCTGGGACGAGACCGACTGGGTTGTCCTCGGCCTGATAGGTGCCGGCCGCCGGCCCGAGGAACAGCAGCACCGTGTCACGCTTGTCGACGGCTCAACGCTCCCCGCCGCCGACTTCGGCACCCGAGGCGACGACCTGGTGCTGGACGCGGGGGCCTATACTGTCGAGGCGGGACTGTGGCACTTCAGGCGGATCAGCGTTGCGTCCGCCGCATACCGGTACCTCACCGCCGAGGACGTAACGGACGTGGAGGTACGCCCGATTCTGGACGTGGTCTGGCGCCCCCGTTTCGGCAGGAACGCACTGGGATCGGCGATCGCCCTCGAGGGGCGCACCTATACCACCGGAATCGGAATGCACCCACGGACGAAGATGACGTTCCTGCTTGACGGCTCCTGGACGCGGTTCCACGCTCGGATCGGTATCGACGACGCGGCAGGCGACCTCGGGAACGTGGTGTACCGCGTGATGGTCGATGGCCGGGAGGCCTACGCATCGGGTTCGGTCGTCGGCTCGGATCCCCCTCGGGCCATCGAGGTGGACATCGCGGGCGGCAGAAGGCTCTCCCTGGTGGTGGAGCCCGGCGGCCCGGATCCCGTCGGCAATCTGGCGGACTGGGCGGAGGCGCGCGTGGTGCGTTGAGGTCGTCCGGAAGCCGTCCGTTCGCTTGCAGGGCCCCAAACAGCAGTGTATACTGTGTTTCTTCGCTGAGGTGTGGTGTAACGGTAACACAGCTGACTCTGGATCAGCCGTTCCTGGTTCGAATCCAGGCACCTCAGCCACATTCGCGAACGATGGCCCCATCGTCTAGCCCGGTCCAGGACGCCGGACTCTCATTCCGGTAACAGGGGTTCAAATCCCCTTGGGGCTA
>CAZZNQ010000105.1:0-13257 GCA_964655775.1 uncultured candidatus Brocadiaceae bacterium | reverse complement strand
ACGCACGGCCCGTCGCCGCTGGCCGGCATCGCCAACATGGTGGACTACACCGAGGGGGGCCAGACGCACGACTTCCACTACGACATCCGCGGCACGGTAACGTCGCTGACCGACGGGGCGGGCGACGTCGCCCAGACCTACGAGCACGACGCCTGGGGCGTGCGGCTCTCGGCCACCGGCGAACTGGAGAACCCCATCCAATACCAGGGATGTGCCTGGTTGAAGGCGCCTGACTTGACTACGACCTTCATAAGCCCAAGCCGGCTCTACGCCGGCCAGGTCGGGCGGTTCCAAAGCAAAGATATCGTACGCGCTGGTAACCGCTACAGCGTGTCCTTCGGCCCAAATTGGGCGGATCCATCCGGCCTGTGGAAGCTCGTCTTCCGCGGCCTCTCACCACGCGAGACGTTTGGCTATGGCCTTGCAGCCGCGGCGATAAGCGCCGCTTCGCCAGCTGTGGGAAGTCTCCTGCTCCTGGCACTGACATGGACAGACGAGAAGAAAGCAGCCGTTTCCCAGGCGTTCGGAGATGTCCAGGCTGGTTTGCCACCCGTTATCGAGCGGGTTGTTGACCTTGTCAGCAAGGCCAACGACCTACCGGATGCGTGCCCGTACAAGGTTTACCTTCTGCACAATCTCGGGATCCTGCAGTCAAGGCTTGGCCGCATGCTTGCGGATCTTACTGACCAGGACAAGTCCATGAAGCTCGAACTGGCCTTTTTGGACGAGCGGGATGCCCAGGCTGTCTTCGGCTTTTTCACGGGCAGGTTCAAACACATCGATTTGGATGCTGTCGACTTCTTCGCAGCAGATAGGGATGACCGGGCCCTCTACATCTTCCATGAACTATATCATGTCGCTGGGTGCCCTGCAGAGCGAAAGGCTGTGAGTGACATTGTGGACTGGGCCGACCACGCGCCACACGTTGAAGTAGTCTGGAAGAAGAAGCAGCTGTGGCTGGGCAGAGCGCTGCTCCGGATGGCAAAGGACAGTGACGACGCCAAGAACCACACGTGTCAGGAAGACGCGCACTGTTGTCCTTCCCCCGACTGGCCCAACAACCCATCGCATGGAGTGCCATCGACGCACCCAACGAAGCATCCCCCGGGGTTGCGGTGGCACAGGCCCGACCGCGACAGAGCGGAAAGCGGCTCTTGCTCAGTTCATGGACGGGAATGACCAATGGACATAGTGAACTCGCCGCTGTTACATCTTGGGCGCGCTAAAGCGGCTGTAGCTACTGCCCTTCTGCTAGCGGCTGCCATCCTCTGGTGCGTCTTGCTCCTCGCCTGCCTGCAGGCCCGTCGCGGACCCAGCAGGCACTGGCTGGAGAATCTGGCAAGGTATGAACTACGCCAATGGTTCGGCGCCGTGGATTTCTATCGGCGTGACCAGCGGAGGCCGCCCTTCGCCTCAGAGGGCGAACGCCAGGACTTGGGCAGGATGGTGCAACTTCTGGATCCTGAATTCAGCCTGGCCGAGGCCGGCGTCATGGGCGTCGACCCGTGGGGCGAGCCGTACGCTCTGTACCTGGACGCGGACGGAGACGGCTTCATAGTCCTCGGCACCAGGACGATAGAAGCGAACTTCTTCATGTATTCGCGTGGCGCCGATCAGATCGATGACATGGGCCAGGGCGACGATGTGTGCTTGAGCCGACAGTGGTAGCAGCGGTTCTCTTGCGATGAGGCGTTGGCGGCGATGGGAAGAGCGAACCGGTCCAAAGCGCGGGAACTGGTCCTCTGGCTAGTAGTCTCAGCTGGAATCGGGAGTGGCATAACCTTCCTCACGTGCATTGCCGCGTCTCCGGATCCCCGACCCGACGACGGAGCGCGCGCGAACCGCGAGATGTGGCGCTGGTATGCGGCCGTCATGGTGCAGGTGGGACAGTCCGGCACACTGCCCGTCGCAAGTGACGCCGAGTCGCAGCCAGTCCGCACCGTCAAGTCGCTGTTCCGACCCAAGTACCTTGGCCTTGGTCTCGATCCGACGGACCCCTGGAGAGGCCAGTACCAACTCTATCTCGACGTCGACGGGGACGGCTACGTGACTGTGGGCGCCCGCAAGGTCCAGGCACGCTTCTACATGTACTCCGTTGGGCCCAACGGCGTGGACGAGTTCGGCCAGGGCGACGACATAGGGTATAGCCATGATCTGTAGTCCCGCCCGCCGCACGCGGATGCGGGACGAGTGGGGCGTCACCTACTGGAGCTACGACGTCCTGGGCAGGCCGACCCGCCGGCACGACCCGCGCGGCACGGTCGTGGCCTATGCCTACGGCCAGGGCGGACGGCGCACCGAGCTTACCGTCGAGGGGCAAGGCACCGTATACTATCAGTATGACGAACTGGGGAGGATGTCGTCCGTGCTGGACGGGAAGACGGGCCTGGCCACGACCTACGAGTACGACCCGGCGGGCCGGCTGCCGTGACGTCTGTGCAGCCCGGGAGATGTTCAGACTTGGGAGGCGAGACATGAATCTGAAGCTTCCGTTGGGTTGGAGAAGCTGCGCTGAGCTGGCGTTCTTCCTCGCGCTGGTGCTGGCAGTTGTTGTCGTGATCGAGGGTCCGCAGTGTGCGCGTCGCTCTCTTCAACGCGACTTCAAGCGTCACTTTGAGGAGATGGAGAAGCGTTTTGTGTTCATGCACAACCTTGTCCGGGAAGTGGACCTTTCAAGCAAGCCGACCGAAGATCGAGATATCCTGAGGTGGCGGCTGCAGGGCACTGTGGAAGAGAGCGGGAACCCTTTCGAGGAGTCGTATGCTATCGGGCGCGCCCGAGGCAAGACCTACATCGTGCAGATTCCCAGAGGGTGGAAAAGGGCGCAGGTCCCGGCGGTGGCGGCAGACGGCTCGCAAGCGGCACTTCGGGGAAACGATGCGCTGCTGTATGAGATCCTGGCCGATTACTTCTCACACAAGGATGATGAGGCACCTGGTCGATAACGGCAGCGGCCCGAGATGGCGCTCAAGCTGGTTTGGCGGGGTGGTGAACAGCCCCTCTTATTGGCGCAACTATGAGAAGAATCTCACGCAAGTGGATGGTGTGGACCCTACTGGGGGTTGCTTTGCTCCTGGCGCTTCTCTTGGGCTCTCGTCGGGACTACTGTGTACTATGTGGACTCAAAGGCAAGAGCCTTTGCATTGCACCGTTCTCTACGTTCAAAGGAATCACTCTGTCGCGCAGGACGTGGGACACTCGCGTCAGCCGGGTTCTTCAGCCACTCATGCCCTCCGGAGAGTGTCCGCACAAATGGTACTCGGAACGAGGGGAGCCTTTCGTCCTCACACTTCTGTTCTTCGTGCCCAGATGGGGCGCCCATGGCCACACCCTCTACGAGCACAGGCAGGTTTACCTTCAAACTGAGTCGCGCTCTCTACGCCACGTGGCCCAGCACGATCCCGAGTTGGCTTTGGCCCTAGCCGAGCGACTCCTGGACCCGAGTTCGGATTTCGACGAGGAGAGGCGCCGTCTCTATGAGGCCGAGTACTCTACCTATGGAACCGGGACAACACCCATAGAGCGCCCCGGTGGTATCGATCCAGGCAGGGATGGTGAGGCAGAGAGAGAGGAAGGCGTACACACCCCGCGGGGGTCGAGTGACCACTAGGGTGCTGCGGCCTGTGACCCTCTCGTAAGGAAGGCATTATCTCAGCACACGGCCGTGGCGGCCGTCTATCTCGACTTCGGCGCGGCGGACGGCCCCTGCGGCAGCTACTGGGCGATCCGGATGGCGCCCCAGTAAATGGGCGACGACCACGTGGACTCGACGCCTTCCGCATCGGCGAACTGCTCCCGAACCGCGCCGTCGTCCCAGAGCGCGTAGTGGAATCCCATCGTCATGCCCGGCTGCGGCGCGTACGGCGCCAGCGCCGATGACGGGATCAGGAACTCCAGCGTGTAGCCCTCCGGAGTGCGCCGTGCGACGGCCGTGACCGCGCCGGCATCGTAGCGACCGTAGAGCACCTGCGCGCCGGCCTCCCCGGTTCCGTGGGCGCGCGGGTAGAGCAGCAGCTTCGAGGCGTCGCGATTGTAGTTGCGTCGGCTGGCGCGGCCGAAATCGGGTTCCAGGTTGATCTCGACGCAGTCGGCCCGCCACGGTTCCGCCGCGTTCACTTCGATCCGGTCGTCGCGAACGGACGCGACCCCGTAGAGTCCCTCGTCGCTCCACGCGAGCCACAGCACGTCGCTCGCCTCGCCGGTGGAGGGCAACGCGAGCCGCGCAGCGCTTGACCAGTCCCCGCTCCGCCCGTCGACGGTGATCGGCCGCTCCGCCCGGCGGACGACGGCCGGTTCACCGGGCGAACGCAGCTCGCGCACGCATTCGGCCGGCATGAAGAAGGGCACGCTCTCCGCCGAATGCTCCTCGCCGATGCATTCCAGCCGCATCCGCACGCTCAACTGCGGCACGAAGCCCAGGTCGGTGCCCAAGACGGCCCGCCGGGGCGGCGAGACGAACAGGCTGATGGGCTGCGAGCCGGCGACCACCGAAACGGGGCGCACGCGCCACGGCGCGTCGTTGCTCACGCGCACTTCCCCTCCCCCCTGCCCGCCGAACTCCGCCGCGGGCAGGACGATCTCCCGGCCGCCGGGGCCGGTCAGCTTAACGGCGTTCAGGTTGAAGCCTTCGCCGCCGACGCTGGTCAATCGAAGCACGTTGCGCCCCCGCCGAAGCTGCACCGTCGCGGGCAGCCTTGCCACGCGCCATTCCCGCCAGCCGCCGGTGATCGGCAACTCGAAGGACTCCAGGCCGGGGACGACCTGCCCGTTGACGCGCAGCTCGCGGGGGGAGTTGCTCTGCGTGGCGTAGACAAGCTCGACCGTGTAGCTGCCGGCGACCTGCGCGTGCGCCTGCCACTCCAGCCAATGGCCCTCGTCGTTCCAGAACAGTATGTAGTCCCCGCCGCCGAGAAGCGGTTTGCGCACGGTGTCCATCTCCACCCGGGCGCCGATCGGGAAGGCGCCGGCCGGGAGTACGACCTCGCCGAAGTCGTCCGGCGACGGCACGGCCTCGACGTCGATGGTCTGCGACTTGAACACCTTGGTCAGGCTGCGGGCCGCCTCGGTGGGCACGGCTTCCGCCATGACCTCCGGCTGATAGGCGCCGCCGGTATGGACGAGCCGCAGCGAGTCCAGCACTTCGCCATCGGGCGCGATTGCCTGCATGTTCAGTTGGTCGCCATCGACTTCGAACACACAGAAATGGAGCCTGGAGTGGGCCGACGCCAGTATCGGGCTGGGGGCCGTATCGTAGGTGGGCGCGCCCCCGCCGCCGGTGACGACGTGGATGATGGGCTTGCCGCCGGGAGGGCCGATGGGCCGGAATCGCTCGTAGATGTGCGAGTGACCGCTGACCACTATGTCGACTCCGTGCTCTTCCAGGATCGGGAGGATGTCCTCCTGACCCCAGTCGCTGCCGTGTCCGCCGACGTTGAAAATGGGCGCGTGGCAGGCGACGACGGTCCATTCCGCGTCGGACTGCGCCAGGTCGCGGTCGAGCCATTCCGCCATCTCGGCGCGCTCCTCGACGGTCAGGTAGGCGCTGGAATCGGTTCTATACTGGTCCAGTCCGACCACGTGGACGTTCCCGAAGTCGAAGCTGTAGTAGAACTCGTTGTGGGGCAAATCGAACAGCTTGCGATAGAGCACCGCGTCCTGCTCGTGGTTGCCGCGCACGGGCCAGACGGATGTGTGGGAGAGCACCGATGCGGCCGGGCCGAAGTACTCACGGCCCCACTGCGACCAGACGGTGCCGTTGCTGACCAGATCGCCGGTGTTGACCAGGAACGCGAACGGCAGGTGCTCGCTCATCGCCTCCATCACGGTGCGGTGCCGCTCGGGGTAGCTGCGCGTGTCGCCGTAGACGACGAATCTGAGGGGCTCATCGGACCCCTTCACAGGGGCTGTACGGAAGGAACCGTGGGCTTCGTCGGCGCCGCACTCGACCGAGTAGCGGTACGTGCGCCCAGGCTCGAGGCCGGCCAGCTTTGCGGTGTGGATGAAGTCGCTCTGGTCCTCGACCCGCTCGGACAGCAGCTCGACGACTCGCTCGTCCCCGGCGCCTCCTTCCGCCGCTTCCACCGAGCACGCCACGGGCACGCTGCCGTGCGACACCCACAGCACGCTCGCGGTTGTCTGGGTCACCTTGTTGGCATACGGCCCGAAGGCCAGATCGCTTTGCCTGTCGGCGGCGAGGGCGGGGCTGAGTGCGGCGGCCAGCAGGACGGCCGGCAGCAACCATCTGACGGAAGAACACCGGGTGCTATGTCGTGATCTCATCGGGACACCGAATTGCGGGGAGGCGAGATTGTCATGAAGGCCAACGCGTACCATCATACACGATCGGGCCGGGCTTTTCGCGTGCGGGCGCCTGCGCCTTGTATCATTGCCGACCGAAGCGCGAAGCCGTCTTCGCAAGCAGGCCGACGACGCAACGGAGCGTTTCGGAGAGCAGCGGGCCCGGGTCGTCGGCGCGGATGTCGGACCGGCGGTCCGGCGCGCGCGCGAACAGGTTCCGGAGGGCGGCCAGTGGGCGCGGCGACTGGCAGAGGTGCATGAACTCATACGGTACGAACCAGCGGTACCGCAGCCCCACCTGGTACCCGCCGACCGGCTCCACGCGCTCGCCCAGCGCAATGCGGCAGGCGAGCCACGGGAAATCCACGCCGGCCTCGACCGCCGTCCCGAGCGTCCCCCAGAACCGCCCGTTCACGTCGAGCAGCTTCAGCCGGCCGTCGCGCTCGTCTTCCTTGAATTGCAGCAACGCAGGTCCGTGCCAGCCCAGGCCGGCCAGCAGCCGGTAGGCGGCACTGCGCACTTCGGGCACGTCCGTGGTGACGACCTCCACGCACCGCCCGCCGGTGAGCGGCACGTTGCGGATGTGGCGCTGCGTCACGCCGGCGATGGGCCGGCCTCGGTCGAACAGGACGCCGATGCTGTGGACCGGGCCCGGAACGAACTCCTGCACCAGCGGCCGATCGTAGCAGTAGACCTCGTCCGAGCGTCCGCTGGACGCGGGCCAGCGCGCCAGCAGTTCCTCCGGGCACTCCGGGTAGGAGACACCGACTGCGCCCGCGCTACGTCGCGGCTTCAGCACGCAGGGGTACTCGATCCGGCGGACAAGCTCCCGGACCTCGTCTTCGTCGGCCGGCGCATGCGTGCGCGGTACCAGCACCTTGGCCTCCCGGGCCAGGGTCGGCAGGCGCGCCTTGTCGCTGACGGCGGAGAGAGCGTCGAAATCCGGCACGGCGAGCGCGACGCAGGGCCGAAGCTCCTTCTGGCGGCGCGCGGCGAACGTCGCGGTGTAGTCCGACATAGGGAGCAGTACCTCCGCGCGACCGGCCTGCAGGAAGGCCAGGAAGCGACTCGCGAACCGCCCGTAGTTGATCCTGGGTGACGGGTAGAGGACGCGCTCGGAGCAGAAGCGGGAATGCAGGCCCTGGTCCAGATGGCTGCTGCCGCCTGCGAGGACGTGAACGCCTCGCCGCCCCAGCGCGCGCACGGCGGCCAGCGCCTTGCGGTCGTCGCAATCCGTCACCAGCACGCGCATTGGCCGCCCCTGTCGGCAGTGTCGCAATCGAGGGTGCTGTTCGATGATCGACGCCCGGGCACCCTCCCCGCTGTTCCGCAACGGACTCGGTCAGCCCCTTCGCAGATGATGGGGCCTATCGGGATGTCCCCCTTGCCCGAGCAGGCCACGTCTCCCGCCGCCCGATGGAACCGTGCTGCGATTATTGCAGAACGCGATGCCCTACGCAACGAGTTTCCCTCGGGCGCCCAAGCCTTGACACCCGACGGGCGGACGGGTAAGTTCTGTCCGAACCGATTTCGCGCTCCGCTATCGCCGGGGTACTGCGCAGCATGGGTTGGAAACGCTTCCTCATTCCCGCCACGCCGTCGGCGCCCGAGCCCGGCATCCGCCACTACCGCATCGAGCGCCCCGACCGCCATTCCCGCATACACCTCCGCACCGAACCGGACGGCTCCGGCCTGATGCTGGTGGACGCATCCGTGGCGGTGCGCCTGAACCAATCCGGGCTGGAGGTCGCAAGGTGCATCCTGGAGGGCAAGGGCCTCGCCGAGACGCGCAGGGCGCTGGGCAAGGTGTTCCGCGGGATCGACGTGAACCAGCTCGCCCGGGACTACGCCCGGCTGGAGCAGATCATCCATCACGTCGCCGAACCGGGCGGCGAATGCCCGTGGCAGGAACTGATGTCGCCGGAGGACGAGCCGTTCTCGTTCGAGGTCTCTGCGCCGTATCGGGCGGACCTGGCCCTGACGTATCGCTGCCAGAACGACTGCCCGCACTGCTACGTCGAACGCGACAAGGAGATGCCGTCGCTCTCGGCCCAACAGTGGCGCACGGTGCTCGAGAATCTCTGGGACGCGGGCGTGCCGCACGTGTGTTTCACCGGTGGCGAGGCGACGCTCTGCGACAGCCTACCCGAACTGGTCGAGGCCGCCGAAGACCTGGGGCAGATCACCGGCCTGCTGACGAACGGACGACGCCTGGCCGACCGCGACTACGCCCGCCTGCTGCTGGGCGCGGGGCTGGATCACGTGCAGATCACCGTCGAGTCGCACCTGGAGGAGATCCACAACCAGATGGTCGGCGCGGACGGCCATGCGGAGACGCTGGCCGGGCTGAAGAACATGCTGTCCGAGGAGGTCTACGTCGTCACCAACACGACCCTGACGAAGCTGAACGCGCCCGAGATCGAGGCGACGGTCGAGTTCCTGCACGACATGGGCGTGCGCACCTTCGCGTGCAATTCGCTGATATACTCCGGCGGCGCGAAGGAAAGCGACGTCGGCCTGACCATCGAGGAGCTTGCCCTTGCCCTGCCGCTGGTGCGGGAACGCGCGGTGTCGCTGGGAATGCGCTTCATCTGGTACACGCCCACCCCCTACTGCCGGATGAATCCGGCCGAGATGGGCCTGGGCTTCAAGCGCTGCACGGCCGCCGAATACAACATCTGCATCGAGCCCAACGGCGACGTGCTGCCGTGCCAGAGCTGCTTCCAGACGGCGGGCAACATTCTGGAGGACAAGTGGGAGGCGATCTGGAACGGGGAGGTCTTCCGTGAGATCCGCGAGCGCCTGGCCGTGCCGGACGACTGCCGATCCTGCCCCGACTTCGCCGTCTGCGGCAGCGGCTGCCCGCTCAGCCGCGAACACGACCTGGTCTGCTGCACCGACCGCGTATCGGAGGGCTGAGGCATGAGACGCGTGAGCATCTCGGCAATCGCTGCACTGACCGCGTTCTGCTGCCTGTTCATCTGCTCCGAGACGCAGGCCGCCTCGTACCTCTTCGAAGTGCCGGAGATGCGGGTGGTGGTCACGGTCCAGCCGGACGCCTCCGCCATCGTCGATTACCGCATCGTCTTCCGGAACCAGCCCGGCGCGCACCCGATCGACGTGGTCGACGTCGGCATGCCCAAGAAGGGCTACGAGGTGCTGGGGGCGACGATCGACGGCAGACCGGCGAAGCAATGGAAGCCGTCCACCTACATCGACGTCGGCCCGGAGGTGCATCTGGGCGCCGGAACGATAGCCCCCGGAGGAAAGGGCGTGTTCACGTGCCGCGCCCGCGTGCCGGACATGGTCTATGAGGACAGCGACGATCCTGAGCGCGCGTCCATCCGCTTCACACCGACCTGGTTCGGCGAGGAGTACGTGGTCGGGGAGACCCAGCTTCTGCTGGTGGTGGCGTTCCCCGAGGGCGTCGACCCGGACCAGGTGGTTTGGCACTCCGACGAAAAGCCGTTCTTCCGGAAGGGCATCCTCGATCCGGAGGGCGCACCGTTCGTCTCGTGGCAGAAGAAGTATCCCCTCACGGGGCCGATGATGTTCGGATGCTCGTTTCCGCGTTCGGTGATGGACCGGGTGCTGAAAAGCTACGCCTGGACCGAGTTCCTGATGTGGTGGGATCGGTCGGCCGCAGCCCAACAGGTTAGCGGCGGCATCCTCCTCATGCTCATCGCAGCGTTCTTCCTGTTCGCGACGCGCGGCACCGGATGCAGCGTGCTGTTGGTTCTGCTGGGCGTGACCGTCTTCATCATGTTCCAGTCGCCGCACCTGCACCTAGCGCTCTGGCCCATACTGCTGGTCGTCGCCGTGGCCTACTACCTCGGGGTATACCGCCGCAAGCCGCGCTACCTTGCGGCTCTCGCCAGCGTGGAGGGCGGCAGGATATGCCGCGGCCTGACGCCTCCGGAAGCGGCCATCCTCATGGACACGCCGATGGACCGCGTGCTGGCCATGATCTTCACGTCGCTGCTGGACAAAGGCGCCGTCCGGGCGACATCGTCCGATCCGCTCCAGATCGAGCCGGCCGGCTCCCGCCCGTCGCCGAACGTCGTCGAGCTGCCGGACGGCAGACGCGTGTCCCTCGAGCCCTACGAGGTGGGGTTCGTTGAGAGGCTGGAAGGACCGCCCGGGCCGCTGGCAGAGAAGCCATTCCAGAAGCCCATCGAGCGACTGATCGGCCTTGTCCGCTACAAGATGACGGGCTTCGACGTGGAGGCGACGCGCGAGTACTACCGCCGCGTGGTCGACCGAGCCTGGCAACAGATCGAGGGGGAGCCGAGAAACGCTCAGAAGGACGCCTTGGCCCAGCGCCACATTAACTGGTTGGCGCTCTCCGACGATTACGACGAACGCATGGCGGACCAGCGCGGGCGTGGCTGGCACTACCGACCGGCCTGGCACTTCTGGGGGTCGGGCCATCACTGGAACTGGTCGCGGAGCATGCGCCAATCCCTGAGGCCGGCCGCAGACTCGATCCACGAGGCCCTGCAGCCGCGCAAGGTGCTGGACCTCTCCAAGATCGACCGGTTCACGCTGGATACGCTCAGCGACATCGCCGAGTCGGCGAGCAGCGGAGGGGGGGGCTGCGTCGGCGGAGGCTGTGCTTGTGCCTGCGCCGGTTGCGCGTGCGCCTGCGCCTGTGCGGGCGGCGGGCGATGACGCCGGAGGAAGGCAAAGGCCTCACTGAAAAGACCGTCCGCGCGCTGGACCGGCAGTACGCCCGGCAGTCCGAGTGGTTCTACGGGGTGCGCAGCCGCCTGCTGCGGCGGGTCGGCATCCGCCGCAAACACCGCGTGCTGGACGTGGGCTGCGGCACCGGCCTTGCCACCGAGGAACTTGGACGACGCTGTAGGGGCGAGGTGGTCGCCGTCGACGTGAGCCCCGAGACCTTGGCCGCAGAGCGCGACCGGTTCACCGGCACCTCGGCTCTGGTAGCCCGCGGGGAGAGGCTGCCGTTTGCAGACGGAGCGTTCGATCTGGTCTTCACGCAGATGCTGTTCCTGTGGCTCCCGGACCCGGTAGCGGTTGCAGCCGAGGTCCGCCGGGTATTGAAGGCCGGATCGGAACTGATTGTCGCGGCCGAGCCGGACTTCGGCGGGCGGATCGAGCATCCGGAGGAGACGGCCCTCGGCCCGCCGATGGCGAACGCCCTGCGCCGGCTGGGCGCCGATCCCGAGATCGCGCGCAAGCTGCCGGACCTGCTCCGCAGGGCGGGCTTCGAGGTGGAGGCCGGCGTCCACCCTTCGCTGCCTCAACCGGACGAACTGGCCGAGGCGTGGCCGCAGGAGCAGGAGTTCCTCGCATCGCTCGGAGACCAATCGCCGGACACTTGCGGCGGCTGCTCGTTCCTTTTCATGCCCTATTTCTGGTTCCTCGCGCGCAAGCCGCGTTAACGTTGCGTGATCGACGGAGTCCGACCTTGTCCATCGGGGCCTTGCGCGGTATCATCCCCGCCTGCCCTTTCTGCGCCCCACCGGAGCCCGCCCATGGCACAGCAGTCCGACCGCGCGCGAACGTCTGTGGGACCGTCGTACGCGTTGGGCGCGGTGGCGGCCTTTCTTTCCTTTCTTATGTGGGGCCTTCTTCCGCCGTACTGGAAGGCGCTGGGCGATGTCGGCGCGCTGGAGGTGCTGGCGCATCGCATCTTCTGGTCGGCCGTCTTCCTGACCATCCTCATGGCGGTGCGGGGCGATCTCGGCCGTGTGCGGGCCGCCCTGGTCGGAAAGCGCACCGGCCGCCTGCAACTGCTCAACGCCGCGATGCTGGGCCTGAACTGGGGCGTGTTTGTGTGGGGCGTGCAGGCCGGACGAGTGGTGGAATGCAGCATGGGCTATTACATCAACCCGCTCGTGAACGTCGCGCTGGGGGCTCTGGTGCTCCGTGAGCAGCTGCGCCGACCGCAGATCGCTGCGATCATGTTGGCCGGCGTCGGCGTGGTCTACCTCACGGTCAGTCAGGGCGTGGTGCCCTGGCTCGGACTGACGCTGGCCGCGAGCTTCGCCCTCTACGCGCTGGTACGCAAGCTGCAGTCAGTGGAGGCCCTGCCGGGCGTGACGGCCGAATGCCTGCTGCTGAGCGTGCCCGCCCTGCTCTACCTGCTGAGCGCGCCGTGGACCGAAGTGCGCTGGTTCTGGAGCTACGGCGGGGCCGAATCGGTGATGCTGCCGGGCGCCGGCGTCGTCACCGCCGTCCCGCTGCTGCTCTTCGGCCTGGGAGTGCGTCGGATCCGCCTCACCACGCTGGGGTTTCTCCAGTACACCGCCCCCACCTGCATGTTTCTGCTGGGCCTGCTGGTCTACCACGAACCGTTCTCGACCGCCCACGCGGTAAGCTTTGGCTTCATCTGGCTGGCGCTGGGCATCTACATGGCCGACGCCGTCCGCAACGCCCGGGCGACCCGCCCCAAAGCTTGAGTCACGCCGGGCGATAGTGTAAGCTCAAACACGGTGTCAAAGGCTCAGGCAAAGGCGGAGGCGAGGACGGGATGCGAAGGCTGCTCATTATGTTGTTGTGCTGCGCGGCGATAGCTTGGGCGTTGACCGGCTGCCGCATCAGCCACGAGATACGCGACCTGGACCGGGTCACCCGGCCGCCGTTGACCGAACTGGAAGGCCACCTGACCTACCGCGATCCGGACGCCGGACGGGGCGACTACATCGTCAACCGGTGAGAGGGAATCCCATGACACGAGAACGGTTGCTCCCGGTCTTCCTGGCGCTGGCCTGCGCCCTGGCGGCGGGCTGCCGGACGAACCCAGTGTCGGGGGGGGCGCAGTTCATGCTGGTGGGCGATTCCCAGGAACTCTCGCTCGGCGACAACTCGCATCCCAGCATCGTCTACATGTACGGCGGCGAGTACCTGGACCCCGAACTCAACCGCTACCTCGGCACCATCGTCATGCGCCTGCACCGCGGTTCGCACCGGCCGCAGATGCCGATGGAGTTCACG
>CAZZNQ010000104.1:0-13374 GCA_964655775.1 uncultured candidatus Brocadiaceae bacterium | reverse complement strand
ACGGCAAAGCGGTGGCAAGCCACCGCACTCCGAAAAGGACCACCGCCTGCGCGGGGCCGGCGAACCCGGGGCAGAAGGTCGCCCCCCAGAGAAGCCCCGAAGGGGGTGACTCAGAAGGCGGCGCACCGCGTGGGCCACGGAACGATTGGAGGACGCAAAGCATGATGCGCAACCGAACCGATAGGGCGGTATCCGCGACCGGAAGGGGGGCCGCGCGTCGGTGGATCCGCCACACGCCAGGTCGGACGCCAAACGTCCGCCGGCGTCCGATGCCTGTCCGCATGGAACACGATCTGTCCACCGCACGACCGTCGGGCGTCCGCCGGCTGGCGGGCCGCCGGCCGCGGTGCGACCGGGTTTCGTCGGGTGAATGTCCGGAATCGGCGCGTCGCCGCGCCGCCGTGGGTCAGCGCGACAGAAGCCCCGCACCCGCGTTCACAGAAAGGCCGAATCGGCGCCTCCTCCACGCCGTTTTGGAGGACGAGGGCGGCTTTCGTGGAGACTTCAGAGAAGAAGCTCGTCTTCGGGGGCGGCGTCGGCCGCAAGTCCTCCTGCGTCGACAGCTCACAGGGCAAGTCTTCACTCGCGGGAGGCTTCAGGGGAGGGGTTTGCGCGGCACGGGGCCCGATTGCGAAACGAACCCATTTCGTCAGAAGGTGTTGAAACACAACGGGCTGCGGGAAGTGACCCGTCATTCCTCGCGGCGCTTGACGACTCCGAGAAGGACCGGAACGAGGATGCTGACGACGAGGCAGCTTGCCGGGAACCAGTCCCCGAAGCGCACGTACGGCGTGACGGCGTCGCAGAGCCGCACCGGCGCGGCGAGGGCGCCTCGCGTGTTGAGCGGCAGGGCCTCATACACGCTGCCGCGGGGGCCGATGAAACACGAGATGCCGGTGTTGGCGGCGCGGACGACGCTGGTGCGTGTCTCGACGGCGCGGAAGACGGCCATAGCGAGGTGCTGGCCGTGCTCGCCGGGGATCACGTACCAGCCCTCGTCGGTGAGGTTGACGAAGAACCTGGCTCCGAGCAGGCGGAACTCACGGGTGAGGTCCGGGAAGACGTCCTCGTAGCAGATCAGCGCCCCGTACGGCACGGGCGGGCCGTCACGTTGAGAGAGGCGGAAGATGACGGGCCCGGCGCCGGGCGTGATCTCGCGCGGGATGGGCGTGAGCCATGGAAGAAAGGGCAGGATGTCGCGCCAGGGGACGTATTCGCCGAACGGGACCAGGCGGACCTTGTCGTATCGGTCGACGAATTCGCCCTGCGGCGAGAAGAGCACGGCGCTGTTGCCGTAGTCCTCGGTGGCGTGGACGGTGTAGCGCAGGTCACGGATGTAGCCGGCCGAGCGGGCGAAGTAGGTGGGCGCGCCGACGAGGACGTATGCGTCCATATCCTCGGCGAGGGTGCGGATGTAACCGAGGGCCTGTTCGACCATCTCGCGGACGGGGCTGACGAGCAGCTCGGGCGAGAGGTTCAGCGGGACCTGGACGGTGGTCTCGGGCCAGCACAGGAGGCGCACATGGTGGTCGCGCAGGCCGACGCTGAGCTGTGCGGCGACCTGCATTTCTTCGGCCATGAGGCGGTAGGCGTCCTGCTGGGTGCGGGTGGTCGAGTAGATCTCCGAGACAAGGCGCGGGAAGTTCTGCTGCACGACACCGACGACGGGCCCCTCGCGGACGGGCAGCGATTCCCGAACGTGGCGGCCGGCAACGACGGCGACGAGAAGCAGAATCACCGTGCATGACAGGACGAGGACGGGGCCCGCGAGCCGCCAGCGGCGCTCCGTGAGCGCCAGTACGACCGAGGCGATGGAGGCGTTGACGAGCACGACAACGAAGCCGACGACGTGCACGCCGCCGAGCGCCGCGAGCTGCAAGAGCCCGGCGGAGCGGTACTGCGTGTAGCCGATGAACAGCCACGGGAACCCGGGGCCCAGATGGGCGCGCGAGAAGTCAAGGGCCACCCAGAGCGCTGCCGCGAGCAACGGCCAGAGTACCCGCATGCGGCGCTGGAATACGCGAATGAGGACCACGGCCAGGACCATGTATGCGCCGACATAGGCGGCGAGGACGATCCAGCCGGAGGGTGCCACGCTTGCCACCCAGGCGAAGGCCGGCAGGAAGCCGAACGCCGCGGCGACGACGCCGTAGGCCAGAGTCCGAAAGACCGAGGGCGCGCGGCACGCGGCGACGAACAGCGGAACCAGCGCGACGTACGCGAGCGCGCCCCAATCTACGCGGGGGAACGCAAGGAACAGCAGCAGCCCGCTGAGGGCCGAGGCGACGACGCCCGGCAGCGCGTCCCGAAGCACGGCCCAGACCGGCGGCCGACGCAATGGGCCGGCGGGGATGATATCTGGCGGCTGTTCGGTCGCGCTCATGCGTTATCGGTGCGAAGAAGGTGAGTAGTCGCGGCAATGCGTTCAGCGGATGATCGGGGGCCCGCGCTCACCGCAGCATCACCCGGATGAGCAGGATGAGGCCGATGACAAGCGTGAGCCCGTCGCCCGCCCAGACGGCCGGCACGACGGGCAGCACGCCGGCCTCGGCGGCGATCTGCCCCAGGATCAGCAGCGGGTAGAAGACGGCCAGCACGATGGCGAAGCTGATGCCGAACGGAATCATGGCGCTGCGCCCGCCGGCCAGCACGCCGATGGGCACCCCGAGCAGCGCAAATACGAAGACGCTGAGCGCCTGGGCCAGACGCTTGTGGATGCGCAGGCGAACGCGGCGGAGGTCCTCCTGCTGGTTCGCGGCGTACATGCGTCGCCGCAGCGCATCGCGCTCCGCTTCGAGATCGGCTTTGACGGCTTCGAGGTCCGCGAGCCGTTCCTTGAGATCGGCGGCGCGGGCGGCATAAGTCTCGAGCAGGTCTCGCGCCTTGCGCACGTTGGCGGTGATCTCCTGCTGCTCCTGCATGGCGGCGGCGATGCGGTCGTCGACGGTCTTCAGGTTTTTCTGCAGCTCTTCCAGCCTGGCGTAGTCTTCGGGATCAAGGCCGAGTTCGCGGACCTCGGTCCGAATGGCGGCCCGCTGCTCCTCAAGCTCGTCTATCAGGTCCTTCAACTCGCCAAGCCGTGCGAGTCCGGTGGAGATGACCTGCTCCTGGGGCACGGCCCTCTCAACCGCGTACTTCCGGTACTCCTCCTCCGGACTGCGCATGGCACGCTCCAGATCGGCGACCTCCAAGCGTTTCTTCCGCCATCGGGAGCGCAGCAACTGGTAAGCGGCGTCGGGATTCTCGAATTGTCGGGGATGCTCGTCGACTCTGCGGCTGAGCTCGCGAACGCGTCTCATAAGCGGCACGAAGGCCAGGTGTTTCTCCTCGGACATGACGTCCTTCGGGTCGACGGCCACCGGCACGGCGATGCGACCGCTTTCGGCGCGCATCACCTGGGTTTCGGTCCGTTGGCCGGCGCCGAAGTCGGCCCATATGCAATCGTCCATCTCGAAGACGACCTGCTGGTTCGGCGCATCGGGATCCGGGCCAATCGTGCAGTACCTGGCGCGGATCACGTAGGTGGGACGCTGGTCGCGGGCGACCACCGCCAGCAGGCCCACCATCCTTCCGTCCTGGAAGTCGTCGTAGTTGATGATCACCTCCCCGGCCCGGCTCTTGAACGAGAACTGGCGGTTCGCGGAGAGAGCCACCTGATCCAGCAGTATCTGCTGGAGCGCCTTGTACTTGAGCGTCTCGATCTTGCCCCGCGCCTTGGGAACGGTCTCGAACTGAAGAAACGCGGCCACCAGGGTCAGCAGCGCCGCCAGGCCGAGTATGGGGTTAATGATCCGCATCAGGCTGATGCCACCGGCGCGGATGGCCAGCAACTCATTGTCCGCTGAGAGACGACCGAAGGACATGATGACGGCGGTGAGGAAGGCCGAGGGCAACACAATCGGCACTGAGTAGCTGAGCAGAGGACCGAAAAGGCCGCTCAGCCTCACCACGTCCAGCCCGTCGCCCAGCAACTGGAGGGCGAACCCCACGGTCATCAGCGCCATCAGCGTCAGGAAAGCGGGGATTAGCGCCTTCAGCGTATCCTTGAGCACATATAGCTGCAGTTTCTTCATCGTGCCCGGTGAAGGATCATTGTGATTCGTGCGCCCGATGTGGTATACGTGCACAGGAATCTGAAGCCGAGATGCCCGCGCAGAGCGCCATTCTAATGTAAGCGCGGGCGGTCCAACAAGCGGCGCACCTCGCGCCGTGGACCATTGCCTTGACCGGGAAGCGGCCATCTGGTCAAATAGAGACGACCGGATTCTACGTGAGCAGGATCAGGGAATGGCGGCCAAAGCCCTTATTTCAGACATCCACGGCAATCTCGAAGCACTCGAAGCGGTGCTGCGGGAGATCCGGCATCAGGGCATAGACGAAGTATGGTGCATCGGCGACATCGTCGGGTACGGCCCCGACCCCATCGCCTGCACGGATCTGGTCAAGAAGAACTGCTCCCTGGTGCTTATGGGGAACCACGACTGGGCGCTGCTGAACAGCCCCGTGGGCTTCAACACCCTGGCCACCGCCATGGTCTACAAGACCAAGGAGTGGATGCGCATCACCGATGAATCCACCGAGGAAGACAAGGAGCGGTGGAACTTCCTCTCGCAACTGCCGCTGAGCGCCGAATCCGACGGCATGTTCCTGGTGCACGCCTCGCCCCGCGCCGAACTGAGCGAGTACATCCTTCCGTCGGACGTCGCGCACGATCCGCAGAAGTTCGAGGAGATCTTCTCGATGATCGACCAAGTCTGCGTCGTGGGGCACTCGCACGTCCCATGTTCGATCTCCGAAGATTTGGAGCTGTCGCTGGTGCGCGGGGAGAACGTCACCATCGAGCTAAGCGGCCGCAAGAAGATCATCAACATCGGTTCGGTGGGGCAACCTCGCGACGGCGACAACCGCGCTTGTTTCGCCACGTTCAATGAGGACCACGTTCGCTACACGCGTGTGCCCTACAACTACCGCCGCACCATGGAGAAGATCAGCAAGCTCGGTGAGGAATACCAGATGCTCGGCTACAGGCTGGGCCTTGGGCGCTGAGCGGCTTTCTCCTCTCCCACCTACTCCCTTTGCCCGGACTAAGTCCACAAGTCATGATACTGGGAATACCATCCGTCGTATTCTGGGCCGTGGTGTCCATGCTCGCGCTGGGAACGCTCTTCGGCTTGGGCCTGATAGTCGCAGCACGTGCCTTCGCAGGCCAGGACAATCCGCTAGTTGAGCAGATACTGGAGGCGCTGCCCGGCATCAACTGCGGCGCCTGCGGCTATAAGGGCTGCCGGGCCTATGCCGAGGCCGTTGCCGGAGGCGAGAAGGTGAATCTCTGCGTGCCGGGAGGGCCGGACGTCGCCGAGGCCCTTAGCGAGATGCTCGGAGTGGAAGCCGGCGAGACGGTCCGGCTGCGGGCCGTGGTACACTGCCAGGGAGGCGCTGAGGAATGCGGCACGCGTTTCGTCTACAACGGCGAACAGGACTGCCTCTCGGCCGACATCCTCTCGGGCGGCCCCAAGGACTGCGCCTACGGCTGTCTGGGGTATGGATCATGCGCAGAGGCCTGTCCGTTCGATGCCATCACGATGAGCGACGATCGCCTGCCCGTCATCGACCCGGAGAAGTGTACCGCCTGCGGCGTGTGTGTGCGAACCTGTCCGCGCGAGCTCATCAGCCTCGTGCCGATGTCGCAGAAGATCTACCTTGGATGTTCGTCGCACGACAAGGGCAAAGCGGTCAGGTCCATATGCTCGGTGGGCTGCATCGCATGCCGAATGTGCGAGAGAAAAGACCCGGCCGGAGCGATCAGCATGTCGGCCGACCTGCCCATTCTGGACTACGACCGGGCTGAGGACGGATTCGCAACCGCCGCGTCCGTCTGCCCAATGAACTGCTTCGTGGTGGAGGAAGACCAGAAGGCGGAAGCCGAAGACGAGACCCCGGCGGATGTGGAAGCGCTGGCCTGAAGACAGCTATCTGCCGGCGGGATTGCGGTTTCGCTTGACACCGCCCTTCCCAATCCGCACTATTAGCGACTATCCGAATGCCCCGACCGGGGCAATGCAAACGTTCTTTCATGATTCCGGAGGCGTACGATGGTCGTAGTAGACGAACAGGAATGCACGGGATGCGGCATCTGTGCGGATGCGTGTCCCATGGAGGCGATTTCGCTCGACAGCGGCATAGCCAGCGTGGACCCGGGTAGCTGCACCGAGTGCGGCACCTGCGCGGACGAGTGCCCGAGCGAGGCCATCTCCCTGAAGTGACAGTGTCGTCATGCGTACACTGCAGGAGCCGGACGGGGCTATCCCGGCCGGCTCCTCTTGAGTTCTGGGACGCAAACATCGGCCCTTTTGGGCGCGAGCGAACTGCGGTAGACTGAACGGCAGAATCCAGAGGAGGGGCCTGTGTGGTTACTGGGAAGCATACCGTGGTCTGCGCCTTCACTCTGCTCCTGCTGACGATCACGTCGTATGCCGGCGCCGACAAGGGCAGAGCCGAAGGCAAAGGCCGCATGTGGCGGCTGGGGCCGGACATCTACCGCATCGGCGACATAACCCTCGACGCGAAGAAGCGAGTGCTCACCTGTCGGGGGGAAGTGAACATGGCCGAGGGTGGGCCCATCGAGCTGCTTGCCTGCCTCGAGAGCGGCAAGGTGCACGAGAGCATACTCATCGTGGACATCGAGCCCAAGGACCTTCAGGTGGCCCTCCTACTTCTGGGCCTGCGGCCGGGTCGGAATCCCGCCCACGAGATCCCCGAGGACAGCCCGGAGGCGCGCAGGAAACCCGGCAGTAAGGTGCTGCTGTTCGTGGAATGGGACATGCCGGAAGGGCCTGAGTCTGCAGAACCGGTCCGCAGGAGGGTCAGAGCGGAGAAGCTGCTTTGGAACGTTCAGACGGACCGCCCCGCTGTGGATGCCGAATGGGTATTCCTGGGCAGCCGCGTCTGGCAGGGGCAATTCGGGGCCGAGCTGGACGGCTCGATAATCACTACCTATCACGATTCCCTCGCCATCTTGGAACTGGCGTTGCCGACGGTGAATGACGACGTTTACTACGTCGCCAACAAGGAGTTGGTTCCGCCAGCGGGCACGCCTGTGACGGTGGCGGTGGAGGTGGTTCACAGAAAGAAGGCAACGCCCGAGGGCGAGGGACACCCCGATGGCGCGCGTGCCGCAGTGGATGAAGAGGACTGACTACATGACCGTCTGTAGAGGGGACAGCATGAGGAAGTTAAGAGTGGTGTTCGCGCTGGCGATTATGGCCTCTCTGGCCGTCGGCGTCTCCGTGACGACGGCGAGGCAGTCGGCCGGAAGCCGTGACGTCTCGGTACTGCTGGAGGGCCGGGCCGCCGTGAACCGTGCGCTGACGTTCCTGAAGAACGCACAAGCGGACAGTGGGGCGTGGTGCGACGACCCCGCGATAACGGGACTGGTAGTTACCGCCATGCTGGGAAGCGGGGAGCCCGAGTACACGACCGACTCCTCCGCCGTGCGGAAAGGACTGGACTACATCCGAAGCTTCGCCAGAGAAAACGGTGGCATCTACGACCGCTTCTACGCGAACTACACCACCAGCATCTGCGCGATGGCGCTTGTGGAGGCCGGCCTTCCCGAAGACCGCGACATCCTGCGGGGCGCGCGCCGCTACCTGCTGGGCGCACAAGCGGAAGAAAGCGAGGACATTGCGAAGAGCGACCCGGCATACGGCGGATGGGGCTACGAGCTGGATCATTCCGGTGAGGGCATGCGACGACCCGACATGTCCAACACACAGTTTGCCATTGAAGCCATACGCGCGCTGCAACAGGTGGCGGAAGAGGACGTTGCTGCGGGCGGAACCGGCGAGGGGCCGCGCACGGAGACCGAACTGGCCTACGACCGTGCGATCCAGTTCCTGGAAAGGTGCCAGAACCTGGAGTCGGTGAACGACCAACCCTGGGCGGGCAACGACGGCGGATCCGTCTATCGGCCCGGCGAAAGCAAGGCCGGCGAAACACCAGAGGGCGGCCTTCGCAGCTATGCGTCAATGACCTACGCGGGTCTGAAGAGCATGGTCTACGCCCGCCTGGACAAAGCCGACCGCCGGGTGCAGGCCGCTTACAATTGGGCGTGCCGGCACTGGTCGGTGACCGAGAACCCCGGCATGGGCCAGCAGGGACTGTACTACTACTACCTGACCATGGCGCGCGCCTTGAACGCATACGGTACCGAAAGCGTCGTTCAGCCGGACGGCACCGCGCACGACTGGCGTGAGGAGCTGGTCAAACAGTTGCTGAGGGTGCAGCGCGCGGACGGCTCGTGGTTCAACGAGAACGGACGCTGGATGGAGCAGATTCCGGAGCTGACCACCGCCTACGGCATTCTCGCCATAGCGCATGCGTCGGCGGGCTGGTAGGCACGGCCGCGAGTGTCATCCCGGCCAGAACACTTGGGCATTGTTGCGCAGAACCGCGTCCGCCTGCTCCTCATCCAGTCCGGCGCCGCGCAGGATACTGCGCGCCATGTCCACGGTGGGATATTCACCGGGGGCGTGGCCGTCCGATCCGAAAGACAACCGGGCGCCCTGTTCGAGCGCCAGCCGCGCTACGTGCCCGTTCGTGAAGCTGTGTCCTTTGCGGCCGCTCAGTTCCAACAGCACACCGCGTTCGGCCGCCAGGGCCACCTCTTCGGGCGCAATCAAGCCCGGGTGCGCGAGGACATCGCACTCGGCTTCGATGGCGGCGCGATTGGTCCCGGGTGCCACCGGTTCCACTATCGTCTCACCATGCACGAGCACGACCTCCGCACCGGCGTCCCGCGCCCGGTCTATGACGACGCCTATCAACTTCGGCGGCACGTGAGTGACCTCGCATCCCGGCAGTATCTCCATCTCACCGAACGCGCCGGCAACCGTCTGACAGAAGTTGGCAAGGCTGGCCACAACGAGGTCCACGTTGGACTGATCGCAGTGATCGGTAATTGCCAGAGCGCGGTATCCCTGCATCTGGCAACGGCGCGCGAGTTCGGCCGGCACTAGAACTCCGTCGCTGAAGAACGTGTGGGTGTGCAGGTCGATCATCGGTTCCATCCTGTTGGTGTTCGCGCTCTGCCGGCCCGGGGGCCCGCCGTTTCTGTTGTGCCACTATATATAGCAGATGCCGCGCCGGTACGCTATGGGCGCCATGCGGTGCGCCCGGGACCGATTTGACCGATGTCTATGCTTCATCTACAATGCCACGACTTCGAACGTCGCTCCTTGCAGCGGCGATTCTCTACTGCCGGGGTGCGCGGAATGCTCGAAGACTACATCGACAGGCTGATCCGTCGGGAAGACCTGTCCGAGGAGGATGCGGCCGGCGCCATGGCCGTGATCATGGCCGGCGAGGCCACAGAGGCACAGATCGCCGGGTTCCTTGTCGCGCTGCGCATGAAGGGCGAGACGGTTGCCGAGATCACCGGCTGCGCGGAAGCAATGCGCGAGGCCGCCGTACCCATCGACGCAGGCGGGCTTGAGGTGGTGGACACCTGCGGCACGGGCGGAGACCGCACCGGCACCTTCAACGTGTCCACCGCCGCCGCGATTGTGGCGGCGGGCGCGGGCGTGCCCGTCGCGAAGCACGGCAACCGCAGCGTCTCCAGCGGCAGCGGCAGCGCCGACGTGCTGGCGGAGTTGGGCGTCGACATCCAGGCCCCCGTACCGGTCGTCGAGCGGTGCATCCGCGAGGCGGGGCTCGGCTTCCTGTTTGCGCCATCGCTCCACAAAGCCATGCGCTATGCCATCGGCCCGCGGCGCGAGTTGGGCGTGCGGACGGTTTTCAACATCCTCGGGCCACTGACCAACCCCGCACGGACGCAACGCCAGGTGCTTGGCGTCTTCAGCGAGGAGCTGGTTGAGCCCATGGCGCGTGTGCTCAAGGGCCTGGGCGCCGTTCGCGCCATGGTCGTGCACAGCGACGACGGCCTGGACGAACTGAGCATCTCCGACGCCAGCGTGATCGCGGAGGTCGACGCCGCCGACGTGCGCGTTCGCCGGATAACGCCGGAAGACGTCGGTATCACGCGCGTGCCCCTGGATGAACTCCTGGTCGAGGATCCGGCACACAGCGCGCAGGTCATCCGCAGCATGCTGGCCGGCGACGAAGGACCCGTGCGCGACATGGCCTTGCTGAACGCCGCGGCCGCCATCTGCGTGGGCGGGCACGCAGATTCCCTGCGCATGGGCATCCTGGCTGCGTCGGATGCAGTCGATTCGGGGCGCGCGGCCGAGGTGCTGGAGAAGCTCGTCGCGATCACAAACTCGCCGGAGTAGGCGCCCGCATCAGAGCGCGTTCGCCGCCAGTTCTCCGCGCAGTTCAAGTGCCTCGGGGTAGGTTGGATACACTCTCAGGGCCGCATCCAGCGCCTTCATCGCCCTGCCCCTTTCGCCCTCGCTCTCGTAGGCCTGCGTCAGCACGTAGTAGGCGACGAAGTGCTTTGGTTCCAGCTCCACCGCGCGCCGGCAAGCGGCGATGGCCTCGTCCGCCCGGCCCTTGCGCAGCAGCATCTCCCCCCGCAGGCGCCACAGGTCGGGAGGCAGTTCGCCCCAGGTCTTCTCCAGGGACGCAAACGCCGCCAGCGCCTTTTCCCACGCGCCCTGCTGGTATGCATCGAGCCCCTTCGCGTAAAGCTGAGGCGCCGAGCCTCGCTCCGGCATGCGCCACAGCCCGATCAGTGCGTCCCGGCAGTTCTGCGACACCGTCTCGTCCTCGCTGGACAGGCATCGCAGCAGCGCCGACTCCATCTCCGCCACGGAGCGCGCCCCCAGTTCCTTCAGACACTCCTGCCGCTCCGGGTCGTTTGCCATAAAGCGCAGTTGAATGGCCGCCGCCCGCTGCTTCGGGCCTTCCGCGGTCGTCAGTTGGGCCATCTGCTCCCGAAGCAGTTCGATGGACTCCTGCGGCGTCATCGCCACGTCCGGCACCAGGTCCACCTCTTCCCCCTGGCGCGTGATCTGCATCGTCGGGGTTGCCCCGTCGCCCTCGATCAGCTCCCCCTCCTCGTCCGCCGAGCCCAGCAGCAAGTGCACGGCCGCAACCGACACGAACACCACGGCGATCACGATCAACGCCTTGAGATGCAACTCCTGCGGCGGCATTCTGTCAGGGCCTTTCCAGCACTTCTCCCCGTTTTGTCCGGGATCTTCCCGATCCTGTTGCGCTCATTATGTGTCGCACGGGCGCCATTTTCAAGCCGTCGGGCCGTTTCGCGCCACTTGGGAGGGCCAGACGGCGTTGCGCAGGCATCATCCGCCCAGCCGCTGCTTCCACTCCGCAATCTGGCGCTCGACCTCCGAGGGCGCCGACGACCCGCGCGATCGGTAGTTCTCCACGCAGTTGCGCGCGCCCAGCACGTGATAGACGTCCTCCTCGACCAGCGGGCTGAACCGCCGAAACTGCTCCAGGCTCAGCTCCGACAGCGGCACACCGTCCGCCGCTGCCGTGCGCACCGTCCCGCCCACCATCTCATGCGCCTCGCGGAACGGCACGCCCTTCGCCACCAGGTATTCCGCCAGCGCCGTCGCGTCCATGTGGCCCTCGTGCAGCGACTCCTCGATCCTGGCCTTCTTGAACGCCGTGCTCCGCACCAGCCGCGCCGCTATGCCCAGCGACGCCGTCACCGTATCGGCCGCGTCGAACACCGCCTCCTTGTCCTCCTGCATGTCGCGGTTGTAGGCCAGCGGCAGCCCTTTAAGCGTCGTCAGCAGCGCCGTCAGATCACCGTACACCCGCCCGCAGCGCCCGCGCAATAGCTCCAGCACGTCGGGGTTCTTCTTCTGTGGCATGATGCTGGAGCCCGTGCAGAACGCCTCATCCAGGTCCACGCAGTCAAACTCCCGGCTGGACCATATGATCCACTCCTCCGCCAGCCGCGAAAGGTGCATCGCCACCAGGCACAGCGCGAACACGAACTCCGCCAGAAAATCCCGGTCGCCCACCGCGTCCACGCTGTTGCCGAAACAGGCGTCAAAACCCAGCTCCCGGGCCGTCGATTCCGGGTCCGTCGGCAGCGACGTCCCCGCCAGCGCACATGCCCCCAGTGGGCTCACGTTGATGCGCTTAAGCGCGTCGGCCAGCCGATCGCGGTCCCGCTGGAGCATCTCCACGTAGGCCAGCAACACGTGGGCCAGCAGCAGCGGCTGCGCCCGCTGCAGATGCGTGTATCCGGGCACAATCACGTCCTCATACTCCTCGGCCTTGTCCAGTAGCGCGGCCTGGCATTCCCGCAGCAGGCTCCGCGTCTCCTCGGCGGTCTCGCGGCACCACATCCGCATGTCGCAGGCCACCTGGTCGTTGCGGCTGCGGGCCGTGTGCAGCTTCCGCCCCACGCTGCCGATCCGCTGTATCAGCGCCGCCTCGATGTTCATGTGCACGTCCTCCAGCGGCACGTGGAACTCGAACTCGCCCGCGCGGATCTCTTCCTCTATCTTCCTCAGCGCGTCCCGGATCTGCTCGAACTCGTCGTCGGCTATCAGTCCGCAGCGCCGCAGCATCGCCGCGTGCGCGATGCTGCCGCGGATGTCCTGCGCGTAGAGCCGCCGGTCGAACGATACGGACTCGGTGAACTCCTCGACGGCCTCGTCGGTTTCCTTCTCGAATCTCCCGCCCCAGGGCTTCTTCGTTGCCATGCGTGTATCCTCTTCGTAGGCCCTTGTGTCAGTCCATACTCTATGGCAACGCGGGACGGCATTTCAATCAGCGGCCGGCGGCGCGTCATCGCTCGATGTGAGTGTTGATCCTCGCTGCAAACGGTTTGGGTCGCGTGTCGTAACGGTTAGGATTCGCATAATCTTCTGACAAAATGGGTTCGTTTTGCAGCGGGGCACCTTGCGCCCCGACCTGTTCCGAGCTTGCCCGGCGGAGGCGGTACGCCAACGACAGTGGAACCGCCGATAAACGCCGATGAACGCAGATGAAAACTACAACGGCAAGACAAGGATGTCTGTGCATAGACGCCTACCTGTAGGAGACCCTTCCGTCCAGGGTTTCTGCCGAGCCACCGCGCAAGCGGCAGCCCTTTTCGGACTGCGGTGGCTTGCCACCGCTTTGTCGTCTGCGAAGCTTGCTTCGCTCGCGCGCATTGGCACAGCGCACCAACGTCATCCCGGTCGCGACGCGGCCGGCGGCCGGCCAACCGGTGGACGCCCGACGGTCGTGCGACGGACAGATCGCGTCCGCATTCGGCCGTTCGTTGGACGCCGGCGGACGTTTGGCGTCCGCCCTGGCGTGTGGCGGATCCACCGACGCACGGCGTCTGCCCGACTCCGCGTATCGCCCTATCCGTTCGGTTGCGCATCATGTGTCGCCTCCCATGAAGTGAGCCGTGTCAAGGCAAGGTCCCGAGGCTTTGCGGTGCGT
>CAZZNQ010000103.1:0-13431 GCA_964655775.1 uncultured candidatus Brocadiaceae bacterium | reverse complement strand
CTCGCAGATCGTCAATCTCAGTGCCTTCCCCGGAGAGTTCGGTCAGTTCGCTCTGCACCTGGCGCTTCTGCTCTTCCAGGTAGCGGCGGCGCTGGTCTCCACTGAGGGCATACTGCGCGCGTATCTTCTTCTCCTCTTCGGCGATGCTGCGCTCGGTTTTCAGGACGGGGAGAAGCATCCGGTAGCGGCTGATGCGGCTGGGCTCGGCGAGAAGCGCCTGCTTGTCGGCGACGGCCAGGGGCAATCCGTAGGCGATCAGGGAATCGAGCGCAACGGTGTCCGGCAGCGCGTCAAGCAGCGGCATGACGTTCGCGCCCTGCTCGGTGCCCCGGAACAGGTCCAGCACGGACTCGCGCAGCTCGTCGGGCACCTCCGCGTCGGTCGGTTCGAAGCGCCGAACGCGCACCGCCAGATACGGGTCGCGCGAGACGTGCTCGACGATGCGGCACCGCTCCTCCCCGCTGACCAGCACGGTCACGACGCCGTCCTGCTCTTCGCTCTGCGATGCCTGCACGGTCCCGATGACGCCGACGTCGTAGAGCTGATCCGGCTCCGGTTCGTCGACACGGGGCGACTTCTGCGCTACGAACGCCATGCGGTTGTCGCGCTTGCGGGCCTCGTCCAGCGCGGCCAGCGACCTCTTGCGCCCAACGGCCAATCGAGTGGTGATGCCGGGGAAAAGCACCATCCCCCGCAGGGCCACGAGCGGCAACACCTCCGTGCGGTCTTGCTGGTCGGTCATGCGGCGCCCCCTGAAACTCGGTTACGCTCCTCCGAGCCATGATAACCGAAGCCGACGGCGACTCCCACCGGAGGCTAACGGTAGTCCCGGTTGGTCACCAACAGGAACAGGAAGAACGGCCCCCCGAGCATGGCCGTGAGTACGCCCACGGGCAACTCCGACGGCGCCAGCGCGATCCTGGCGACCGTGTCGGCTGCGGCGAGGAACGCCGCGCCCCCGAACAGGCACACCCAGAGGACGAGTCTGTGATCCGGCCCGATGAGCATGCGCACGAGATGCGGAATAATCAGACCCACGAACCCGATGGGGCCCGCCACCGATACCACCGACGCCGTCAGCACCGATCCCGCAAGGAACGAGGTCAACTGGACGCGATGCACGGAGACGCCACGGCCGGCCGCCAGCTCCTCCCCGAGGGCAAGCTGGTTCAGTTCCGGGCCCATGAGCATGAGCGCGGTGAGCGCCGGCAAGAACAGGGGCAGGACGGCGGCCACGCTGCTGAAGCCGTGCACGTCCAGCCCGCCCATCAGCCAGCGATCCACCATGACGAGCTTCTGCGGGTCCGCGACAAACCGCACGAACATGATCAGCGCCGACGCGACCAGCCCCAGCGTGACGCCGGCCAGCAAGAGCCGCAACGGCGAGAAAACCTCGGTGCGCCTCGAAAGCGCATACAGCACCAGCGTGTTCACCAGGGCGCCCAAGAGGCCGAAGAACTGCACCGACGTGAACGCCCCCATCCACGGTGAGGACAGCCCCAGGTAGATGGCGCATACGGCCCCTAGGGCCCCGCCTGCCGAGACGCCCAGTGTGTGGGGCGTCGCCAGGGGATTGCGGAGCAACGCCTGGAAGACGGCCCCGGCGACCGCCAGTCCCCCGCCGGCCAGGAGGCCCAGCAGCACGCGGGGCAGCCGCTGCATGAGGATGATGTTCGCATGCTGCGCCGATGCATCGCCGCCGAATAACGTCCGCAGCACGCTGCCGGGAGGGATCGGCGCCTGCCCGAAGAACAGACACGCTAGGCCGACGGCGACGCTCACGAGAGCGGATGCCGCAATCGCGGTCCAGAAGCGTCCTGCGCTGAGGTCGGCCCTACGCCTCACGGTCGCGCCTCCCTTCCAGCACGAAGACCATCGGCGCGGCCGAGACGGGGTTCCGCACCACCCGAACATCGGCACGGTACACGTCCGCCAGAAGCCGCTCCCGGATCACCTCTTCCGGCGCACCTTCGGCGGCAAGCCGGCCCTCCGACATCAGCGCGAGCCGGTCGCAGAACTGGCCCGCCGCGTTCAGGTCGTGGGTCACCACCACCACGGCCAGGCCATCCTCCGTAAGCCGCTTGAGCAGGCCGAAGACATCCGCTTTGTGGTGAATGTCCAGCGCGGCGGCCGGCTCATCCAGAAGCATCGCGGCCGGCTCCTGAGACAACGTGCTGGCCACCAGCACCCGCTGCCTCTCGCCGCCCGAGAGTGTGCCGAACGAACGGTCCGCAAAGCGCGCCGTATCCGTGACCTCCAGCGCGCGGCTGACAGCCCGGACATCGGCCGCCGACAGAAAGCCGAACATCCCCTGATACGGGTAGCGGCCCATCGCCACCACCTCGCGCACCGAGAAAGCAAACGCGGTGGAAGCCTGCTGAGGGAGGAACGCCAGCCGACGCGCCACCGCGCGGCGATCCATCCCGTGAAGGCGCTCGCCGTCCAGCAGCACACGCCCCGAGGACGGCTCCAGGAATCCGCTCATCACCCGAAGCAACGTGCTCTTACCGGAACCGTTCGGGCCCACCAGGCCGAGCATCTCCCCCGCGCGAACGGTCAGAGACACGTCCGCCAGCCGGAAATCGCCGGTGCGGTAGGCGAAACCGCACTCAGTCACCTGCAGCAGCGGCTGCGGCATCGCTCCCCTCCCGGTGGAATACCTCGAACAACCGCTCAGCCAGTTGCACCACACGCGGCCCCGGCACCATCGCGTAGCTGGCCTCGACGGCGTAGACGCGCCCGTTCCGGACGGCCGGCAGCGTGGGTAGGCCCTGCCAGACCCGGAGCACCTCGCTCTCCGCAAGCCTGCTGTCTTCGCCTTCGCCGTGAAGCTCCACAACCACCTCCGGCGCCCTGGTCAGCAGCGCCTCCTTGCTGACGACCGAATACTCCGACGAGAGGTCGCGGAACACGTTCCGGCCGCCGGCGACCTCAACCAGATCGTGCAGGAAGCCTCCGGGCCCGACCACGCCGATATCGGCCAGCGCGCCGGGCTCCCTCCAGGTGACAATCACAACCGGAACACGCGGGCGACCGGCCGACACCTCACGAATCCGGTCCAGTCGCTCTCTGAGTCCGGCGACCACCTGCTGCGCCCGCGCCTCGCGCTCCACGACCCGACCGACGCGCAGTATCGCCGCTTGTATCGACTCCAAACCTGTCAGGGGCAGCGCCAGCACCTCAATGGCCGTCTGCCGGCCGAAACGCGTCATACGCTCCGCCTCCCCCTGGGTGAGGATCAGGTCCGGAGCGAGCGTCATGATACGCTCGTAGTTGGGGTTGTGATACCCGCCGCACACGGGCAGATCAAGAGCCTCCGGCGGGTGCTGCGTGAACTCCGGTATGCCTACTACCCGCTCGCCGGCGCCGACGGCGAAGACCATCTCCACGGCGGCCGGCGACATGCAGACGATGCGGCTGTACTTCCAGATCCCGGCGTCTTGCCGGGCGTCGTCATCAGCCCCGCCCACCGCGGACACGCGGCTCAGGAGGAAGGAAAGCAGGATTCCGACAAGGAACGCCACGCCGACCGCCGCCGCTGTCTTCCACTCTCTGGACACCGCGCTGTCACGAAAAACGATACTCGGGCCGGTCACAAGGCCAGAATGGAGTCCATGTCGCGGCTGAGTTTGGCCAGGGCTTCTTCGTCTAGATCGAAGTACTCGGCCGTGCAGGGGCACATGTAGCCCAGGACGCGAAGTTCGCGCATCACGGCGGGCCAGTTCACGTCGCCCTCGGTGAGGTCGCAGAAGCCATCAAGCGTGCCGGCCGCGCGCTGATAGTCTTTGAAGTGGACGGCGGCGATCCGTTTGCCGAGGATGCGGATCCAGTCCTCCGCATAGCCCGTAACAATCATGTTCCCCACGTCGAGATACGCGGCCACGTTGGGCGAATCGAAGCCGTCGATGAAGTCCCGCATCTCGAGCGGCGAGAGCAGCAACTGGTTCCAGACATTCTCGATGCCCAGCGTGACGCCGTGCTGCTCCGCATCCGGCGCCACGCGGCTCAGTCCGTCCCGAATCCTGTCGAGCGCGACATCGTACGGAACGTGATCGGCCCCGTCGGCCGACTCCGCCGCCAGCTTGCCGGGTACCACAAGCAGCGTCTCCGCGCCGATCTGAGACGCCACTCGCACACTTTCGCGCAGCAGTTCTACCGCCCGGTCCACTGATTCGGCGTCCCCGGCGTTCAGCGGGAAATCCCATCCGAGCCCGCTGGCCAGCGTATCTATCGACAGCCCGTGGGCAGAGGCGGTCTCCACCACCGCCGCACACTCCTCTTCGGTGCTCTCCGCAGTCAGCAGCCCCTTCATCCCGATGGCCGGCTCCACACCGTCGAACCCGTGGCGCGCCACCTCCTCGAACAGGGAATCGGCCGACCGTTCCTCATTGTCCCGCAGAGCCCAGATGCTCAACGCTTTCTGCATTCGCGTCGCCCCGTCCCTCTCAAGGGAAACGGGCGGCGCGGGGCGCAAGCCCACGCTGCCGCCCTCTTTCCGACGTTACCGCCGGCGCGCCTCTACTCCTCTTTCATCCCCTCGGCAACGATGAGAGCCAGCCGCTCCCGCGGATTGAGGTTAGCAACGCTGAGCGCTTCGGCCGCCGCCTCGCGCAGTTCCTGCACGTCGCCGGCCAGCGCGTTCTTCAGGATCGCCATAGCGTCCTCTGAGGGGGCCGCCTCGGCCCTCCTCAGAATGGCGGCGATTCCACGGCACGCGGCCATCTTCAGCTCGACGGACCCATCGCCTGCAACGAGCTGGGCCAGCGGGTCGACGGACTGCTGGGCGCCGATCAGCGCCAGCGCCTCCACAGCCGCCATCGAAACCTCCTCGCTGTAGCCCGTCAGGGCCTTGATCAGCGCGGGCTCAAGCACCGAGAGATCGTACCGGGTATCGGCCGGATCGACTTTCAGCACGGCCTGGGCCGCCTTCAGCACAATGGCCTCGTCCTCTTCGGTAAAGGCAGACCGGCTCTTGGCGAACACCTTCTCCTGCAGAATCGGCTCGATGACGCTCGCCCGAATGTGATCTGTGGAGAGTACCTGGTCGATGTTCTCCCACTTGCCCAGGTCGGCGCCCGCCTCGGTGGGATCGGCCAGCACGTAGAGCGCAGCATCCTTCGTGCGCGGATCCGTCTTCAGTAGTTCCATCGTGATGTCAAACAGCATCGGATCGACATTTGCCGAAACGAACACGATGTCGACGGACGGTTCGAGCCCGAGCACCAGTTCCACCATACCGCGGTGGACGCGCGTCTCGGAAGTGGCCACGCCGGCTTCCCGGAGCACGCTGACCAGCTTGTTGCGGATCTGCATTTCATCGATCAGCACAAGGGCGTTGCGGGTCGCCGCGGACTGAAGTGCGGCCTTGAGCACGGACATCGCCTGCTCCGCCGGAACGTCTTCGCCGGTCGGACGGGTCTTCACCAAACCCACGGCGGCGCTGTAGCGCACGTCTTTGTTCCCTGATGATAGCGCGGCCACCAGTGCGTTGACGGACTCCTGGTCGGGCTCGGAGGGCCTTTCCGCGTCCAGCTTCTTGCCGAGTGTCTGGATCAGGAAGAGGCTGGAGGCCCCGCTCTCTGCCTGAAGGGCCAGTTCCTCCGCCCTGCTGACAACGGACGCCGGCATCAGGCGGAGCAGGACCGGCACGTCCGTCTCAAACTTGGCCGCCCGCTCGGCGGCATCCTTGCGCACCTCTTCTGCCACGGGTTCGCCGCCGACGAGCGTATCCTCCGCCATGTAGAACGTGCAGAGCGCAAGCTGGCGGGCCTGCGACGCCGCCAGAATGGCCAGAAGCTCATGGTTGCCGGGGCGCACGTCCAGGCCGGCAAGGGCCGTCTCGGAAGCCATGCGCTGGTAGTAAAGGTAATTGGGTACCTGCTCGTAGACAACCTTTTCGGGCAGCGCGTCGCCGGCGTCATTCCACTGCCAGACGCTGGCCGAGAGCCCGTACCTGTAGCCGACTCGGTCCTTGTTCTCGTTGTAGTAGTCCATGGCCAGAGCAACGTAAGCCGGGCCGACTGTGCCCCCGCTCCCATCCTTTATCGCATCCAGGGCGGCAGCCGCCGCCTCGCGGGTGGGGGCAAGCTCCTTCTCGCTACGGGCTATGGCCAGCAGGGCCGGCACGGCGCGGCTGTCGCCTATCTTGCCGAGAGCCACGGCCACGCGCCGCTTCAGAAGGTCCTGTTCGGAGTTGTGGAGCACCACGATGAGGGGCAGACAGGCATCCGGATGCATCTCGGCGAGCAAGCCGGCCGCGCGTGCGGCGGCGGTGTTCGCCGGGGAGCCCTTGGGGCCGGAATCCGCCAGCAGCGGGAGGACATACGGCACGGCGTAGGGGCCGTGACCGACCAGCGCTATCCGGGCGGAGTTGTAGACCTGCGTATCGTCGGCCTTGAGATCGCTGACGAGTTGATCCGCGTTCTCGACGGTGCGCTTCTTCTCGCGCACGGCTCTGGACATAAGGTCCTGCAACGCCTCCGCCTCGTCCGCGAGTTGCGCATTGTCCTTCATATCGATAAAGGTGCCGATCGGCGCTGCGTCGCGCATCGCCGTCGCGGTATCCAGACCGGGATCGGCCGCAAGCACGCTCGCAAAGGCGCTTTCCGCCTGCTCTATCTCGCCGGCCTGGTAGTACTTGACGCCCATCTTGAAATCAGAGAGGACATCCTGGTCCTGCGCGGCCACAGTCCCGGCGGCAACGCAGAAGCCGGCCACCAGAGCCAAAACCGCCACAGCAAACCCCGTCTGCTTTGCGCGCGTGCACATGTGCGACTCCTTCACTATATGGCAGGCGTGTGAAAGGTATTCTCGGGTCCCAAAAACGTCGCTGTCAGCAAGCCTTCTTCCGTATAGCGGAACATCTGACTGAACGACGGAGACCGCTTCGCCTCCGGCTCAGCTCACAGGAAGTCCGTTTCCGGCGCCACCAGGTCATCGTATGTCTCACGGCGGCGCACCACTCGCCAATCGCTGCCGTCCACCAGCACCTCGGCCGCTCTGGGCCGAGCGTTGTAGTTCGAACTCATGGTGAAACCGTAAGCGCCCGAGTCGAATACGCCCAGCACGTCGCCGGCATCCACCGCCGGCAACGGATAGTCGGTGGCCAGGAAATCCCCGGTCTCGCAGACCGGTCCGACAATGTCCACTGTCTCGGTATCGAACCCCTCGAAGCCTTCCGCCTCGGGGGTAATGACCTCCGGCATGCCGTCCGGCGAAACGACGGGCCAGACGCGCTGAAAAGCGTCATACAGCGTGGGCCTTATCAGGTCGTTCATAGCCGCATCGCAGATGATGAACCGCTTGCCGTATTCGGTCTCTTTCCGGTAGATCACCTTTGTCAGCAGCACACAGCTATTACCAGCTATGTACCGGCCGGGCTCAATGATAACCGCACAGCCCGATTTTTCAAGACAAGATTTCGCAGCGGCCGCGTATTCGGCCGGGCCGATCACGCGCTCGCCGGTGTATGAGATACAGTAGCCGCCGCCCAGATTGAGGTACTCAAGGGGGCAGCCCGCGTCGCGCAGCCGCTGCACCAAACCGATCACCTTCGACAGCGCCTGCGCATACGGCTCGGCGCTGTATATGGGCGAGCCCAGGTGCAGGTGGATGCCGCAGACATCCACGCTGGGCCAATGCAGGCTCTCCCGCGCCAGCTCCTCGGTCTCGCTCGTACCTATACCAAACTTGGTATCCCCTTTGCCAGTTGTTGTCTTGCGGTGGGTGCGAGCGTCCACGTCCGGGTTGACGCGTATCGCCACCCGCGCTACCACCGACAGACGATCGGCGACGTCCCGGATGCGACGAAGCTCGGGGGCGGACTCACAGTTGAACATCAGGATTCCGGCCGAGAGCGCGGCCTCGATCTCCGCCTCCGTCTTCCCGACGCCGGCGTAGACGATGCGCGACGGATCCGCGCCGGCCAGCAGCGCCCGGTGGAGTTCCCCTCCGCTCACGATGTCGAACCCGCTCCCCTCCTCCGCCAGCAGCTTCAGTACGGACAGATTCGAGCAGGATTTGATCGAGAAGCAGACCAACGGGTCCCAGCATGCAAAGGCGTCGCGGATGGCGCGGTTTCGGCTTAGGATTGTATCGGCGCTGTACACGAACGTGGGAGTACCGCACTCCTCGGCGATCCTGCCGACCGGCACCCCCTCGCAACGCAGTTCGCCGGCGCTGTATGTGAATGCGCTCTTCTGGTTCAAGACGGGTCCTCCCGTGTTCTGCGCACAGGCCGCCGGCTGATGCGACGGCCAGGAAAGCCAATCAAGAATACCCGATGGCGCCGAAAAGTCAAACTCGGACGCGGCATCCGAACCTGCCTCAACTCTTTTCGTTCAGGATGCGCAGGGCGTCGCGCAGGTTGCGAACGGCGTGCACCCCGGTCGCAAGGCGTCTGCCTGCGGCGGCGTTGCCGTCGGGAACGATCGCGCGCCGGAACCCGAGACGGGCGGCCTCTTTCAGGCGCTCCGGCATGCGGCTTACGGCCCGCACCTCGCCGCCCAGGCCGACCTCGCCGACGGCAACCGCATCCGCCGGGAACGGCTTCCCCGACAGGCTTGATGCGACCGCCAGGCAGAGCGGCAGATCCGTGGCGGGTTCGGCGATCTGCAGGCCGCCGGGCACGTTCACAAAGGCGTCGCACCGCGCCAGACCAAGCCCGGCCTGCCTCTCCAGCACGGAGAGCAGCATACTGAAGCGCCGGTAGTCCAGCCCGCTCACCTTCCGCTCGGGCGTGCCGTACGCACCGGGGCCGACCAGGGCCTGCACCTCCAGCAGCAGCGCCCGGCTTCCCTCAAGGGCAGCCGTAACCACGGAGCCGCTCACGGTGGCATCCCGCTCAGCGAGGAACAGTTCGCTGGGGTTCGTTACCTCACGCAACCCGTCCTCGGTCATCTCGAACACACCCACCTCGTCCACCGCGCCGAAGCGGTTCTTCACCGCACGCAGGATGCGCAGGGCGTGGAAGTTCTCGCTTTCGAAATAGAGCACCGTGTCGACAAGGTGCTCCAACGCACGCGGTCCCGCTATGAACCCCTGCTTTGTCACGTGCCCCACCAGGAACAGGGCACAGCCGGTCCGCTTGCAGCTTTCGGTCAGGGCGGCGGCGGACACGCTCAGTTGCTTAAGACTACCGGGCGCCGAGGACACGTCACCGGCGTTGACCCTCTGGATGCTGTCCACCACCAGCACGCGAGTCCCATCCTCGCCGCACATGGGCAGAATAGCGCCCAGGTCCGTTGCCGCCGCGACGGAGAGCTCGGAGTTGCCCATCCCCAGCCTGTCGGCGCGCATCTTGATCTGCCCGAGCGATTCCTCGCAACTGACGTATCGGCACGGCACGCCTTTGGCGACCAGATTCCCGAGCGCCTGGAGCAAAACGGTGGACTTGCCGATGCCCGGCGCGCCGCCCAGCAGTATGGTGCTGCCGGGCAGTATGCCGCCACCCAGCACGCGATCGAACTCCGGTATGCCGGCTGATATGCGCTTGCGCCGCTCGACCTCGACGTCCGCGATGCGCACCGAGTCCGCCGCGGTGACATCTCCGAACGGAGTCGCCGAAGTGCTCTCGGCCTGTTGTTGCTCCAGTGTGTCCCATTCCCGGCAGTTCGGGCATCTGCCGCTCCAGCGGTGGAACACGCCGCCGCACTCGCTGCACACGAAGGTCAATCGCTGTTTGGCCAACGCCACCTCCTCACAGACGCAATCGCTCCCGGCCAGCCATCTTAGCAGCGGCGGCGCCCTTTGCAAGCATCGCGCCCGGGCAATCGGCGCCGCGTTCCGTTTCCTTTGAGGCGTGTGGCTCTGCTAACATGTCGGCGTGCACAAACCCTGTTCCGATCTTCGGAGATAGCCACCATGCCTGGCTTGCTGAAGGCTGTGGTGTTCGACCTGGACGACACGCTGTACGACTGCACGGGGACCCTCATCGAGGCATCGCGACGCCGCGCGGCGAATTCGCTTGTGGCGGACGGGCTTCCGCTGGGCGAGAAGGAGGCGCTGGAGCTCCAGAAGAACCTGGCGGAGGAATACGGTCCCACCTTCCTGGTTTTCAACGAAATCGCCCGGCGCTACAAGATCGGCGAGGATGCGCTCGACCGGGCCTTCCGCGCGTACAACAGCGATGAGGTCGAGGACATCGAGCCGTTCGCCGACGTGCTCCCGACGCTCAACTCGCTCCGCACCCAGGGCATCGCCACCGTCCTTCTCACCAGCGGGCTGCACAAGCGCCAGTCCACCAAGATCCGTCTGCTGGGTCTGGAAGACGCTTTCGACGAGATCGTCATCAACGATATTGAGCGCGGCGTGCTGCTGAGCGAATGCCTGCGCTACGTGCTGCAGAAGTACCGTCTGCGACCGGAAGAGATGCTGGTGGTCGGCGACCGGCCGCAGGAGGAGATACGCGTGGGCAACGACTTGGGCGCGACCACGGTGCAGATGCTCCACGGCCGATTCAGCGGCTTCGAACCGCGCGACAGCCGCGAGGTGCCCGACTACCGCGTGACCCGCCTGTCGCAACTGCCGACGCTCATCAGCCTTGCCAACATGAACAAGCCGCCGGAGGCGCTGCGCATCGTCGCCGTCGGCGGCGGCACCGGCCTGCCCATCGTCATGGAAGGCTGCAAGGCATACTGCCGCAACCTTACCGCTATCGTCACCGTTACCGACAGCGGTCGCTCCTCCGGCAGGCTGCGCACGGAACTGGGCATTCTGCCCCCTGGTGACGCCCGCAACTGCCTTGTGGCCCTGAGCGAACCAGGCCAGCGCGAACGCCTGCTCAACGAGCTGTTTCAGTACCGCTTCCGCCAGGGCTCGCTGGAAGGCATGAGCCTGGGCAACCTGGTCATCGCCGCCATGGTCGACATGCAGAACAGCTTCCGCGGCGGGATCGAGATCCTCAGCCAACTGCTCAACATCCGAGGGCGCGTGCTGCCCCCCACCACCATGGACTGCCACATCTTCGCCGAGCTCGAGGACGGCTGCACGCGCCAGGGCGAAGTCAGCGTGCGCGAAGTCGGCAAGCCGCCGATCCGGCGCGTCTACCTGCAGCCCGAAAGCCCGCCCGCCTGCGAGGAAGCCGTCGCGGACATCCTGAGCGCCGACATCGTCGTCATCGGCCCGGGCAGCCTCTACACCAGCGTCATCAGCAACCTGTTGGTGCCCGGCATCCGCGAGGCGATAGCCGAGACCAAAGCACTCAAAGTCTACGTCAGCAACATCGTCACCCAACCCGGGCAGACCGACGGCTTCACCGCCGCCGACCACCTGCGCACCCTCGTCAACTACGCCGGCGAAGGCGCGGTCGACTACGCCATCGTCAACTCCCATTTCCCGCCCGAGGACATGCTCGAACGCTACCGTCGCGAGGGTGCCGAGATCGTCGCCGCCGACCAGAACATGCGCGGCCTCGACGTCGAGATCGTCGAAGCCGACATGGTTGAGGACTTCGACGGCCAGCGCGTCCTCTGGGAGAAGCAGGACCTCCTGCGCCACCATCCCGACAAGCTCGCCGACGTCATCTGCCGCATCTACGCGGGGCTATCGGTCCTGTAGCACCCGGTCTCAATGCGTCGCCTCCCACAGCTCCCGGCGCATATCCGCCGCCGCAGCCCACACCGCCTCCCGCCACCGCGACGGACCGTATTCATCGCTGTACGGCTGCCGCGTCCACGCAAAGATCACCCCCCGCGAGGAGTTCACCACCGCTCCCAGCCCGCCCTCGTGGAACGCCGCCAGCACGTCCTCCACGCCCCCGCCCTGCGCCCCGTAGCCCGGCACCAGCAGCGGCGCATCCGGCATAAGCTCCCGAAGCCGCGCCAGCTTCTCCGGATACGTCGCCCCCACCACCGCGCCCAGCAGGCTGTAGCCGCTCCGCCCGCGGTGCTGCGCGCCCCATCTGTTCACCAGCGCCGCCATCCGCTCGTGCAGCGGCACCCCCTCGCATATCGCGTCCTGAATCTCGCCGGACGACGGGTTGCTGGTCTTCACCAGCGCAAACACCCCTCCCCCGTTCCGCGCCCCCGCGCTGAGGAACGGCTCCACTCCGTCGCCGCCCAGGTACGCGTTCACCGTCACGGCATCCGCCACGAAATCGTCCGCCGTCGGCTCCTCGTCCACCGGCCCCAGATGCGCGTCGGCGTAAGCCCGCGCCGTGCTCCCGATGTCGTTGCGCTTCACGTCCGCAATCACCAGGATATCCTTCTCGCGCGCGTAGCGGATCGTCGAGGCATACGCCCGCATCCCCTCCACGCCGAACCGCTCGTAGAACGCCACCTGCGGCTTCACGGCCACCGCGTGGTCCGCCACCGCGTCGATCACGGCGCGGTTGAAGTTGCGTATCGCGTGGGCAGCCGCGCGCGGCGAGATGTCGGCGGGACGGTCCCGCCCGGCGAACACCTCCGTCGGCATCAGTTCCAGCCGCGGGTCCAGCCCCACCACCACCTGGCTCTGCCGGGTCGCCACCCGGTCCATCAGCCTGTCGCCGAAATGCTCCGCCATCGCTCGCGCTCCTCCTCGGTCGGTGTCGGCCCACTATAGCGACGCATTGCGAGCCGTGCAACCGGTGGCCGAAGGACCGTTCCGGCAACACCTTTGGGAGAATGATCTTCTGACGGAATGGGTTCGTTTCGCAATCGGGCCTTGCCGCGCAACCCCGTCCCCTGAGACCCGCCGCGAGAGAAGACTTGCCCTGTGAGCTTTCGACGCAGAAGGACTTGCCTTCCGACGTCGACCCGGAGGCGAGCTTGTTCTTTGAAGTCTCCACGAAAGCCGCCCTTGTCCTGCGAAGCCTTGGCGAAGCAGGAGCCGATCCAGCCTTCGTCCAAACATGCGTGCGGCGTTGCGTTTGCGCAGACGCACGGCGGCGGAGTGTCTCGCCGATTCCGGACAGGAACCGGACGAAGCGCCGTCGTGACGCGGCCGGCGGCCGGCCAGCCGGCGGACGCCCGATGGTCGTGCAGTGGACAGATTGCGTCCCATCCGGACGAGTATCGGACACCGCCGGACGTCCCGCGTCCGGGCGGGCATGCGGCGGATCCACCGAGGCGCGCCCCCTGTTGCGGTTGCGGATATCGCCCTATCGGTTCCGGTAGTTAACATCGCGCTTTCTTTTCCGACCGTTCTGTGGGCTACCGTGCGCCGCTTTCTGAGTCACCCCCTTCGAGGGTTCTCTGCGGGGGGGCGCCTCTATCCCCAGGGTTCCCCCCCGCTAACGCGACGAAGTCCCGAGTAGGCCCGGCAGTTGGGGACTACTCGCATGCTGTTGCTGTCGCAGGGCGGCAACAGCCGCCCTGGGCCACGTCTGAATCGCCCCTCTGGGGCTCGTGCTGTGTGAAGACGGCGGCCCCAGCAGTGGAGGCTGGAGTAGGCCCGTCAGTTGGGCCCTACTCCCGAGCTGTCGATGGCGTAGGCCAGCGACAGCCGCTTGCT
>CAZZNQ010000102.1:0-13449 GCA_964655775.1 uncultured candidatus Brocadiaceae bacterium | reverse complement strand
CGGGATTCGTGAAGCTCAACACGAACGAGAACCCCTATCCGCCCTCGCCGAAGGTGCTTGAGGCCCTGCGGAAAACCTGCAACGCGGACCTGCGCAAATACCCCGACCCAATGGCCGACGAGTTCCGCGTCCGAGCGGCCGAAGTGCTGGGACGACGCCGGAACGCATCGTCTGCGGAAACGGGTCGGACGATACGCTGGCCATGGTGCTGGCAGCGTTCTGCGGGGAAGGCGACCGTGTAGCCATGCCCCACCCGACGTACAGCCTCTATGAGACGCTTGTGGACATACAGGACGGAGAGCCGGTGCTGGTGGATTTTCCCGAGGATTACTCGCTCCCGCCGGCGCTGGCCGAGACCGAGGCCGAGTTGACGCTGCTATGCAACCCCAATGCTCCCAGCGGAACGATGGTAGCCCCGGAGGCGGTCGCCCGAGTTGCGGAATCTCTCGACGGCATACTGCTTATCGACGAGGCCTACGTCGACTTCGCCGACACAAACTGCCTGGACCTTGTGGACACCCACGATAACGTCGTGGTCGCTCGCACCATGTCCAAGTCCTACAGCCTGGCCGGGCTGCGGTTCGGGTTCGCCGTGGCCCAGGAGCATCTGATAGAGGGACTCACGAAGGTCAAGGATTCCTACAACGTCGGCAGGCTGCAGATCGCGGGCGCCAGTGCCGCAATGGCCGATCAGGACTGGTTCGCGAACAACATCGCGAGAATCAAGAACACCAGGGCAGACCTCATTGCGGGTCTGACCGAACTGGGATTCCACTGTTGGCCATCTCAGACGAACTTCGTCCTGGCGAGGGTGCCCGAAGGCTGCAGCGGACGCGACATCTTCCAGGGGCTGTTTGACCGCAAGGTGCTCGTGCGCTACTTCGGCGTGCCGATGCTTGACGATTGCCTGCGAATAACGGTGGGCTCCGACGCGGAGGTCGCCGTCTTGCTGGACAAGGTGGCGTCCCTGCTGGCATAGCGTGCTCTGAGGAGGAAGGGCAAGATGGCCGACTCTACGCGCAGTTCCATGCGTGAACGCAAGACCCAGGAAACGTCGATCCGCATTGAACTGGATCTGGACGGCCGGGGCAATGCCGAGATTGAGACGGGTATAGGGTTCCTGGACCACATGCTGGAGCTACTGTCCCGGCACGCGGGCTTCGACTTGACGTGCAAGGCAAACGGCGACCTGCACGTGGACGGCCACCACACGACCGAGGACATCGGCATCGTTCTGGGAGCGGCCTTTGCGGATGCCATCGGAGACAAGAGGGGCATCGTGCGCTTTGCGGATGCGCGGGTTCCGATGGAGGACAGCCTGACCGCCGTAGCGGTGGACATCAGCGGGCGCGGCCTGCTGGTCTATAGCGTCGACTACCCAGCACCGACAATCGGTGAGTTCGACGTGGAACTCGTGCGGGAGTTCCTCCATGCCTTCTGCACCAACGCAGGCGTCAACATGCACGTTGACCTGATTCGCGGGACAAACGGACACCACATCTGCGAAAGCGTCTTCAAGGGCGTCGCCCGTGCCCTGCGAGAAGCAGTGGCAATGGACCCGAGGTTCGGAAATGCGATCCCCTCGACCAAAGGCATCCTGTAGAGCGCGTCAGACTTCCGGCGGAAGCTCCTCCAGGTAGCTCGGCCTGGTGTAGCGGACCTCTGCGCCGGGCTCGCCCGGCAACCCCAGGCGGTCCAGCAGGTCGCGGGCCGCAACGGCCGGCAACTCCGGTCTGAAGATAGCCCGAAGCACGTGCTGCAGGCCCTCAGATTGGAACACCTCCGGCAGGAAAGCGCAACTGAGCGCGGTGGTCGCCGCCAGAAAGCGCAGCTTCCGCAGGCCGGCGGCCGCGATCTCTGAGTGGTCAAAGGCCAGTATCGGCAGTTCCGCCGCGGGGTGCCAGGCGGCCTCTTCTGCGTCGTCGGCTCCTCGCGCGTCCGCGGCGCCCTGGGCAATGACGGCCAGGTAAGCAACCGTGACCGTTCGTCCGCGTGGGTCTCGCCCCGGTTGGCCCCATGCCCCGATCTGCGCCAGGGCTTTCGGGAGCACCCCCGTCTCCTCGGCGAGCTCCCGCGCGCAGGTTTCCGGCAAGTCCTCGTCCAACTCCACAAAGCCTCCCGGCAACGCCCACCGCCCCAGATACGGAGGATTGGCCCTCCGGACGAGAAGGATCTCAAGTTGACCTTCCGGGGGAACTCGGACCGGGACAGCGTCGGCTGTCACGCACATCATGTCAGGCGGCGGCGTCATCGTCTTGCTCCGCTATGCGTTCGATGGTCTCACGTTCAGCGGTGTCGGGCAGTTGATCAAGCAACCGTGTTCGCGCGATAATGCTGGTGCTTTCATTGCAGGAGACCGGCAGACAATGATCATTATCATCGACAACTACGACTCGTTCACCTATAACCTGGTCCAGCGTCTGGGCGAGATGGGGGCAGAGATCGACGTCCATCGGAACGACAAGACGTCCGTCGAGGAGATTCGAGAGGCTTCGCCCGACCACATCATCATATCACCTGGGCCATGTACACCCCGGGAGGGTGGCATCTCGAACGACGTCATCAAGGCGTTCGCCGGCCGAATCCCCATTCTCGGCGTCTGCCTCGGCCACCAGTGCATCGCGCACAGCCTTGGGGCGGTCGTCGAACGACACAGGCGCCTGATGCACGGCAAGACGAGCGAGATCCACCACGACGGGAAGACGATATACCGGGGACTGCCCAACCCTTTCACGGCAACGCGCTACCATTCCCTGAGCGTGCGGGAGTCAACCCTTCCCGAGTGTCTGGAAGTGACTGCCCGTGCCGAGTCGGACGAGGTGATGGGCATCCGCCACAAGGAGTACCCACTGGAAGGCGTACAGTTCCATCCCGAGTCGTTCCTGACGAAAGACGGACCGAAGCTGCTGGCGAACTTCCTGGAGATGTGACGGTTCGGCGCCCGCCTTCGGTCAACCCCAGGGCCAGAGGCCGGCTTTCCGCTGCTCCAACATGCAGCTGCGGATCAGATTCACAACAGTTGCATCATAGGGGCTTGCCCAGTAGTCGGCCAGCGCATGCCTGAGGTGCCCGTACCACTCCAGCTCCGAGTGCCCCGTCGCCGCCATCCTGGCCGCCGTCGCCGCGATCACCAGCGGCAGCCTGGTGCGCTCACCGCCCGGCATCGTGACGACGGTCCTGCATTTCGCCTCGTACAGATCAAGCATCGCGCCGCATACGGCTACGGCAATCGCGTCCTGCTCGTACTCGGCGGCACGTTTCTCCAGGATCAGTTCGGCAACCAGGACATCGTCCGTGTCCGTCATCTTCCCCTCGCAAGTTGAGTCACCCCAAACCTATGCAAAGGGAGTTCCAAACGACGTACGCCCGCGGCTTCCGCCTACGTCTTCAAAGCCTATTCGAGCATGCCCTGTGCCATCTAGAGCATCGCCGGCTGCACCACGCGCGTTGCTGGAGGATCAATGCGCGCATGGGCCAGAATCCAGGAACCGTATGCCCGATGAGTACGCGTAGTGCATAGGAGATCCGAGCCACGTATCAGTGCATCCCGGCCGCTCCCCCAACTAATCCGGGCGATGCACCGCGGCCTCAGTACGCCCCAAACTCCTGCAGCGCTTCCCACATAGCCACTATGTTCTCAGGCGGGACGTCGCACTGGATATTGTGAACCGTGTTGAAAACGAATCCGCCGCCCGGCGCCAGCGCCTCAACGTTGGCCTTCACATTCTCCCTCACCTGCTCCGGCGTGCCCTGCGGCAGCACGTGCTGGGTCTCCACCCCGCCGCCCCAGAAGACGATGTCTTCGCCGAAATCCCTCTTGAGGGCGGACGGTTCCATGCCTTTGGCGGCAATGTGGACGGGGTTCAGGATGTCGGCACCTATCTCGATGAAATCAGGAATCAGCTCCCGCACGTTCCCGCAGGAATGGAAGAAGATGAAGCCGTCCGTGAGCCTGGTCCGGATCACGGCGAACAAGCGTTCCTGAAGCGGCTTGAGCAACCGGCGATACATCTCTGGGCTGATCAGCATCGACTCCTGAGTGCCGTAGTCGTCCGCCTCGGCCACCACGTCCACCACGTCTCCCAGTTCGGCCAATGCGCAGTTCCAGAAGGCGGCTTTGAGGTCAGTGATCCTCTCCAGAAGTGCCGTGGCCGCCTTCTCGGCCAGCGCCAGGTCCATCATGAACTTGTCCATCGGGCGGATGCGGCAGGCCATCTCGAGGATCCCGGCACAGAGCCCTTTCATGACGACCGCGTATCCGGCCGCCCGGATTGCCTCGGCTTGCTCGCGCAGACCGGCCCACCGACGCGTATCCGTGGCGTCCGGCCAGTCGATGGCTTCGAGGTCATCTTCCGAGAGCATCGTGCCGTCGATGGGACTCGCGCAGAGGGTGTAATACAACCCCCCGTCCACCGGCATGCGGTATTTGCACTGCCACTCGTCCAGGAACACTCGATACTCGCCTTCGCGGACCGGGTCTATCTTCCAGTTTGCGTTGGTCAGGGGCACTATACCGCGCGTGTCCACCTTCAGGCGCTTCAGCAGATCCTCCCCCGGAATGCAGATCTGCTGGATCACGTCGAAGATCTCTGGCTCATGCACCGGCATGCCGAGATAATCGCGCAGGTTGTCGTACGCGACGCGACTGATACCTGTGACCTGGGTGGACGCCAGGTCGAGCGGAACGCGGTCTGGTTCTTCGTGCCGGAGAGCCGTCAGAAGCCGCTCCCGCGATGTCATTTTCGCCATGGTCTTCGGGACCGCCTTCCTAATGCCTTACCGCTGGCCGGTCGGCACGGTCATCTCAAAGGACGACGCCGGAAGCCCTTCGTCGTTGTAGAGGTTCGCCACGGGATTGTCCGCCCAGGCATACCGCACGGCCACCGGATCCGGGACCTGTTCGCTCCAGACCACGACCGCATCGCCCTCGATGCGTGCCTGAGCCCAGACGAACCGACCGTCGTTACCGGCAACGGCAAAGCCAACCGGAGCTTGTCCGTCGGAGGTCTTCAGGCCACCGCCCACGTGGTCGAACCTGACGCGGAGCTTGGAGTCCTTCAAGGCGACCGAATCGACCAGGGGGCCGGAGTACACCACGTCTTCGCCATAGACCTGCGCCAGGGCGATCAACGACAGACGGCGCCCCACCTCCTGCTTGTTCGCGGGATGGATGTTGTCCGCCTCTCCAATATCGATCGTCACCGCCATGCCAGTGCCCGGGACTTGGAGCGTCTTGCGCTGGGCGTCGCGCAGTTCCGCCCATCGGCTCACGGTCGGCTCCTCGCGCATTACGTGGTAGTTCGCCAGCTGCACGTAGAGGAAGGGCAGCTCGGGCCGTCCCCAGATCGTGCGCCAGTTCTCAATCATCGTGGGGAAGAGCTTCTCGTATTCCCTCGCGCGGTGCACATTGGCCTCGCCCTGATACCATATGACCCCGCGGACCGCGAACGGGGCAAGCGGTCGCAGCATGCCGTTGTAGAGACCGGCGGGACGCCTCGGGAATACCATGCGCGGCTTCGGCGGGGGCGTTCCGCCCTCCGCCTCGGCCTTCTCCGAAGCCTTCTGCCATGCGGCGATTTCGTGCTGGTAATGGGCCTGCCGTTCAGAATATGGCGTCGGATCGCGCTGCCACCTGTCCAGAATGGACTGGAAGTCAGGGTCTGACGCCAACGCTTCCCAGCTTGTCCACACCTCGGCCGCCGTTGCGCCGCACGAACTGTGGATGAGGCCCACCGGAACCCCGAGATCGCGGTGCAGAGCGCGCCCGAAGTAGTATCCCACCGCCGAGAACGAGCCTGCCGTCAGCGGGCTGCATACGGCCCATCGGCCGCCTGCGTCGTCCTGCGGCGTATCGACTACCTTGCGCCGCACCGTGAACATACGGATGTCCGGGTAGTCCGCCTCAGCGACCTCCTCCTCCGCGTTGGCGGCGTAGCTGACGGGCCACCACATGTTCGACTGGCCCGAGCACAACCACACCTCGCCAATTCGCACGTTCCTCAGGACTATGGCATTCTTGCCGGCGACCGTCACCTCTTTGGCCTCACCCGTCGCCAGCGGACCGATGACGACCGACCATTGTCCGTCGTCCGGCGTCATCGTCACCCACATCCGCTCCCCCACTATAACGCGCACAAGCTCTCCCGGATCGGCCCAGCCCCAGACCCGCACTTCCATTCCCCTCTGCAGTACCATGTTGTCCGCGAACAACGCCGGCAGCCGGACATCGGCCCGCGTGGTGGGGGCGGCCAATGTGGCCAGGAGAAGGACGAAGCCGAGGATTGCGGACCTCAGGTGGTACCTTGGCTTAGTCACGGCTGACGTCCCTCCTTCGGATCGTCTTTCCACGCGTTCTCGTGTCAGGAGCATCATCCCGGCAGCCGATTATACGGTTGCGGTCGAGGTCACACAACGCCGCACCCGGACAGACGGCCTGGAGCGAGAGTGAAACACCGGGGCAGGCATTGGCACACCTCAGACGCCGGTAGCCATCGGGCGATCCGGTTGCTCACTGCTCCATGCGGGCATGCAGTTCCTGAAGGCATCGCACGTGGAACTCGCCCCTCTTGAGGGCCCGAATGGCTCCGGAAGCAGCGGTCGCTGCAGCAGCAGTAGTAATCAGGGGAACGCCGTAGCTGACGGCCGCGCCCCGTATCCTCACCTCGTCGTGGCGTGGAGCCGGCCCACTGGGCGTGTTGATGAGGATCTGCACCTCGTGGCTCTTGATGTGGTCGAGGATGTTGGGCCTCTGCCCTTCCGCGAGCTTCGGCACCACCGTCGCGTGCAGTCCGGCCCCCTCCAAGACGGCCGCCGTGCCCGAAGTCGCCAGCAACCCGAACCCAATCTCGGCCAGTTCTGCGGCAACCGAGATAATCCGCTTCTTGTCGGCGTCCTTGACGCTCAGGAACACCGTCCCTTCCAAAGGAAGCGGCTGTCCGGCCGCGATCTGGGACTTGGCGAAAGCCATCGGGAAGCCCATGTCAACACCCATGACCTCGCCCGTTGACCTCATCTCGGGCCCGAGCACGGGATCGACGCCTGCGAATCGGGAGAAGGGAAGCACCGATTCCTTCACCGCGAAGTGCTCCGGCGTAGGATCGTCCATCACACCGAGTTCATCCAGTTTCTTGCCGACCATGACCTGCGCGGCGACAGAGGCGAACGGGATGCCGGTGGCTTTCGACACGAACGGAACCGTGCGCGAGGCGCGGGGGTTTATCTCGATCAGGTAGACCGTGTCGTCCTTGACAGCGTACTGGATGTTCATCAGTCCGACAACGCCGAGCTCCAACGCGATGCGCCGTGTCTGGTCCTTTATCTCAGCGATAACTGTGGGTCGCAGGCTATGGGGAGGCAGCACCATCGCGCTGTCACCGGAGTGTATGCCCGCGGCCTCAATGTGCTCCATGACGCCGCTGACGACCACCCTCTCCCCGTCACTGACAGCGTCAACGTCCACTTCCACAGCGTCGTCCAGGAACTTATCGATCAGGATTGGGTGCCCCGGCGCCGCCTCAATGGCGCTTTGCACGTAGCCGCCGAGGTCAGCTTCTTCCCAGGCAATGACCATCGCTCGCCCGCCCAACACGTAAGAGGGCCGGATGAGCACAGGATAGCCGATCCGGTCGACAATCTCGGCGGCCTCCTCCAGCGACATGGCCGTATCGCTCGGAGGCTGCCGCAGCTGCAGTTTCTCAACTAGTTCCCGACAGAGCTTGCGATCCTCCGCCCGAGCGATCGCGGAAGGCGGCGTACCCAGTATTCTGACGCCCGCCTTGCCGAGGTCGCCGGAGAGGTTCAGCGGGGTCTGGCCGCCCAATTGGACGATCACGCCCATTGGCTTCTCTCCCCGCACGATGTTCATGAGATCCTCGAACGTAAGCGGCTCGAAGTAGAGACGGTCAGCCACGTCGTAATCCGTGGAGACAGTCTCGGGATTGGAGTTCACCATGATGGTGTCGTAGCCCATTTCGCGCAGGGCCAGGCATGCATGCACGCAGCAGTAATCGAACTCGATGCCCTGGCCGATGCGGTTCGGGCCGCCGCCGATGATGAGCACGCTGTCGCGGTCGCCGGCCCGGCTTTCGTCTTCCTCTTCATAGGTCGAGTAGTAATAGGGCGTGTACGCCTCAAACTCGGCCGCGCAGGTATCCACCAGCTTGTAGACGGCCTTGGTACCCTCCTCCAGGCGCTGCTGCTCGATCTCGGCGGCCTGCCGGCCGGTTAGCTCGGCGAGTTGGGGGTCCGAGAAACCATACCGCTTCGCGCGGCGGAGCAGGTCTGCGGAAAGCGGCCCCCGGCTTCCGGCTTCAACCAACCGGTCCTCCATCGATACTATGTCCGCGATGTTGTGAATGAACCAGGGATCGATCTTTGTCAGGTTGGCGATCTCCTCCACCGGCATGCCGGACTTGATTGCGTGCTTCACGTAGAACAGGCGCTCGGGATTCGGCCTCGCCAGCATCGCGCGCATATTGGCGTGGTCCATGGCCTCGTCGAGGCTACGGTCCAGGCCAGTCAACCCGATCTCAAGCGAGCGCAGGCCCTTCTGCAGCGCCTCCTTGAAGGTGCGACCGATGGACATCGTCTCGCCCACAGACTTCATGGACACGGTCAGCGTGTCGTCCGAACCGGGAAATTTCTCAAACGTAAAGCGCGGGATCTTCACCACGCAGTAGTCGATGGTCGGCTCGAAGCATGCGGGGGTTTCCTGCGTGATGTCGTTCGGGATCTCGTCCAGCGTGTAACCCACGGCGAGTTTTGCGGCCATCTTCGCGATCGGGAAGCCGGTTGCCTTGCTCGCAAGGGCCGAGGAGCGTGACACCCGCGGGTTCATCTCGATGGCCACCATCCGGTTGCTCTCGGGGTGCACCGCAAACTGGATGTTCGACCCGCCCGTCTCCACCCCCACGCGGCGGATGATGGCTATCGCCGCGTCCCGCATCTCCTGGTACTGCTTGTCCGTCAGCGTCTGGGCGGGCGCCACGGTGACCGAATCGCCGGTATGAACGCCCATCGCGTCCACGTTTTCGATGGCACAGATGATGACCACGTTGTCCGCGCGGTCACGCATCACTTCCAGCTCGTATTCCTTCCAGCCGATCACCGATTCCTCGATCAGCACCTCGTTGACCATGCTGGCTTCGAGCCCGTATGCGGCGCCATCCTCGAACTCATCCGCGTTGTAGGCTATCGATGCGCCCGTCCCACCGAGCGTGAAACTCGGGCGGATGACGATGGGGAAGCCGATCTCGGCGGCGACGGCGCGCGCCTCTTCCATCGAGTGCACCGCCTTGCTGTATGGCATCTCAACGCCGATCTCTTTGAGGGCCCGCTGGAAAAGCTCGCGGTCCTCGGCGCACTGGATGGCGTCGTAGTTCGCGCCGATCATATCCACGGAGAACTCGTCGAGCACGCCTGCGTCGGCCACCTGAACAGCGGCGTTCAGTGCTGTTTGTCCACCCAGAGTCGCCAGGAGAGCGTCGGGCCTCTCGCGCTCGATGATGCGTGCGAGGACGTCGGCCGTAATCGGTTCCACGTAGGTCCGGTGCGCCATGCTGGGATCGGTCATGATCGTGGCCGGGTTGGAATTCAGCAGCACGATCTGATAGCCCTCCTCCATGATGGCCTTGCATGCTTGGGTACCGGAGTAGTCAAACTCACAGGCCTGCCCGATGACGATGGGGCCGGAACCGATGATCAGGATCTTGTGGATGTCCTCGCGTCTTGGCATATCTGCTGTCTATTCCCACTCGATGGTGCTGGGAGGCTTGGGGCTGATATCGTATACGACCCTGTTGACGCCCTCCACCTCGTTGATGATTCGACTCGATATTCGTCCCAGAACGTTGTACGGCAGCTTCACCCAGTCCGAGGTCATCCCGTCCAAGCTGCTCACGATGCGCAGGGCCACAACGTTCGCGTATGTCCGGCCGTCGCCCATAACGCCCACCGTCTTCACGGGCAGCAGCACGGCGAAGGACTGCCATATGTCCGCGTAGCCTTCGTACTTCTGCAGTTCCTCCGTCACGCGCTGGTCCGCCTCGCGCAACACGGCTATCCGCTGCGGAGTAACCTCGCCGATGATGCGAACGGCAAGTCCCGGGCCCGGAAACGGCTGGCGCCGGACGACGGATTCCGGCAGACCCAGCTCTTGCCCGAGCTCGCGCACCTCGTCCTTGAAAAGCTCCCGCAGCGGCTCTATCAGTTCGAACTCCAGGTCATCCGGCAGTCCGCCGACGTTGTGGTGGCTCTTGATGGTCGCAGACGGCCCGCCATGTGCGGAGACGCTTTCGATCACATCGGGATAGAGTGTCCCCTGAGCCAAGAACCGGATCTCGCCAAGGCTCTTGGCTTCCTCGCGGAATATGTCTATGAAGAGTTGGCCAATGACTTTGCGCTTCTCCTCCGGGTCGGTGACGCCGGCCAGGGACTGCATGAATCGTTCGCTCGCGTCCACAAAGCGGAGGTTCAAGGGGAAGTCGCTGCGGAAGAACCGGCGTACACTCTCGGCCTCGCCCTTGCGGAGAAGGCCGTTGTCCACGAATACGGCGATGGACTGGTCTCCGACCGCGCGGTGCAACAGCGCGGCCACAACCGTCGAATCCACTCCGCCGGACAGGGCGCAGATGATGCGATCATCGCCAACAAGCTCTCTTACGGCCTGCGTCTCCTCCTCGATGAAGGAGCTCATCGTCCAGTTGCTCGAGCATCCGGCCACGCCGAACAGGAAGTTGCGAAAGACCTCGAGGCCCTGCGGGGTGTGGACGACCTCCGGGTGGAACTGCACGCCGTAGATGCGGCGTTCAGCGTTGCCCATTGCGGCAACGGAGCAGGTGCGCGTATGAGCCAGGACCTCGAAGCCGTCCGGAGGCACGACAACCTGGTCCCCGTGGCTCATCCACACGTCCATACGGCGGCTGCAGTCCACGAAGAGGGGCTCCTCCACGTCCACTTCCAGGACGGCCGGGCCGTATTCGCGTGTGCCGCTATGCTCCACCTGGCCCCCCACCATATGGCTGAGCAGCTGCATGCCGTAGCATATGCCCAGTATGGGCAGCCCGCACTCCAGGACCTGCGGGTCCAGCCTGGGGGCGCCGCGCTGCAGGACCGACGAAGGCCCGCCCGTAAGAACCAGCGCCACGGGGTTGTGTCTCTCGATCTCAGCCCACTCGGCAGTGCACGGCAATATTTCGCAATAGACTCCGAGCTGCCGCACGCGGCGCGCAATCAACTGGTTGTACTGCGAACCGAAGTCCAGCACAACGACCGCCTTTCGCGGCTGTGACGCATCATTCCTTGCCACGGCGGACCAGCTCCTTGAACTCGCGGAACAGGTGGCGTGCGTCATGCGGCCCGGCCGACGCTTCGGGATGGTACTGCACGGACATCACGGGAAGGCCCTTGTGACGCAGGCCCTCCAGTGTACCGTCGTTCAGATTGACGTGGGTGAGTTCCACTTCGGACTCATCCAGCGAGTCCATGTCGACGCAGAACCCGTGGTTCTGGCATGTGATGTCGATGGAGCCGCTGTCCAGATTCTTCACCGGATGGTTCGCCCCCCGATGCCCGAACTTGAGCTTGAAGGTTTTGCCGCCGAGTGCGCGCCCCAGAATGTGCTGGCCCATGCAGATGCCGAACATGGGAACCTGCCCAACCAGCTCACGAACCGTCCCCACTGCGTAGTCGACCGGTTCGGGATCACCGGGACCGTTCGAGAGCAGAACGCCGTCCGGCTCCAGCGCCAGGATGTGCTCGGCGGTCGCCGTCGCCGGGGCAACGGTCACGCGGAATCCCTCGGCCACCAGGCAGCGTAGAATGTTCAGTTTCGTGCCATAGTCATGGACCACCACGTGCAGATCGCCCCCCTCATGGAACGTGTATGTCTCCTTGCACGTGGCCTTCTTGACGAGGTCCACACCGACAAGCCCGCGCGAAGCCCTCGCGCGGTCCACAAGCTCGTCGCGGTCGTGGTCGCCGGCCGCCAGCACGGCTTTCATCGCCCCCGCCTCGCGAATGTGCTTGGTCAGCGCCCGGGTGTCCACTTCGGCTAGCGCAACGACACCGTACTCGAGGAGGTAATCGGTGAGACTGTGCTCGGCCGCTGCGTTGGACGGGTAGGGGCAGTACTCGCGCACAACGAAACCGCTCACCTGGGGAGCGCGTGACTCCACGTCCCCGGAGTTGGTGCCGTAGTTCCCCATGAGCGGATAGGTCATGGTCACGATCTGACCGAGGTAAGAGGGATCGGTCATGATTTCCTGGTAACCCGTCATGCTCGTGTTGAAGACAATCTCGCCTTCGGCAATCCCCTCCGCACCGAAGGATTCGCCTTCAAAGACGCGGCCGTCCTCAAGCGCTAGCGCGCCATCCATACGCGATACTCCTCTATCTGGCCGGCCCGGAACGTACAGAAAAACCCCCGCCGAGTTCAGTCTCAACAGGGGCACACAAATGGCCGTAACGGGCCGTCTCGGACGAAAAACAGATGCAATCACTCAGCGGAACCAAGCTCCGTCTTCACCATTATGGGGCACCGGTCCCTTCGCGTCAACTCAGCGAGCGCAGATACGCGTCCGCCGCGGCCGCAACCTCGCGCCCCTTGGCTATTGCATGGACAACCAGCGACGCACCGTGAACGCAGTCGCCGGCAGCAAAAACGCCTTCCTCGCTGGTGGCCATCTCGTCGGACACCAGGACGTTATTGCGACCATCCAGGTCCAACCCCAGCCGGTCGACGATCGGGCTGTGCTCCACGTGGATGAATCCGCACGCCAGGAGCGCCAGCTCCGCCTCCAGGCAGAACCCGGAACCGGGCACCTCTTCGAAGCTGGGCCGCGCCCCGTTCTCCGGACGTGACCACCGCAGTCGAGCGCACTTGAGCGCTCGAACGTGCCCGTCCTCCCCGAGGAACTCCTTGGTGAGGACACTCCATTCCCGTCGGCAACCTTCTTCGTGCGACGTGCTGGTCCGCAGCGTCTGCGGCCACGTCGGCCACGGATTGTCCACCGGCCGGTCGGTGGGCGGCTTTGGAAGAAGCTCGATCTGGCAGACCGATCGGGCCCCCTGCCTGCGAGCCGTGCCCACGCAGTCCGCGCCGGTGTCGCCGCCGCCTATCACCACCACGCACTTCCCTTCCGCCGTGATCCGCTCCTCCGGCGGGATGATCACGCCGGCATTCGCACGGTTCTGCTGAGTCAGGTAGTCCATGGCAAAGTGAATTCCGTCCAGATCGCGACCCGGCAGAGGCATGTCGCGTGGCGTCCGGCATCCTGCGGTGAGCACCACGGCATCGAAGCTACGCCGGAGATAGCCCGGTGATATGTCGAGTCCGACTTCGACCCGCGTCTCGAAGGTCACGCCTTCGGCCCGCAACTGCTCCACGCGTCGCTCAATCACGTGCTTGGGCAGCTTGAAGTCCGGGATGCCGTATCGCAGCATGCCCCCGAC
>CAZZNQ010000101.1:0-13459 GCA_964655775.1 uncultured candidatus Brocadiaceae bacterium | reverse complement strand
CGCCAGGTGCAGAGCGAACTGACCGAACTCTCCGGGGAAGGCACTGAGATTGACCATCTGCGAGCCGAGGTCGAGAAGGCCGAACTGCCCGATGCCGCACGGCGCGAGGCGGAACGCGAACTGGACAGGTTGGGCAGGATGCCGCCCGGATCGCCCGAATACGGCGTGGCCGAGGACTACGTGGAGTGGCTCGTCGCGCTGCCCTGGCATCGGAGCTCTGAGGCCACGGTGGACCTCGCCGCCGCCCGCGATGTGCTGGACCGCGATCACTACGATCGCGACGAGGTCAAAGAACGGATCATGGAGTACCTGAGCGTCCGAAAGCTCAATCCCGAGCGGCAGGGCGCTCTTCTGTGCCTGGTGGGGGCGCCGGGTGTGGGCAAGACGTCGTTGGGTAGGTCGGTCGCCGAGGCGACGGATCGGGAGTTCGAGCGGATAGCACTCGGCGGCATACGGGATGAGGCGGAGGTCCGAGGCCACAGGCGGACCTACATCGGCGCGCTGCCCGGTCGCCTGATCCGCACCTTGCGGCAGGCCGGTGTGAACAACCCCGTCATCCAGCTCGACGAGATCGACAAGCTCGGCGTGGGTTTCCAGGGCGATCCCGCCAGCGCGTTGCTGGAGGTGCTGGACCCCGAGCAGAACGAGTCGTTCGTCGACAACTACCTGGCCGTTCCGTTCGATCTCAGCAACGTCATGTTCATGGCCACGGCCAACACCATCTCCACCATTCCGCCAGTTCTGCTGGACCGGCTCGAGGTCATCGAGCTGCCCGGCTACTCGACCTCGGAGAAGATTGCCATCGCGCGGCGGTTCCTGGTACCCAAACAGCTCGAAGCGAAGGGCCTGGCGGATACGCGCGTGGACTTCGCTCCCGAGGCGCTGGAACTGCTGGTTGAGGAGTACACGCGCGAGGCGGGTGTGCGGAGCCTGGAGCGCTGCATCGCCTCGCTCTGCCGGAAGATGGCGCGCGAGTACATCGGCGGCCGGTGCTGCTACAGGCTGGTGGACGTTCCCCTGGTGGCGGATCTGCTGGGGCCGCCGCCTTACACGCGCGACCAGCTCGAGGCCGCCGCGCGCCCGGGGACCTGCGCTACGCTGGTCCTGTCCGGCGACGGAGGGCAGGTCATGGTGGTCGAGGTCCTGAAGGCCAACGGCACGGGGCGCTTGATCGTTACGGGCCGCGTTGGGGAACTGCTCCGTGAGAGCGCCGAACTGGTCTTCAGCTTCTGGAAGAATCGGCTCCGGGACGACGTGGCGTTCGGCAAGCACGACTATCACATCCACTTCCCCCATGCAGCCACGCCGAAGGAGGGGACGGGCGCCGGGCTGCCGATGGCACTCGCATTCGCCTCGTCCGCCAGCGGCAAGCCCATCGCCCCGAGGACCGCCGCCGTCGGGGAGGTCACGTTGCACGGACGCGTGCTGCGGGCGACAGGGATGCGGGAGAAGCTGGCCGCAGCCGAGAGGGCGGGAGTTGAGCAGTTGCTCCTGCCGGAAGCCAACCGCGCCGAGGCCCTGCAGGCCGCCTCCAAGATGGACGTGGCCGGAATGGAACTGATCTTTGTGGGCACCATCGACGACGCGCTTCAGCGGGTCCTGCCGACGTTCCGGGGGACGCCGGAGCCGGCTACGGCGGGGGAGGGCGTCGAGTGAAACTCTTGGTGGCGACAACGAATCCCGGCAAGCGCAGGGAGATGGTGGCATTGCTCGCGGAGCTGCCGATCGAGGTGCTGACGCTGGCGGAGTTCCCGGACGCGCCCGAAGTAGTGGAGGACGGCCAGACGCTGGAGGAGAACGCCGCGAAGAAGGCGACGCAGACGGCGGCCGCGCTCGGTCTTCACACGGTGGCGGACGATTCCGGCCTGTTCGTCGACGCCCTGGACGGCCGTCCGGGCGTGAAAAGCGCGCGCTACGCGCCGGAGGGCACCAGCGAGGCGCTGTGCGGACGGCTGTTGTCGGAGATGGCCGACGTGCCCCGCGAGGGCCGCAAGGCGCACTTCCGGTGCTGCATCGCCATGGCCGACCCCGAGGGACGTCTCGTCCTGCGCGCGAGCGGACGATGCGACGGACGGATCGCGCGAAAGATGCGCGGGGAAGGCGGCTTCGGCTACGATCCCGTGTTCATCTACGAGCCGCTGGGCAGTACCTTCGCCGAGATCGATGCTGCGACCAAGAACGCCGTGAGCCACCGCGGGCGCGCCCTGGAGGAGTTCCGAAGACTGCTGCAGGACTGGCTGGAATAGACGAACGCAAGTGACGCGGTCGGCTCAGTACTCGACGGTGATGGACGCCCCGGCGCGGCGCATGAGGTCCACGAAACCCGGGAATGTCACTTCCACGCACTCGGCCGTGTCCACCGTCGTAGCGCCCTCGGCGACCAGCCCGGCGACCGAGAGAGCCATGACCATGCGGTGGTCGCCGTGACCGTTGAGTTCCGCTCCCTTGAGCTTCCCGCCGCGCACTATGAGGCCGTCCTCCAGTTCCCCCACGTCGGCTCCCATCTTCGCCAGTTCTGCTGCCGTCACGGCGATGCGGTCGGTCTCCTTGATTCGCGCCTGGGGAACGTTCACCAGCCTCGTTTCGCCTTCGGCGGCTGCACCGGCCACGGCCATCGCCGGCAGCGCGTCGGGGGTCGCGTTGAGGTCGAAGGTGCCCGCCTCCAGACGTTCCGGTCCCATGATCCACAGGCCGTCCGCCTCGACGTCCACCTCGCAGCCCATCTCGGAGAGCATGCCGACCACCGCCTTGTCGCCCTGCACGTCGTCCATGTCCAGTCCGCGCAGGAAGAGGCGCGAGCCGGTTACAGCGGCGGCGACCAGTGGGAAGGTGGCGCTGGAGAAATCGGCCGGCACATGGCGGTCGAACGCCGCATAGCGTTGGCCGCCTGGAATTTCGATGCTGCTCAGGGAGTCGTCAGCGTCGTACTCCGCCCCCACCGCGTCGAGCCAGGCCATGGTCATCCGGACGTAAGGTTTCTCGTGGAGGAGCGGCACCTCGACGAGCGTGTCCTCCGGCGCCAGGGGGCAGCCGATCAGCAGACTGCTGAGGTACTGGCTTGTGGGGCATTCGATGGTTGTCTGGCCGCCGTGCAGTCTACCGCCTACGCGCAACGGGGCGCAGCCGTTGCCGCTCAGGGACTCCGCATGCGCTCCCAGCTCGCGCAGGGCGGCCAGCAGGGGGCCGGCCGAACGCCTGCGGATCTGCTCATCTCCGGTGAACTCAGTGAGCGCTTCGCCCAGTGCGGCCGCCGTCATCGCCAGGAAGAGCGTGGTCCCGCTGTTACCGACGTCGATCGGGTGGGGAGCTGCATGCGGATTGCCTCCGGTGCCGACGATACGCCACACTTCGGGATCGTCCAGGGCGATCCGCCCCCCGAGCATGCGACAGGTGCGCACACAGCTCCGTGTGTCGCTGGAGTCCAGGGGCAGGCGCAGCACCGACTCTGCGCCCGCCAACGTCCCGATGATCAGCCCCCGGATGGTGTGCGACTTGCTGCCGGGGATCGTCACGCCACCGGACAGCACGCTGTTTTCTATGCGGAAACGCATGCGCCGCTCTCCAGCTAAAGATACTGTCGATGGTTCTGAGAGGACCCCCGTGCGTCCCCGGGATTATAGAACCGCCGGTTCCGGAGCGCAAGCCGACCCCATTGCTATCGCTCATGTCTTACCGCATAATGGCCGGGCATCACGACCACTGAGCGAGGAGCTTGATCCTATGACCGATCCCACCCAAGTGCGCGTTGCGTGCATCGGAGCCGGGGGCATATCCAGAAGGGCACACTGCCCCTCGCTACGGGACATCGAGGAGGCGAGGCTGGTGGGCATCTGCGACGTAGACCCCCAACGGGCCGATGCCCTTGCGGAGCAGTTCGGATTCGAGGCGGCCTTCACCGACTACAGGCAGATGCTGGAGCGAACCGCGCCCGACGCAGTCTACGTGATGGTGCCGCCGCACCTCCTGGGCGACATCGTGCCGCACTGCCTGCACGCCGGGCTGGACCTATTGCTGGAGAAGCCTCCCGGCATCGCGCCTGAGCAGACGCGAACGTGGGCGCGGCTTGCGGAGAAGAAGGGCTGCACTACCATGGTGGCCTTCAACCGGCGGTTCATCCCCGTGCTTTCTGAGGCGCGGCGACTGGTTGAGAAGCGCGGGCCCATGCACCTTATTACCGTTACATACGTGAAGGACTATCAGCGGATCTTCGACTCGGCCAAAGCCGGCGGCTGCCTACCCGTGTACCTCGACGCCATCCACGCCGTGGATGCAATGCGGTGGCTGGGCGGCGAGGTGAAGGCACTGCACTCCGCCGTGCGGGCCGTGGAGGGCGTGGATCCCAACACGTTCGCGGTTCTGATGGAGTTCGAGTCGGGAGCGATGGGCCTGCTGCATGCGGGGTGGGCCACCGGGCCGCGAGTGCATTCGTTCGAGCTTCACGCGGTGGGCGCATCGGCCTACGTGGACACCAACAAGCAGGCTAGGTTCCTCGCGCGCGACCTGGATGAGCCGACGGTTGTGGACGCACGCGAGGTGGCCGGCAGCGACGAGTTCCACGTCTACTACGGCTTCCTGGCGGAGAACCGCTACTTTTTCGACTGCATAGCTTCCGGTCGGCTGCCGAAGACGCATCTGGGCGATGCGGTGCGCTCCATGGAGCTATGCGAGGCCGTCATGCGCGGGGGCTGGAAGGGCTGAGCGGTCTTACACAAGTGCTCCACTGTTCGGCTTGCAGCAACGCGGCCGAGACCGCCGCGCCACCCCTGCAATGGGCAGAGCGGGGCGTCTCGCCCCGCTGCGTCGATGAGGCAGAACCGGCGAAGACTAATGTCCGCCCTCTTAGCCCGTCAGCGACTCCAGCGTGCGACGTCCTCAAGGAGCCTGTCGACCTCCTCGGGACTTGCGCAGGAAGTGCGCAGCAGCAGACCGGGATGGGGCAGGTTGTCCAGCAGGAACTTGACCTCGTCCCTGGCGCATGCGATGTAGAGCAGCTTGCCGCCCTCGAGAATCCGACGGCACAGGTCCGTCCATTCGCGCATGGGCGGGGCGCCGGCGCCCGGAATCCACTGGATGGCGTCCAGATGGTCCAGTTCCAGCAGCGCCGGCAGGTGGCGCACCGCATCGGGGCCGTCCAAGTGGTAGACGGTTCGGCCGACGAGTTCGGTCTGCCGGCGCAGGCCCGGTAGAAAGATGCGATTGAACATGTCGGGCGAGATCATGCACGAGAAGTCGCACTGCAGATCGACCGCCTGCTGCAGTGACCAGATGCCCATCCACGTGATGCTGCCAGGCACGTGCTGGTGGATGATGCCGAGGGCCGCCTCGAAGTAGCGGAACCAGGCGTAGGTGATGCGGTCGACGGCCTCGCGGACTGTCTCGGGGCGCTCGACCACGTCCAGGCACAGCGGCTCTGTCCCCCTCAGCCGTGCGAGGATCTCGCCCGGGCCGTTGAAGTCCGGCAGTCCGACGAAGTGCTTGCCCGGTGCCCGTTCGGCGCCGGCCCGGAGCAAGCAGGCCGAGACGCGCCACCACTTGCCGTCGGGATCGAACTCCATCGGCGGCGGGTCGTCCCAGTCCTCCAGGATGGGGTGCGCCCAAGTAGTGCGAGTGTCGAGTAGCTGCAAGGGGCAGCCGAGGTAGGCGGCAAGCACGGCGACCATGCCAGTGCTGACGGGGTAGACGGTGGGGGTTGCCTCCCCGCCGAAGTACGTGGCTTCCAGCCGGCGTTCCAGGCGCGGGATCACCAGGTCCGGATCGGTCCAGTAGGCCATGAGGTCGTCGGGCTCGGGCTCGGCGACCGGATGCCTGGGCGCGGTAACCATCACCGGCACGCGGTCGATCATTTCGCCGTGCCACCACGCCTCAATGCGCTCGCGGGCCTCGTCCCAATCCGGCTTGCAGGCAATGTCCATGGCGTTCGCTCCTGCCGATCAGTAGAGAACCCCGGCCAGCTTGCGTCGATACTCGTTCGCCAGGTCGCTGCGCGGGCCGACGAGCTCAAAGATGCGCACCATTGCGTCGCGGGCTGCCTGGTCGCGCCAGTTCCTGTCGCGTGCGACCACTTCCAGAAACTCCGCCAGGGCGTCCTCATACTCGCCTTCCGCGGCGAGACAGCAGCCGTGGTTGTAGCGGGCTTCGAGGCTCTCCGGGCCGGCGTCCAGCTCCTTCGCGCATTCCGCGCGCCCACCGTTCGCCGCGCAGACCTCCGCGAACTCCATCCCCGCCAGGAGCGCCTGGGCCAGGCTGTGTTCCTCGGCATGCTCCTCGATTCGGCCCAACAGGTCGCGCGCCTCCTCGACGTTGCCCTTCTCCAGCTCCAGGCGTCCCAGCCCGAGCAAGGCGCCGGTGTGATCGGGTCGTTCCTCGATGGCCTTGCGGTAGGCGGCCTCGGCCTTCGCCGCGTTGCCTTCGTCCGCCAGCCGATCGCCCTTCTCGACGAGTTCGTCCGCCTGGGACGGCACCACGGCGTCAATCGTTCGGCGGACTTGCTCCTCGGGCAGCGCGCCGACGAACTCGGCGACCACCTTGCCGTCCCTGAAGACCTTGACCGCCGGTATCCCCTGGACGCGGTAACGCACCGCGGTCTCGCGGTCCTGGTCGACGTTCACCTTGGCCAGCAAGGCGCGACCGCCGTACGAGTCGACCACCTTCTCCAGCACGGGCCCGAGGGTGCGGCACGGCGCGCACCATTCGGCCCAGAAGTCGACGACCACCGGCTTCTCGAAGGACCTTTCGAGAACCTGCTTCTCGAAACTGCCCGGGGCAACGTCGAAGGTCAAGCTTTCGGGTGTCATTGGGTTCTCCCGGTGTGGTTGGGATGCACATCACTGGCAAGACGTCCATCCGGGCATTATACCGACCTCCGCGAATCGCGTCACGGTGACGCCCCTTGCCCGCCGGAGGCGATTGGGGTAGGCTCTGTTGCGGCTCGGATCCCGATTCCGGCGGAGCCGCCGAAACCACTCGATGGAGCGCTACAATGGGCTATCTTCCATCCGACCGACGCTACGAACAGATGACCTACAACCGTTGCGGCCGAAGCGGCCTCAAGCTTCCCGCGGTTTCGCTGGGGCTGTGGCACAACTTCGGCGAAGTCGACGCGCGCGCCAACTGCAGAGAGATGATCCGCCGCGCGTTCGATCTGGGAATCACGCACTTCGACCTGGCCAATAACTACGGCCCACCCGCAGGCGCCGCCGAGAGGACGTTCGGCGCAATCCTGGCGCAGGACCTGGCTCCCTATCGCGACGAACTCATCATCTCCACCAAGGCCGGCTACACGATGTGGCCCGGCCCGTACGGCGACTGGGGTTCGCGCAAGTACCTCGTCGCCAGCCTGGACCAAAGCCTCAAGCGGATGGGTCTGGACTACGTTGACATCTTCTACCACCACCGTCCCGATCCCCAGACGCCGATGGAGGAGACGATGGCCGCGTTGGATCATGTCGTTCGCCAAGGGAAGGCACTCTACGTGGGCATTTCTTCCTACAACGCCCAGCAGACGCGGCGCGCGGCCGGCATCCTGCGCGACCTGGGCACGCCGTGCCTGATCCACCAGCCGTCGTACAGCATCTTCAACCGCTGGATCGAGGAAGAACTGCTGGACACGTTGGAGGACGAGGGCATGGGCAGCATCGTCTTCTGCCCCCTCGCGCAGGGCCTTCTGACCGACCGCTACCTAGACGGCATACCGGAGGACTCGCGCGCGGCCAAGGCACACGGCTTCCTCAAGCGCGACCGGGTGAACGACGAGGTCCTGCAGAAGGTGCGCACGCTGAACGGCATCGCTGCGGACCGCGGTCAGAGTCTCGCCCAGATGGCGGTTGCCTGGGTGCTCCGCCAGCCGTCCGTCACGTCGGCGCTGGTTGGGGCCAGCCGCGTGAGCCAGATAGAGGACAACGTCGGTGCGTTGGAGAACCTGGAGTTCAGCGACGAGGAACTGGCCGCCATCGACGAGGCGTCGGCCTGAGCCAATCGACAACCGAGACGAGAGGATGAGGTATGATACGGAAAGCCTTCGTTATGCAGGTGAACCCGGACCAGCACGAGGAGTACGAGCGCCGGCACAACCCAATCTGGAAGGAACTGGAGGAAGCGTTGCGTGCCCGGGGCGCACACAACTACTCCATCTTCCTGGACGAGGAGACCAGCCAGCTCTTCGGCTACGTGGAGGTCGAGGACGAGGAGCGCTGGGACAGCGTCGCCGGCACGGACATCTGCCGGAAGTGGTGGGCGTATATGAAGGACGTGATGCCCACGAATCCGGACAACAGCCCCAAGACCAAGCCCCTGCGCGAAGTCTTTCACATGGACTGAGTCGGCATCCGGCCAGGAGCAACGCACAATGGACGGCGCGCGCGACGTGAAGGTGGGGTTGTTCGGCATCGGTCTGGACACCTACTGGCCCCAGTTCGACGGTCTCCGGGAGCGGCTCGAAGGCTACCAGGCGGGCGTGAGAAGCCGGCTGGAGAAACAGGGCGTCCGGGTGGCCGACGCCGGGCTCGTGGACAACCCTCCCTCCGCGCGCGAAGCGGCCGGTTTCTTCGCGCGGGAGGAAGTCGACCTGATCTTCCTCTACATCTCCACCTACGCTCTCAGCTCCACGGTGCTGCCGGTCGTGCAGCAAATCGGTGCGCCCGTGGTGGTGCTCAACCTACAGCCGGAGAGCCGCATCGACTACGCGCGTTTCAACAGCATGGGCAGCCGCGAGGAGATGACGGGCGAGTGGCTGGCCCATTGCCAGGCGTGCTGCGCGCCGGAGATCGCCAGCGTCTTCAACCGCGCCGGCATCGATTACCACCTGGTGACCGGCACGCTCGACGATGAAGAGGCATGGCAGGGAATAGCCGACTGGGTGGACGCGGTGCGAGTCGCGCACACGTTGCGCAACACGCGAGTGGGCGCGCTCGGGCACTACTACTGCGGCATGCTGGACGTGTACAGCGACATGACCCGGCTCGCGGCCGCGTTCGGCTGCCATTGGGAAATCATGGAGATGGACCGGCTCGCGCAGCTTCGCCGGGACGAAGTCGGCGAGGACGCCGTGGACGCTATGGTAGTGCGGTTTAGCGAGGAATTCGAGGTGGACCCGGGGTGCAGCAAACCGGAACTCCGCCGCGCCGCCCTCACGAGCTGTGCCCTCCATCGGCTGGTCGCGGCGCTGGATCTTGGCGCGCTTGCCTACTACTACGAGGGCACACCGGGCAGCGACCACGAGGACATCGTCACGTCCGTCATTGCGGGCAACACGCTGCTGACGGCCAACCACGTGCCGGTGGCGGGCGAGTACGAGATCAAGAACGTTATCGCCATGAAGATCATGGATGCCCTCGGGGCCGGGGGATCCTTCTCCGAGTTCTACGGCGTTGACTTCGAGGACGACATCGTGCTGCTGGGGCACGACGGCCCGGGGCACGCGGGTATCGCGGACGGTCAGGTCAAGCTGGTACCCCTGCGCGTCTATCACGGGAAGCCCGGGCAGGGCCTCTCGATCGAGATGAAGGTGCGGCGGGGACCCGTCACCGTTCTTTCGGTGGTGCAGGGCCGGGGCGGCACGGTGTCGCTGCTTGTGGCTGAGGGCGAGACCGAGGCAGGACCGATTCTGGAAATCGGCAATACGAACAGCCGCTACCGGTTCCCCATCGGCGCGAAGGCGTTCGTGAACGAATGGGCTTCTGCCGGACCGGCGCACCACTGCGCCGTCGGCGTCGGACACGTGGCGGCCAAGATTGCCAACCTGGCGGCCGTTCTGGGTATCGAGTTCACTCGCGTTTGCTGAAAAGGTCCGGTCAATGCGTAGCGAGACGAGCCTGACGCCGCACCCGCGTCTGTACATCGGTGCCGACGCATACGAGCGTGCGAAGATGGAGCAGGAGTGGGGTCCCCTCCGTGGTATCGCCGAAGATGTGGTGGCGGCCGGCGAACGCCACGTCCGGACGCCGCCGCTGGACTGGACGCCGGACAAGCACAACGGTCACCTGCTGCGCGCCCGCGCCATGCAGTCGCGCGTGGTCACGCTGCTGGTGCGCTATGCTCAGACGGGGCGCCAGCGGTTCCGCCGGGCCGTGATGCGCTGCATCGCGCAGATGGGTGAGTGGGAGTACTGGTCCTGGATTGCATGGCGTGCGGGGGAGAAGGACGCGGATGCTATCTTCGACCTGAGCTACGGCGAGAACAGCGCGACGCTGTCGATCGCGTATGATTGGCTGCATGGCGAACTGTCCGAGGAAGAGCGGGCGCTCTTCCTCCAGGTTGCCGATAGGCCCTTCCGCTCGGGACTTCGCCGTGCAAAGGCAGACGAGGCGTGGTGGTTTGGCAAGCCCGACTCCAACTGGAACACCGTGTGCGCGGGCGGCCTCGGCATGCTGGCGCTGGCCATGTATGAAGACGCCCCCCAAGCGCACGAGCTGCTGCCGCGTGCGGAGGAATCCGTCGAACCGTTCATGCGCGCGCTGGACGATAGCGATGGAGCTTGGCCCGAGGGCATCGGCTACTGGAATTACGGCATGCGATACGCGTTCATGTACCTGCTCAGCCACGAGAGGGCGATGGCGCGGCCGCACCCGTTGATGGGGCTCAGAGGCGTCCGGCAGACGATGTCTTTCCCGTTGGACTTCTGTCCGCACGGGCAGCCGTGCAGCTTCGGCGACGTGAACTCATGGTCACCGCTGCCGTTTCACTATGCGGCGGCAGAACGGTTGGGTCGTCTCGACGTGATGGCGCAGATAGACGAGCGGCTGTCCACGCAAGGCATTCCGGCGGGGACATGGCCCGACGCTGCGGAGTGGCTGCTCCTTCATCCCGGGAGGCCTGCCGGGGCAGGCTCTGCCCCATCGACTGGCCGCGTGATCAAGCTTTACCACGGCATGGACTGGGGCATTCTAGCGGACCGCCTGCCCCGACCGACGCTGTATGCGGCGGTGCGAGGGGGCACGACCGAAGTGCCCCACGGGCATCGCGACCTGTTGAGCTTCCACTGCGTCGTGGGCGGCGAGCGGCTGGTCACGGACCTGAAGCCCACGGAGTACCTGGATACCACCTTTTCGCCGCGCCGCGACGAGATGCTGGAGATGACGCCTGCGGCCAAGAACACCATCCTGATCAATGGCGTGGGCGTGACGGTTGGCTCGGCGCTCGATAGCACGGAGAAGGTCACGTTCCCGGGAGCGGATGGTCTGCGGCTCGTGGCAACCGGGGCCATGGGCACGATGCGGGACGGTCCGGCAGTTGCGTTCTGCGGCCGGCTGGTGCTGATGCTGGAGGTAGGCGCATTCCTCATTGTGGACCGGATTGAACTCCCGCACGCTGGCCGGATGGAGTCCCGCATGCACACCTTCGCGCAGGTGCGGGCAATGAAGCGTGGGGCCGTTCTGCGTGGCGACAAGCAGCAGCTGCGCGTGGTCTACGCGTGCAGCGTGCCGGCCGTCCTGCGCACAGCTGTGCCGGCGCTGACCACCCCGACCATGCCCGAGGCGCACGCTCTGCGCTGGTGCACGGTGGACCGGGTGCACACGGATGTCGTGATGGCGACGCTGCTGACCCCCGGGCCGGGAGCGGCGTCGGTCGCGCTTTGCCCGGTGGACCGCGGTATCAGCGTCCTCGCGGGCGGTAAGCAGTGGGAGACGGCGCTGCGGTTAACGCCTAAGCTTCGTCCGTCTCGCGCCGGACGATGACCACTCCTGTCCCGCAACCTGCGACGTTGAATCACGAGGCGGACATCCGTAGCATTGTGCCTTGCGCTTCGTGCAGGTTCCGTTTCATCTCGGAGTCCACAGTCATGTCACAGGTGCGTATCGGCGTCATCGGGTTAGGCAGCAGGGGGCACATGGCGGGAAGCTGGCACCAGCCGCAGGGCAGATCCGTAGTGGTGGCGGGCGCCGACCTGGACCCGGCCAAGGAAGACTGGTTCCGCGAAGCGATGGGACCTGACGCCGCGTTCTGCCGCGACTATCGTGAACTGCTGGACCGTTCGGACGTGGATGCCGTCGTTGTCACGTCGCCGGACGACTGCCACGAGGAGCACGCCGTCGCCGCGCTGGAGGCCGGCAAGCACGTCTTCTGCGAGAAGCCGCTCGCGACCACCATCGAGGGCTGCGATCACATCCTCTCCGCCTGGAGGACGTCGGGTCGCCGTTTGATGGTGGGCTTCAACATGCGCTACATGCGCATCTTCCGCGTGATGAAGGAGGCCGTCGACAGCGGCGTCATCGGCGACGTGAAGGCCGTGTGGGTGAGGCATTTCGTAGGCCACGGCGGCAACTTCTACTACCACGACTGGCATGGCACCCGTGCCAGGACCACCGGGCTGCTGCTCCAGAAAGGCTCGCACGACATCGACATGATCCACTGGATCACCGGCCGTTACGGGCGGCGCGTGGTCGCTATGGGCGGGCTGGACTACTTTGGCGGAGAACGGCCGGACGGCCTGACCTGTCCGACATGCGAGGACCGACACACCTGCCCTGAGGTCCAGCCCGACGGCCATCCGCGCACGATGTGTGCTTTCCGGCGCGAGATCGACGTCGAGGACAACAACACCGTTCTCATCGAGCTGGAGGGCGGGATCAAGGCCGCCTATCTGCAGTGCCACTTCACTCCTGACTATCACCGCAACTACGTCTTCATCGGGACCGAAGGCCGTATCGAGAACTCAGAACCGGACGGCAAGGTGTGGGTGAAGACGCGGGACACCCAGAAGTGGCGCAGCCTGGCCGACCGCACCTACGACGTCAAGCCCGCACCGGGCACGCACGGCGGGGCCGATCCGGTCATCGCATCGGACTTCCTGGACATGGTCATGGAAGGCAAGGAGCCGGTTGCGACGCCCCTCGCCGGGCGCATGAGCGTCGCCGTCGGCGTGAAAGCAACCGAATCGCTTCGCAACGGCAGCGTGCCGATGGACGTACCGCCGCCTCCGCCCGAGTTCCTCTGACCGCCGGCACCACTCGAACCGGCTCTGCACATGGACGATGCCGCGAACGCTACCGTCTTGCGTCGAATGGCCGCCTTCGCGGCGGGTCTCGTGCGTCGCGCTGGCCTGGCGTGCTGGATGCTGTTTAAGATCCTGATCCCCATCAGCATCGCCACGCGGCTGCTTGAGCAGATCGGCGCTATCGATTTGTTGGGCCGGGTGCTCGGGCCGGTCATGCACCTGGTTGGCCTGCCGGGCAGCATGGGGCTGGCCTGGGCGACGGCGATGGTCACGAATCTCTACGGCGGCATGGTGGTGTTCGCGTCGCTCGCACCGGCCGAGCACCTGACTGCGGCCCAGGTGACCGTGCTGGCCTCAATGATGCTGCTCGCCCACTGCATGCCCATCGAGTTGCGCATCGCCCAGAAGGCGGGCGCGCGGCTCAGGTCGCTGCTCGTGCTGCGCCCGCTCTCCGCGCTCGTCTTCGGGTGGCTTCTGCACACGGTCTATTCGGCCACCGGCACGCTTCAGGAGGAGAGCCGGATGCTG
>CAZZNQ010000100.1:0-13462 GCA_964655775.1 uncultured candidatus Brocadiaceae bacterium | reverse complement strand
GGCCTGCTGGCGGTTCCTATCTGTGAAAAGCGACTCGGATGCCCGCAAGGCGGCCGTTCTCGCGGGGCTGCTGCTTTACTTCGGCGGTTTCGCCTGGTTCCTGCCGGCGATGGTAGGCCGCATCAAGTATTCGGCCGAGATCGAGGCATTGGGCAAGTACACTCCGGAGCAGGTCGTTCTGGAGGCCCTTGCCGACGAATTGCCACCGGAGGAGGGAGCGGAGCTCTCGGAAACACCGGCGCTGGAAGGACCGCCGATGGAAAGCGGCCCTGCTGAGGTCGCGCCGCCGGATGAGAGCGTGCAGCCGCCGGAGACCGAACAAGCCGAGACCGAAGTGGTGAAAGTCCCTCAGGCGGTCGAGAAGAAGGTGGAAACCCTCAACAACCCCGCCGACGGTGCCTACGCGTTGGTGGCGAAGAAGGTGTTACCACCCGGGCTGCTGGGGCTGGTGGTCATTGGCTTGTTCGCGGCAACCATGAGCTCGCTGGACAGTTCCCTGACCGGCAATGCGGGTCTTGTGTGTAACAACATCTACCCGGCCCTGATGCGATTCCTGGGCTTTGAGCCGTGGACGGGAAAGAAGCTGCTGCGCCTGACGCAGGCGGTCAACTTCGCTCTGGGCATCTGGGCCATTTCGCTTGCCATGATGTTGTACTACTGGGCGGGTGAGAAGAGCATCTACGACATCGGCCTGCAGATCATCAACCTGGTTAGCACGCCGCTGGTGCTCAGTATGGTGCTGTCCTTCTTTGTGCCGTGGCTGCCCTGGTGGGCGCCGCTTGTCGGCATGGCGTTCGGCTTCAGCGGGTCGCTCTCGTTCCTGTTCGCAGGCCGGGTCGGCGGCTTTCTGGGTCAGTTCGGCGGCCTGGAGTTCATGTCCGGCTTCGGCGAGTGGGTAGACAGCCTGATGTGGCACCACCGGATGTACATCAACATGTCGCTGACCCTGGTGCCGACCCTGGCCACCTGTGCATTCTGGGGCACGGCGACGCCCGAGTACCGCGCCCGCGTGGAGAACTTCTTCCGGCAGATCCACACCCCCATCGACTTCAAACGCGAAGTCGGCAAGGACATGGACCATAGCCTGATGAAGATCATCGGAGGCCTGGGATGGGCCATAGCCGGCTTCATTCTTGTCCTGATCATCTTCGCGCGCGACGCCCAGGGGAACTTCGACATTCCCAACGTGTTGGGCGTGATCTTCGTGTCGGCCTTCGTGTGCACTATCTCGACCATCATGTTCATGGTCGGCAAGAAGAAGGAGCGCAAGAGGGAAGCGGAGGACGCCGCGGAGGCGCTGGAAGCGCAGAAGGAGCAGGCCGAGAGCGAAGGCGAAGATCAGCCGGAGAGCTGAGGCAGACGGCAGGATCAGCGTCCGGGCAAGCGGTCCAGAACGCGGCGAAGAAGCGTGCCGTGGATCTCGATTGCGTCCCACGGGCAGACCTCGTCGCAGCAGTAGCAGCTTATGCACTCCGCCTTGTTCACGGAGTAGCGGCCGGAGGTCGGGTCCTGCGATATGGCGTGGCTGGGGCAGTTGACGGCGCACTCGCCGCAGCGTTTGCACTTGTCCTGGTTGATGGCGGCGTGGCGCGACGCGAAGGCTTTCAGCCCCAGCCTGACCAGTGCCCGCGGCATCAGGCGCAAAGCCATGCTGTTGCGGTAGGTGGGCGGTTTGGCGAAGTCATCCAGGGCGAAGGCGCTCGCCGGCTCGCCCCTCACCTTGATCATGGACGGTGTCGCCTCTCCCACGCCACGTGCCTGGCAGCGGGCCAACAGAGGGATCTCCAGCGGGGTGAAGCCCATCACCTCCGCGCAGAAGCTGTCCAGCGCGACCGCGTCGCAACTCGCCGCGATAAGTTCCGTGTGGCGCAGGTTGCCGTTACTGGGTCCGCGCCCCTCCATGGAAACGACTCCGTCCATAAACGCCGCCCCCGGCTGTATCAGCGAGTAGAGGTCGCACAGCAGCAACGCGAACTCGTCCGGGCGGGGTGCCATCATGTGGGCCTGCTTCTTCGCCGCTCCGGGCACCAGTCCCAGCAGGTTCTTGATCGCGCCGGTCGTGTAGGTCAGGTGGTGCGTCTTCATCTTCGGGACCGAGACGATCAGGTCGAACTGATCCAGGTTGCTGGGCAGGGGTATCCGCCGGTAGACGCGAGCCTGATGGTAGCTGACGACGTGGCGCGGCTGGGTGTCGACGTTGTATACCTCCGCGCCCACCTCCGCCGCCACGGCGGCCATCCCGGAGTTCTCGATAGCGGCGGCGGTGGAGCCGGCCGTGAGCGTGCCGCAGGAGTCGCCGACGGACACCCGGCACCCGAAGTCGTCGATCAGTATCTCTGCGATGGCGCGGACGACGCTGGGGTGGGTGTTGACGTGCAGATCGGGCCCGCGCCGGCTGGAGAGCAGGTTGGGCTTGAGCAGCACGCGGTCCGCGTCGGCCAGCGTCTCCTGCAGGTCGGGCAGTTCCTCCACACATTGGCGCACGGCCTTGCGCACCTGCGACAGGTTGTAGCTGATGCACCTGGCCGTGCCGACCAGCGTCTCGGGGTAGGCGTCGAACCGTCGTCCGTCCAGAAGCGTGGTCTTGAACTCGGGCATGCGTCGACCTCTGTTCCGGGTGGATATGAGGCGTCCATTGTAGGTGGGCGGGCGGGCGAAAAGCCAGCGGCGCCGGTCGGCCAGCGTGGAAACGGCCCCGGCTTTGCCCTATAATCTGTATAGTTAGGAATCACACTCCTATGGCTCTCCGTCGGCTGGCCCATGCATCCTGGCCGCCGGGGTCCGCCGCGATCGCGAGCGCATATGGCACTGAAGGTATTCAGCAAAGTCCTGGACGTCGCCAAGATGGTGATCGGCACGTCCAATGAGCGCATCCTGCGTGACCTTATCCCCATCGTCGACGCCGTGAACGCCCTGGAGCCGGAGTTCCAGCGGAAGACCGACGCGGAGATCCGGCAGTTGACGGAACAGTTCCGGGAACGCCTGCGAGGGCCGAAGAGCTTAGAGGAGAAGCAGGGCGTGCTCGACGAGATTCTGCCGCACGCGTTTGCCAACGTGCGCGAGGCCGCGCGCAGGATGCTGGTGACGCCGGCGGCGTCCAGCCCGTATCCCACCATGAGGCCTTTTGACGTTCAGATCATCGGCGGGCTGGCGCTGCACCGCTCCATGATCGCCGAGATGGTGACAGGCGAGGGCAAGACGCTGGTGGCCACCTTCGCCGCCTACCTGAACGGACTGGCCGGGGACGGCGTCCATATCGTCACGACCAACGACTACCTTGCCCGCCGAGACTGCGAGTGGATGAGCCCCGTCTACAACTTTCTGGGTCTGACGGCGGGAGCCATCCAGGCGCACCAGGACCCCGACGAGAAGCTCCAGGCTTATCGGTGCGACATCACCTTCGGCACCAACAGCGAGTTCGGCTTCGATTACCTGCGCGACAACATGCGCTACAGCCCCGACCATCAGTTCCAGCTCGGCCGGGGGCTGAACTACGCCATCGTCGACGAAGTGGACAACATCCTCATCGACGAAGCCCGAACGCCGCTGATTATCAGCGGGCCAGTCATGCAGCAGTCCGACAAGTACTACATGGCCAACAACGTGGCCCGCACGATGGAGGAGGGCCGCGATTACGAGAAGAAGGAGAAGGAGCAGGCCGTCCACCTGACGGACGAAGGCATAAACCGCGCCGAGCGCATGCTGGGCGTGGACAGCCTCTACACCGAAGAGACGATGGACTGGCCCCATTTCATCGAGACCGCCCTGCGGGCGCACATCTTCGAGGAGCGCGACACCGACTACATCGTCAAGGACGGCGAAGTGGTGATCGTGGACGAGTTCACCGGGCGACTGATGGAGGGCCGCGTCTGGGCCGACGGCCTCCACCAGGCGGTGACCGTCAAGGAGGGGCTGAAGCTGAAGGAAGAGACGCAGACCGTCGCCAGCATCACCTTGCAGAACTTCTTCCGGCTCTACAAGAAGCTTGCCGGCATGACGGGAACGGCGATGACTGAGGCGGCCGAGTTCGACAAGATCTACTCGCTCGGCGTCGTCGCCATCCCGACGAACCTGCCCCTGCAGCGCAAAGAGCATCCCGACATGGTCTTCCGCACCGAGCCGGAGAAGTGGAAGGCTGTGGTCGAGGACATCGTCGACAAGCACGAGGACAAGCGGCCCGTGCTGGTCGGCACCACCAGCATCGAGAAGAGCGAGGTCCTCAGCAAGATGCTGCTGCGCAAGGGCATAGACCACGAGGTGCTCAACGCGAGGCCCGAATACGCCGCCCGGGAAGCGGATATCGTCGCCGGCGCCGGCCAGCCGGGGGCGGTGACCCTGTCCACGAACATGGCGGGCCGCGGGACGGACATCGTCCTCGGGCCGGGGGTGCGCGATAGGGGCGGCCTGCATATTGTGGGCACCGAGCGCCACGAAGCGCGCCGCGTGGACAACCAGCTCCGCGGACGTGCCGGGCGCCAGGGTGATCCCGGCAGCAGCCGATTCTTCGTCTCGTTCCAGGACGAGTTGATGCGCGTGTTCGCACCCGAATCCATGCAGCGCTGGTTGCAGCGCGTCGGCATGGAGGAGGGCATGGCCATCGAAAGCAAGATGGTCTCCCGCTGGATCGAGAAGGCCCAGAAGCGCGTCGAGGAGTTCAACTTCGACATGCGCAAGAACCTGCTCGAGTACGACGAGGTGATGGACGAGCAGCGCCGCAGCGTCTACTCCTGGCGGCAGAAGTTCGTCGAGGGACGAGACGTTGAGGAAGAACTCGTCGTCCTGGTCGAGGATGCCGTGCGGGACGGTTTGGACGTCTACGTTGACCCCCGCCGGCCCGCCGAGGAATGGGACCTGGACGGGCTCAGGGAGTGGTGGAACCGGCAGTTCGGTTTCCCGCCCGAGATCACCGACGAGCTGCTGCAGGATGCGCGGCGGCTCGAGGACTACCTGGTGGAACGGGCGCGCGACGCCTACGAAGCCAAGTGCGAACAGATGGGCAAGGAGATGGTGCTCGACTTCGGCCGCTACCTTGCGTTGCGCACCATCGACATGAAGTGGAAGGACCACCTCCACGCGATGGACGTGCTGAAGAGCGGCATCGGCCTGCGCAGCTATGCGCAGCTCGACCCGAAGATCGAGTACAAGAGCGAAGGCGGCGAGATGTTCGAGCAGATGCTCATCAACATCGCCGCCGAGGTCAGCAGTCTGCTGTTCCGCGTCGAGGTGGAGGAGCGCACCGACCGCGAGGTGAGCGGCATCTGGCAGATCTCCGAGACGCGTCACGATCAGTTCAACGTTGGCAACTATGCCCGCCAGCAGGAGCAGATCGCGGACGCGTCCGGCGGCAAGGCGCCGGCCAAGCCGATCCGCGTCACCCAGAAAGTGGGCCGCAACGACCCTTGCCCGTGCAACAGCGGCAAGAAGTTCAAGCACTGCTGCGGACGCTACAACCGGTAGGTTCACGGACCGCAGGCGTCACGGCGCGAGTCGGAGCATGCCCAGCCGCCAGGGGATCTCCCCGTACTTCTTGCCCGCTCTCTGCGCGTCGCCGACGCCCTGGAACAGGAACCGCAGCCGCGTGGGGTCCACTTCGAGGCGCTCGTCGACGCCCGTCCGCAGCAGCTCCCCGTGACTGAACGAGTCGGTCCAGTGTTCCGCCTGCTGCGTGTTGGCGAGGCCCGCGAACGGGTGTTGCCGGGTGGCGGCCAGCGGACGCCAGTCGCCGTCCAGCCGGTCGGCCAGATACGCCTTGTAGTAGCGGCGTCCCCCCGCCTGGGCCTCGATCAGCGTCAGGTAGTCGCCGCGGCCCTGCAGGCGGTAGGTGTGGCTCGCCTCGAACACGTCGCCCCGCAGCGCCAGCCGGGGTTCCGACCAGCCGTGGGGGAAGTTGCTCAGTGGGGTCTCCTCGCGCCACATGCGGCCGTCCAGGGTGGTGAAGAACAGGTGCGCTTTCTGCTCGTCGCAGATGATCCAGAAATCCAGACCACTCTTGCCGTCGGCCTGCCTGGCGCCCAGCGGCTGGAGGCGACTCCACGAGTCGGGATCGCCGATGTCGCTCGTCGTCGCGTACGCAGCCTGGTAGTTCGGCTCCCAGGACTCATCGCTCGCCTGGCAGACGAGGTACCAATTGCGATGCGGGCGGAAGAAGAACACCTGCTGGGCGCAGTAGTAACCGTCGCTCAATCCCAGCATGCGCCGCCGGGCATGGGCGAGCCGGTCCCAGTCCTCGAACGTGATGTACTCGATCTGGTGGGAACGTTCCCTCCCGCGCACCGAACAGAACAGGTGCCAGCGCCCGCCGAAGAAGACGACGGACGGGTCCTTGACGGAGTAGTAGAAGTCGGTGTGCGACTCGACCGGTTCGAGCAGGGGGCGTGATACGGACCAGTTCAGCCGTCCGTCTGCCAGCTTCTGAACGTCGTCTTGCGCGGATGGTCCTTTCATCTGGCGGCTCCTTGCTGCGGCCGAGGAAGTTGCGAGCCAGCAGACGGCGACCGACGCGAGCCCAGCACACAGTCCCGTGAACGCTACTCGATTCACTGTTGTGCTCCCGGTTCACGCGGGATCAGCACCTCCACGGCCTCCAGCCGGTCCAGGTTGACCCGCGGGGTGGCTTCCACGGCGAGGAACAGCGGCTTCATCCTGTCCGGCTCGGCTGTCACCACGGTTGCCGCCGGTATGCCGACCGGGATTCGGAGCTGTGGACCTTCGTCCGCCTCCAGGCTTGTGGTGTAGACGGTGTTGCCCGGTTCCGTGAACGCGTCCTCGCTGACCCATTCCACGGCGCAATTGCCCCCGCCGGTCCCGCGCAGAATGCAGACAGATCGAAAGCCGGCGACCAGGCACGGCACGGCGCTGCGGGGATCGGTTATCAGGCGCACGCGGCACTGCCACGGACCGGCCTCGGACACAATGCCCACCAGCGCGCCGTGCGCGACCACGGCCAGTCCCGCCACTACCCCATCCGAGCGACCGGCCCTGACGCTGATGCTGCGCGACACCGCGGACGTGGAGTAGGCGCTCACGGGCGCCCGCAGCGCAAAGTATTCCGTATCCCTGGTTCTCAGCGCCGCAAAGCTCTCTATGGTCTCCTGAGCGGCATGCAGTCGCTCCGCCAGGGCGGCGTTCATGTTGGTCAGTCGCTCTACCTCGCGCCGCAGTGCCCGTTCCCGGTCCGCCTTCCGAAACATCTCGCTGAGCGTGCCGCTCGCCGCCAGCGCTTTTCCCGTGTTTTGGTAGGCGGCCGTCTGCACAGGCCCGGTCGCTTCGTTGAACAGCACCCTCGCCGGGGCCGTGAACCGGCTGGGCATCAGCAGCAGGAAGCCGGCCGCCACCGTCAGGGTGGCCAGCAACTGCAGCCGCTGCCAGATGTGTGGACGTCTGCGGGCCAAAGCTCGATCCTGGGCGAAGTGGTGCGTGTTTCCGAGTCCCTTACATGTGTACCCCGCGCACGCGTGCGGTTGCAAGTAAGCGTCCTTTGTGCTACATAAGGCCCGGCCGTTTGACCCCGCTGGGGGCGGGCGTCAACCGGTGCCGCACCGCACGAACACCTGCTCAAGGAGAGACCCGAATGGAGAGGCATACGCTTCTTGTATCCCGAAGCGACGTGGCCGACGTGCTGGAAATGGCGGACGCAGTGGAGGCGGTGGAGGCAGTCTTCAAGGCGCACGGCGAAGGTCGAACGCAAATGCCGCCCAAGGTCTACCTGAGTTTTCCCAAAGGCGACCTGCGCAGCATGCCGGCCTACGTGCCGGACCTCGGGCTGGCCACGGTGAAGAACGTGAACGTCCATCCGGAGAACGAGGACGTGCCCGTGGTGATGGCGACCGTGACCGTCTTCGACCCGGACACCGGCTATCCGCTTGCCGTCATGGACGCCACCTACCTGACGGCGGAGCGCACGGGCGCGGCCGGCGGCATCGCGGCCCGTTACCTCGCCCGCAAGGACTCCCGCGTCGCCTCCTTCATCGGCGGGGGCAGACAGGCGGAGACGCAGCTTGACGCACTGATGGTGACGATGGGAGCCATCGAACGTGTGCTGGTCAGCGACGTCAGCGCAGAACACGCCGAACACTTCGTGCGCTACTGTGCCGAAACTTACGATCTGGAAGCGTCGAGTTGCTCGGCCGAGGAAGCCGTCCGTGGTGCGGACATCCTCACCACGGTTACCCCCGTGACGAAGCCGATTGTGAAACGCAACTGGGTGGTGCCGGGCACGCACATCAACGCCATCGGGGCCGATGCCGAAGGCAAGCAGGAACTCGAATGCGCCATCCTGCAGGACGCGCGGCTGGTCATCGATAACTGGGAGCAGTCCAGCCACGGCGGAGAGATCAACGTCGCCGTGTCCCGGGGGCTGATTACACACGACGACGTCGCCGCCGAGATCGGCGAGGTCGTGTGCGGCAAGGAGCCCGGCCGTCAGAGCGACGACGAGATCACCGTCTTCGACTCGACCGGTCTGGCGATACAGGACCTCGCCTGCGCTGCTTTGGTGTACCGCAAGTTGGCCGAGACCGGCGGGCAGACGTTCGACTTCCTGTCCTGAAGTGCGGGGACGAGCAAGATGATCTTCCAGTCGGGCCGTGACAGCGTATCGATTGACGTCCCCGCGGATGCACTTGTCTACGAGTCATGCTTCCCGGCACCCGGACGCGGCCCCGAGGAGGCCGTGCTTCATTCGGTTGCCCACCCGATCGGGGCGCCGACGCTGGCCGACGCTCTGGAGCAGCGCCGCCCCGGCCCGGTCTGCGTTGTTGTGTCGGACATCACCCGTCCTGTTCCGTACCGGCACTTTCTGCCCGGGCTGCTCGCGCTGGTCGAGGAGGCGGGTGTGCCCCGGTCGGACATCTTCCTCTTGGTGGCCACCGGCATGCATCGCCCCAGCACGTCCGAGGAGCGCGAGGAGATGTTCGGCGAGGCAGCGGGCCGCTACCGCGTGGTCGACCACGTAGCCGAGAACGATGAGGACCTGGTGGAACTGCCGCAACGGAGCTGGTCCGGTGCCCGCGTCCGGCTGAACCGCCGCTACATGGAGGCCGGATTCCGTCTCATAACCGGCCTGGTGGAGCCGCACTTCATGGCGGGATTCTCGGGCGGGCGCAAGGCCGTCTGCCCGGGCCTGGCATCGCTCGAGACGGTGCAGCACTTTCACGGCGCGGAGATCCTGTCCGACGCGAACGCGGCGAACGGCATTCTGGACGGCAATCCCTGCCACGAGGAGTCACTGTCCGTCGCGCGGATGGCGCCGCCGGATTTCTGCGTCAACGTGGTCATCAACCGTCGTCGCGACGTCGTGGCCGCCTTCTCGGGCGGGTTGGAAGCCGCTCACCTCGCGGCGGTGGAGGTGGTCCGCAAGTTCGCCTGCCCGCCGGTGCGCCAGGAGGCCGACGTGGTCGTAACCTCCTGCGGCGGCTACCCGCTGGACGCTACCTTCTACCAGTGCGTGAAAGGCATGGTCGGCTGCCTGCCGGCGGTCCGACCGGGCGGCGCCGTCGTAGCGTTCGGTGGCTGCAGCGAAGGCATCGGCAGCGAAGCATACGTCGATCTCATGCGAGGATACGCCGGGCGGTGGCGCGATTTCCTGGAAGACATCCGCGAGCCGGGATCCTTCGTGAAGGACCAGTGGGAGCTACAGATGCAGACGCGCGTGCTGGAAAAGGTGGGGCAGGAGAACCTGCACTTCGTTACCGACGGTCTCACCGACGAACAGCTCGGTTGGTGTTCGGTCAGCGGGCATCATGTCAGTGCCGGTGGTGTCGCGCAGACCGTGCAGGAGTTGCTCGACCGCCTCGCGATCCCCGGCGCCACGGTCGCCGCACTGCCGGAGGGACCGTACTGCACGCCGGTTCCCCGGGACGCCTGAGTGCAGCCGGTGGGGGAGACCCGATGACGCTCGATCCTATGGATGCCGGCGCCTGTCTCGCACTCGCCCAGGCGCTGGGCGACACGCCGGAGACGGTCATCTCGGTCCACCTTCTGACGCGCGGCGCCTGCCGGGCTTACGCCATCGGCGAACCGTCCAGCTTCCGGGCGGCCCTCATCCAGGCGGACGACCTTCCCGAGGAGCCGATGGCCTTTGGCTACGATCCGGACCTGATCTGGCAACTGCTGCGGTCAGCGCGGGGCTGGAAATGCGTGAACGTTCCGCTGCGGTGTAGGGCGGCAGTCGAGAAGAGCTTCCGGCGGGAGCTCGGGAAGCCCTCGCGCTGCGTGGAGGACGTGTACCATGCCCTGATGCGGCCGGCGGCCGCGCAACCGAACGCCGACGTGCGGCGGCTGACGTCCGATGACCTGGGCCTGTTCGAGGAGGCAGCCCCGGAACTGCGGGTGAACGGCTTCGGCGGGATCGGCAACCTGCTGGAGCACGGCTACGCGGCCGGCGCCGTGGTGGACGGCCGGATCGTTGGGCTTGCACACACCTACGCCATCTCCGCGGGCCACGCCGACGTGGGCGTATTCGTTCTGGAAGATCACCGGCGGCGCGGTTACGCGACGGCCGCCGCCTCGATCGTCGCGCGATGCGTGCAGGGCACCGGGCGGACGCCGGTCTGGAGCGCGGGCGCCGCGAACACGGCGTCCCTCCGTGTGGCCGAGAAGCTGGGTTTCGAGGAAGTGATGCGGCGCGTCTACGTCGTGCCGGTCGGCGCCTGATCGTCGTCGGGCTGCTCAGGCTCCAGCGGTTCCTCGTCCTGTTTCTTGCCGTTTCGGGCCAGTCTTTTCACGCCCGAGCCCACCGAGCTGAACAGCATCCGGACCAGGCCGCGTTTGCGTTCGGCCGGCATCGGCAGCGGGCGGCACTGCTCCAGCGCCTTCAGCCCCAGCCGAACGGTCAGCCCTGAGTTGGCGATGCCCTGCGCCAGTGGCCCGCCCAGGATCGACGACAGCGATCTGGTGGTGCCCAGCAGGGCGACCGACGCCTCATGCGCCAGGTCGGCCAGCGCCGCCGCGACGACCGTCCGCCGGAGAATGACCAGCGTGCCCCAGAAGCCGGCCCTCACCCTGTAGGTGCTCGCGATTCGGCGTATTAGGCGCACATTGCGCCACGTGACGATGATGGCGTCCAGGAACCCCGAAGGCGAGATTGCCGTCCCGATGCCTACGTTCACGGCCTCGTGCCGGATCGCCTCGTAGACCTGTTCGTCCAGCGGACGCAGCAGCACCCGGTCGATATCCTCTTCCCACTCCTGGACGTTCCCGGCTATGAACAGGCGGCTGCGCAGCCGTTCCAGCATCACGGCCATCTCGGCGTTGGGGCGGCGGTCCAGGTAGTCGAGGAAGTCCTCCGTCACCCGCCGCACCTCCCGGTGCGCGTCGGGGTTGCGCGGCTCGCACTTCACGCGCTCGAAACTGGCGCGGAGCTCGTCGATGCTGCGCAGTCGCAGGTAACCGCGCACTTCCCGCTGTACCAGGACGCCGAGCGCGGCGACGACCACGGCCAGCGAAACCGCCCCCAGCCAGCCCAGAACGGGGCTGACGCGGAAACTAGACAGCACCAGTTCCGTCATCTCGGTGACGGCCAGCACAACCGCCAAAGTGGCGACGCCGCCGGCCACGACCCCCAGACCGATGACCTTGCCCCAGGGGACGCGTGTCGGCTCGGGTGCGGGCTGTCCCTGGTCTTCCGGGGGCGGAGCGGCATCGGGCAGATGGGCGACGTCCTCCGGAATCGCCGCGGCGGGCGGCGCTTCCTCCTCGGTCTCCGGGCCGGGCTCGAAGTCCGGCAGATCGCTCAGGTCTTCGGGTACCGTTTGCCTCATGGGATCAGGTCCTCGACAACTTGCCAGAATACTCTGTCCAGGTTGACGTGCGGGATCACGGCCCCGTCGCGCATGGGAATGCGGCGGGGCAGAAAATCGGGGAACATGAACTGCCGGTCGTCGGGGTTCCAGGCGTCTTCGGGCCACTCCATCGGTATCTCGCCCGGGAACCAGGGACCCAATCTGCCGGGCTCCTTGTCCGGTCTCTCGCCCAGCAGACAACTCAGCTCGCGGCCCTGGAACTCCTTTGAGACGTCTTCGGTGGAGCGGTGCGCGGCGCAGAACGTGAAATGCAGCCGCCCGCGCGGAAGCGTGGCCTGCAGGTGACGGCGTTTCTGCTCGACAAGCTCCTCGAGCAGGTAGCGCAGGTTGCCCCGTGTGGCGCGCGTGCACTGGTCGGCCTTGGTCGCCACAAAGACTACGCGCTCGATCCTCCTTGTGAACAGGTCCAGCAGTCGGCGCGGCGAAAAGCGATGGTGCGCTTCGGCATATCCGTAGGCGTCCAGGACATTCCGCAGGCAGCGGCGGGTGTCATTGTAACTGTGCACTCCCTGCCGCAGTATGCGCATCACGTCCACCAGCACGACCTGGCGCGAGCAGCGTCCCACGGCCCGGAAGAACGGCTTCACGTAGCCGCGCACGTAGGAACCGTAGCGGCCTGCGAACCGGTGCGCCAGCTTCGGCATGCGCTCCCTGTCGCCCCGCGCCAGTGGGAAGAACCGGCCGTCCGGGCCGGCGTCGTCGCCGCCGTTCAGAAGCAGCGCGGACGGCTGCAGGAACGTGAGCCCGCTCTCGCGGCATGCGCCCAGGTAGGCGACGTACGCGTGCAACTGCTCGTCCGCATCACCGGCGTACCCGTTCGGCAGTCGGGAGACGGCCTCCCGCCAGCTCTCGCTCAACTCACGGCGCGGCCCGACTTCCGCCTCGCGCGTCGTCTCGTCAGACCATTCCTCGAAGCCGTGCGACAGCAGCGGCAGGTCCAGCAGCCGTTCACCGGGGTAGTCCACCAGCGTCAATTCGTATTCGCGTTCCCGGTGCGTGCGCAGGTTCCGCAACGTCAGCGCCAGGCGGAACTCGGTCATCTCGGCCGTGCGGTCGGGCCATCTCGGCTCCGCCGAGCGCAGGCCCTCCAGGTAAAGGTGGTAGGGGAATATGTCAGTGCCGGGCTCGACGGGCAGCTGTCGGGTTCGGAAACTGATCGCCTCGTCGCGGAAGGTGGGCAGCGTCTCCTCGCTGCCTTCCAGCAGATGGTTCAGCAGCGACGTCAGGAAGACGGTCTTGCCTTCCCTCCGGAGTCCCGTGATGGCCACGCGCACGTCCTTCATGCGATGCGCTCTTCCGAAGTTCGGTATCATAGGGCACCGGTTGTGCGCAGTCAGCGTCCCATCAGCGCCCTGACGCGCGCTTGGGCGGTCCGCCGGTCGACTCCGCTCAGACCGGCGGAGATGGCACGATCGTAGGCCATCAGGGCGGCCACGTTCCGGCCCGCTCTGTCGTACGCCACGGCGAGTCGGTACTGCGCCTCGGGCGAACGGGGCAGTGCGTGGGTTGTCTGCTCCAGCGGGGGTATAGCATCGTCGTAGCGCCCCTGCCGGCTGCGAGCGATGCCCAGCCCGTAGCTGCCGACCGCTGCGCCCGGCCACTTGGCCGTGACGATCCGGAACTGCGCCTCCGCCTCGTTGTCGCGTCCCGTGTTGAGATAC
>CAZZNQ010000099.1:0-13499 GCA_964655775.1 uncultured candidatus Brocadiaceae bacterium | reverse complement strand
CTCCTTTCGTTCTACCTCCTTTTGGCTTCTTTCAGCGCGATGCGAAGCTCGGCGCACCGCTTCGGGCTGAGGCAGAGCAGCCGGCGCAGTCGCGGAAGCTTCGCCCTCACCCAGGGGTCAGCATCAACCCAGGACATCCCTTTGTGTTTCTTTGACACGCCCCGGACGATGGCGTAGAATTGACGATGTTGCGCATTGGACACTCTACGGACGAGATCCTACCCGGCTAACCCCGTTCGTTACCCCTTGCCAAGGAAGTACGACCTCGGGCTATGCCTGAGACTGCCCTGAAGAACGTAGCATCCAAGCACCACCTGACGACCGAACAGGTGAGCGAGATCCTGCGGCTGCTCGACGAAGGTTATTGCATCCCCTACGTGATGCTCTACCACAAAGAGCTGGCCGCCGGCCTGCAGGCGGACGATTTCTACGAGCTGATCGAAGAGCGCAGGCGCCTGGAGAAGCTCGAGGCGCGCCGCCGCAAGATCCTCAAGAAGCTCAAAGAGCGAGAGATCCTCACCCCGGATCTTGAGGAGAAGATCGCCAACGCGGCCGATCAGCGGGAGCTCATCGACTACTACGTGCCCTTCCGCCCGCGCAAGCGTTCACGCTCGCGCCAGGCCCTGTCCCAGGGGCTCGAGCCCCTCGCCCGACAGGTCTTCGCCGGCGAGGAGTTCATCCCCGATATGCGCGAAGCGGCCGAGCCGTTCGTCAACCCCGATGTCGGCATCGAAACCGTCGAGCAGGCCCTGGAAGGCGCGTTCTACATCGTCTGCGACTGGATAGCCGAGGACCGCACCCACCGCGACCGACAGCGACGCACGTTCCGGCAGGACGCCGACATCGTCGCCGGACGCGCCGGGCGCTCCATCCCCGGCCGGCTCGCCCGCGAGTTCCGCAACTACTTCGACTTCCGCGAGAAGATCTCAAAACTGCATCCGTACCACATGCTCAGCATCCTGCGCGGCAAGCGGCAGAAGGCCGTGCAGTACTCGCTGGAGGCCCCGCTGGAATCCATGCGGCGGACGGCCGCCGAGCTTTACCTGTCCGGCGGCGTCAGCCAGATGGAAGCGATCGAGGCCGAACTGGGCGGTCCCGGCCTGAAAGGCGACGGCGAGCACCTGAAGGTGCTCAACAATGTCGAGTTCCTCGTCGCCTGTATCCGTCACAGCCTGGAGCATATCCTGGCGCCCATCATCGCGCGCGAGCTCGAGCGAGAACTGGCGAAGGACGCCGAGCATCTCGCCCTGGACATCATCCGGCGCAACGTGAAGTCGCTGCTGATGGCCAGGCCCATGCACATGCGCGTGATGGGCATCCACCCCGGCTACCGCACCGGCTGCAACCTGGCCGTCCTGGACGAAGAGGGCGGCATCCTCACCACCAACACCGTGTATCCCAATCCGCCCCAGAAGGAGGTCGCCGAGGCGAAGGAAACCCTCGGCCGCCTCATCGAGGAGCACGGCGTCGAGGCGATCGTCATCGGCGAGGCCACCGGCGCCAAAGAGACCGAGGAACTGATCTCCCAGATGATCGAGGAGCGGTTCCCGGACCTGTAATTCACGGGCACCAACGAGGTGTGCATCGCCGCCTACGCCGCCAGCCGGGCCGCCGGCACGGAGCTGCCGGACATCGATAAGGGCGAGCGCTCCGCCGTCGCACTGGCGCGCCGCTTCCAGGACCCGCTTCACGAGCTGGTCAAGATCAGCCCGCGCGAGCTCTGCCCGGAGCCCTACGTGGACGACGTGAACGGCGGGGCCCTGAAGAAGCTGCTGGACCGGCTCCTGGAGGAGTGCGTCTGCGAGGTCGGCGCGGATCTGAACTCCGCCCACTACAGCCTGCTGCGCTACGTGTCCGGACTGGGGCCGGAGAAGGCCCTGGCCGTCGTGGAGTACCGCGAGAAGAACGGCCCCCTGAAGAACCGCGCCGAGCTGCGCGACGTTCCCAAGGTGGATCAGGAATGCTTCGACCGCGCCGTCGGCTTCGTGAAGGTGAAAGGTTCGGACAACCCGCTGGACGTCACGCGCATCCATCCTCGTTTCTACCCCGTCGCCCGCAACATCTGCGCGCAGGCGCGCGTGACGATGGATTCGCTGTCCACCGAAGAGGGCCGCAGCCAACTGAAGGAGAAGCGTTCGGACATCAAGCTCGCCGAACTGGAGAAGCAGTTCGACGTGCACTACCTTCTCCTGAAGGACATCGTCGACGAGATGATCAGCCCGTGGCCCGACCCGCGGGAAGACGGCGACGCGCCAATACTGCGGCAGCGGCGCCTGTCCATCGCCGACCTGGAGCCGGAGCAGTGGCTGATGGGCACCGTCCGCAACGTCGTCGACTTCGGCGTGTTCGTCGACGTCGGCGTGGGCGAGGACGGTCTGGTGCACATCAGCGAGCTCTCGGACAAGTACGTCGAGAGCCCCTACGACATCGTCTCCGTCGGGGACAAGGTTCGCGTCCGAGTGGTGCGCGTCGACATCGAGAAGGGCCGCATCGCCCTGTCGATGCGCGCGGAGAGCAGCCGGCCGAGCCGACCGAGCAGGCCGTCGCGCCGTCGTCAGCCCTCCGAGAGCCGCCAGAGGCGCGAGCAGCGTCGCGCGCCGGCGGGCCCCGTGCCCAGCAAGCGCGCCTCCAGCGCCATCCAGACGCCGCGGAGCACCAAGGGTGCCGACAGCCGACGGGTGCAGCGCGCCGCCATGGCCGAGCGCAAGGCCAAGGAAGAAGCCGCCCGCCGCGAGGCGGCGGCCAAGGCCGCCGAGGGCGCGCAGGGCGAGTCCCCGGAAGAAGCCGAGAAACCGGCCGACCTGGAGGGACTGCTCAGCAAGCTGGACTTCGCCAACATCGAACGCCGCGGCGAGTCCAAGGAATAAGCGCCCGCCGCCGGCGAGCGTTCCGCCCTCGAATCCCCGTGCCTGCCGTCGCTCAGGACGTTCCCCCAGCGGACCTTGCGGATCGGCCGTTCCCCGCGGCGAGATCGTTCAGGGTCCGCAAAAACTGCTCCACCGAGACGTTCCGATCCAGACAGGCGGCCGCGCCCGCATCCAGCATGTGCACCGCGGAGGCTTCGTCCTCGGGGTCCGCCAGCCCGACCACGATGGTGTCCAGCCCCATATCCCGGATTCGGCGCGTTGCCTCGACGCCCCCGATGCCGGGCAGGTCCGATGCGATGACCAGGAATCCGGGCGCGAGTTGCTCCACAGCGTCGACCGCCGACTGGCCGTCCTCCGCCTGCCCAACCACGCAGATCCCTTCCGACATATCCAGTGCCGCCACCAGCGACCCGCGCACCAGGCGCCGTCCCTCCGCGACCACAACAGTGGCAAACGCCTCGGCCGCCGAATCGGCCTGCGCGGCACTCCGTGCACCTGCGAGGATGAACGGCGCCGCGTCGGACCCGTCGGTCGGTATCTCGATCACGGCCTTCGTTCCCTGGCCCTCGGTGCTCTCAACCGCGAGATGGCCACCGATGGCGGCGAGTTGCTCGCGAATGCTGAAGAGCCCGAACCCGGGGGCCTCAGCCACCTCTGAGTAGGGGCCGTCGAACCCGGTGCCCTCGTCGGCCACGGTGACGCACACGGCGTCCCCGCAGACCTCCACCGATATCTCGGCCGAATCCGTGTCGGCGTGCTTCACCACGTTGCTGAGCAGCTCCTGAACCGCGCGGAACACCAGGGTCTGATGCAGAGGGTCCAGATCCGCTTGCGGTGCGCCGTTGACCGAGACCCGCAGGCCGTATTTCTGCTCCACCTGTCGCGCGAGCCCGCCCAGCGCGGATACGAGCCCCTGCCGGAACAGCACGGTGGGGCAGAACTCCGCCGTCAGGGATCGGGTGGTCCGTATGGCGTCGTCAATCAGCTTCGCGGCTTCTTGCCGATTGGTTCCGGTCTTCTCCGGTTCCTCGGAGGGGCCCGCGGCCAGGCGCATCTTCGCCGCCGCCAGTGTCTGCTGCAGGTCGTCGTGGATCATCGTCGCCAGCCGCTGCCGCTCGCGCTCCTCGGCGTTGGTCAGCCGGGCGGTCACCACGCGCAGCCTCTCGGCCCGCTGCTGGGCCAGACGCGTGCGCTCGGTCACACGCTCTTCCAGGGTCTCGTTCAGCTCCCGCAGTTGCTTCCCGGCGGCCTTTATCTTGGTGATCGCCGAAAACGTCATCACCACGCCGTCTATCCTGTCGTCCGCCGTGCGGTAGGGCACGGCGCGCATCAGATACCATTCGCCGTCCTGCGACTGGACTTCCGTCTCCACTCGTTCCAGATCATCAAGAACATGCCGGGCGATCTCGGCAGCGCTCACGTTCTGCAGGCTGTGGTTGATGTCGCTCAGGGGACGGCCCACGTCCGAATCCTGCACCCGGAACACGCGGTTGGCCAACACGGACATGCGCTTGATGCGCAGATCGGTGTCCACAATGACGATGGGCAGGCCTGTGGCCTGGAACAGATTCGTCAGGTCGGCGTTCGCCTCCCTCAGCCGCTCCACCTTCTCGTTGAGCTGGTCGTTCAGGGCCTGCAGCTCCTCATTGACCGACTGCAGCTCCTCCTGGGAGCTCTGCAGCTCCTCGTTGGTGGCCTGGAGCTCCTCGTTCATCGAGGTGATCTCTTCGTTCGCCGCGCGGAGTTCCTCGTTGGAGGTCTCCAGTTCCTCCACTGTTGCGCGATGGTCCTCCCGCACGGCGCGCAGCTCAGCGCGCAGGTCTTCCTCGGCCACCGTACCCCGTTCGCCCTCTTCCGGCGGCGCTGCTTCGGGTCGGGGCGCCATCGGCTCGAAAATGACGGCGTAGAGTTCCTCCTCGCCGTAACCGGTCAGCGGGGTCGCAGTGATCTTCACCCGCTCCCCGTGCTTCCGTTTACCAAGCGATTCCACCAGCGTCGCAGGGCTCTTCTCCTGCGCCACGCGCCGCAAGGCGGGCATAACGCGGTGGGCAAGTTCATCCTCCAGCATCTCCGTCAGGTTCAGGGTGGCGGCTCCGGTGGGATGCTGCAGGTAGCGCTCAGTCGGCCCGAAAAAGTGAACGATGTCGCCGCTGCGCGACGCCAGCACCACGGCCACGTCCAGATGGTTCAAAAGCACGCGCTGGTTCAGTTCGGCCAGCCGCTCGGGATGGTCGCGCCGGCCCTGGTGGGCTTCCTGCCTCAGGCGCTTTCGGCTGCGGGACTGCAGGACGCCGGCCGGGAAATCCATCACCTCGGCGGCCGAGTCGTTCCTGCGATAGATGCGGTGCTTGCCGTCGACCAGGTCGAAAAGGCCGTCGTGGCCGGCTACGCCGTCGGACTTGCCCACGAACAGATAGCCGCCCGGTTGCAGGGCGAAAGCGAAGAGGTCCAGCACCCGCCGCTGGGCTTCGTGTTCCAGGTAGATCAGCACGTTGCGACAGCTCACCAGGTCCAGGTTGCTGAAGGGCGGTTCTTTCAAGAGATCGTGCGCGGCGAACACGAGTTTGTCGCGTAGCCGGTCCGTAACCTGGTAGGAGCCGTTCTGCTTCTCGAAAAAACGCTCCAGCCGCTGTTCAGTAATGTCGGCGGCGATGCTGTCCGGATAAACGCCCCGCCGCGCCGTCTCCAGTGCCCGCTCATCCACGTCGGTGGCGAATATCTGCACCGCGTGGTTAAGCTTTCGCTCCGAGGTCATCTCCTGCAGAAGGATCGCCAGCGAGTACGCCTCCTCGCCGGTCGCGCATCCCGGCACCCAGACCCTCACCGCCTCGTCGGGCCCCTTCTCGGCGACCATCTTCTCGAGGGCCTCTTCACTGAGTGCGGAGAACGCGTCGGGCTCGCGGAAGAAGCTGGTGACGCCGATGAGCATCTCGCGGCCCAGAGACTCCCTTTCGGCCTCGTCGTCCCGCAGAACGTCCAGATAGCGCTCCAGATCGTCGATCTGATTGATGCCCATCCTACGCTCGACCCGACGGCGCACGGTGCTGCGCTTGTAGCATCGGAAGTCGCGCCCTGTTCTGGCTGCCAACAGGTTCAGCACCTTCTCGATCAGTTCGGCGCGGCCGTCCGTCTGCACCGCCCGACGCGCCTCCGGGTAGTCCTGGTGCACGTAGCTGACGAGCTGGGCGGCGATCTCGGCCGGCGGGCCGGTGTAATCCACCGCTCCGGTCTCGATGGCGCGCCGCGGCATAGACTCGTACTCGGCCGTCTGCGGCTCCTGTGCCATCACAAGTCCGCCGGCGGCGCGGATCTCGCGAGACCCAAGGGCGCCGTCCGACCCCGAGCCGGAAAGCACGACGCCAACGGCCAGATGTTTCTGAATCTTCGCCAACGAGCGGAACAGGAAATCCACCGGCATGCGCTTGCCGGCCTCCTTGAACGGTTCGCTCAGCCGCAGGCACCCGTCGACGATCTCCAGGAACTTGTCCGAGGGGATGGTGTAGACGCGGTTGGGTTCGATCGCGATTCCGTCTTCGGCCTGGGAGACGGCCATGGCCGTCGCTCGCCCCAGTATCTCAGCAAGGTGGCTCTGCTGGTCGGGGTCCATGTGCTGGACGACGGCGAATGCGACGCCCGGCTCCTCCGGCATGGCCTGAAAAAGCTCCCGCAACGCCTTCAGCCCCCCGGCCGACGCCCCTACGCCGACAACGTGGAAGTCGACGCCGTGCTCCTCCCCCGACCGCGGCTCATTCTCCTCGCCGGGCTCGCCGTCAGCAGTCTCCGTTTCGTCGGCCTCGTCCGATTCCTGTTCCGTTTCGGCCCTGCGTTCGTCCTCGCTCATCTCCGCCCCCTGAAAACGGCCTTCATCTCTAATGTATCATGCAGGGACACCGTGTCAAGCACGCGGCCGGCTCAGGTGTAGAGCCAGGACCGCTTAAGAACGTTGTTATGGTCTCGCTTCGCCTGCCCAGGTTCCGCTGTCCTCCTCGAGTTGTCGGGCCAGCAGTTGCTGGAACTTCGCCTCTGCCCGGGCCCGTGTCTCGCTGGCCGTGAACTGGTGGCCGGAAGCCGGGTCGATGACAGCGTACTTCTCGCCCTTCAGGCCGTTGTACGCGGCCAGCACCGTGGCCGGCGGGCAGACGTGGTCGATCAGGCCCACCCTCGCCACGGCCGCCGCGTTCGTGCGGGGCGTGAAGTTGCACACGTCGAAGTAGCGCACCGTGTCGCGGTACTCGATGCCCAGCGGCGGGCGCGTGAACAGCGGCCAGCCGGGCTTTCGCTCGGCGACGGCGGCGGTCAGGTCGCACAGGGCCGGCAGGCCGGCCGAGATCAGCGTCACGCGCTCGTCCAGCCCCGCAGCCACCAGCGCCTGCGCGCCGCCCTGGCTGCCGCCGGTCACAATCAGGTTCCGGCCGTCCCACTCCGGCTGTTCGCACAGGAAGTCCAGCGCGCGCATCAGGCGCAGGTACATGCCCAGGAAGTAATAGGTGTCGCGGCTTTCGATGCCCTTCACGCCGTAATCCCTCAGCGCGCCCAGCCGCAGTTCCTCGTAGTACTCCTTCGGCTTCCCGTTCGGCAGGCCGTGTGCATTCAGGTCCATGCCCAGCGCGTTCGTCTTGGCCTGGTTCCAGGCTCCCTGCAGGTTGGAGCTGCGGACGCCGGCGCCGTGGAACGAGATGCGGGCCGGCAGGCTGCCGGGGGCCGCGTCCTTCGGGCGGACGAAGTAGGCGGAGACGGGCGCGCCGCCGGGGCAGTCGATCTGCACGTCGAAGCACTCGACCGGCGGTCCCCAGGAGATGTCGGGCCGGGGGTCGTCGACCGGCGTCAGACGCGGTTTCATGGGTGATGCGGCGAGCCGTGCCCTCTGTTCGGCCCAGAACTTGTCGAAATCATCCGGCGTCGGCAGGCTGGGCCGTATGGCGAACGGATCCACCACGGCGCCGGTCTCGGCCTTCACCGCCCCGGATTCGTCCGGAGCGTAGGTCACTTTGAGCACCAGGCATCCGGGGTTGGCCAGCCGTGACGTGACCGTGGCCCCGCTCTGTCCCAGTTGTGTCCGGCCCTTGTCCGCCGGCACCATGTCGTTGAGCAGCAGCTCGTACTCGACAATGCCCTGTGTGACGGCCCGGTCGTCGTGCGTCACCGCGATTCGGAAGACGATCGGCTCGTCCGGGGCGTACACCCCGTCCTCGCGGTCGGGGGCAACGGCTATGGCCCATCCGGTCGCCGTGTCAGTCTGCGCCGCCCGGAGATGGCCCACCCAGGCGCAGGCGAGCAGAAGCGCCGCCAGCGCCCGCACGACGTTCGTTCTTATCCGCATATTGTCACCTCTGTGTCGGGGGACTGCGCGCTGCGTGTCCGCCGCGCGCACGCTTGCCAGCAGAGCCTAACCGACCCGGCCGGCCGCGGCAAATCGCCTGGGGAGTGGTGCGCGGACCTGAAGACGCCCGTGTGTCCGGATCGGACCCCCAACGGGTCGCGGTTGTCGGTCGTACGCCCGTTGTTGTCCGGCGCGGGGGCGTTCTGCGTCCGGCGCCGGTCCGGCAGGCCGAAGGATGGACAGGGCTGCCGCGGCGCGGCAGTTCGGCACCGGTGCCACGAAGCAGGGACTGCTGCACGTTGACTCAAGCGGTATGGCACAAGTGTCCCACTCTATGGCTAAGAGCAGTGTGTCGGAGATGGCGGAGCCACCCGCGTGCCGGGTGCTTTTCGGAGTGCGGTGGCTTGCCACCGCTTTGCCGTTAGCGAAGCTTGCTTCGCCCCCACGCGTCCGGAGGCAAGCGCCCGGTGGCATACAACCGGGGCCGGCATGGAAAGCGGCGCCAAGGCGTCGCACTCCACATCCGTGCTCACAAGTCAAGCTATGTCAGGACCGCCGCCGCTCGTCCGTCTCCCAATACTGACCCGGCAGAAACGCTACAGGTTTGTGTCAGTCCCCCTGAGAGGAGAACCGAACGCCGCATCGAGCCCCAGGCAAAAAACGACTTCCCATGACGACCCATAACGCGACACGAGCGCGGCCCCGCGCGTGCGGGGCTTGGGAGTAGTCCCGAACGGACGGGCCTACTCCACGGTCCCGAGCGTACGGAACTGAGCACCCATTGGCCCCCATAGGGGGACACGAGCACCCACGACGGACACGCGTTCCGGAAAGACGTGTAGAATATGCGCCGGGACATGGAACGTGAACGGCAACAGACAGCATTGGCGGGCGGGCGCGCGTGCCTTCCTCGGCGCGATTCGGACAATAATGGGTTCTCGTGGCGCGGCACAGGGTGCGCCTGCGGGCGGCCCCGAAGGGCATCGGGGGGGCGTCAGAACGCAGAATGGGCCCGATTGCGAAACGAACCCATTCTGTCAGAAGAGGAGACGAGCAGGGCGGTAACGACGCGCGACCTCCGACGGAATCCGCGGAACTTTCCGCGCGCGGTTGCATCTCATTGCGTGGGGCTGCATGCTGAAGAGAAGGCCCCGAGACAGAGGGAACTGCGATACGACGGGAGGACGAGCGATGTGGACGCGGAACGGAATGGTGGGACTGATCGTCTTCGTTGCGCTTGCGAGCGCGACGGCATGGGCGGCCGGCGGGGCCGTGGGCAGGCCAGAGATGCGCGAGCGTGAAGGAGTGCAGGCGGTGGCCCGAGGAGGGAATGCATTTGCGGTCGATCTCTATTCGAAGCTGCGCGGCCAGGAAGGCAACCTGTTCTTCTCGCCTTACAGCATCTCGACGGCGCTGGCGATGACCTACGCCGGCGCGCGCGGCGAGACGGCGACCCAGATGGCGGAGACGCTGCACTTCGACCTGAGGGACGCGGCCCTGCACAACGCATACGCGAAGCTGATCGCCGAGACGGAGAAGGCGACGGAGGCGGAGGGGTGCGAGCTGAGCGTGGCCAACGCGCTGTGGGCCCAGCAGGGATACGAGTTCCTGAGAGCGTTCCTGCGCCTGGTGCGCGAGAGCTACGACGCGCCGCTTCACGAGGTGGACTTCGTGGGCGCGACCGAGCAGGCGCGCACGCGCATCAACGACTGGGTCGCCGAGAGAACGCGCGACAAGATCCAGGACCTGATTCCGCCTGGGGCGCTGGACGCCCTGACGCGGCTGGTGCTGACCAACGCCGTTTACTTCAAGGGCGACTGGGCGCATCCGTTCGAGGAAGACGATACGACCGAGGAGCGGTTCTGGACCTCGGCGGAGGAGAGCGTGCCGGCGCCGATGATGCACCAGGCGGAGGACTTCGGCTACCGCGAGTCGGAGAGCTGGCAGATGGTGGAACTGCCCTACGCGGGGGAGACGCTCTCGATGGTGGTCGTGCTGCCCAGGCAGAAGGACGGGCTGGCGTCGCTGGAGAAGCAACTCACCGCGGAGAAGCTGGCGGGATGGATGCGAGGGCTTGCGGAGCGCAAGGTAAACCTGACGCTGCCGAAGTTCAAGCTGACGAGCCGGTTCGAGCTGGCGGCGGTGCTCGGGGGGCTGGGTATGCGGGATGCCTTCTCGCCGCGCTCGGCGGACTTCTCGGGCATGACGGGCAAGCGCGACCTGTTCGTCTCGGCGGTGATCCACAAGGCATACGTGGACGTGAACGAGGAGGGCACCGAGGCGGCCGCGGCGACGGGCGTGGTGATGAAACTCACGGCCGTGCGCCCGATGGAGCCGGTCACGTTCCGTGCCGACCACCCGTTCCTGTTCCTCATCCGACACAGGGGCACGGGCAGCATCCTGTTCATGGGGCGCGTGGCAGAACCGGAGCAGGCCGACGAGGAAGCCTGATCGGCGCTCGATAGACGGGCGGCACGCGTCTCTGATAGAATCGCCGCCCACGTCCCAACAGCGAGGAGAGAGCATGGCCGCTGATATGACGCCGGAACAGAAGGAGTTTGTGGACCGCTTCGATTTCGCCGATCCGAGCGACCCCAGGTCGGTGCAGTTCCGCGAGGATTACCGGCTGGACGAACTGACATCGACCGGCAGCGAGATGGACAAGCTTCTACGGCTGGCGGAGTGGACGTACGGCAACTTCTATATGTTCGGGCGCCCGAGCGTGCAGACCGAGAACGCGTCGGAGATTCTGTCCGCCTGCGAGCGAGGGCACACCTTCTACTGCGCGCACTACGCCATCGTCTTCTGCGCGGCGGCGACGGCGCTCGGCTGGGTGGCGCGGCCCATCAGCGTGCGCCGTGCCGAGGAAGACTACCGGCTCAGCAACCACAACATCGTGGAGGTCTGGTCGCGCGAGAAAGGCAGGTGGATCTGCTTCGAGCCGACTTACGGCGGCTGCGTGGCGATAGACGGGGAGCCGGTTAGCGCCTACGAGGCCGCGCGCCAGTGGTTCAAGCGCGAAGGCGATGGGCTGCAGATCGTCCTGGGCCCAAGGCGCCAGGCCGTCGGCAAGGACGACTTCCCGTATCTGCTGCGCAACTACCCGGAATACGGCTGGACGAAGATCGCTGTGCGGAGCTTCACCTGCTACGCCTGCCTGGCATGGGTGCCGACCAACCGTCTGCTGGGCGAGCACGCCGGCAGGACGATCGAGAACTGGGACCTCTGGGACGGTATCTACGTCTACTTCGGCGCCGACCGCGGCTGGACGGAAGACGTCGACGAGCTGCCACCGTACTACACAGTCTCCTGACTGTGAGTTCGGTCGACATCGGCGTGCAGCTATTGAGCAACGGTGCTGTTCGAAGCCCGCGCCGACGCCCTGCGGCGTTCAGGCCAGGTCGAAACGGTCAAGCTCCATCACCTTGTTCCAGGCCGCTACGAAGTCGTGCACGAACTTCTCCTGGGCGTCGTCGCCGGCGTACACCTCCGCGATGGCCCGGAGCTGGGAGTTCGAGCCGAAGATAAGATCGACGCGCGTGCCCGTCCATCTGGGCTCGCCCGTGGCGCGATCGCTGCCCTCGAACACGTCGCCGTCTTCCGAAGTCGGCTTCCACTCCGTGCTCATGTCCAGCAGGTTTACGAAGAAGTCATTGGTGAGAGTCTCCGGCCTATCGGTGAAGACGCCGTGCCGGGACTGCCCGAAGTTGGCGTTCAGGACTCGCATGCCGCCGACGAGGACCGTCATCTCCGGTGCCGTCAGCGTGAGCAACTGCGCCCGATCGACCAGCAGATGCTCCGTCCCGATCGAGAATGCGTTCCTCTGATAGTTGCGGAACCCATCGGCCGCCGGTTCCAGCACGCCGAACGCCTCCACGTCGGTCTGCTCCTGCGAGGCGTCGGTGCGTCCCGGCGTGAACGGAACCGTGACATCGCAGCCGGCCTTCTTCGCCGCCTGCTCGACGGCCGCGCAGCCGCCCAGGACGATCAGGTCGGCGAGCGAGACCTTCTTCCCGCCCGACTGGGCGCTGTTGAACTCCTCCCGGATCGCCTCGAGGGTCTGCAGCACGGTCTCGAGTTGGTCGGGCTGGTTGACTTCCCAATCCTTCTGCGGGGCAAGCCGGATGCGCGCCCCGTTCGCGCCGCCACGCTTGTCGGACCCACGGAACGTGGATGCGGATGACCACGCGGTCGAGACCAGTTCCGGGGTCGACAGGCCCGACGCGAGGATCTTGTCCTTGAGGTCGGCGATGTCCTGCTCATCGATCAGCTCGTGATCGACGGCGGGGATCGGGTCCTGCCAGATCAGATCTTCTTCCGGGACCTCCGGGCCGAGATAGCGCGAGCGGGGACCCATGTCGCGGTGGGTTAGCTTGAACCACGCTCGAGCGAAGGCATCCGCGAACTCGTCGGGATTCTCCAGGTAGTGACGTGCGATGGGCTCGTAGATCGGATCGTAGCGCAGCGACAGGTCCGCCGTGGTCATCATCGGCGGGTGTTTCTTCGACGGGTCGTGCGCGTCGACCACCATGTCCTCTTCGTCCACGTCCTGGGCGATCCACTGGTACGCGCCCGCCGGGCTCTTGACTTTCTCCCACTCGTATTTGAACAGCACCGTCAGATAGCCCATGTCCCATTGGGTGGGGTTTGGCTTCCAGGCGCCCTCGATTCCGCTGCCGATCGTGTCGCCGCCCTTGCCGGTGCCGAAGCTGCTCTTCCAGCCGAGCCCCTGCTCCTCGATCGGAGCGGCTTCGGGCTCGGGGCCGACCAGCGCCGCGTCGCCCGCGCCGTGGCACTTGCCGAAGGTATGCCCGCCGGCCACGAGCGCCACGGTTTCTTCATCGTTCATCGCCATGCGCGCGAAGGTCTCTCGAACGTCGACGCCGGACGCGACCGGATCCGGGTTGCCGTTCGGGCCTTCCGGGTTCACGTAGATCAGCCCCATCTGCACGGCTGCGAGAGGGTTCTCGAGTTCGCGATCGCCCGAGTAGCGTTTGTCCCCGAGCCACTCGCTTTCGCTCCCCCAGTAGACGTCCTCTTCCGGCTCCCACACGTCCTCGCGGCCGCCGCCAAATCCGAACGTCTGCAGGCCCATCGACTCGATGGCGCAGTTGCCGGCGAGGATCATGAGATCCGCCCAGGATATCTTCTCGCCGTACTTCTGCTTGATCGGCCAGAGGAGGCGGCGCGCCTTGTCCAGGTTCACGTTGTCGGGCCAGCTATTCAGAGGTGCAAGACGCTGGCTGCCGGATCCCGCGCCTCCGCGGCCGTCGCCCATGCGGGATTATTTTTCTCATTGTTTTATTGTACCA
>CAZZNQ010000098.1:0-13842 GCA_964655775.1 uncultured candidatus Brocadiaceae bacterium | reverse complement strand
CCACCCGGTCCCGCCAGCACTCCCCGGCACGGTAGTGGCGATAGGCGTCCGGATTCAGGCGCGTACTCTCGGCCAGGGAGGGGTCCGGCTGGAAGCGCTCGGGCGAGTGCGGGTCGAAGCGGTCCTTCATGCGCTCGAAATCCCCGGCGGTCTTGACCGGAAACTCCAGGTAGCGCCTCGGGGCGAACCCATCGGTCGGCTGGCGGATGGCGTCGATCCGCGTGACGCCCCAGTTGTCGATCCAGGTGCGCTTGTTGCCCACCTCCTCCAGCACGGTTTCCTCGAAGGGCGGGATCGGTCCCTCATACAGCATGCCCGCGCCGCGCCACCGATCCTCGCCCACGAAATCCGCCCAGCGCCGGTGCTGCTCTTCCGAGAGTCCCTGCTTCCGCCAGGCGGAGAACGTGCTCGCACGCGGCCCGCCGAAAACGTAGGGCAGCCGGTCCACAGGTTGCCGACTGATTATGGCCCGATAGCGCTCCCGGGGCGTCATCTCCGCCATCCTTTACTCCTGCCCGTTGTGAGAGTTGAAGCGCGTCTTTCGAACAGGATACAGGCCGCTGGGCAGATTGGCCACGGACGGCTGTGCATTCCCTGCACTGCGGGGCGCATGCGGTTTAGCGGCATCTCAACTAAGCATCGGCCTGATTGAATGCTGAGGCGCCGTTTCCTAACTTAAGCGTACCGGAAAGTATGGACTGAATCTTCGCCGTGTGCGATACGGGGTCCGTTTGTGGCTTTGCCCCCGAGAACAGCCCGACACGAAAGGAACTGCGAAGCGATGACGGAATCGGATAAGAAGTCGACGGAGGACCGCCTGGTTGAACTGCGCAAGAAGATCATCGACCTGGAAGCCGAAGCCAGGAAAAAGGGCGTGGAAGCCGAGGCCGAGTGGCGCAAACGCAAGGCCGAGCTTGACAAAAAGCTGGAGGAGACCGAGGAGCGCTGGAACGAGATGAAGGACAAGACCGGGGACGCCTGGGACGAGGTGAAGACGGGTCTGGACGAGGCGATGGACGATCTGCGCCAGTCCTATGAACGGGCGCGTCAGAAGTTCTGAGTCGCGGGTGCGTCTTGAGGGATCAGCGAGGCCCGCTCGCGAGGTCCATGTCAGGTTTCCGCCTGCGCACCGGGTCGCTCTGGTAGCTGACCTGTGCGAAAGGGATCGTCCGTCTCCTCCATCCATCGATCGAGTTGCCCGCGAAGACCGTCGAGGATTTCGGCATACTGCGGATCGTCCAGCAGATCGTGTTCCTCCAGCGGGTCGAACCACAGGTCGTACAGCAGTTCGGTCCCCTCCGGACGCCTGTGGTAGCCTATGGACCGCATCCAGTTGTTCGTGGGGCCCGGATCGCAGATGCGCAGATGGTCGGTTTCCATGCGCCGGATGTACTTGTGCCGCGCCGTGCGAACGGACCGCTGAGGGTCGAAGAATCGGTAGTGATAGGTCTGTTCGCTGTGAACACACTCGCGCACTTCATCGGTCTCATCCGTAACGAGGGGCATTAAGGACGTGCCCTGCAACCATTCGGGCGGATCGAGCCCGAGCACTTCACACAACGTAGGGTAGACGTCGACGTGGCTGACCAGGCCGTCGATCACCCTTCCGCCGCGAAAAGGGAGCGCTTCCGGCCCGCGCATCATCAGCATGACGTTTGTGCCCATGTCGGTCAGGTTCGCCTTCGCGTGAGGCCACCCGATGCCGTGGTCGGTAGTCAGTATCACCAGAGTGCGGTCCGCCAGTCCGGTGCGCTCAAGACATCCCAGGACCCGGCCAACGCGCTCGTCCAGGATGCGGGCGCCCGCGCGGAAGTTCGCCCAGTCCTTGCGCGTCAACGGGGTGTCCGGGACGGCCTCCGGGGGGCGGCAATACCGGCCGTCGACCTGTTCGGGGTCGGGCCCGAACCGCGAGTGTCTGGCACCGCCCTCCTGGTTGAAGCGATGCGTCTCGAAGAAACCGACCGACATGAAGAAGGGCTCCTTCGGTCGACCGCTCAGAAACGCCACCGCCGACTCATCCACGGGCCCGTTCGCCAGGTCCTCGGTCAGGATTCGGCGATATCCCAGTTCGGCGGGATCGGCGAACGGCGGCATGGCCAGGTGTTGCATGCCCGCCAGGGCGGTATCGTAGCCGTTCCTCCCCAAGAAGCGGGCCAGATGCCATGAGTAGTCGGTCAGGCTGAAACCGTCGGGCGCTCCGGCGAGGCCAAACATCCCGCAGGCATGCGGCCACCGGCCGGTCAGCAGGGCCGCCCGGCTCGGACTGCAGGTCGGCGCGGCGCTGAACGCCTTCCGGAATAGCACGCCTTGCTCGGCGAAGCGCTGGATGTTGGGCGTGGGCACCGCGTACCCGTACGGCTGAACGTAGCGGCCGGTATCGTGGGAGTGAACGTAGAGGACGTTGAGTTCTCCGCCTTGTGCCATCTCCCCTTCCACCTCGCATGTGTCTTGGACGAGCGCAAGCAGCGGCGGGCCAAATCACTGCAACGCCCCGCGCGCTTCCGACCGCGACCGTCAGGTCTTGACAGTCAGCACCACCTTGCCTATGTTCTCGCGTCGCTCCAGAACGGCGTGTGCGTCTTCGGCCTGTTCGATGGGGAAAACGCCGTACACGACGGGATGCACGTCGCCGGCCTCTATCATGGGCCAGACGTGCTGCGCGAGTTCGCTGAGGATTCTGCCTTTGGCTTCCACGGAACGGGTGCGCAGCTTGCTGCCCATGATGCGCAGGCTGTTGCTGAAAACGTGCCGGACGTTGAGCTCCGTGGTCTCCCCGCCCAGCGTGGCGATGATCACCCAGCGCCCGCCCCGCCCGACTCTGGTCAGGTGGCTGCCCATGTCGGAGCCGGCCACGCAGTCCAGCCCGACGTCGATCGGGCGCCCCTCCTCGACGCACCGGTCAAGCACGGCGTCCAGGTCACCCGTGTGCCTATTCACGACCACGTCGGCACCGAGCTCCTTCACAGCGGCCTCCTTCTCTTCGGTTCCGACCGTCGTGATGACGTAAACGTCACGTGCCTTGGCCAATTGAATCGCCGCTATGCCGACGCCGCTGGCCCCCGCCTGCAAGAAGAGGGTCTCCCCCTCCGCGAGCTCGGCCTCGATGAACAGATTGAGATAGGCCGTGGCGAAGACCTCCGGCAGCGAAGCGGCCTCTTCCATCCTCAGGCCCTCGGGAACGGGCAGCAGCATCCGCGAGTCCACGGCCACCTTCTCGGCGTATCCGCCCCCTCCCAGAAGGGCGCATACTGCATCCCCGGCCTGCCACCGGCCGGCGGCGGACACGTTAGAGCCGACATCCGAGATGACGCCGGCCACTTCGAGGCCCATCCACTCCGGCGCGCCGGGCGGGGGAGGATACAGCCCTTCCCGCTGCAGAAGGTCGGCCCGGTTCACGCCCGCCGCGTGTATCTCGATGAAGACGTCATCGGCGCCCATCTCCGGCTCCGGCACCTCTGTCCACAACAAGTTCTTCTCGTCGTCTACCATAATCGCGCGCATGGTGATTCCCATTCTGTTGGATGTTGAGTCCGGTCGGCACCGGGCGTCACGGCATCCCGATGGTGCGTCCTCCGTCGATTATGCAGTTGACGCCGGTGATAGAAGAGGCCTAATCGGAGCAGAGATACAGAACCGGATTGATGATCTCCTGCCGCTCTGCCGAGACGCGTCTTCGGCCTGGCCATTTCCGAGCGAAGCTCTCAGGTGTCCTGAGGCCCATACCCGACGCGGCGCCGGTTACAATGGCGGTCTTCCTTTCGAACCTAATGACGTCTTCCTTCTCTACTCCAGTGGATGCTGTCTGTCGCTCAGCGGCAGGTCCAGCCGGCGACCCGCCAGATGCGAGGCATACACGCCGTGGACCATCTCCAACGCCCACCGCGCGTCCCGACCGCTGGACAATGGCTCCCTGCCCTCTTCCGCCGCGCAGAGCAGGTCCCACGCCGCCCGACGGTTGCATTGGGCGAAGTATGCAGCGATGCCCGATCCGGTCTTGTCCGGGCCGAGAGGCGCGGCGCCCTGGATGTCGGGCAAGGGCGTCTCCTCCGCCAGATCGAACCGGCCGGCTTCTTCGAAGGGCGCCCCAGAACGACATATGCGCAGGACGCGGTCTCCGCCGCTGTACCGGAAGGTGAGCTTGGCTTCTGTGCAGGCGACAGTGACCCCGAAGCGCCATTCGCCGCCCTGGAACATCCCGCGCCGGCTCTCGAAGTGGCAGTGAACGTTGCCGGGGAAGCCGAATACGGCCGCTATCTCGTCACCGGCCACGGTCCCAACCGGTTCGGAGGGGTCGTGCGCATCGGCCTTGACCATGTCGCGCCCTCCCACCGAGACGTGGCCGAAGACCCACGCGGGGTCGCCGAAGAGAAAACGCGCGATGTCGAACAGGTGCGTGCCGAGGACGATCATATCCTCCCCGCCTCCGCGCTCGTCCTCCTTGCCGCGGCAATAGGCCGTGAGGGGTCGGCCCAGTGCGCCGCTGTCGATAAGATCACGCGCGGTGCGGAAGGACTCCCAGTAGCGGGCGAGGTGCGCCACGGCAAGCTTCAGGCCGGCCTCGTCGGCCGCTGCGACCATCCGATCGGCGACGTCCAGGCTCGTGGCGAAAGGCTTCTCACAGTACACGTGGCACCCCGCTTCGGCCGCGCCGACCACCACGTCCGGGTGGTGGACGGGCAGACGCGAGCAGACGCAGACGGCGTCGGGCCGTTCCCGGTCGAGAAGCTCCCGCCAATCCGCGTACGCCCTATCGGCGCCAGTGTCTTTCTGCAGACCCGAGCGGCTCTCCTGGTCGGGATCGGCGACGGCGCAGATCTCCACCCCCGGCAGACCTGCGAACGCCTCGTGCAGACCGTGTCCGCCCCGGGCATCGTTGCGAAAGTGGTCGATCACGCCGACACGCCAGGTTCTGTCACCGCGACTCGCTGCACACACGTCGGCTTCCTTCCGGGTGATGTCAGGCATTGCCGGGACAAGACGTGGCAGACGCCAGGGACACTCTAAGAAGGCACCAGGCCCCGGTCAAGTGCTGCGGAAGGATGGGTCTCGCCATCGCAGCCCATGCCTCCAAGGGCGGGTCAGTCTCGCGGATGGAGCCATTTGTTGAGCCGGACTGCGGCGTCTGCCAACTGCCGGCCGGCCGCCTCGCCGCCGGGGGCGCCCACTTCACGCAGAGCATCCACGGCGACTGCCTCCCCTATCTGCGGATCCGAAGCCAGAACATGGCCCGAGGTCGCCGTTGACAGTATGGTTACCAATCGCCCCTCGTGATCCAATACGAGATCACCCGGCTTTCCGGGCGACCTCTCCGCAGTGCTCGTCCACCGAGCGCCGAACTCCATCGGCCGGAAGGCCGTCATCTGGACAAAGCCCTTGTGGATCCTGAACCGGCCCTCAAAATGCAGGCCGCCCGAACCCACCACAATGACGGTCGGGTCCAACGCGAAGTGCCTGGATGAAGGGCGAAGCGCGCGGGCAGCCGGCTCCGCGCCGCCATCGGTTTCAATCACCACCAGCGTCGGCTCGGTCCGCAAGAACCGCAGGCGCTTGACTTCTCTGGGGACCTCGCTCCCCTTGCGGACGGCCGCGGAGAACCGCGATATGGTGACCGGGGCCGCCGCCTCTTCTCTGTCCAACAGGTCCGACGTCAGGCCGAGGGCCGACGCGTGCGCAAGAAGCACGACGCCATTCTCAAAAGCAACCGGAACCACCATGCCCATAGCGCCCAGTTGCATCGGGGCAGCCGCGTCGGCCGCCTGCACTTCCATCTCGGACGTGACAACGCGGACCTTCTCGCGTGCCGCCTCCACCAGTCCGGCGATGTGTCCGCCGGTCTCAGCCATCAGGCGTCTGTCGAGTTCCCCCTGCACGGAATCCATCTCCGCCTGGAGACGGGCAAGCTCAGCGGTCCGCTCCCCGACCGTCGTCGCCAGGTCGCTGGAACGCGCGGCCAGCGACTCCTTCTCCTCCTGGAGCGCGCCCAGCCTCTCTCTAAGCGCCTCGGTCTCCCGCGCTGCCTTCAGCCTCTCCTCGCGCTCGCGGGCCAGTTCCTCGGCAAGGCGCTCCCGCTCCGCCTGGGCCGTCTCCAGCTTCGACAAGCTCTCCCGCTGCCGGGCGTCCGCCTGCTCCAGCTCCGCCAAGCGTTCCCGGGCACGATCGAGTTCCATCTGCAGACGGTCTGCTTCGGCCTGCCGCAGGGCGGCCTGCTCCGCCGAGGATTCCGGGCGATCCTCTGTCTGCGGCTTGGGGCGGTCTCGCCATTCCTCGTAATCACGATTCAACTGACCCAGATAAGCTGTCTCAGCGGCCCGCACCACTCCCACGGACGCCGCCGGCCGCAGAGGGCCTTGCACGCTTCCGCCGGCCAGGATGGGCAAAGCCAGCAGCACAAAGATGTCCAATCCCACAATGGCTACGCGTCGATTCATCCCTGCAGGTCCCGCTGCTCAAGGTCGGCTTCCGCTCGGATGGCGTATCGGTACTGAATCCACAGGAACGCCAGAAGGCCGCTGGCCGTGGACACGTACGCGAAGTAGATCATCTGCCCGGCGGCGAGCACCTGCAGGAGCACGGCGCCGGAGACGGAACCCAGGAATCCAACGAACACGGGTGCCTCGGTGTAGAACCGCAGGTAATGCATGTCAACGCGCGCGTTCTGCGGGTCGGCCTGCATCCGGTCCCACCTGTCACGCGCCTTGGCAACGCAGGCAAGCTGCGCGAGGATCGCCAGCAAGGTAAGCGGCACGGCGTAGAACCAGCCGCCCGACACGCCCGCTCCGGTGGCGGAGACCTGCGTGCCGCTTACGGAAGCCTGAGCCGCGACCGCAACGGCGGAAGCACCGGTTGGTGCAGCCGCGTGGACCGCAACCGCTGTCAGAACGACAACGAGAACCGTTCCCCATCTCATGACGTGTTTGCCCCCGGTAGTCGAGAATCTGAACCATCGCGACATCTGCCCGGTCAGGGGCAGCGTCAGCACAACAACAACAAGTAGCTTGAGCCCGGCAAAGGGGACCGAACCCATTTGCCGTGCCAGCGGCCGCAGCGCCCGGTCAAGCGGCCCCACCGGGCTGGGTCGGGCGAGCATTGGCATGTTTCCGGCAGCGATCTGACGGAGAACAGCTTCCAGTGCCTCCGGGCCCGTCCCGGCCGCGTGATACAGCGCATCCAACCGCCCCGCTGAGGCCGCCGGATTCTCTCCGATCTGCCTCAGGCACTCGCCGGCCAGCTCGCTGCTCTCGGTTCCGGCCTCCAGCACTGCCAGCACGGCATTCAGACGCGCAGCGGCGTCCGGCGTGGAACCGCACGCCACCACTGCGTGGCGCAGGTCGTCCGTTTCCTGCACCCGGCCAAGTATCGACGCGGCCCGGCCGGCCCGCTTCGAGGAGCGCCATACGCTCCAGACCGCCTTCCAGAGCTCCTCCGGTGTTTCCGCCTCTTCCGGCGAGACAAACGGCCCCAGCGCGGCGTTCAACTGGACTTCAGGCTCCAGGTCCTGCAGGTGCTCACCAACCACCATCTCCTGGAGAAGCGCTTCCTCGAAATCCCCCGTGAAGGCGCCCAGATGGGAAAGGCCCAGAAGGATGGCCACCTTTGAGCGGTCGACGGGACCATCTGAGAGGGCATAAGTGGCCAGATGTTCGGCGAGCAGGGAATCAGTGGCGTCCCGACTCCGGACGGCGATCTCCACGGCCAGCCTATCCGGCAGCGTGGAGGCGGTCGAGGAGTGAGCCACGCGCATCCAGAACTCGCCATCGGACAGCTCCGCCAACGGCCGATCCGGGCGGGAATCAGCTCTGCGGATCACGTCCCTCGCTTGCGATAGCTGCGCCTCCGTGGCTTCACTCTCGGTCGGACCCGCATGATCCGCGGCGCATTGCAGGACGTCCTGGGCGTCAATCCAGTAGCCGTCGTCCGCGAGCACAGCGGCGAGCCGCCGTAATGCCGCCGGATTGGACCAGGTCGATGCTTGATACGACGCTGCCCCCGCACGCTCAACGAACATGAGCGCTACGGCCAGCGCGAAAAGACCCACTGCGATGACGGACTTCATGCAGTCACCAAAGCCTCTCGAAAGGCCCGCCCCCTGAGCAAGGCCCCATCTAGCGTCTGAAAGCCGATGTGTCGGCGACTATGCCCCTCTTCGGCCGCCCGCACCTGCAAATGCTCTTGATCCATGATGTGGCATGCGACACAGCGTGTCAAGACCGATTCTGGATTCGCAGGCAGGTTATGGCACTGCTTGACACGGTCCGTGCGCCCTATATAATGCATTCTCATCCTTCTCTTGTGGCGTTGCCGGCCTTGTCCCCATGCAGACCCGTTGCTCGAAGCCTGGGAACATCGTGCCGCCGACGCCCGGAACCGGTATGTCGGCGGAGCGCTCGCGCCGCCGCGCGCCCGGCGCACACCGGCCGGGCCAACGAAGCGGGGACACCATGAGTATCAAGATAACACTGCCTGACGGCAGCGAAATGACCAAGCCCTGCGGCATCACCGCCGCGGAGGTGGCCGCCTCCATCGGCAAACGGCTGGCGCGCGATGCCGTCGCCGCCCGCGTCGACGGTAGACTCGTCGACCTGAAAGTGCAGCTCGATCAGGACGCCGAACTGGAGATCATCACGGCCCAGACCGAGACGGGCTTGGAAATCATGCGCCACAGCATGTCCCACATCATGGCCTCGGCGGTCGGGCGGCTGTTCGAGAACGTGAAGTTCGGCATCGGTCCGTCGATCCGGGACGGCTTCTATTACGACTTCGACCTCGACGAGACCATCTCCACCGACGACCTGGAGCGGATCGAGCAGGAGATGGCGCTGATTGTCAACGAGGAGAACCCCTTCGAGCGGCTCGAGATGCCTACGGAAGAGGCGATCGAGTTGATGCGCGAGGAGGGCCAGGACTACAAGGTCGAGTTGCTGCAGGAGATAGCCGAGCCGACCGTCTCCCTGTACCGCACCGAGGACTTCGTGGACCTCTGCCGCGGTCCGCACATGCCCCACACCGGCAAGGCGGGCGCCTTCAAGCTGCTGAACGTGGCCGGCGCCTACTGGCGCGGGGACGCGGATCGCCCGCAGCTACAGCGCATATACGCCGCCGCCTTCCGCACCGAGGAGGAATTGGAGCGGCACCTGGAGATGCTGCGCGAGGCCGAGAAGCGCGACCACCGCCGCCTGGGCAAGGAACTGGACCTGTTCAGCTTCGACGAGGACATCGGCCAGGGTCTGGCGCTGTGGCACCCGCGGGGCGCCGCGCTTCGCGACGTGCTGGAAACCTACTGGAAGCGCCTGCACCAGCGCCGCGGCTACCAGCTCGTGTTCACCCCGCACATCGCGTCCGAGAAGATATACCTGCGCAGCGGACATATCCCGAAGTATGAAGACATGATGTACGCGCCGCTCGTTATCGACGAAGAGCGCTACCGCGTGAAGCCGATGAACTGCCCCGCGCACATCAAGATATTCCAGTCCCACATGCACTCGTACCGCGACCTGCCGGTGCGCTACGCAGAGCTCGGGACCGTGTACCGCTACGAGCTGAGCGGCGCTCTGCACGGCATGCTGCGGGTGCGCGGCTTCACCCAGGACGACGCCCACGTCTTCTGCACACCCGAGCAGCTTGTGGACGAGATCGTGGCGATCCTGGACATGATCGAGGAGATCCTGGGCACTTTCGGCCTGCGGTACAAGATGTATCTCTCGACTCGACCCGAGGTCTCGCTGGAGACCGCGAGCGATGAGGAGTGGGAACGTGCCACCGCTGCGCTGCGGGATGCGCTGGAGGCGAAGTCGCTGGAGTACGATATCGACGAGGGCGCCGGCGCCTTCTACGCGCCCAAGATCGACGTGGTGCCGTACGACTCGCTCGGTCGCGAGTGGGAGCAGGGGCCGACCGTGCAGGTGGACCTGAACCTGCCGAAACGGTTCGACGTGAAGTACGTGGCTGAGGACGGCATAGAGCACGAGTGCATCATCGTGCACCGCGCCATCCTGGGCTCGCTGGAGCGCTTCGTGGGCGAGATCATCGAGCACTTCGGCGGCTGGTTCCCGACCTGGCTTGCGCCGGAGCAGGTTCGCATCCTGCCTATTACCGACGCGCACCTGGAGTACTCGCGCGAAGTTCTGCAGAAGCTCCTGGATGCGGGCGTCCGCGCGACCTGCGACGAGCGCAGCGAGACCATGGGCTACAAGGTCCGGGCCGGCACCATGGACAAGGTGCCGTACCTCCTCATCGTGGGCGACCGCGAGGTGGAGAACGGGACGGTGAGCGTGCGCAGCCACGAAGGGGGCGACGAGGGGGCCGTGGGCCTGGAGGAGTTCCTGGAGCGGCTGCTCGACGAGATCGAGGAGAAGCGCCTGCCCGAAGACCTCTGAAGCCGCTTCGGGCCACGCCGGAACCCCATGTCGAGCCGCTAAGGCGGAGGGGGCGGTACGTTCGCCTTGACAGGCGCTCCGCCTCTATGCCGGGATTGGCGCCGCCAGTGCTGGCGCCCCGTCTTCCGGCCCTCGCCGGCCGGGCATATCACAAGCGACCGCTGTTTACTTTGCTGCTTCCGTCACCATGCAGAGCAACGAGAAATCCACCGCCCTGAAATGCACGCTGGGCGAAGGCCTGTTCGGCGTGGGCATGAACCTGGTGGCCCCGGTCACGGTGATGCAGCTTCTACTGAAGCAGCTCGGGGCGGGGGAGGTGATGCTCGGCCTGGCATTCGGCATCGCGACGGCCGGCTGGGGTCTACTGCAACCGTTCGGCATGCTTCTTTTCGGTCGCAAGCGACGCGGCAAGCGCTTTCTCGTACCATATAGCGCGCTCAGTTGCGTTCCCACGTATCTGGGCATGGGCGCGGCGGTCTACTTCCTGGCAGCGGACAGCCCGCGGCTCTGCAGCATCGTGGTTCTCCTCCTGTTCGCCGCGCGCGTGCTGTCGGCGGGCAGTGTCACGCCGATCTGGTTCGACTGGCACGCGATGCTGTTCAGCAAGCGCGTGCGGGGGCGAGCCATCGGGATGATGGCGGGGGCGTCCGCGCTTGGGGCCAACATCGCTGCGATATCGGCCGGCCTGGTCCGCCACCGCCTCGACTTTCCGATGAGCTACGCTCTTCTGTTCGTGGTCTCCGTTCCGTTCTTCCTGATGGGCCTGAGCAGCTTCTTCTCCGTCCGCGAGCCGGAGGCCGTCACGGCGCACTCGCGCCAGTTCCGCATCCGCGACCTCCTGCACCGGTTCGGGCAGTCGCTGGCCGGGAGTAACTTCCGGAACTATCTCATTGCCCGCATCCTGCTGACCCTGGGCGGGGGAGCCACCGCCTTCTACGCCGTATATCTGGCGACTCCGCAGGGCGGTGGGCTCAAAGAGAGCACCGTTATAGCCCTGGGCGTGTTCCTCTTCCTTCCGCAGTCGGCGGCCAGCTACGTGCTGGGCCGCCTGGGCGACGCGGCCGGGCACAAGCTGGGCGTTCTTCTGGGGTCTCTGGCGCAGGTGGCGTCGCTGCTGGTCGTCTTCCTCGGAAGCGGCGTGCTGGCCGGCATGGCGGCGTTCGGACTGTTGGGCGTGGCCTGGGGCTCCGGCTGGGTCTGCCACGCAAACATGCTCTTCGAGACCTGCCCGCACGACAGCCGGGTCGCCCACATCACGCTCAGTAACTTGATTCTGAGCCCCGTCGTGCTGGTCGTGCCGATGCTGACGGGCTGGCTCATCAGGGACATGGTCGGCATGCGGAACGGCATCGGGCTGGCCGTCATCCCCACGGCACTGGGAATCCTGTGGCTCGCCTTCATCGTCAAGGAACCCAGAACCATCGAGGTCTCGCCCCAGGACCCCGAGAACCACGAGCCGAGTTCCTAATCGCGCGTACTCGCCTCGTAGAAGGTCTCGTAGAGGCGCTGCCGCACCTCGATCCTGCTTTCGGCCAGCAGCGACTGCACGTACTTGAGCGCCTCGTTCGGGTGGATGTCCAGGCCGTTCGCGACGTCGGCTAGCGTGCATGGCCGCCTCTGCAGCATGGCGAGCACCTCCTCCTTCTTCGCCCGGCCGCCGGCGGTCTCGACGGAAGGCGCATACGGGGCGATGATCTCCGCCTTGGGGCCCAGCATCTCGCGGATCTCCTCCAGACGCTCGGTGGAAGGACTCCTGACGCCCTGCTCGGCCGGCGGGCGCACGGCCGTGTTCAGTTGCACGCGGTCCGGCTTGATCTTGTCGATCTGCGACTTGATGCGCGCTACCTGGGTATCGGAGGAGTTCATTCCGTCGACGATGAAGACCTCAAGCCAGATCTGCCCGTCGAATTCCCGCCGCAATGCCGCGAGACCGTCCACCAGCATCGCCAGCGTCAGGTGTATGTCCGCCCGGTTGACGATCCGGAAGGTCTCCTCGTCCCCCGCGTCCAGCGAGGGCAGGATCAGGTCCAGCGCCCCGCATTCGGCGCGCACCTCGGGCTGGTAGAAAAGGCCACCGTTGGTCAGCAGCGCCAGCGGCACGTCGGTGAACTCCCTGATGCGGCGCGCTATGTCGCCGAAGCACGAGTGCAGCGTGGGGTCGCCCGAGCCGCCCAGGGTCACGTAGTCCGGGCGCACGCCGGACTCCAGCTTCCGCCGCACCTCGGCAACCACCTCGTCGGCGGGAACGTACTCGGCGCGCTCCGTTGTCAGTTCGGCCGTCGGCCCGAGCTGGCAGTAGACGCAGTTGAAGTTGCAGGTCTTCATCGGGACCAGGTCGACGCCCAGCGACCGGCCCAGCCGTCGCGAGGGAACGGGCCCGTAGGTGTGTTCGGTCATGGAAGTCGCTCCGCAGTGGTTGCCTGGACGCGATCCGAGTCGGCTCGATTATAGGAACGGCGGGGCGGCCGGTCAAAGATGCGAGGTGCTGCGGCGCAGGACCGGTAGCGTTTGTGCCGATGCGGGCCGATTGGCTATGATAGCTGCGCTAGCCGACGCCAGGCCCCGTTTCCTCCGAGACACGCAAGCATGGCGCGTTCACCAGGCAAGATCGCCCGGTTTGTCCACCGGATCATCCCCCCGCGCGCCGAGACTTCCGCCGTGGGCACCACCGTTGTTCTGGCCGGTTTCGCCGGGATCGGGGGAGGCCTGCTGGCGCTGCTCATCGAGTGGCTGATCGGCGTCGTGAACCGGCATCTGTTCCTGGGCATCGGCGGCGCCGAGACTCTGGCGGGCACCGGCCGATTCCTGCTGGCCGTGGTTCCCATGATCGTCTTCCTCATCGTTGCATATGCGCTGCGCCGGTGGGCGCCGGAAGCCGCCGGCAGCGGCACGGCGCAGGTCATGAGCGTCATCGGTCATCGTGGCGGCTACATGCGTTCGCGCCTCATCCCCATGAAGACGGCCGCCACCGCCCTGTCCATCGGCGCCGGGGCGCCGCTCGGAATGGAGGGGCCGGCCATCATGGCCGGAGGCGCCGTCGGCAGCCTGTTTGGGCGCCGGTTCGATCTCGGCGTTTCCAACATCCGCATCCTGGTCGGCGCGGGGGCGGCCGGGGCCCTGGCCGCCAAGTACAACGCCCCGATCGGCGGCGCGGTCTTCGCGGCCGAAGTCCTTCTGGGCAGCGCGGGTGCGGCCGCCCTGCTTCCTTTGATCGTAGCCGCCTTCCTCGGCGTGGTCGTCCGCCATGCGCTGCTGGCAACCGCCCCCCAGTACCAAGTGCCGGCTGGTTTCGTCTTCGAATGGCAGGACTACCTGATGTTCGCCGTGCTGGGCCTGGCATGCGGGCTTGCGGCGGCCTATTTCATCAAGGTCATCTACGCGACCGGCCACTTGATGGACCGCCAGTTGGATTCATGGTGGGCTCGGGCGCTTTTCGGTGGTCTGGTGGTCGGGATGGCGGCCCTCATCC
>CAZZNQ010000097.1:0-14173 GCA_964655775.1 uncultured candidatus Brocadiaceae bacterium | reverse complement strand
CAGACCGACGAGTCGGCGCGGTCGCTCTCGCAGTGCCAGGCGCGGGAGAGCATCCTGGCCGGCGCCGTGCTCGGTCTGGCGGGCCCGGGGCGCAAGATCTCCGGCATCATGCCGTGCACCGTCATCAAGCCGGGCGACATGGCCGACCGCATCCTGGACCGCGAGAAGCACCCGCAGTGGCAGGGGGAGCGGATGAAGATGGTCTACGCCTTCCCCACGAACCAGAAGCTGTGGGACCGCTACGCGGAGATCCGCGCCGAGGACATGCGCATGGGCGGGGATGGCAGCCGAGCGACTGACTTCTACCGGGAGCACCGGCAGGAGATGGACGCCGGGGCCGAGGTGGCCTGGTCGGATCGCCACCATGAGGACGAGCTCTCGGGCATTCAGCACGCCGTCAACCTGAAGCTGCGTGACGAGGCGACCTTCTGGGCCGAGTACCAGAACGAACCCGTCGCCGAGCAGGAAGGCGAGGGGGAGATGCTGGACGCCGACGAGGTCGCCGGCAAGACGAACGGGCGAGGGCGCGGGCAGGTGCCCGTGAAGTGCGAGCACGTGACAGCCTTCATCGACGTCGGCCAGAAGCTGCTCTACTACGTCGTGGCGGCGTGGGAGGCCGACTTCACCGGCTATGTCGTCGACTACGGCACGTATCCCGAGCAGCCCATCAGCTACTTCACGTCAAGAGACGTGGACCGCACGCTGCGGCGGGTTCACCAGAGCATGGGCGTGGAGGGAGCGATCTACGCCGGGCTGGATGCGCTGACGGGCCAGCTGCTGGCCAAGGAGTGGTCACGGGACGACGGCGCCGTGATGCGGATCGGGCGGTGCCTGATCGACCAGGGCTGGCAGACCGACGTGGTGCATCAGTTCTGCCGGCAGTCCGAGCACGCGGCCGTGCTCATGCCGGCCCGGGGCCATGGCATCACGGCGTCGCAGAAGCCCATCTCGGAGTATGATCGCCACCGGGGCGACAAGATCGGCCACCACTGGTGGATACCCAGCGTCACGCGGAAGCGGGCGCTGCGGCATGTCGAGGTGGACACGAACTTCTGGAAGTCGTTCGTGCACGAGCGCCTGGGGACGGCGATGGGCGACCCCGGCTGCCTGAGTATCTTCGGCCGGAAGGCGGTGTCACACCGCCTCTTCGCCGAGCACCTGACGGCGGAGTATCGCGTCCGCACCGAGGGCCGCGGCCGGACGGTGGATGAGTGGAAGCTGCCCGCCCACCGGCCCGACAACCACTGGCTCGACTGCGTCGTCGGCTGCGCAGCGGCCGCCTCCATGCAGGGTGTCGAGCGCATCGGCGCGGCCGTGCAGCCCCCCGGCGAGCGGAAGCGGCTCAAATTGTCTGGTCTTCAGCGACAGAGGGTCCGCGAGCGCGGTCAATAGATAATCTTGTGCGGTTGTTTGATTAGAGCGAACAATGTCCAGAGAGAATACAAAATACGGGGGCGCAGGCATCGAGCTCGTGCGGCGTCTTTCGGCCGAGGGCGACCGTGTCTTCAGCACCGCGCGGGCCAGGGACTTGGTCGTCGGTACGGGTCTTTCAGAAAGCTACTTCCGTCAGGCCCTCCATCACCTTGCCCGGTCCGGTTGGCTTGTCCGGCTGCGCAAGGGCCGCTACGCGATCTCCCCAACAATCCCAGGCGTCACGCCGGCCAACGAGTTCGAGATCGCCATGCACTTGGTGGACCCCGCGGCCATCATCCACTGGTCTGCCCTCAACTACCATAGATTGACGGATCAGGTGCCGGGCCGGGTCGTTGTGCGTACAACTGCGGAGGCTTCTGTTCCCAGGACACGAACGGGCGAGGCCGGAAGCGCGGAAGGTGGCTGTGCGGTTGGCCCACCGGCTGGCCCCAACCTGCTCTTGGAAGTTGCCATTCCGGGGAAAGCGACTTAGTATGTTAGCATTCGCTTAAGGAGTTGGTGCCATGGACGATTCGCAGAAGGTTGCCCAAGTCTTTAAGGCGCTCTCCTCGGAGACCAGGGTGTGCATCCTCCGGATGCTCAAGCAGCGGGCCTTGTGCGTGGGGGCGCTGGCCACGCGGCTGGACATCACGTCGGCCGCCGTCAGCCAGCACCTGCGTATCCTCCGGGACGCTGACCTGGTTGTGCCGGATAAGCGCGGCTACTACGTGCACTACCTCCTCAACCGCAAGACTCTGGAGCAGTGGCGCCAGGTTGCCGATGACCTTCTGACGGCGGATGAGGAGTAGTCCCTCTCGGCGAGCGGCGAGGGAGCCCGCCTTCTCTTTGCAGGTGTTTCTTCGGAGTGCAACGTGCGCATCGGTTCATTCGATTTCAGCCTGCGGGAGCTGGCCGGGTCGATGGGGGATTTCGGCACCCTCCTGCCGCTGGCCATCGGCTACATCACCGTCTGCGGGCTCGACCCGACCGGCCTGCTGGTGATGATGGGCGTGGCCAACGTCGCCACGGGCCTGATCTACCGCCTTCCGATGCCCATCGAGCCGATGAAGGTGCTGGCGGTGATGGCCATCGCCCAGGCGTGGGCGCCGGAGAAGGTGTACGCAGCGGGCGTCGCCATGGGAGCCGTGTGGCTGCTGATGGGTGCCACCGGCGCCATGACACACGTGGCACGCTGGACGCCGAAGACGGTGGTGCGCGGCATCCAGATCTCTCTCGGAGTGCTGCTGGCCGTCAAAGGTCTGCAGATGATGGCCGGCTGGTGGCTGCTGGGACTGGCGTCCGTGCTGATCGTCCTGGTGCTTCGCGAGAATCGCTACGCGCCGGCGGCCATCGTACTGGTGGGGCTGGGAATCTTGGTCATGGTATTGAGGGGAGGGCTGGGTGCGCTCGGCGCCCCTGCCCTCTCCCTGCCGTCGCTTACCGGGCTTGAGTCGCGGCTTATCTGGCCTGCGCTTCGCGACGGCGGCCTGGCGCAGATCCCCCTCACGGCCACCAACGCTGTGATCGCCACAGTGGCGCTGATCTCGCAGTACTGGCCGGACCGCCGCGTGACGGAGCGTCAGTTGTCTTTCAACATGGGCGTGATGAACGTGGTTCTGCCCTTCTTCGGAGGCATGCCGTTGTGTCACGGCGCGGGCGGGCTGGCGGGACAGTACTACTTCGGCGCCCGCACCGGCGGCACGAACATCATCGAGGGGACCATCGAGATCGGGCTCGGTCTGCTGCTCGGGGGAAGTATCGCCGCGCTGTTTGCCGCCTTCCCGGTGGCCATCGTGGGGGCCATGATGCTGATGGTGGGGGTAGAGCTTTTCAAGTTCGCGCGGGAGGTGCGGCTGGACAGAAGCCTGGTGCCGGTGGCGGCGACGGTGGCCGGGTCGGTGGCGCTCAACATGGCAGTGGGCTTCGCCGCCGGGATGGCCTTCCACTACCTCATCCTGGGCCGACCGGAGGGGGACAATGCGGCACGGTGATGAGGAACTGATGCAGGAAGTGGCCGACGGCGACATGGACGCCTTCGGTGAGCTCGTGCGCCGCCACCAGGACGCGGCCTGGCGCATCGCCTACCATTACGTCGGCGACCGGGCCGAGGCCGAAGACCTGGCCCAGGAGGCCTTCCTAAAGATTCTCGACGCCGCATCAGGCTATCGTCCTACGGCCCGCTTCAGCACCTACCTCTACCGGGTCATCGCCAACCTGTGCATCGACTACCACCGCAAGAGGCGCCCGCATTACCCCGGCGAGATGCCGCCGCAAGAAAGTCCCTCGGATGAGCCGGACACGCAACTGAAAACGAGGGAACGCGACCGCGCGATACAGATGGCGCTCGACCAGCTCCCCGACCGCCAGCGCATGGCGGTGGTGCTGTGCTATTTCGAGGACCTTCCGCTGGCCGAGATCGCGGAGGCCATGGACACGACCTACAAGGCCGTCGAGCGCCTGCTTGCCCGCGCCAGAAAGTCCCTCGCCCCCCACCTCGAAGGTTTCTTCGGGAAATAGGGCGCAGGCCGGGGGAAGATCGGCGGGCGTTCGTTACACCCAGTAGAAGGAGACGGAGAATGCGTTGCAGAACGGCACAGCGAAGGTTGGAGGCATACCTGGGCGGGGAGCTCGTGGAGACGGAACGTGCCCGCTTGGAGGAGCACATTGCCTCCTGTACCGAGTGCAGGTTGGCTCTGGAGCACGCCCAGCAACTGCACGAGACCCTTGGCCATAGTACAGCGCCGCCCCTCCCCGAAAGCTTCCATGCCCGGCTGATGGCGCGAGCCCGGGAGCACGCAGAAAAGCGGAGTTGGGCCGAGCGAATCCTGCGGCCCGTTGGCTGGAGGCCCGCCATGCCGGCCGGGCTGCGCGTCGCTGCGGCCGCCGCAGTGGTCGTGGCCCTGGGCCTTGGGATGCTCATCGGCCGGGACATGTGGCGTGGACAGGAGCCTCCGGAGCCAAAGCCGGCTCAGGTTGCAGAGGCAGATCCTGTCCGCCTCTATAGGGTTGATTACCTTGCTGAAGCGCCCGATGGTTCGCTGGCAGGCGCGTATGTGAGCCTCGTCTCGACCGGAGGGGGAGAATGACCATGTGGAGGAAGGCTCGTCCCATCGTGCTGGCCGTCTCGATTGCACTGAACGTGGCCCTGCTTTCCACCTGGGCGGCACACGCGATCCCGGCCCACCTGCTCAGGGGGCCCGCCGCCGAGAAGGCTCCGGAACCGGAGATATGGTGTCCACTGCACCGGGATTTGGGCGTCACCATTGAGCAGTGGCGGCAGATAGAGCCCCGGCTCGTCGAATTCCATGAGAAGGCACAGGAGAACTGCCAGAGGCTTCAGGGCCTGCGGGATGAGTTGCTGAAGCTCCTGGCCGCCCCGGAGCCCGACATGGAGGCCATTCACCGCAAGCAGGAGGAGATACTTGAAGGCCACGGCCGGATGCAGGAGCTGGTGCTGGGCCGCCTGCTGGACGAGAAGAAGGTGCTGACCGCCGAGCAGCAGGAGAAGCTCTTCTCCATGATCCGCCAGCGGATGGGCTGCCCCGGTCCGGGTCGCATGATGGGCCTGTCGGGCCTGGGGACCGGGCTACGACGCGCGAACCTCGGCGAGGAGCAGAACCGGTGAGACCCAGACTGACCATCCTATCCCTGTTGAGCCTCGCCCTGCTGACCGGCTGCGCGGGCGTCGATCCGTGGGGTGTGTTCGAGCGCGTGCCCCCTTCGCGATCTGAGCCTTTTGGCGGCGAGGTCGCCGCTGCCGATGACGAAGAAGCATCCGGCGGGACCGCCCCAGACCTGTTCGGGCGCACGCTCTCGCTTCCCGAGTGCGTTCACGTCGCCCTGGAGCACAATCCTCAAACCGCCGCCGCATGGCAGGCGGCCCGGGCCGCAGCGGCAAGGGTTGGCCGGGCCAGGGCCGAGTACCTGCCCGCGGTTGGGCTCAGTGCCGGCGCGGAGCGCGGGGACGAGGCCGAACTCGACGGGAAGGTCGACATGGGTACTCAGAACCGCTACCAGGGCATCTTCGGCGCGCGCTGGCTCCTGTTCGACGCCGGCGGGCGCGAGGCCCGCGTGGAGGGCGCAGAGGCCGACCTGCTGGCCGCCAACTTCCGCCACAGCGCCGTCTTGCAGGACCTGGTCCTATCCGTGGAAGAGAACTACTACAACCTCCTGGCCGCCCGGAGCTTCAAAGAAGTCGCCGCGGAGACAGTCAAGCAGCGCGAATACCAGCTTGAGTTGGCCCGGGCGCGCCATCGGGTCGGCGTCGTCGCGAGATCGGACGTGTTGAAGGCCGAGACCGAGAAAGCGGATGTGGACCTGGCACTGGTTCGCGCGCAGAACGCCGTGCACATTGCCAAAGGCCAACTGGCCCGCACGATGGGCCTGAACGCGAACGCGGAGTTCGAGGTCGCCGACGTTCCCGAGGAGTCCTACGGGCGCGCGTTAGAAGACGTGGACGTTCTGCTCGCCGGGGCGGCGCGAAACCGCCCCGAGTTGAAAACGGCGCTCGCCGAGGTCCATGCGCAGCGCGCCGCCGTCCGACTGGCGCAGTCGCGGTACTGGCCCGCGCTTGGCCTGGATACATCCTTCGGCTGGCTGGGGCGACACCTGCTGCCCGATCAGCGACAGTGGAGTCTTGGCGCGGTGGCGGACCTGCCGTTGTTCACTGGCTTCGATCGGCCCTATCAGGTGCAGGGCGCCGAGGCGGACCTCGCCCGGGCGATGGCCGACAGACAGGACGCGCTGCGCGGGATTGAACTGGAGGTCTGGACGGCCTACTGGCAGGTCATCGAGGCCAGCCAGGCCGTGGAGGCAGCCCGCCGGCTGGTCGCAAGCGCCGAGGAGAGCGCGCGCGTCGCCGAGGGCGAGTACAAGAACGGCACCGGGGCGATTGTCGACGTGATCGTTGCGCAGACGGCAAGCACGGCGGCGCGTAACGGGCTGGTCCAGGCCCGCCTGGACTGGCATACGGCAACCGCGCGTTTCGAGCGCGCGGTCGGCAGGTCCCTGGCGGACATGCGCCAGCTTGCATCGGGGAGTGAGGCAGGGCCATCGCAATGAAAAGCAAACGCACAGCCATCATTACCATAGTCGTCCTGGGCATGGCCGCAGCCGCGGGGCTCTGGTTTGCCGCCGGCGGGCAGCCGGCCACGGCGTCGGGGTCCCGGCAGGGCCGCCAGAGGAAGCCGCCCCTGGTTGAGGTGGCGCCGGTGCGGAGCGCGGCCATCGGCCGAACGCTCGAGCTGACCGGCGAGGTGGTGGCGACCGATTCCGTGGTCATCGCGGCCACGAAGGAGGGGCCGATCACGTACTGCCCCTGGCGCGAGGGCGACGAAGTCCGTGCCGGCGAGAAGCTCGTCGAGATCGACCGTGAGGTGCACCGGGCAGAAGTGCAGGCGGCGCGCGCTGCGCTTGCGGTGGCTGAGGCGATACTGGCCGACCTGGAGGCCGGCCCACGCCCGGAGGAAATCGCCAAGGCGGGGACGAACGTCAACAAGTGGCGCGCCACGCTCGCGGAGGCCCGGCAGACCTACCAGCGGCAAACGGAACTGATCGCACAGGACTTCACCTCACAGCAAAGCGTGGACCAGGCGCGAGAGAAGATGGAGGTGGCCGAGGCGGAGCTGGCCGCCTCACAGGAAACGCTGCGCATGCTGAAGGCTGGGCCCACCGCGACCGAGATCGCCGTCCAGGAGGCCGCCGTAGAGGAAGCATCGGCGAAGCTCGCCCTGGCCGAGGCGCACCTGGCCGAATGCGTGATTCGGGCCCCGTTCGATGGCGTGATCACGCATGTGCACGTGCGGCCGGGTGACCTGGCAGAGCCGCGCAGCCCCCTTGTGGAGATGTACGCGCCCGCTTCGCTCGTGGTGCGGTTCTGTGTGCCCGAGGCCCATGCCACAGCCGTGCGGCCCGGCCTCCGGCTCGATGCCACGCTCGATGCTCTGCCCGGCCGGACCTTCCCGGCCGAGGTGGTGCGCGTCTATCCCCAGCTCGATTCCATCATGCGCACGCGGACCGTGGAAGCTTCGCTAAAGGGCGAAGTCGAACCGATGCCGCACCAGTTCGCGCGGCTTACTCTGCAACTGGAGTCAGTTCAGGACGCGACGGTAGTGCCCACCGAGGCCGTTCTTGAGACGCCGGACGGGCAGAGAATCGTATTCGTAGCCAAAGATGGGCAGGCCATGCGGCGAAAGGTCGAACTCGGCATCGAAGGGGAGCGCAGCGTGCAGGTGCTCAGCGGCGTCGAGCCCGGCGAGCAGCTCGTCGTCACCGGCCAGGAAGACCTGAAGGACGGCGCACCTGTGCGGATTGCCGGCGCAGGCGGCGGTCAGGGTGGCAGAGGCGCAGCGGGAAGCCGAACGTCCGGCAGCGGACGGCCTCATGGCCCGGAGGGCGGCCGATGAGGATGACGGAGCATTCCGTCCGACGCCGCCTCGCGACCAGCGCCATCGTGCTGGCCCTGGTGGTGCTGGGGCTCTACGGCCTGTGGCGGCTGCCGGTGGACTTCCTGCCGGACATCACCTATCCGCTCGTCAAGCTGCACATCAGGTGGCCGGGCGCCACACCCGACGAGATCGACAAGGATATCGCCGACCCTGTCGAGCGCTTAATGGCAACCGTAGACAACCTGGACTATCTCGAATCCTCCTCCCGCGAGGGGGTCTACTCGCTCGACGTGCACTTCGAGTACGGCACGGACGTGGACGCGGCGTTCCAGGACGTGCTGGCCGCGCTGACCCGCGCCGAGCAGGACCTGCCCGAGGATATCGAGCCTCCCTTCGTCTTCAAGGCCGACCCCTCTCAGCTCCCCGTCATGCAGGTGGCGATCAGCTCGGAGCGCTGGGGACCGGTCGAGTTGCGCGAGTGGGCGGACAACTGGCTCCAGGACCGCATTCTCGCCGTCAAGGGCGTGGCCGGAGCGGAGATCGTGGGCGGCCTGGAACGCGAGATCCGCGTCCTGATCGACCCGGCGGCCGTGGAGAAACACAACCTGAGCGTGGACGCCGTGCTGGCACGCCTGAGCCGGGAGAATGTGGAACAAACGGGCGGCCGCGTGACCGTCGGGCGCCGCGAGGTGATCGCCCGCACAACGGGCGAGTTCACATCGCTGGAGGATATCCGTTCTGTTCTCGTGGCCCGCCAGGGACAGCAGAAGGTCTATCTGCGCGACATTGCCCGCGTCGTCGACGCCCACGAGGACGTGCGGGTCGTCACGCGCTTCAACGGGCAGGACTGCGTCAAGGTGTCGGTGCTGAAGGAAGCCGAGGCCAACACCGTGGAGGTGGCCGAAGCGGTCGAGGCGCGGCTCGGCGGGCTGCGATCGGCGTTTCCCGAGGGGCTGCATCTGGATTATGTCGAGAACCAGGCCGACTACGTGCGGCAGTCCCTGGCCGGAGTGCGCAACGCGGCCATCGGGGCGGCAGTCTTGCTCGTCATCGTCGTCTACCTGTTCTTGGGCAGTGTCCGGCAGGTGCTGGTGATGGCGGTGGCGCTGCCGTTGACCATGGTGCTCAACTTCGGCCTGATGAAGGTGGCCGGGTTCTCGCTCAACATCTTCTCCCTGGGCGGGCTGGTGGTCGCCATCGGCGTGGTCCTGGACAACTCCATCGTCGTGCTGGAGAACATCACTCGCTTCCGCCACGCCCACCCCGACGGCGACGCAGCCGACCAGGCGGTTGCCGCGACCGACGAGGTTGGCCCGGCCATTGTCGCGGCGACGCTCTCGTTCCTGGCGCTTTTCGTGCCGTTCCTGATCGTGCCCGGCCTCACCAGCCTTCTTTTCCGGGAGCTGATCCTGGTTGTCGCCGGCATCGTGATCATCAGCCTGACCGTTGCCGTCTCGGTGACGCCAATGCTGGCCGCCGCCCTGTTCGGGCGCCGGCGGCAGGCTTACAGCGCCAGCGCGTTCGAACGCTTCTTTGCGCGCGTGACCGATGCCTACAGTTGGACTCTAAGAGGCGTGCTTCACGCCCGGTGGCTCGCGGTTCCGCTCTTCGTGGTGGCCCTCGCGGGCGGGTTTCTTCTGCTGGGCCGGCTGGGTGGCGAGTTCCTTCCGCTGATGGACGACGGACGGATCATGGTCAAGGTGAGACTTCCGGCCGGCGCCTCGGTGGCCGAGACCGACCGGGCGCTGCGGAAGCTCGAACAGCAGGTCGCCGGTAATCCGCTCGTGGAGAGCGTCTTCTCCCTCGCCGGCGGACAGGTGCGGGGGCTCTACCCTTACGAGGTTGCCAACGAGGGCGAACTAGACCTGCAACTCGTTCCAAAAGCCGAGCGCAACGTTGACACTGCCGAGTACGTGGCCCGCCTGCGTCAGGTGGTCAACAAAGTACCCCTTCCCGGCGTGAAGGCCATGGCCAGGCAGATGCCCATCAAGGGCATACACGGCATGCGCGCCTCGGACATCATCGTAGAGGTGCGGGGGCAAGACACCAAGACGCTCTCGGATCTCGCCGACCGGACGGCGCGCGCGATGAGGCAATCGGGTGTCTTCACCAACGTCAACATCTCGATGGACCTCTCCCGGCCCGAGTACCAGGTCCGGCTCGACCGGGCGAAGGCCGCCGAGCTTGGAGTGTCCGTGGCAGACGTGGCCGGTGCCCTGCGGACGCTCATCAACGGCGCCGTGCCCACGCGTTACCGGGACGGTTCGCAGTACTACGATATCCGGGTCCTCGTGGCCGAAGCGCAGATGCGCAGCCGGGAGGACGTCGAGAACCTCTCCCTCACCTGCGCCCAGGGCGAGACGCTTCGCGTACGCGACATCGCTGAGGTCCGCCCGGCCGTGGGGCCGGTAGAGATCATCCGCCAGAACCAGGTCAAGCAGATCACAGTCGAAGCGGACATGAGCGACGGCGACCTCGCCGGGGCCGTCGCCAACCTGCGCGGAGTGCTCGCGGACCTCGACCGTCCGACGGGCTACGAATTCACCTTCGGCGGCCGGGCCGAGATGATGTCCGACATGAAAGACACGGTGCTGGCCGTCCTGGCCTTCGCACTTTTCTTCTCGTTCATTGTTCTGACGGTCCAGTTCAACAGCGTGAAGCTGCCGGCCCTGATCCTGGGCAGCGTGCCCGTCTGCCTTACCGGTGTGGTCTACTTTCTCTACGCGACGGGGTTCCCTCTTGGGGCCACGGTCATCATCGGCGTTCTGGTCGTCGTCGCCGCCACGGTCAACGACGGCGTGCTGCTCTTGACCTTCGCCGGGGAGCTTCAGGGCCGCAAGGGCCAGTCGCCCTTCGACGCCGTGGTGGACGCCGCCAGGATACGCCTGCGACCACGCCTGATGACCACGCTGACGACCATGATGGGCTTTCTGCCGCTGGCGCTGAATCTCGGCGAGGGCGGCGACATGCTCCAGCCGATGGCGGTCGGCGCCATCGGCGGGCTGGGCATGGAGATGGCAGTGGCGCTGTTCCTGATGCCCTGCCTCTACGTCTTCTTCACGCGCGGGCACCGCCCGCCTGTCGGACAACAGGCCGTGTGACCTCGCGTCGGCACGCTCCCCCTTGACAGCGCCACGGGAGCCGATTAGTATTTAAGCATACGCTTACATGAGTCCCCTTTTTCGAGGTCCAGGAGGCCAGTTATGTGTGGCGGAACGAAGGGATGTCAGAAGTCGAAGAAGCTCGAAGGTAAGCCGCAGGACTGCTCGCCCGAGCAGGTCAGGGAGTGCCACGGCGAGGCGGAGGGCCACCCCTGCGTGGAGACCGCCGGCTGCGAGCACCCCGAGAAGCTCAAGGGCAAAAAGCCCGGCGAGTGCTCCCCCGAGCAGATACGGGAGTGCCACGGCGACGTGGTCGAGCACCCCTGCGTGTGACGGCGCCGGCCAGCGCTTAGTGCGTTTCCGTGCGCGTAGGGAGATCACCCGTGCCGCCACCAAGAACGGAGCAGGAGTTGCCCGGCTACTACGCCTGCGTCGCCCGCGACGTCGTCGAGACGTGCACGCCGTGCGAGGGCGTCTGGGTGGACCTCGGCTGCGGGGAGGGACCGCTGGCTTTCGCGCTCGCTGAGCTGTCCGGCAGCGTCCTGGTCCTGGTGGACCCGAACCCGGAGACCCTGGCGCGGGCGCTGGTAAGGGCCGCCAAGCTGGACCTGAGCCGACGCACGGTGGCCGTCCGCGGCCAGGCAGAGAGCCTGCCCCTTGCCGATGCTTCAGTGGACCTGGTGGTCAGCCGGGGTTCGATCTTCTTCTGGGAAGATCGGCCGGCGGGCGTGCGCGAGGTGTATCGCGTGCTGCGCCCGGGCGGCAAGGCGATGCTCGGCGGAGGGCTCGGCAAAACGTACCCGGCGTGGGCGCGGCGGGAGTTCATACGCCGCCGCCGCGAGGGAGTGCGCAAGCAAGGGGCCAGACGCCGTGCGCGCCTTCAAGGAGGTGCGCAGCCAGGAGGCATTCCGACGCTGGGCTGAACAGGCAGGCCTGGAGCAGTTCGAGATCGTGGGCGAGGCCGCACTGCCGGAGGACGACCCCGACACGGGCATGGGTTTGTGGCTCATCTTCGAGAAGAAACAGGAGCAGCCATGAGCACGGTAATCGAAGTCGACGGTCTGACGCGCCGTTTCGGCGAGCTGACCGCCGTGGACCACGTGGAGTTCGGTGTCGAGGAGGGCGAGGTCTTCGGCTTCCTCGGGCCAAACGGCGCCGGCAAGACCACGACCGTCCGCATGCTGACCGGCGTCCTGGACCCCACCGACGGCACGGCAACCATTCAGGATCACGACATCCGCAAGGAGTCCCTGGCCGCGCGCGGGCATCTGGGGATCGTGCCGGAGGAGGCGAATGTCTACCTGGACCTTAGCGTCTGGCGCAACGTGATGCTCATGGCCGAACTGCACGCCGTCCCCCGTGCCCGCCGGATCAGCGAGGGCGAACGGCTGCTCGGGCTGCTGGGGCTGGCCGACCGGAAGAAGCAGAAGGCGCGGGCGCTCTCAAAGGGCCTCCGGCAGCGGCTGATGCTTTGTTCGGCGCTGGTTAGCGGGCCGGAGATTCTGTTCCTGGACGAGCCCACCAGCGGCCTGGACGTGCAGAGCGCACGCCTGATTCGCCAGATCGTTCGCGACCTCAACCGCGACGGGCTCACCGTGTTCCTCACCACGCACAACATGGCCGAGGCCGAGGAGATCTGTGACCGCGTTGCCATCATCGACAAAGGACGCATCGCCGCCATCGACACCCCCGATCAACTGCGCGATGCCATGAGATCGAGCCAGTACGTCCAAGTGGTCTTCGAAGACGGAAGCGCACCCGAAGGCGACCTTGAATCCCTGCCCGGCGTGGAACGGGTCAGCACGGGGCGCGATGGTTTCCGCCTTTACTCGGAGCATCCCGGCCGGACGGCGGCGGAAACCGTGAGATTCAGCGAGAGCCGGGGGCTGACCATCTCCGAAATAGCTACGTGCAAGCCGACGCTGGAGGACGTGTTCCTGCACCTGACCGGTGCGGAGGCGAAGGAGGAACGGCAATGAGCGAAGCAGTCCACACCTGGCGCAGACAGGCGCACGGGGTCTTCGTGATCGCCAAGAAGAACGCGCTGCTTTACTATCTCAAGCCCCCGGTGCTGATATTCGGTGTGCTCTTCCCCGTGTTCTTTTTCCTGACCTTCAAGATGGGGCGGCCGATTGCGGCCGAGAACATCGTGCCGGGCATGGTGGCGATGGCGCTCTGGTTCACCGCCACTGCTGTTGGCCCCTTGGTGACGCCCTGGGAACGTCAGGCCAAGACCTACGAGCGGCTCATCTCCTCGCCCGTTTCGCTCAGGGCCATCCTGGCCGGCGACGTGGTCAGCGGCCTCGTGTTCGGCGCGTGCCTTTCGGTCATCCCCATCGTGTTGGGTCTCGCCCTGACCGATGCTGCAGTCACAAGTATCCTTCTACTGGTGGCGGGCATCGTGCTCGGCGCGCTGAGCTTCGCCTCGCTCGGCGTGTTGCTGGCCGCGCCTCCGGCGAGCAGCCCGTCCAACATCATGCTGCTTTCGAACCTGGTGCGCCTGCCGCTCTTGTTCGTGAGCGGCGTCTTTCTGCCCATCGCGCAGATGCCCGGATGGGCGCGGTGGGTCTCGCCGGTCTCGCCCCTCTCGTACGCCGGGGACCTCATCCGTTCTGGCTTCGGGCAGATTCCGCACTTCCCGACCTGGCTCAGCCTGGTGATGCTCGCGGCGTTCACGGCCGTCCTGTTCTGGGGCGCCTGCCGCTTCCACGGGATGTGGCGCGCCAGGGGGCTGTAAGTGCTTCCCGGTGCCTGATGAACTTGCCACGTCCTCTTGACGCACCGCGGGATTATTGGTAATATGGCCAAATAGCCTGAGGGAGGAGAAAATGCGGAGAGCAGAAGAAGAGCTTTTCGAGGAGCGCGCACGGGTGATGAAGGCCCTGGCGCATCCGAGCCGGCTGATGATGGTGGATGAGCTCTCTCGTGGCGAACGTTGCGTTTGCGAGCTGACGGAGATGGTCGGCGCTGACATCTCCACCGTCTCCAAGCACTTGTCGGTCCTCAAGGATGCCGGCATCGTGGACTACCGCACCGACGGCGTCCAACACCTCTACCGCCTGAAAGCCCCGTGCGTGCTGAACGTGTTCCGTTGCATCGAGGCCGTCCGTGAGGAGCAGGCGCGGGAAGGAGCGGCCGAACGCGTGCCGGCCACGCGAAACGGTTGAACCTCCCATCTCTTTTTTTTCACTAATACTTGGCCATAAGGCCAAATAGCGCCCGCCGCTGGTGCCGGAGACCCGACCATGAGCCTGAAGGATGAGTGGAAGAAAC
>CAZZNQ010000096.1:0-14525 GCA_964655775.1 uncultured candidatus Brocadiaceae bacterium | reverse complement strand
GGGCGCTTCGTACGAAAAATGGTGGAGGCGGCGGGAATTGAACCCGCGTCCCAAAGCCCTTCCGCTGAAGCCTCTACGTGCGTAGTCAACCTACTTTGCTCTCGTCGGTGCGCCTCCGATTGACGGGATCCGCGCCGACCAGCCCGTTATGCCCGGGATTGCCGGGTTCCCCGCGCGCGACCTGGCTGCGCCGCTGCGGGTACACCTGCCTGCTTTGGCGTCCTACGCCGACCGACAGGTCAAATCGCGCAGGACGTGGTCGCTTCTTTAAGCGGCCATTGCGTATGCCGGCTGTCTATCGGCATGTTTGGTTGTGCCAGGTGTTTTACGAGGCCGCCTGACAACCTCGGCACGCCACTCCAACTTCCGGGGCCTGGTCGAAACCCTTTCGCCCCCAGTGACACGTCTATTGTACCCCATCCGCGCCGCCTCGTCAAACGTTTTCGCCGCCGATCTGGGCCGCATACTGCCGATTCCGGCCGCCGGTCGAAAGTCGCAAGCCATTGTAGTCGGCCCTTTTCTGACGGAATGGGTTCGTTTCGCAGCGGGCGGGGTCGGGGCGCCCCCGGGTCGTTTGTGACGCGCCGGCGGCCCGTCGAGCCCGTCGACGCAGCCGTCCCACGGACCGTCATCCGGGACCCGGTCTCCGCCGATCTGCCTCAGTTGTGTTGGCGGCACTGCGTCCATGTCCGTTCCGTTCATAGCCGGTCATCTTGCGGACAGTTCGGCGTCCGCCGCCGGTCAGCCGCCGGACGACTGCGGACACCGCCCGGCCACCCGAGCGCCATTCCGTGGCCGCTCCGGAGTCCGCTGTCCGGGCAGCCTGCCGAGTGATCGCCACCGCGTCGAGCACCATCGTTGATGCCGGGACGCCTCCAGTCAGGCGGCTGCCTCCGCTTTACTGTCGACCAATCGCTGACGAAAGCCAGCGATTGCCATCTTACACGTTTTTCCGCAGCGTGTGTCCGTTGTGGGCGCTCGTGTCCGCTTGTGGGCGCCCGTGAGAGCAGAAGGCAGTACGTGACATCGGACCCATGCAGGCCGTCTCATGGCCATTGGCGGTACATGTCGAGGACAGCGCCTGTCCACGCGCGGGCACGTTAGGCGCAACCGCTAAACACTTGACACGTCGTGTTGCGCCTCGTAGGATGGCCGCGCAGCTTCGGGGACTCTCGTTGCGGGGAGGGGTACAAAAAAGAACGCCCCACTGGGAGGCGTTCAGGTCGCTCCGTAGAGCGTTGCCTGCGTAGCGAAAGCCACTTACTGTGAAAAGTCGGCAATCGCCGCTCAGGTACACTGCCAGGATATTAGGCGATCACATTCCTCTTGTCAAGGGGCTTTTTGTCATGGCGGAAGCAAGCACCGGCGACTACATTCTGGGTCTCGACATCGGCACCTCTTCTATTGGCTGGGCGATCCTTCGGGCGCGTGACGGCAAGCCAACCGGACTTGAGAGAACAGGCGTCCGCATCTTCCAGGCCGGCATGGACGGCAGCATCGAGGCGGGTCGGGGAGAGCCACGCAACGCCAAACGCCGGCAGATGCGTCAGCAGCGGCGCCAGACGGAGAGACGGTCCCGCAGGATGCGCAAGTTGTTCCGACTCCTTCAGCGGAACGGCCTCCTCCCCGAAGGGCGTCCCTCCGAAGTGCTCCCGGTGCTCGACCAGCAGATCCTCACCAGATACTCAGCTACAGGCGCCGATTCTCGCAAGGCACGCGACCGCCTTGCCCATATCCTCCCTTACTGGCTCAGAACGCGTGCTCTGGACCAGAAGCTCGCGTCGTACGAACTCGGCCGCGCCATCTACCACCTTGCGCAACGTCGCGGCTACTCCAGCAACCGACGGGTGCCAGAGGCCGACGATGAGGAGAAGGGAGACGTGCTGGCCGGCATCGCCGAACTGGAAGAGAAGATGGAGGAAACGGGTGCTCGGACGCTTGGGGAGTATTTCGCCGGTCTCCGCCCACGCCAGGAACGCATCCGAGCACGCTGGACCTCGCGCAATATGTACCTGGATGAGTTCGAAGCGATATGGAACGGCCAGCAGCCGCACCATCCGGAGGTGCTGACAGATGAACTGCGCGAGGCCGTTCACCACGCCATCTTCTATCAGCGCCCCCTCCGAAAGCAGAAAAACCTGATAGGCCACTGCATACTCGAGCGGGACAAGCGCCGCGCGCCGTGGGCGCTGCTGGCCGCGCAGCGCTTCCGCCTGCTGCAGCGCATCAACGACACGCGCGTGATAGCCGACGGTCGCGAACGCGATCTCCGGCCGGACGAGAGGGAAGTGCTTCTCGATAGGTTGGAGCACGCCCAGAGCATGACCTTCGCCAAAGCACGCAAACTCATAAACCTGCCCCGAGGCCGGACCCTGAACTGGGAGAATGGCGGCGAAAAGCGGTTTCTGGGCAACACCACCAACGCGAAGCTGGCCGAGGTGTTCGGCGAACGCTGGGAGGATTTCAGTGATGCCGAACGGAGGCAAATCGTTGAGGATGTTCGCAGCTTCGAGAAGAAGGATGCGCTTGCCCGACGGGGCATGACTGCCTGGGGCCTGGATGACGAGGCAGCGACGGCCTTCGCGGCCTTGCAGCTGGAGGAAGGCCACTGCCGGCACTCGCGTCAGGCCATTCGAAAGCTCCTGCCGCTGCTTGAGGAAGGAGTCCGGTACAGCGAAGCCGTCAAGCGAGTCTACCCACACCGGTTTGAAGCCGATGAGCCGATGGATATTCTCCCGCCGGTGGACCAGTCCAACATCGAACTTCGTAACCCGGCGGTGCAGCGGGTGATGACGGAACTGCGCACCGTCGTCAATAACATCGTGCGTCGCTACGGGAAGCCCGCGCAGATCCGCATTGAGCTGGCTCGCGACCTGCGACGCAGCAAAAAGCAGCGTCAGCAGGCGACGGCGCGGAACCGACGGAATGAGAAGGCGCGAGAAGAAGCCGCGCAGAAGATACTGGACGAACTGAACATCGCGAACGCTTCACGAGCGGACATTGAGAAGGTACTCCTGGCTGAGGAATGCAACTGGACCTGCCCCTACACCGGCCAGAGCATCTCCATGACCTCCCTGTTTGGGCAGAATCCGCGCTTCGACGTCGAGCACATCGTGCCGTTCAGCCGAAGCCTGAATAACTCCTACATCAACAAGACGATTTGTGAGATATCGGAGAACCGCAACGTCAAGCGCAACCTGACTCCGTTCGAGGCTTACGGGTCCAACGACGAGCGCTGGCACGAGATCATCGAGCGCGTCAAGCGGTTTCAGGGCGACGCACGGGACGTCAAGCTGCGGTTGTTCCAGACTCGCGATGCGGACAGCCTCGAGGAAGCTGTTGAGCAGCAGCTCAACGATACCCGCTACGCTTCGCGTCTTGCGATGGAGTACCTCGGGCTCTTGTACGGCGGCTCGTACGATTCGGAAGGCGTGCGCCGCGTGCAGGCCGGCCGCGGCGGCATCACCTACTTCATCCGCAACGCCTTCGGCCTGAACACCATACTGGGCGACGGCGACCTGAAGACCCGCGACGACCACCGTCACCACGCCGTGGACGCCGTTGCCGTAGCCCTGACCGACGCCGCCCACCTGAAAGGCATCAGCCAGGCCGTGTCCAACAGGAACGACGGCGGGCGCGTTCGCCTGGGGGCCGTGCCGATGCCGTGGCCCGACTTCCTCGAAGACGTGAGGGAGTCGATCGGAGACATAAGCGTGTCGCACGGCGTGAAGCGCAAGGTGCGGGGCGCACTGCACGAGGAGACCCTCTACGGGCCTTCGCCCGAACTGGATAAAGACGGCACACCGGTGGGGTTCCGAGTGCGCAGGCCGCTTGAGGCCCTTTCTGCGGGCGATGTGAACGCCATTGTCGACGACACCGTCCGGCAGATGGTCCGCGACCGTCTGGACGAACTGGGCGGCACACCGCGCACGGTCTTCCAGGACCCGGAGAACCATCCCGCCTTTGAAACGGACGACGGCCGGCGCATCCCCATCCACAAGGTGCGGATCGAGAAAAACGTCTCGGCCCAGCCTGTGGGAAGCAAGGAGAATCCCCGGCACGCTCTGCCCGGTTCGAACCACCACATGGAGATTGTCAAGACGGCGGACGGTAAGTGGAAGGGCTATCTTGTGCCGCTTCAGGAAGCGGCGAACCGCGTGCGGGCGCACAGGCCCATCGTGCAGCGGCAGCATGGGGAGGACGAGCGTTTCGTGTTCTCCGTTGCTCCGGGGGAAATGCTGCAGCTGGAACTGGAGCCGGGCGAAGTGGGTCTGTACGTGGTGCGCAGCATATCCAAAGGAAAGGTCGAGTTCGTTGACGCTCTGGATGCCCGCATCAAGAGTGAGATCAAGGCAGACGGCGCCTGGACAACGAGGTCGCCTAACAAGCTTCAGGAGATGAACGCCCAGAAAGTCACGGTGACGCCTATGGGCGAAGTGCGTTGGGCCAACGACTGACCGCAACGATGATGTACAATATTGATCCGGTACGCTGCTTGCACGGCGTATCCGCATGGATCTTCGCGTTGTGGATATCGCCGAGGAACCGGCGCGGCTGAGCGTGCGCTGGGATCTGCTGGTGGTGGACGGGACGGACGACGGGGAAGTGACCATTCCGATGGCGGAACTCGCCGCCCTGGTCGTCTCCCACCCGCAGGTCAGCTACTCGCAGGCCGTGCTGGCCCGCCTTGCCCAAGCCGGGGCGGTCTTCGTCGCCTGCGACGACAAGCACCTGCCCGTCGGCCTGATGCTGCCCCTCTGCTCCCACAGCACACAGACGGAGAGCATCGCCGCGCAGGCATCAGCAGACGAGCCCACCAAGAAACGTGTCTGGCAGCAACTGGTCCGCGCGAAGATCGGGCACCAGGCGGCGTTGCTGCAATCCCTCTATGGCGACGACCAAGGCCTGGCGGCGATGCGCAAGCGCGTGCGCTCCGGGGACACGTCCAACGTGGAAGCACAGGCCGCCCGCCGCTACTGGGCCGCGTTGTTCGGAAAGCGGCGATTCCGCCGGGATCCGGACCGCAAGGACCAGAACCGCCACCTCAACTACGGCTACGCCGTGCTGCGCGCGACGGTGGGGCGGGCGCTCTGCGGCGCCGGCCTGCATCCTTCCCTCGGAGTGCACCACCACAATCGGTACGACGCCTACTGCCTTGCGGACGATCTGATGGAGCCGTTCCGCCCGCTCGTCGACCGGGCCGTGGTGCGGTGGGTGAGCGACCATGATCCCAAGGCGCCGCTGGATCGGGACGCGAAAGGGGTGCTGTTGGGTGCACTTGCCGGGAGACTCCGCCTGAAAGGGGAGTCAAGAACCCTCTTCGATGTTCTGGGCCGAGTGGCGGCGTCTCTCGCCCAGGTGTACCAGGGCAAGCGCAAGAAGCTGCAACTGCCGGAGTGGCCCGATGCCGAGCACGAAGCGTGAACTCTCGGAGTACAGGTCCATGTGGCTGATCGCCATGTTCGATGTGCCCGTGCTGACCAAGACGGACCGGCGCCGCTATGCCCGTCTGCGCAAGGCGCTGTTGCGCATGGGATTCAGCAAACTGCAACTCTCCGTGTACGCCCGTTTCTGCGGATCGCAGGATGCGGGTCGCAGTCTGCGGCAGCGGATTCGCGATCTGGTTCCCCCGGAAGGACACGTGCGACTGCTGATGCTGACCGACCGTCAGTTCGGGAAAATGGACGTTTTCATCGGCCCGAAACGCGTCTCACCGGAGGATCCGCCTCAGCAGATCGCCCTTTTTTGAGCGGGAAATCGCCCTAAGGCCCCGATATGCGGGGCCTTAGGGGAAGAAGAGTGTACCTGAACGGCGATTCCCGTCAAACCACAGCGGTTGGGGCTCAAGGGCGCGAAGACGGGGAAGTGTACCTGAACGGCGATTCCCGTCAAACCACAGCATCCGGGACCGGGCCCTGGTGGAGCCCGGAAGTGTACCTGAACGGCGATTCCCGTCAAACCACAGCAACATCCACACGTCCGCTACAGAAAGCACCAGTGTACCTGAACGGCGATTCCCGTCAAACCACAGCGCAGGGCTATGTCGCTTGCGCAGCAGGGCTAGTGTACCTGAACGGCGATTCCCGTCAAACCACAGCTCTAAGGGCATCGATAACCGCAAGGGCCTTAGTGTACCTGAACGGCGATTCCCGTCAAACCACAGCCGAAAGCGGCTCGTCCGCACAGCGCACCATAGTGTACCTGAACGGCGATTCCCGTCAAACCACAGCCCGAAGCTGTGTGCAGCGCAGGTGTAGTAGAGTGTACCTGAACGGCGATTCCCGTCAAACCACAGCACAGCAGCACACACAGCCATAGGGGCCGCAAGTGTACCTGAACGGCGATTCCCGTCAAACCACAGCGGGCGCGTCGGGGGTTCTCGGTCTCCCGAAAGTGTACCTGAACGGCGATTCCCGTCAAACCACAGCCCGTTGCCCTCGACGTCCTCACCGGCAAGCAGTGTACCTGAACGGCGATTCCCGTCAAACCACAGCTCGCGCCTCCTGGTATTGCGCTTTCGCACCAGTGTACCTGAACGGCGATTCCCGTCAAACCACAGCCCGGCGCCAGGAGGTAACGGGGCGTGACGAGTGTACCTGAACGGCGATTCCCGTCAAACCACAGCATGGTGGTGCCGTCGACGACGACGGGTCCGAAGTGTACCTGAACGGCGATTCCCGTCAAACCACAGCGCGGGTGAAGGTGCCAAAACATATTGATTCAGTGTACCTGAACGGCGATTCCCGTCAAACCACAGCTGAAAGATCAGTGGGGTGCTTGCAAGGGAGAGTGTACCTGAACGGCGATTCCCGTCAAACCACAGCATGATCGGCTCCGCCACCAGGCGGGTGTCGAGTGTACCTGAACGGCGATTCCCGTCAAACCACAGCTCGAAGGTGTCGTCTCCGTTGTCGACCGTGAGTGTACCTGAACGGCGATTCCCGTCAAACCACAGCGGACTCTACCGCGTGGACTGGCCGGACGCAAGTGTACCTGAACGGCGATTCCCGTCAAACCACAGCTCAACCGCGACTTCGGCTCCGGCGAGTCGCAGTGTACCTGAACGGCGATTCCCGTCAAACCACAGCCGTTGTAGCTGCTGTTAAACCGCGCCTTATAGTGTACCTGAACGGCGATTCCCGTCAAACCACAGCCTTTGCGCGACGTCGACATCCCTCCCGTTCGAGTGTACCTGAACGGCGATTCCCGTCAAACCACAGCCTTTGTCTGCTCGGCCGCGTCGGCGGTGCCAGTGTACCTGAACGGCGATTCCCGTCAAACCACAGCTGTACGAGGCGATCCTCGACAAGGCCGAACAGTGTACCTGAACGGCGATTCCCGTCAAACCACAGCTGGGCGTGTTCATGGGGCTGCTGCTGTTCTAGTGTACCTGAACGGCGATTCCCGTCAAACCACAGCGGCATCATGCAGATCACGGCCGAAGGCAATAGTGTACCTGAACGGCGATTCCCGTCAAACCACAGCAGAAGACAGTGAACATCGTGTACGAGGAAGAGTGTACCTGAACGGCGATTCCCGTCAAACCACAGCAGATCGTCGTCTGGCCCGTCAACAAGGAAGAGTGTACCTGAACGGCGATTCCCGTCAAACCACAGCATCTTGATACCGCCGGTGCAGAGGTCTGCAAGTGTACCTGAACGGCGATTCCCGTCAAACCACAGCATCTTGATACCGCCGGTGCAGAGGTCTGCAAGTGTACCTGAACGGCGATTCCCGTCAAACCACAGCGAACGTTCGGCTCGTCCGGATGTCGGGTGCGGGCCTCGCTTGCGCCGGGCGTTGACGCTGAACGGCACCCCTTTCCCTGGTATACTGGACGCCACTGAGCGGCTGGGATTCAGGTATCGACTGACGGCGGCGGGAGAGCGGCTATGAGTGCAGAGGGAAGGGGCCTCCAGAGGCAACTGGGGGTGGGGCACGTGTTCTGCATTGCCACCGGGGCCATGATCAGTTCGGGGCTGTTTGTTCTGCCCGGCATGGCCCATGCAGTGGCCGGGCCCGGAGTGATCTGGTCGTATCTGCTGGCGGGGCTGCTGGCGATGACGGGTGCGCTGAGCCTTGCCGAGTTGACCTCGGCCATGCCCAAGGCGGGGGGCGATTACTTTGTCATCATGCGGGGGTTCGGCCCCGGGGTGGGGACCATTGCGGGGCTGCTGACGTGGTTCTCCTTGTCCCTGAAGAGCGCGTTCGCCATCGTCGGCATGGCGACGTTTGCGGCGCTGATCGTGGAAATCCACGGGGTGCTGGCGGGTGCGGTGCTGTGCCTGTTTTTTGCCGGTTTGAACCTGGTGGGCGTGCGCGAGGCGGCGCGGGTGCAGGTGCTGCTGGTGATCGGGCTGCTGGCGCTGCTGGGGTTGTACATCGGGGTGGGCATACCGCAGATCAGGTCGGAACTGTTGATCCCGTTCGCCCCGCACGGGGTGGCGCGCATTTTCACCGCCACGGGGTTCGTCTTTGTCGCCTACGGCGGTCTGCTGAACGTGACCAGCGTTGCCGAGGAGGTGCGAAAGCCGGGGCGGACTATTCCCCTGGGCCTTGCGCTTTCCCTGATCGTTGGCACGCTGGTTTACACGCTCGCGGTTGTGGTCACCAGCGGGGTGCTGGAGAGCGAGGCGCTGGACGGTTCGCTGACGCCGATTTCCGATGGTGGCCGGGCCATCATGGGCCGGGCCGGTTACGTGGCCATGACGGTGGGCGCGATCCTTGCGTTCGTGTCCACTGCGAACGCGGGCATCATGTCGGCCAGCCGCTATCTTCTGGCGCTGAGCCGCGATCGGCTTTTGCCGACGCCGCTTTCGCGCGTGAACAGTCGTTTCAGAACGCCCCACGTCGCCATCACCGTCACGGGGGCCGTCATCTTCGTAAGTCTGTTGGTCCGGCTGAATGTGCTCGTAGAAGCCGCTTCCACCGTCCTGCTGCTCACCAACATACTGGCGTGCCTGGCGGTGATCGTCCTGCGCGAGAGTGGTCTGCAGAACTACCGGCCGGCCTTCAAGGCGCCGCTCTATCCCTGGGTGCAGGTTGGCGGCATAGGGGGCCTGGGTTTCGTTCTGTTCGAGATGGGTGAGGAGGCTTACTTCATAAGCGCCGTCCTTATCCTCGTCGGTTTCGCGAGTTTCTGGTTCTACGGGCGCAAAAGGGTCAGGCAAGAATCGGCTCTCCTTCATCTGATTGAGCGGCTGGTCACTCCGGACAAGAGTCTGGTGACCGGGACGCTGGAGGCCGAGTTGAAGGACATCATCCACGAGCGAGACGAAGTTGTCTGTGACCGCTTCGACAAGCTCGTCGACGATTGCCCCTTGCTGGACGTGGACGGCCCGATGGACGTGGAGGAGTTCTTCGATCGGGCTGCCGAGCATCTTGCTGACAGGGTGGGGATGGATGCGGCTCATCTGGCGTCGGTTCTCAAGAAGCGCGAGTCTCAGAGCAGCACGGCACTGAGCGAGTTCCTTGCGGTGCCGCACGTTGTCGTTAAAGGCAAGGGTGTCTTCGAGATTCTCATGGCCCGCGTCCGCAATGGAGTTCGCTTTTCGGACGAGGGGCCCGAGGTGAAGACCGTTTTCGTTTTGGCCGGGTCGATGGACGAGAGGAACTTCTACCTGGCGTCTCTGGCAGCCATAGCGCAGATATCGGCCAATGCCGGCTTTTTGCCCCGCTGGCTCAAGGCCAAAGGGCCGCAGGCCCTGAGGGACATTGTGCATCTGGCCGACAGGACCAGGGCCGGCTAAGCAGACTGAGGAGGCTCGCGGCATGAGGGTAAGACACAACATTGGCGTACGATCTGGTGCGGTCCTTCCGGCAGGCAGCGTGTTCGCTTCGCTGCCCATCCTATCAGCCGGCTGGCCTATCGGTCGCCACAGCACGCCACGAATGCAGGAGCGGGTTGCCACGTGTGTGCAGGCCCATGCTGTCTGCCCGGTTGAGCCATGCTCGTGAGTGAGGCCCGTGATGTTCGGCAGAAGATGGCATGATGCCCAGGCACGGATCGCCCGTGCACTGAAGGATACAGTTGCCCATCGCTGGCTCGGCGAGCGTCTTTTCGGTGAGCCACTTTGGTTCCCACACAGGAGTTCCGTGGCCTCGGGCATTGCGCTGGGCCTGTTCATAGCGTTCACGCCGACGATACCGTTCCAGATGTTCCTGGCGGCCACGCTTGCAGTGTTGCTCCGGATAAACGTGCCAGCAGCCGTGGTGGGGGTTTGGGTCACGAATCCGGTGACGGCGCTGCCCATCTACGTAACCGCAAGCCGGCTGGGCCGGCGGCTTCTGCGCGATACGGGGCTGTTGGAAATGGTTCATGATTTCTTCGTTAGCGAAAGCCGCTCGGCGGTGTTCTTTGACCAGGCCATATGCCTCTGGGCCGGTGGCCTTGTGCTGGGCGGCGCCAGCGCTTTTCTGGGTTGGTCGTTGGTGCACTTGATCTGGCGGACGGTGGCCCGGAAGCTGAGTCCTGCTTCGCGGTGAGCGCCCGGCCGTCTGAGATGGATCACAGTTCTGGTCGGCAACAATGCAGCCATTTTGGGAGATTCACAGGGAGAAGGCCTATGGCGATGAGCGCGCGCAGGACGTTGCGTCGAAGGATAGCGATGATTGGGCTCTGCTGCGCGTTGTGCGCCGTTGCGGTGGTGATGCTTGTGCTTGGCCTTGGACGTTTGAAGGAGGTGCAGCGGTCCGATCTGACACTGCAGGATCTGCGCCGGCGGCTGACCGGATACTTGCACCAAATGGACCGCGAGGTGACACTTCTAACCCTGGATATCGATGTCGATGGCACCTCGGTGGAACGGCTCCAGGGATGGGCCGAGGAGGGCAATGAGGCGTTGTCCGACCTGAGAGACGGCTTCGGGAGATTGCTGGACGAACAGCCGGTCTACCAGCAGATGCAGGAGGAGTGGACCGAGCTGGCCGGGGCGGATATCAGCCAGGGTTGGCAACGATATCGTGTGGATCTCAGTGCCTTCAGCGACCATCTTGACAGCACGTTCGACGGGATGGAGCAATCCCTGGCGGTTTCGAGACAAACGGCCTACGCATTCTGCATGGCCGGCGCCTTCGCCGTGGGTCTGTGCCTTCTGCTCTGTGCCTGGATCTTCATGACCGTTCTGTCCGACGTGGCGTCAGACAGCTACGATCCCGACCTGCTGGAACAGGAAGTTGCCGCGCTCGCGGAGAACGCCCAGTTCAAGGCGCGCATAAGGCTGCTGCTGCCCGAGGGGGAGCGTGAGGATACGGGGCATGACTGGCAGCTCAGTTTGACTCGCCGCCTGAAGGATCAACGCACGCATATCTGCTTTGAAGCGATGGCGCGCCACAGCAACTGCGAGGTGAGGCTCTGGGGTAGAAGGTATAAGTGGGCGGGATACCTCAAGTCTTTCCAGCGGGTCTTCTTCCCGGCGTTCTCCCAGGCCACATGGCGGGCTGCATGCCTGATGCATAACGCCGGCATGGGGGCCCCTGTTCCGGTTGTCCACAAGCGACTACGAGTCGGCCCGTTCAAAGCAGGAGCCATTGTGTTGATAGAGCACGTGGGGAAAGTGGAGTCGGTCCGGGAGTTCTTGAGGTCCGGTTTCTGCCTGCTTTCCGAAGCACAACAGGATGTATGGCTGCAGCGAGTGGCGGATTTCCTCGATGACCTCCACGGTTTGGATATCTATGGCGTGAAGCCGCGGTATCTGCATGGGCAACATCTGCGGGACCCGGACCGTATGCGACTTCTCCTCTGCGACCTGGACAAGGTGCTGCTATGGGCGAACTGTCCCGGTCTGGTGGCGCGCATGTGCCGCGCCAAGGATAGAGCGCGGCTGGTAAAAGACGCCGAGTCCGTGCTGAGTCCTACCCGGGTGTCGCAACTGCGGAGTTGGCTGTAAAGTCACGGCTAATCACTCGCGGATGTCCTACAACTCGCAGGCCATGACGAAGGCGGGCGACGTGCTGCGTCGGATGCCTGACCTGATCGACCTGGATGAGGAGAACGCCTTCACGCAGTACCTGAAGCGGGAGGGCGGGCTGAAGCTCGTGGGGTAGGCAGCCCCGGCCGGCGGCCGCCGTCAGAGGATGCCCGACAGAACGACCAGGGTCAACACCACGATCACGCCGATCACACTCAGGATGAAGATGAACCATGGGTTCTGCGTGAACGGCCCGTGCGGGGTGATCTCGCTCACATCCGAGAGCAGCTGCCGGAGCTCCTCGAAGTGCGACATATGGGAACGCACCATGATGCTGCCGCGCGCGGTCACAATCTTCATGGCGTCGTACGTCCCCCTTCCGCGTAACAGGTAGACGTCGAGGATGTCCTCAAGACGGCATTCGAACCGCTCCCGAGGGCGCGTCGGCCAGAACGAAGAGGCAACGCGGAAGTGCTCGAAGGTGATGGTCAGCGAGGCCGGGGCCACCGTGATTCGCATTCGGGCCGCGCGGCGAAGATAGACCAGCCAGCCGACGAAGGGAAGCGCCATGGGGAGAACCAGGGCCACAGCGGAAGCGGAGGCAAGCATCTCGCCTTGCGTTGCGAAGCACACGGCCACAACCAGAGGCGCCGTGCAGACTATCACTCCGTTGATCAGCACACCGTTCAGGCCGCCCTTCACGTGCGTCGAGGCGATGCGCTGGTGGTCGTGGCCTGCTGACACGGCGTCACGCTTCCTCCGATTATGGCACTGGAGCTTGGGCACAATGTAGCCCTGCGTTCGCCGGCGCGTCAAGCCCGGGGTTGGGTCGCCCCATCAGCCGGCAAGCCGAGGGACGCGGCCAGTTCGGGCCAGGCGGTGAGGTAGGGGCGGGCGCCGAAGGCGTCGACGTCGTCGCACAGGTAGAACATCCCGCCGCCGCGCCAGCGGCCGCCCGAACGCAACAGGTCCACGATGCCGCGCTGCAGACGCGTCCGCCGGGGCGCGGTCTCCAGGTCGAAGGCGCCATCCGGGAAGATGTACGAGAAGCCGCCGTGCGGAAGCCAGGGGATCGGGAACAGGTACAGCTCCCGCTGGAACCGCACCAGGCTCGAGTCCGACGACAGCATCGACTCCAACTGGTTGCTGAACGTCCACGACGTGCTGACGAACGCCCGCGCGGGGCGCTCGGGGAAGAGGTCCCGGAAGAAGTCGACGGCCGCCCGGAACGACCGCCCGACCGGCTCCCGTCGCAGGTCGGCGCTGGGTGGCAGGTGGACCTGGAGTATCCAGTCGCCGGGCGACAGCGCGCGGCGCCACTCGGGAGCCGGGAGCATGACCCGATGGGGCAGGGCCACGCCCCAGGGCGCGATGGGGTTGCCGTGCACGCCGTCCGCGGTGCAGGTGAGCGCCGACCGCCAGTAGCGGGCGCCCGGTTCGGCGTCGGGCTCGGGGTCGATGTAGCCGTCGGACGTGAACCGGCGGCCGTCCGGGGCCAGGGCGACGGTCCGGCCGGTGGGCGCGTGCCGGTAGACGAGCGGCTCGCAGGGGTTGCGCTTGAGCCAGTATTCGAGCGGCCCGAAGCCGAGGTAGGGCTCGCGCGGATAGTGGCGCAGCCAGCTCAGCTTCCGGAAGGGCAGGCCGGCGACGCCGCGTTCGTCGCGGTATCGGCGGCACTCCGCCGCGATCCGGAGGCAGGTCTGCCGGGAGACGTCGTCCGGGATGTCGAGGGCGTGGTGATGCTCGCGCATCGCCTGGACAATGGCCAGGGCGATCAGCAGGTAGAAGGCGCCGGCGAGCGGGCCGATGGCGCGCTCGAGCGTCGGCCAGCCCTTGAGCTCCTGTGGTTCGGGCAGGTCGACGAGCAGCCACTTGCAGTGCCAGGCGAGCCGCCGAAGCGCGGGGTCGGCGGAGACGGCGCGTGCGGCGGCGAGGAGGGTGGGGTCGACGTCCGGCCCGAGGCCAGACCAGTCGCGGCAGGCCGTTACCTGCTCGGGCTGAAGGAACGGGATCGGGCCGTCGGGCATGGCGGCCGCCGACGCGTCCCAATGGACGGCGATCGGGGCGGGATCGGCGTCCTCTCCCAGTTTCGCCAGGACTTCGGCGGGATCCATGCGGCCTTCTCCTCGTGTGCTTCCCGCTGGGGATTCTCGGGTTCGTAGGTTGTCCGGAGCGGCGCTACAGCTCGCAGGCCATGACGTAGGAGCGGTCGTATTCGCGGCGCCAGGGGACGGCGCTGCACTGCGCGCGGACGTGCTGGATGTTCTGCGGATAGTGGACGACATCCCAGTCCTTCTCCCCGTATCGGCCGGTGAGGAGGCGCTCGATGGCGCGCCGGCGCGTGGCGGCCTCCATGGGGGTCACGTGCCGGTCCGAGACGACCCGGAACCCCCGCCGTTCCAGAGCGCTTCGGCGCAGCGTGTCCGGTCCCAAAGCGCGGAACGGCACCACGTCCGGGCAACTGGACGCGGTAAGCCGCTGCCAGCCGCGTTCGCGCGCCCAGTCCTTGAGGGTGTCGATCATGGCGCTGGCGATGCCCCGGCCGTGGTAGCGGGTGTCGAAATGGCCGATGTTGAAGCAGAGGATGCGGAGGGTGCGGCTGGGGGAGGCGAGCAG
>CAZZNQ010000095.1:0-15085 GCA_964655775.1 uncultured candidatus Brocadiaceae bacterium | reverse complement strand
AACAGTCAGAAACCGGCGGACGCGAAGGGCCCAACGGAGCCGCGTGATCCGGCGGAGATGCGCCTGCGCAAGCTGATGGCCTGCGCCGACCCCGAGCTGGCGCGCGATGCCATGAAGGACGAGGCGCTGGTGAAAGCACTGGAAGAGGCGGAAGGAACGGTGGAGCTGGAGCCGGTGCGCCTGGAGCGCGTGGCGCCCGCGGAGGACGAGGACGAAAACGAGCCGGAAGCGGGAACGGAATTGGACGAGGATTGAGTTACCTTCAGTCTGGACGCAAGGAGTAACGAGATGAGGGGTATGCCCGGAATGGGAGACCTGGGCGGGCTGATGAAGCAGGCCCAGAAGCAGATGCGTGACATGCAGCGGAAGATGAAGGAGGTGGAGGACGACCTGCGCGACCGCGTGGTGGAAGGAAGCGCCGGCGGCGGCATGGTCAAGGTCCTGTTCAACGGCCTCCAGGAGCCGCTGGACGTGAAGATCGACCCCGAGGTGCTGGAAGACGAGAGTCCCGAGTTTCTGCAGGAGATGATTCTTGCGGCGGTGCGCCAGGGCCTGAAGAAGGCGGAGGAACTGGGCGAGGCGGAGCGCGGCAAGGTGACCGGCGGCCTGAACGTGCCCGGCCTGGAGGGCCTGCTGTAGCCGCCCGTTCGTCCCGGTTGCCTTGCGGGTGGGGCGGAAGGTAGAATGTCGGCGGTTCTTTGACGCACGGAGGTGTGCAGTGCCGAAAGCCTATACCGAGTCTATCGCCCGATTGATGGACTTGCTGGAGCGTATGCCCGGCGTGGGCGAGAAGACCGCAGAACGGCTCGCATACCACATCCTGCGCCTGAGCGACCAGGAGGGGCTGGCGCTCTCGGAGGCGATCCGCGACCTCAAACGCAAGGTGCGCCAGTGCTCGGTGTGCTATCAGTTCGCGGAGAACGATCCCTGCCCCGTCTGCTCGGACCCGCGGCGCGATAAGAGCGCGATATGCGTGGTGGAGCAACCAAGGGACGCCGTGGCCATCGAGCAGAGCGGGGGCTACAACGGCCTCTATCACGTGCTCTGCGGACGCCTGGCGCCGCTGGACGGCATGGAACCGGAGGACCTGACGGTGGCCGCACTGGTCCGCCGGGCGAAGTCCGAGGAGGTGAGCGAAGTCATCCTGGCCACCAATCCGGACATGGAGGGCGAGGCAACCGCCCTCTTCGTGCGGCAGGCCCTGGAGGGCGTGTCCGTGAGGGTCACCCGGCTGGCGCGCGGTATACCCAGCGGCAGCCACCTGGAGTATGCGGACTCGGCCATTCTGGCGGATGCGCTGGAAGGCCGCAGGGAGATGAGCAAGTAGCAGTCGATAGGGAAGGAACGGAACGCCGATGAGACTCGAAGTCAGCCTTCAGGCACGTCAAGAGATGCGGCTGAAACTGGCTCCGCAGATCATCCAGTCCATCGAGATACTCCAGCTCCCGCTGCTGGAACTACGCGACCGCATCGATCAGGAACTGCTCGAGAATCCCCTTCTGGAGATCACCGAACCGGAAGAGGAGCCATCCGAGGGCGAAGAGACCGAAAGCGAAGAAGATCAGGACGAGACGGAACCGGTCGAGGAGCTCACCGAAGACGAGGAGCCCGAGCCCGAGGAAGAGGAGCCCATCGAGAGCGAGGACTTCGACGCTCTCGACGACCTGATTCCCGCCTACGATGACGGTCCGCCCCGCAGCCGCAATACCGGCGAGAAGGACGCGAAGCTGGCAGCCCTCGAGAACTCGCCCTGCCCCGACGTGACGCTGCCGGAACACCTGCGACAGCAGATCGCCCTGATCGATATGGACGCCGAACTGCGCGAGATATGCGAGTTCATCATCGCCAATCTCGACTGGCGCGGCTACCTGGAGTACCCGCTCGAAGAGATCGCCGAAGCCATGGACGGCGAAGTCACCATGGAGAAGGCCCAGGAGGCCCTGGAGATCGTCCAGAAGCTCGAGCCCCGGGGAGTGGGCGCACGGAACATCAATGAATGTCTTCTCCTCCAACTTGACCCCGAGGAAGAACGCTACGACTTCCTCTACACGTTGGTCGACAAGCACTTCGAGGACATCCTCAAGAACCGCTACCCCAAGGTCGCCAAGTCCATGAGCTGCACCATCGACGAACTGAAGGAGGCCGTCGACCGGGTAAGCAAGCTAAATCCGATCCCCGGGGCGATGTTCGGCGAGGAAGCCGCACCGCACGTCATCCCCGACGTGCGAATCGAGCTGGTGGAGGGCGAATATCGCGTGATCCTCGAGGACGCCGCGCTCCCATCGCTGAGGATTTGCGCCTACTACGCGCGCAAACTCCAACAGGAAGACCTGGACGAGAAGACCGAGTCCTACCTGAAGGACAAACTGCAGAGCGCGCGCTGGCTGATGGACGCCATTCAGCAGCGCCGCAGCACGCTGTTCAACATCACCTCGGCAATTGTCGAGAGCCAGGAGGAGTTTTTGCGCAAAGGGCCCATGTACCTGAAGCCCCTCAAGATGCAGGACATAGCCGACCAGGTCGGCGTGCACGTCTCGACGGTCAGCCGCGCCCTTTCCGGCAAGTACGTGCAGACGCCGCGCGGCATCTACGCGCTGAAGAGCTTCTTCACCGGCGGCCTCGAGAAGGAAGACGGCGAGATGGAGTCCTGGGAGGTCGTCCGGCAGAAGCTGCTGCAGATCATCGAGAACGAGGACAAGAGCAAGCCACTCAGCGACGAGGAGATCGCGAACGAACTCGGCAAGCAGGGCATCGAGATCGCCCGCCGAACGGTCTCCAAGTACCGCAAGATCCTGAGCATCCCGTCCTCGCGCCGGCGCAAGGAGTACTGAGTCGGCCCGCCTCTACTCGTCGGCTGCAAGCCGGAAGACGAACTCAATCTCCACCGGCACGTTTCGCGGCAGAGAGCCCGCTCCGACCGCCGCGCGTGCGTGCCTACCGGCCTCCCCCAGCACCTCCACCAGGAACTCCGAGGCACCGTTTACCACCTCCGGCTGCCGTCCGAATCCCGGCCCGCAGTTGACGTAACCGCGCACCTGCACCGCCTCTGCGATCCGGTCCACGCCGCCGACGGCTGCGGCCGCCGCCGCAAGCCCGTTCAGGGCGCACAGGCGCGCGCATTCGGCTCCTTCCTCCACGCTCAAATCGTCGCCGACGACACCCACGTGCAGGAACTCGCCGTCCCGGACCGGCACCTGTCCCGACACGTACAGCATGTCCCCCACGCGCTTCGCCGGCACGTATTCGGCCAGGGGCGGCGATACCTCCGGCAGTTCGAGCCCCAGTTCCTCCAGCCTGTCCGATATCTTGCCCATTCCCGCCTCCGTTTGTGGTGAATGCATCGCGGCTGCACCAGTTTACCGTCGGAACATCCACCTGTATAATGCGTCCTCAGGCTCCGCCCGACAGCCGGACTGTCCGGCAGAGCCTGGGGGCGACGTTTTCCAGTAGCTGAGGACCGTCTGCCATGTTCGAGGGCAGCAATACGGGAGCCGCGGGGCCCGGCCGTTTGGGACCGATGGCCGTGATGACGCTCGGCGAGCACCTGGAAGAGCTGCGTCGCCGCGTCCTGCGGTGCGTCATAGTCCTGGCGGCTGCGGCACTGGTCTGCTGGGTGCTGCGGCATCCGCTGCTCGAGATCGTCAAACGCCCGCACGTGGCCGCGATGAAGGCATACGACCTGGACACGGCTCTGAACTACAAGGGCTACTTCGAGCCGCTCGTGGCCCAGGTGAAGCTATGCGTGGTGGCGGCCCTAGTCATCGCCGCGCCGTACATCATCTACCAGGCGTGGGCTTTCCTGGCGCCGGGCCTTTTCCCGCACGAGCGCAACAAGGTGGTGCGGCTGGGGGCGGCGTCGCTGCTGTGCTTCGCGGCCGGGCTCTGCTTCGGCTATTTCCTCTTCGTGCCCCTCGCGCTGCGCTACATGGTGGGCCTGGCCGGCCCGGGGACGCGGCCGGTGCTGATGATCGGCGAGTATCTCAGCCTGTTCGTGATGCTCACCTTTGCGATGGGGGTGGCCTTCCAGACGCCCGTGGTCGTCTACCACCTCATCCGGTGGAAGGTCATCACGGTGGAGAGCTTCCAACGCAGCCGCAAGCCCGTCATCCTGGCGGGCTTCGTGATAGGGGCGGTGCTAACGCCCCCGGACCCGCTCACGCAGATCATGATGGCCGTGACGCTGGTCGCCCTCTACGATGTCGGCGGGCTGCTCGGTGCGCCGAGTTGGAGCACGTTGCTGAGCTTCGCGAGGTTCACCGGCGTCGCAGCAGTTGTCCTGATCGGCGCTGCCGTGTGGTACACGTGGTGGCCGGTGGCGGAGGTGCTGGCCGTCCGGGGCACCGTTACCGTCCGAGGCGCTGCGATGGAAGACGGCGGCACGGCGAAGCTGCGCAGGGGAGAGAGCGTGCGCACAGGCGAAACCGGGTCGGCCGTCATCCGGATGGGACCGAAGCGCCGGGTGTCCGTCTACGCGGCAGAAGGGGCGTTAGTGCGTGTACACGCTGCCGCTGTCAGCATCGTGCACGGCAACTGCTTGATCGACGCGAAAGAGTCCAGGGCGGCGCTGGAGGCGACGGCGGGGCCGGGCGGCCTGAACCTGAGCGTCGGGGCCGTGGTGGAACTGAAGGTGCCCGATCCGCGCACCGTCGAGGTAACCGTGCTGGAAGGCGAGGCCGACGTGCGCGCCACCGGGCAGGAGAAGACTATCGCGGCGGGCGAAGGCGAGGTATTCCGCGCGGGCGGAACGCCACGCGACCTCTCCGCAGTACGCGAACGCTGGCAGGAGCGGTTCCCCGAACTGGGCGCGGACGCGGAGCCGGAGCCCGCACCCGAGCACTGAGTCCAGCCCAACGCTATGAGGGCCTGCGCACGCTGATTCTCGGCGGCGTCAGGACGCCCATCGGCACCAGCACGTATTCGCCCCGCCAGCCTTCGCCGGAGGTCGTGAACTCCGCCGCACCCACCCATCCGCCAGCCCGCGTCTGGGCGTGCAGCGGCCCGAACGAGTTCCTCCGCGTGCCCAGAAGCTCCACCAGGACCTCCACGCGGTCTTTCCCGGCTGCCAGATCGGTGATCTCCACCTCGTGCGGCTGCCATCCGATGCCGCCGGCCTCCTGCCCGTCCACCAGAACCCGCGCGGCCACGCCCCTGAACTTCGGCACCTCGACAAACGCCCGCTCCCCCTCCGCGAGGGTGAACGGCACGCTGGTGCGGTAGACGATGTTGCCGCTGTAGAAGGGCAGGCCCTGCGGCACGCAATCGCCGAACGTCAGTGCCGGCAGGTCGCCGGTGATGCGCGCGTCCGCGCCTTCGACCGTCACCGCGAAGTCGCCCAGCAGGAAGGCGGCTTCCAGGTTGCAGTCATCCGACATCTTGCCGCGGAGCAGCAACTCGTTGTCGCCCTCATGCAGTGCGGCGGCCTCGATGGGGAGCAGCCGTATGGCCGGGTCCACCCACCAGCCGCTCGCGTTCTCCTGCGGCAGTTTCACCCCGTTCAGCGTGATCTCGAAGCGATCGGGCTGCTCCAGGGCGAGGTGCACCGGCCCGCGCGGCAGATTGTCGACGCGCACGGTGTAACGCAGCGCGATCTCCGCCGTCGGGCCCTGTTTTTTCTCGCGCGCCCAGGGCTGGACCATCCGAGCCCCCCGAGTGGGAAGCCCCATGGCCTCGCGTATGGCCCGATCCGCCTTGAGTATCTCCAGCGGACCTTGCCATTCGCCTTCGTCGATGCTGAACTCGGGCGTGTCCAAGACCAGCACATTGGGCTCATTCAGGGCGGTCGTCCAGTTGTCGCCCGGCAGGCCCACCGCGCGGACCTCTTCCAGGCATTCGGGGGCGGGCAGATCTTCGGCCTCCGGCGACAGCGTGTATATCCGGCTGCCGGCCGGCGCCATTTCGCATTTCCAGCTCGTGCGGCCTTCCTGCGAAGTGGTCTCGACGGCGTACCGCCGGCCCGTCTCGGCATCCCAGAGCTGCACCTGCCCTCCGCCACGGATCTCTACCGTCAGTTCGCCGGTGGCGTTCTCGCGGTCGGTGTTGCAGATGAAGAGCAGCCGATCTTCCCCGTCGCTCCGGAGCATGTAGAGCGTTTCGGCCTTCTCGTTCCCGTTGGCGTCGGCGATACTCACCACCCGCGCGGACTCAAGCGCCTCGGCGACGGCGCCCGGCTCGAACGGGACGCGAACGCAGCCCTCCGCCGTCTGCGCCGCCGCGTCCGAAGGGAGGGCGTCCACATGCGTCGGCGGCGTGCCCGCGAAGATCACGGTTCCGCCCGCCTCACTGAACTCCTCCAGCAATGCCAGCGTCGAGCTGCGGATGGTGTCCATCGGCTGGACGATGACGGCCCGGTAGGCGGCCTTGCCCAGCGTGAGAACGGGGCCGTCCTCGTTCCTCACGGCGGAGAGCCGCGACATCATCTCCTCGTCGCCGAAGTCGAAGTCCAGGTGCTCGTCGAGCAGCCAGTGCAGCAGCGCGTCCCAGTCGTCTTCCAGTCGCTGCTGTGCCTCGTCGCTCATCCAGCCCATGTGAGCGCGCGCCCAGGCACTCTCGACCGGATGGACCACCAGGACGTCGCGGACGGCCTCGCCGCGGCTCAGCACGGCATTTACCCGCGCGTAGTAGTCCTCGACGATGCCGTAGTGTTCCCACCACGGCGACTGGAAACTGAGCGACGCGGGATAGTCGCGCTTCGCCTGGCCGGACATGGTGTACCACGCCAGATGCTGGCACCGGAGGTTGACGCCCAGCGCGGCCTGCCAGTCGCCGGATGCCTTGTGACCCTCGAACGGCCAGTCCCAACCCGTGCATCCGTAGAGTTCGGACAGCATCCACCGCCGCCCCATCTGGTGCTTCACGCTCGAGCACTGCTTGGCCGTGCCGTACTCGATCCGGTTGTCGGTCAGCATGTCAATGCCTGGCGCCTGCATGAACTCATAGAACCGCATCGGCGCGCCGCCGACCTGCGCCTGGGACCGGAGCGTGGCCTCGGCCAGCGAGTGGCCGGTGAACAGCAGCTCGTTCTTGGCGCACCACTCGCCGATCTGGCGGGAGAAGGCGTCGACGAACAGGTGCGTCTTGCAGTCATGGTAGTGGTAGCGCGCCTGCGAGATGCCGGCGCCCTCAACGTCGAAGAACAGCTCCGGCAGATGGTCGAGTATGTCGTAGCCGTAGCGCTCTTGAAACACGGCCGGCAGCTTGTCGGTCCAGGGGATCATGCTGGGCTCGCCTCCGTCGAAGAAACTGCGACCGAACACCCAGCCGTGGTGCGGCTCATCGGTGAAGATCCCCGGAATCAGGCCGCCGAACTCCTCGCCGACCTCGCGCTTGTATGCTTCATGGGTGACCTCAATGAACTTCTGGACCGCCTCGTGGTTCATCGTGTCCAGGTAGGTGGCGTCGTTGTACCAACTGTGGGGGTCGTCCACCTTCACGAAGAAAGCGAGCAGGCGCTCACCGTCGGGCACGTCGCCGGCGGACCGGTCCGCCGGCAGCCGCTTCACGTCCGTGGCCACCAGGCCGTCCACCTTTGCGCAGAACACGGCCAGCGGCTCGTCTTCGAGGTCGGCTTCGGCCGGGTCGCCTACGTGCATGGACAGATTCCGGTGGCGGTAGCGGGGATCACTGGTCACGATGCCGCCGGCCGCACCGGACGGCCAGCGGTCCTCGTCGTAGAGCCACGCCTCCATGCCCAGCTTGCGGGCCTCGCCCACGCAGGCCGACACAAGGTCGAACCATTCCTCGGAAAGATAGGGCGTTGCGAGGCCCACGCGGCTGTGCATAAAGAATCCACCCAGCCCCATCCCGTGCATCACGCGTATCTGCCGGCGCAGTTCGCCCTCTTCCAGCTTCCCGTTCCAGGCCCAGAACGGCTTGCCGCGGTAAGCGGATTCCGGTTGTTCGAACGTGGCTTTCAGTTCCTTCATTTCGGTATGTTCCGTTCAGTACAGAAGTCAGGGATATGTGTAACAGAGCGGTGTGGCGCCACTTGCCTTGCCTCAGGCCGTGTCCCGGGCGACTTCCTCGCGGAAGTAGTCCAGCGCCATCTTCAGGCCCTCTCCACGCGGTATCTCGGGCTTCCACCCGAGGATTCTCCAGGCTTTGGAGATGTCCGGCTGGCGGACCTTCGGATCGTCCTCCGGCAGCCCCTCAAAGACGATGCGGCTCCCGGACTCCGTCAGTTCCACCACCTCCTGGGCCACCTGCAGGATGGTCACCTCGTCGGGATTGCCCAGGTTCACCGGCTCGTGCTCGTCGCTCACGAGCAGCGCGGCCAGCCCGCGCACCAGATCGCTGATGTGGCAGAAGCTGCGCGTCTGCGAGCCGTCGCCGTACACGGTGATGTCCTCATCCTTGAGGGCCTGGCGGAAAAAGGTGGGCAGGGCGCGGCCGTCGTAGAGCCGCATGCGCGGCCCATAGGTGTTGAAGATGCGGGCGATGTGCGTGTTGACGTCGTGCGTGCGATGGTAGGCCATCGTAAGCGCCTCGGCGTAGCGCTTGGCCTCGTCGTAGACGCCGCGCGGGCCGACGGGGTTCACGTTGCCCCAGTAGGTTTCCGGCTGGGGATGGATGTCGGGGTCGCCGTAGCATTCGCTGGTGGACGCCAGCAGGAAACGGGCGCCCTTCGCCTTGGCCAGTCCCAGGGCCTTGTGGGTGCCCATCGCGCCGACCTTGAGCGTCTCGATCGGGTATTTCAGGTAGTCGATGGGGCTGGCGGGGGAAGCGAAATGCAGCACGTTGTCCACGTGGCCGCCGACGTGGATGTACTCGGAGACGTCGTAGCGGATGAAGCGGAAGTTGTCGCGCGGCAGAAGGTGTTCGACGTTGCGGGCCGAGCCTGTAAGCAGACTGTCCAGGCAAATGACCTCGTGCCCATGCTCGACGAAGTGGTCGCACAGGTGCGATCCGATAAAGCCGGCCCCGCCCGTAATCACCGTTCTTTCCGTCATCTGCTCCTCCCGTCCCGTTGTTGTCGTCGCCCTATGATACATCCTGCGCCGCAGATGTCGAGGCGCGCGGACTCTCACCCCGTCCAGTGCTACTCGGGGCTAGGCACGTAGAAGTCCCCCTTGCCGGTCTGCTCGAACGGCGTGACGTGTAGCACTTCGCGCAGCTGCTCCGGCAGAGGCCAACGCTGCTCCTCATTGAACCTGACGAGGAGAAGAACTCCGCCGCGCCGCCGCAATTCCCGTCCGATCTCCCTCAGCCTGTCTTCGTAACCGGGGGCTGCGCGACCCGACGTCGGGCCGATTCGACCAGGGACCCCGCGTGCGTGCCGTCCCGTCAAGAGATAGACGATCTGGGGATGATCTGCATACAAGATGCGGTCGGGGGGCAGAGCGTTGATCTGGCGGACCATCTCGGACTGGGCCCACTCCGGGTGGGAGAGGCCCATCCCGCTCGCATTGCTCAAGAGCAGGTTGCCGCCCGCCGCAATCTGCAGCACCACGGCCAGACTCCACAGCCCCACAGCGGAGAAGGAGAGCCAGGACGGCCGCCCACGATCCGTGAAGGCCGGCTTCCAAAGCCACAATAGCAGGATGATCAGGAGCGGGTAAACGGGCAGAAGCATGCGGTTGTCGAGGGGGATGCTGCGATCGAAGAGGCTTATGCTCAAGAGTAGGAAGCTTACGTAGCCGGCAGCGAAGATTGCGAAAGGCCAGGGGGCGGCGCGGAGCATCGCCCACCTGCGTCTTGCGGACCTGCCGGCAAACGACCACACTGTGAGGCTTATGCCCCCGAACGCGAAGAGCGCGAAGAAAGCCAGCAGGTAGCGGATGCGGACGGACTGCCACAGCAGCGGTGAAAACATCCCGGGGATTCTGAGCACGAGGTCTGAAAAGTGCTGAACGCCGACGGGATGCCAGACCATCTGTCGATTCGCCATTGATCCGCCGATCAGCGAGTTCCTCGCGACCCATCCCAGAACCGGTAGGCACGTCACAGCCCCGAACAGACACGTATGCCACACGCGGCGCCACGCGTCAGCCGGCGAAAAGACCAGCGCGATGATGAGTCCGGTGACGAACAAGGGGGCACCCGCCCAGCGGCACAGGATGGCAAGGCCCGAGAACGCAGCAGCAGTCAGGAGCCAGCCGAGGTGCGAAGTCCGCGCATAAAGCCAGAGTGCAGTCAGTGCGACGAGAACCAGGAAGATGAAGGGAGGCTCGGACCACACGAACGCGTGGGCCGTCAGGACCGCCGGCGACACGGCGACGGATAGCGCGCCCAGGAGGGCGATAAGACGGTCGTCAAGCATCCGGTGCAAAGCGAAGCCGACGAGGAACACGCTTCCAACCAGTAGTAGGACGTTCAGCCACCTGGCGACGGCCAGCGGAGAGGCGCCGGTCAACGACAGAAAAGCCAGTATGGAGGGATAGAGCGGCGGAAAATGCGTAAGGGCCTCGTTCGGAGGCGTGCTCCACGGCACCGTAAGCCCGAGCCCGGCCCTCAGGTTCCGAGCGGCTCCGATGTAGCTGGCGGAGTCGACCGATACGTTGACGCCGCGCCTGGTGAGGAACAGCACCGCGAAGGCGCCCACCATCGCGCAAACGCCGAGAGCGGCCCAGAACCACGAATCTGGAGAACAGACAGCCGCGGGAACACCGGAAGGCTTCTCGGGCCCCATCCCGGATCGGTCTGCATCAGGTCCCTGGTCCACGGATGCCTCCCCCAACCGGTTCGTGCCCTCAATCGAACAGGCGGAAACGCACGATGTTGATGAAAGCCTTCACGCCGTCGCGCCAGGTGATCTTCTTGCCCTCTTCGTAGGTGCGTCCGCTGTAGCTGATCGGCACCTCGTAGATGCGGAAACGCCTCTTCGCCACCTTCGCCGTGAACTCCGGCTCGAAGCCGAACCGGTCGCACCGGATCGTCATGCCGTCCAGCACTTCCCGGCGGAACACCTTGTAGCAGGTCTCCATGTCGCTCAGGTTCAGGTTCGTCAGAGCGTTGGACACCAGGGTGAGGAGCTTGTTGCCCAGGTAATGCCAGAAATACAGCACGCGGTGAGGCCCGCCGAGGAAACGGGACCCGTACACCACGTCGGCCCGGCCGTCGAGAATTGGCTCCAGCAGGATGGGGTATTCCCGGGGATCGTATTCGAGATCGGCATCCTGGATGATGATGACGTCACCCCCGGCCCGGGCGAATCCGCTGCGGAGCGCAGCCCCCTTCCCGGCATTCGCCTCATGCAGCACGAGTTCGATCCGTCCGGCATCGGCCATTCTCTGAAGATGGTCGCGGGTGCCGTCAGTGGAGAAATCGTCAACGACCACGATCTCCTTCTCGACCGGGACCTCCTCCACCCGCGAGACGATCTCCTCGATGGTGCTCGCCTCGTTATAGACCGGCATCACAACGGAGACTTTCACGCCCACATCCCCCTGCCCAGTGCTGTCTGTCGCCGGCCCGACTTACTCAGGCTGTGCGTCACCGTCCCCTGTCAAAGCGCCGCCGGTCACGTAGAGCTTGCGGGCCTGGTCCATTATGTATACCTTGTCCGTCCATTTCTGCCCGTCACCTATGGCCTCGATTGCCTCGAAGCTGGAATGCATCGTCGCGCTGATGTTGTCGCAGTAGTGGATCAGCAGCGCCTCCGGCGTCTTCGGCAGCACCGGCGAGCCCCATTCCATCTTGCCGTGGTGGCTCAGCACAATGTGCAGAAGCAACGCCTTGCACTGCGCGACCTCGCCCATCCGCTTCGCCTCCACGGCGGGCCGCACCGCGCTGTCCCACACGTTGCTGACCATCGACGCGCTCACGAAGACGTGATCCAACAGCTCCGCCACGTCCGTCCGCTCGCTGATGCCGGCCACCAGGCGGTAAGAGCGCGTCTTGCCCACGTCGTGCAGGGCGGCTCCCGCCAGCAGCATGTCACGGTCCAGCCGGTCCGGATAGAGGCCGCCGATCCGCTCCGCCAGAGTCCAGACGTCCAGCGTGTGCTCGACCAGGCCGCCGGAGTAGTTGTGATGGTGGAAGCTGGCGGCCGGGCTGGTCTTGAACTGCTCGGCGAACGACCCGTTGCCGTGGAACTCCGCCATCAGGAGTTTCAGGTAAGGATTGGTGTAGTCGTCGGACTCCCAGTTGAACAGCGTGTCGAAGGCCGCGTCCGGGTCCACGTCGGCCGTTCGGACGAAGGCCGAAAGGTCGTATTCCTGCGGTGAGAGCAGACGGTAGCGCTGGACGTTGAGCTGCTTCTTGCCCCGGTATTCGTCCACGCGGGCCAGCGTTTCCAGGCCGGTACCGGCCTCGATCGGCGCCCCGATGTTGTCCGACCAGACCTTGGCGTCTATCTGGCGCCCGCCCTCGGCGTTCAGCACAAGGTTGTAGTAGTTCTGCCCCCGCCGGTCCACCTGGAGCGATGCCTGCGCAACGAGGAATACCGCGTCGGCAACGATCTCTCCCGCCTCCAGCGCATCAATATCCATGCCCGGGCAACTCCCCCACGATCGGCGACAGAGAAATGCGTTTGCTTCTTCTCGGCCACGGTATCGGGGGGCGTCGAGAATGTCAAGTGTGGGGTCGAGGTGGACGGCGCCGCCACAGTCCGGCGACCACGATGCTACGCGGCCGAGTTTTGGGATTGACAGGGCGGGGGTGCGCCGCTATTGTGGATTGAGGTGCCGCTCTGGGGGCAACACCGGGCGGCGAGAGTAGTCCTGCGTTTTCTTCATTCGGGAGGCAGGTCCTTGAAAAAAGGGGATATTGCCAAGGCGTTGGCGGGTCTGAGCATGCTGGGGCTTCTCGCGGGTGTGTCGCTCACCAGCAGCGGCTGTGCGAGTAAGGGCAGTTGCGGCAGCTCATGCAACCACACTGTCCAGGAAGGCCATTCCTGCGGACAGGGATCATGCGGTCAGGGTTCCTGCGGCGGCAGCACCGACAAGGAGTAGCCGTGCCGCCGTCAACCGGGTGTGCGCGTCGCGCACCTTGAAGGACACGCCTGAGGCGGACTGAGTGGAGGAGAGGGCTCGACGAGCCGTCTCCTCCGCCGCATCCGCGGAAACGGACCAAGCGCGCATGGAGAACTCCGAGCGCAGACTCGGCGGTGTCTTCCCGGCCAGCCGTAAGGCATTGGGTAACGACTGGCAAGCTGTCGCGGCGGACTGTGGAGACGACCCGCAGACGCTGCCCGAGGTGGTGCGTAGCCGAGCAGATGTTCCGCCGTTCGCGGCCGAGCTGGCGGAGTTGGAGCGGGCTTTGTGGTGGGCACAAGAAGACGATGTGGCGGTCGCGCGCTGGTCCGAAACCTATGACTTGAATCCGACCCTCCAGGTGCTGCACCTGAACTGGAGGCTGACTGCGCTGGTGGACGACCCGGGGGCCTCGCCGGAGCCCGGCGAGCAGTGGGTGCTGGTCTGGCGGGACGTGCGGACCGGGGAGACCCGCGCGCGCCCGGCGAAGAACGAGGAACTGCTGGCCGTGAAGATGGTGGCGGACGGCGTGAGCCCGGACGAAGCGGCCCAACTGGGCGGGCTGCCGCCGCAGGCCGTTGACGGCGTCCTGCGGGCGGCGGCGGAGGATGGGATACTCATCGGCCCGCCATCGCGAATACGACGCGATCCGGAGATAGCCGTCGGCGACGATGAGAAGGACGCTGCCCGGGCCTTCACTCTCCAATGGCACATCACGCAGGCGTGCGACCTGCACTGCAAGCACTGCTACGACCGCTCCCGGCGCTCCCCGATGACGGCCGAGCAGGGCCTGAAGGTGCTGGACGACGTGGTGGCGTTGTGCCGCAACAAGAACGTGCGCGGGCACGTGAGCTTCACCGGCGGCAACCCTTTCATGTATCCGCACTTCGAGCAACTCTACCAGGCCGCCTCAGATCGGTGGTTCACGACCTCGATCCTGGGCAACCCGACGCCGCGGGAGCGCGTGAAGGCGCTCGTCGAGATACAGATGCCCCGCTATTTTCAGGTGAGCCTGGAGGGGCTCCGGGAGCACAACGACGACATCCGCGGCACCGGACATTTCGACCGCACGATGGAGTTCCTGGACCTGCTGCGCGAGCTGAACGTGCCCTCGGGCGTGATGCTGACATTGACGGCCGACAACGTCGAACAGGTGCTGCCGCTGGCGGACATCCTCCGGGACAAGGCGGACAGCTTCACATTCAACCGGCTCTCGCCCGTGGGGGAGGGCGCCGATCTTGCGCTGCCCTCGCGGAGGGACTACGAGCGATTCCTCGAAGCCTATGTGCGGGCGGCGGACGACAACCCGATCCTGGGGTTCAAGGACAACCTGATCAACATCGTGCTGCACCGCCACGGGCGGGGCACGTTCGGCGGATGCACGGGTCACGGCTGCGGCGCGGCGTTCAACTTTCTGGCGGTTTTGCCGGACGGACAGGTCCACGCGTGCAGGAAGTTCCCGTCACTCGTCGGCAACGTTTTCGAGCAAGCGCTCGAAGATATCTACGACAGCGAGGCATCGGCCCGATACCGCCGGGGCTCGCTCGCGTGCGACGGCTGTGACCTGCGCGCGGTCTGCGGCGGCTGTCTGGCGGTGGCAGACGGCCTGGGCCGCGACGCGTTCGCCGAACTCGACCCACATTGCTTCCTGAGGAGCGACGGCTGAGCTGTTCCTACCCGTCCTCGCACTCCGAGAGCATCGCCTTTAGCCGCTTGCGCGGCTTGCCCAGCGACCGGGCGTGCCGCATGATGCCGGCCCACGGGTCATCGATCTGGCCGAGCCGACGGAAGATGTTACGCATAGTGTACTTATCTGAGGTCAGCGAGGGATCACCCAGTTCATCCCACCGCACCGGCGTCGCGACCGACGCGCCGGCGCGCGTGCGGACGGCATACGGCGGAACCGCCGTCTGCCCGTAGGCATTCCGCGCGGTGTCGAGGAAAAGACGCCCGCCCCGCTCTTTCTTCAGCCGCTCAGTCGTCAGTTCGTTCGGGTGACTGCGGGCCAGGACCTCGGCCGCGTCCTGCGCGAACTCGCGCACGGCGTCGAACCCGTGTCGGCGCGCGAGCGGCGCCACCACGTGCACGCCACGCGAACCGGTAAGCATGGCGAACGGCACGAGGGCGAGGTCTTCCAGAAGATCGCGAACGCGCAAGGCGGCCCTGCGCACGGGACC
>CAZZNQ010000094.1:0-15127 GCA_964655775.1 uncultured candidatus Brocadiaceae bacterium | reverse complement strand
GCATCCGGGTGCTGAAGACCGAGGACGACGTGGGGACGCTGAAGCAGCGACAGGTCCACGGCGAGAGCCCGAGCGGGATCGACAGCGTCGGCGACATCACTGTCATCGAGTCGGCGGCCGGCAACGCCTACGTGCCCGAGGCCGACCAGGTCGGCACGAACTGGAATCTACTGGATTCATCGGCGGCCGTCGCCAACAGCTACACGTATGATGCCTTCGGAGTGGCCCGCAGCGCCAGCGAGGCCTTCAGTAACCCCTACCGCTTCGCCGGCAAACCCCTGGACGCCGATCCCGGCCTCTACCACTTCATCGCACGGCAGTACACGTCCGAGCTGGGGCGGTTTGCTAACCGGGACCGTGATAGGGGAGATGTGCACCGCTATGCGTACTCGGGGAGCCGCCCCTCTGCAATCACGGACCCCCGTGGCCTGAAGGTAGTCACTCTTGTCGATTACAGGGAGTTTACCAGTTGTACCTACAAGAGGAACGAGCCCATTGGCAGGAGCGTTGAGGGATCTGGTGGGCTGGGCTGGCAGGTTGGCTTCTGCAATGTCCGCTGCGTCTACGACTGTCACTATGTCCGGTACCAGGTGCAGAGGGTCAGGAAGAGACGGTGGAGTCTTGGATGGAGGCTGTGCGGCCCTGTGTTGACGCCGAGGTACAAGTGGGAGACGGAGATATCGGTCTCTGCTGGCGATGAGGAGTTCAGACTGCAGGTGCCTCATCCCAACACATCGGCCTTCCTATGCCGAGTTCAGGTGGTGGTGCCTAGCATTCACAATGTGGACGCACCTGGGGCGGGCGCACTGACAGCCTTCTGGCTAGACGAGACGGGGCAGCAAGCAGTTGCGGAGCGCGACGCGGTCTGTACGGATGATGCCCGCAACTGGGAGCTCCCGGCTCGGATGGATTCGGAGTGAAGTCATGCACGATCGCAACGACGCTCCCACACCCGGCAGTTCGTCGTGCAACGGCGCGATGTGCGATCCTGCCCGATTCTCCGCTTCACTGGCGGTCGCTCTGCGATTGATGCTCCTGGCGTCGGTTCCCCTCCTGGTCAGTTGCGGGGATTCAGGGCAGAGGAATCCGCCGGGCGCAGCCGGGGCTGGGTCACTAGCCCCGGAGGGACAGTCAGCCCATGTGGTTCCAGCGCGCCCGAACGATCCTCTCTGCTTTGCGGCCTCCGATGGCGACCTTGAACGGATGCGTTCCGCGCTGGCGGCGGGCATGGACGTGGACGCGTGGGGCTCGCTGGGTATGACGCCGCTGCAGTGGGCAGTTGAGAAGGGGCAGGTTGCTGCGGCGTCCCTCCTGCTGGCTCACGGTGCGACTCCCGGGTTTCGTGACCGGTTCGGGCGGACGGCCCTTCACGTTGCCGCCGGCGCCGAAGGCAACCGTCTCACACTGGTCCAGATTCTCCTGGCGGCCGGCGCCGAAATCAATGCCCGTGACGTCGCAGGCGAGACGCCGCTGCATTTCGCAGCGGGATTCGGCGATCCGCAGGTTGCGCTGCTGCTGATTGAGATGGGAGCAGAGCTCGGCGCCAGGGACGACGTCCACGGCTGGACCCCACTGCACAAGGCGGCGCTGAACGGGTCGACTGCTGTTATCCGAGTCCTGGCTGACCACGGCGCCGATCTGAACGCCCGAAGCTCGGGGGGTTCCAATGCCCTGCACGTCGCGTTGCTCACTGCCGGGAACCGTGAAACGGCCACCGTCCTTCGTGAGTTGGGCTCAGAGACTGACATCCACGTGGCCGCTGGGCTCGGGGAGACAGATACTGTCAAGGAGCTGCTGCGAGGGGACAATCGACGCGTGGCCGCCAGGGATGAATGGCAGAAGACCCCGCTGCACTTCTCGGCACAGTCGGGACGAGAAGAGACCTCGCGCCTGCTGATCGAGGCCGGGGCGGACGTAGACGCGTCGGACTCCTTCGGATTGGCGCCGCTGCACCTCGCGGCCCAGGAGGGTCACGATCAAGTGGCGCTGTTGCTTCTGGCTGGGGGTGCCGATCCGGACGCGCAGACCCACGGAGAGTGGACTCCCCTGCATGCCGCCGCCGGGCGAGGCGACGCACGCATGACAGAGCTCTTGCTGGATGCCGGGGCCGACCCCCGTAAGGAAGATGACCACGGCCGGACGCCGCTCCACTGCGCAGCGGAGAGCGGCAATCCGGAGACCGTGCGACTGCTCCTGGCGCGAGGGGTGCAGGTCGACGCCCCAAACGATGAAAGACGTACCCCCCTTCTTCTGGCAGCGGGCAAGCCTCAGCCGGAGGTCGTGAGCGTGCTTATCCGGGCCGGAGCGGATCCGAACTACGCAGTCCCCGGGAGTGGATGGACGCCGCTGCATTTCGCGGCGCAGGTCGAGAAGGTGGACGTCCTTGCCGTTCTGCTTGAGGCCGGGGCCGATCCGAACAGCAGGGCCGACGATCGCTCGACGCCGCTCTACTGGGCTGCCGCAGACGGCAATGCGGCGGGAGTCGAGGCGCTGCTCCTGGCGGGCGCCGATCCGGAAATCCGAGGCCGGGGCAATCTCACCCCGCTGCTCATCGCCCAGCAGTACTCTCGCGATGACGTGGTCGCGATCCTGCGCGAGCGGATGGATCAATAGGACGCTCAGTCATCGTTCAGGGCGCTTGCCAGTCCCGGCACGACCCGCGCGGCACGGTGGTGGCCTATGCCTACGGAGAAGGCGGGCAGCGCACCGAGCTTACCGTCGAAGGCCAGGGCACTGTATACTATGAGTACCGATGTCTGTGTCAAGTCGTTTTCGGGTTCCGGGGGGAGTTTTCCCTTTCTTCGACAAGTCGTTCGTAGTCTTTCTGTGCTCGGGCCAGGCGCTTTTTGTCGGCGGCGGCGCGCACCTGGCGGCTGCGCACACCGGTGCCGTGGGAGGCCGGGCGCGGGGTGCCCCTGGCCACTCCGCTCTTGCGGCGGATGCCCGTGGCGTGGTAGTGCATCAGGCCGGAGATTCCCAACTGAGTGAGACAGGGCACGCGGAGGAGATCATCTTGACAGAAGACGACCCCAGTTGCTGGCAGCGCCTTGGGCCCGTCTACGGCTTTGACGCGCTCTTCTTCGCGATCTGGGTGCTCGTGGCGCTCTTCGCGAGCGCTATTGTCGCCTTCGAGCCGTCTCTTGCCTGGTGGGAGCGGCGGGTGTTTCTGCTGTGCACGGACTTGGCCGCCGGATTCCAGTATGCCGTCGGGTGCCTGGCCACCGGGTGGATAGCCGGCGTCTTTGTGGAAAGACGTGCCATGGGCAAGTTAGCCGCACCCAGCGCTGAGGATAGAGAGAAGCTCTTTCGTTTCCTGGCCCGCCGCAGACGGCTGAACGGTCTGGTCATGTGGGTGCGGGGGCTGAACCTGGACGAGGTCATGGTCCGCATGGGGCATCCGCAGGAGGTAGAGGCCGGCGGGGTCGGGCCGAGCCAGGCCGGGACGAGCAAATCCGGACCGACGCTCACGCGGGCGTGGGTCCTGGTGGCCGCCGCATGGCTGTGTGCCTGGATTCCGGTCCTGCCGGCGACGGTCATATCGCTGACTTGCGCAATCGGGGCCGTCGCCGTCGCTCTCAGCCGGCTTCGGCGTGCGAGGTTGCGTGCTTCGCTTGTCATCAGCGTGCTGGCGATCCAGGCTATCGTCGCGCACTTGTAGGAATCGCCGCTGTGCCCTTTCTGTCGCGGATCGAGAAACCGGCCGCCGGCAACGCCTACGTGCCCGAGGCCGACCAGCGGGCCGGGGTATCACAGGTCGCAGGGGGTGATGCCGGCGACCATGCTGTGGACGTCGTTCACGAAGGTGGGGAAGGCGAACGGCATCGTCTCCAGGTCGTCCGCCGAGATGCCGAAGCGGATCGCCAGAGCGAAGACGTTGATCACCTCCGCCGCGTCCGGACCGAGTATGTGCGCCCCGATGATGCGGCCCGTGCCGCGCTCCACCAGTATCTTCGAGCCCGCGTGGGTCTCGCCGACCTTGAGGACGGAGTTCTTCTCGGTCAGGTCCGCGCACCGGGACTCGAAGTCCAGCCCGTGCTCCCGCGCCTCATCCTCCAGCAGGCCGACGGCCGCCAGGGCGGGAACCGTGAAGACGGCGCCCGCGAGGCCGCGATAATCGGGACGGCGGGGCGAATCCGGATGGAGCAGGTTGTGCGCCAGCGCCCGGCCGTCGGCGTTGGCGGCAGGCGTGAGCATCGGCACACCGTTCGCCGCGGCATCGCCACCCGCCCATACGGACGGGTTGCCGGTGCTGCGCAGGAACTCGTCCACGGCGACGCCGTCCGGGCCGAAGTCCACGCCGCCCCGCTCCAGGTCCAGCCCCTGCAGGTTCGGTTCGCGGCCCGCGCCGTGCACGACGAGGTCGGCGTCGAAGCCGATGTCTTCACCGTCCTTTAAGGCGGTGACGCGAAGCCGGCCGGACCGGGTTCGCTCGACGCCGCGGGCTTCGGCGTCGGTGACGATCCGGACGCCGAGGCCGCGCGTGCGATCCAGCAGCTTTTCGACCAGGTCGGGATCGAACGCCGTGAGCACGCGGGGGCCGCGCTGCAGGATGGTGACCGTTCGACCGGCCCGGGCGACGACGTGCGCGAACTCGAACGAGATGTAGCCGCCGCCGATGAACAGGACGCTCTCGGGCAGATCGTCCAGCTCGAGGAATTCGGCGCTGGTGGTGACCAGATCCTCGCCGGGAATCCCGAGCGGAACCGGTCGCGCCCCGGCCCCGATCACTATGCGGTCCGCATGCACCTCGGTTTCGCCGACGAGCACGGCGTTGGGCCCGGTGAAGCGGGCGGCGCCGTCCAGCAGCGCCAGGCCGCGGTCTCTGAAGGCCGCGCGCTTGGCTTCGGGGACGGGGTCAATGAACGATCGCTTGAAGTTGACGACGGTCGGCCAGTCGAGAACGGGCGGCGGATCGGCGAACGCCTTGCCCCGCATACGCCGGGCGCGGTCGACCGTCTCGGCGGCGGACACGAGGGCCTTCTTCGGGTTGCAGCCCCGCAGGGCACAGGTGCCGCCGAAGGTTCGGGCGTCGCAGATGGCGGCCCGCCAGCCGTCGGGAACGCTTTCGGCCACGCGGGACGCGGCGGGTCCGGTGCCGACTATCAGCAGATCCAGGTCCATGTCGCAGCCCCCTTTCGAGTCGCAGTCGACGCGGCCGAGCGGATCAGCCGTGCAGGAAGCGCAGGGCCGAGTTCGTCATCATGAGGATGCCGGTGTCGAGCGCCTTTGAGCCGAAGTCGAACCTGGAGGTGTGCAGGTTTTCGTCGGTCTCCACGCCCAGCCGGAACATGCAGCCGGGCACGCCGCCCTGCGCGGTGAGATAGAAGGCGAAGTCCTCGCCGCCCATAGACTGCTCCGCCGGGGTGCCGACGCTGCCCTCGCCCTGAAGCTCGGCGCCGACGTCGCGCACGAGCTGGACCATGTCCGGGTCGTTGACCACCGGCGGGTAGATCTCGTGGTCGATCACCTCCACCGTGCCGCGCATCATGCCGGCGACGCCGTTGGCGATGCGCCTCAGGCCCTCGCGAACCTTCGTGAGCGTCTCCATGTCCATGGCGCGGATGGTGCCCAGGATCTCGGCGGAGGCGGGGATGATGTTGCTCTTGGTGCCGGCGTGGAACGCGCAGAAGCTGAGGACCAGGGGGCGATCGGGTTCCTTCTCGCGGGTGACCAGCGCCTGCGCGGCGGTCATGATCTGCGTGCCGATCATGATGGGATCGATGCTCAGGTGCGGCTTGGAGCCGTGGGCGCCTTTGCCGATGATCTTGATGGCGAACCCGTTGGCGGCGGCGTTGGGCGTTAGGCTGACCTCGATTCTGCCGGCTTCTATCTGGCTGCCGCAGTGCAGGGCGAATATGCCGTCGACGTCCGGATCGCGGAGCACACCCTCCTGCACCATCTTCTCGCCGCCGGCTCCGCCCTCCTCGGCCGGCTGGAACAGGAACTTGACGTTGCCGGCGATGTCGTCGCGCATGCCGGCGAGCAGCCGGGCGACGGCCAGCAGGATCGCCGTGTGACCGTCGTGTCCGCAGGCGTGCATCACGCCCTCGTTCTCCGACGCGTAGGGCAGCCCGGTTTCCTCGACGATAGGGAGGGCGTCGATATCGGCGCGGAGGGCGACGGTCTTGCCGGGGCGGCCTCCCTTGAGCAGTCCGACGACGCCGGTCTCGGCGACGCCTTCGGTGACGCGCTCAAGGCCGCTCTCACGGAGGGACTCGGCGATGACGCCGGCGGTGCGCGTCTCCTGGTAGCCGAGTTCAGGATGGCGGTGGAGGTCTTCGCGAAGGCGTCTGGCCGTACCGAGCAGGCCTTCGGGCAATGCGGTCACGGGCAGGGACATCGGCACTCTCCGCTGGCAGGAATGTGGCACAGGGACGCATTCTACCCAGGGGCTTGTGTCGACGCCAGCGTACGCGAAACGGGTGGGCGGCGACGTCCGGGCACCCTCAGGATGGCCGTCGAATAGCCGGGACATTGTTGCCTCAAGGGACCGGATCATCGATCATCAGCGCGATCGTGATCTCTGGTCGATGTAAACGTGTGCCAACGCCGTCCCTAACCGCTTGACGGCCGGGCGCCTGCCGCATAGCCTAGCCCTGCGTCTTTTGCGCGATCCAGTCCGGAGCAGACCTTGGACACATGGAGATCAAATGCGGTACAGCCGATTCGGGCGCACCGAGCTTCAGATGCCGGCGATCACGTGCGGAGGGATGCGCTACCAGCAATCCTGGAACGCCGACGACGAGATATCGGATGAGAGTCAGGCCAACCTGGAGGCCTGCATCCGCCACGCTTTCGAGAGCGGCGTCAACCACATCGAGACGGCTCGCGGTTACGGAACCAGCGAGAAGCAGCTCGGCCGCATCCTCCCTGCGCTTCCTCGCGACGAGCTACTCGTCCAGACAAAGGTGGGCCTGTGCGATGATCCTGCCGAGTTCAGGAGGAACTTCGAGGATTCGCTTGCGCGCCTGCGTCTCGACCACGTGGACCTCCTTGGGATCCACGGCATCAATGACGACGCGTCATATCATCAGGCGATCGATCTCGGCATAGTTGACATGGCGCGCCAGTTCGTGGCCGAAGGCAAGGTCCGCTTCGTCGGCTTCTCGAGCCATGGCGACGCCGACCTGATAGGCAAACTCGTCGAGACCGAACGTTTCGACTACGTGAACCTTCACTACTACTACATCAACCAGCGGAAGTGGCCGGCCATCGAGGCGGCCGAGCGGCTCGACATGGGTGTGCTCATCATCAGCCCGTGCGACAAGGGGGGCCGGCTCTACGACCCGCCCGACAAACTGGTCCAGCTCTGCAAGCCTCTTACGCCCATGGAGTTCAACGATCTCTGGACGCTGTCGTCGGGCAAGGTGCACACTCTCAGCATCGGTCCGTCCCGCCCGTCCGACCTGGACGAGCACGTAGCAGCCGTCGACGCGTGGGACGAGAAGCGGGGGACGGTCATGCAGGTTGCGGGGCGGCTGGACAACGAGATGGAGCGCGTCCTGGGCGGCGATTGGGTCGCCTCATGGGACCGAAACCTGCCGAAGTGGCAAGAGACGCCCGGGCAGATGAACCTGTCGGTGATTCTCAGGCTCTGGAACGTGGCCAAGGCGTTCGACATGATCGAGTTCGCCAGGGCCCGCTACAATCTGCTGGGCAACGGCGGCTCCTGGCTGCCGGGCCACAAAGCGGAGGGACTCGTGCGCGGCGAAGTCTCCGAAGAGGAGCTTGTTGACGCCCTCCAAGATCACGCGTCTCCCCGGCGCGTCATCGAGGCGCTCAAGGAGGCCGATCGGCTTCTGGGTGGCGAGGAGGAGACGCGCCTCAGCCAGGGCGGATAATGCCCGTGAGTCACTTTCACCGGCGTCACTCGCTTGCTTTTTCTCGGCGTGAGCCTGTGCAGGAACATGTTGCTGCGCCGGCGAACAGGCGAGGGCGTCGAAGTGGCTATTCCTCGCCCCTACATGGCGATCGCAACGTAGACGGGCAACGTGACCAACAGAAACAGCAGCGTGCCGATCAGGAACATATTGCTGGTCAGATCTGTGTCGAGGTCGAAGAAGTCCGCAACCAGGCTGGCGAAAAGCGCACAGGGAACGAGGCCGAACAGGACCAGGATGCAGGTGTCGGTATGGTTGAGTCCCGCCAGCCTGGCCATGAGGAAGAACATCAATGGGTACACGGTCGAGCGATAGACGAAACTGAAGACGTTCTCCCGCACGAACAGCGTCATATCCAGCTTCCGTAGCAGGAACCCGACCGCCATACCCGAAGTGACTGTGCCGGCGTACACCAGAACGCGCAGCACGCGCGCACACCACGCCGGACGCGGCACCCCACCTGCCTGCAACGCCAGGCCCGCGATCATAGCAGCCAGAGGCAGGCTTCTGGGGTCCCTGAGTGTGTCCAGAATCACAGATCGCATGGACATCTGCCCGTGCCCACGGCCGTAAAACCGGCCGATCGGAAAGCACACGAGCACGAGGAACGGCACGACCAGCGCCTGCGCGTAGGTCGCCTGCGCTATGCCGGCCTGACCGAACAGCACAAGGGCGATGAGCCCCAGCAGCGTGTACCCATGATTGCTGAGAGCCATCGAGACAATGAACGCACCACGCCGACGGGGCCCGTGGTCCATCATACCACTGACAAGTCGGGCGACACCCGCCGTGACGATCCACCCCGCCAGGGTCATAAGAGGCAGGTATCGGGCCCCCTTGGATATTTCCGCAACCCAAACGGCCAGCAGGACTATGGGCATCTGACAGCCTAACAGGGCGAAGAGGAAAAGACCCCGCGAGGTTCTCTTGGGCGCACCAGCCCGCCGCAGCGCATAGCCGAGACCAAGCGGAGCAAGCACCCAACCCAGCAGCTTGAGATAGGGAATCAGGTAGGCCGACAAGACTCCCCCTTCGCAGGCCCTGTGGCCGGCCCTCTGAACAGGTCTCCGGGAACGGGATACGGCCTGCCCTGCGCGGTTACCAGCCCGAAGGACGTGTATTGGCGGCTCTCACCAGCGACTTCGCTGCCGTTACCACCACGATGCCCCCGAATCCATTCGGCGGGGATCAGCCGCCGGCCGCGCCACATGCCCTCGGTCGCGACCAGCAAGCCAAACCGCGCCAGGTCCTTCGCACTCATGACGGCCCAGCCACCTCCTCCTCGCACAGGATGGCCGTCGATCTCGTAAGGAGGATCGAGGAAATCGCCATAGCCCGGCATGTCCGGATACCAGTCGCGCGTCTCGTGCACCACGCGCCCAGGAACCCAGTCCCATCGGTCGGCGGGGATGTCCATCTCTGCAAACAGCAGATCGTCCAGCACCTCTTTGAGGTCGCGCCCCCAGACGGCGGTAAGTGCCTGGGAAAGGCGCCAGAAACCGCCGCTGCTGTAGCACCCCTGCGTGCCCGGTTCGACGTGCGCGTAGTTGTCGTAGGCGGGATCGCCGGTCCAGGCTGCCCATTCAGGGATATTTTTCGCCGCAGTGTCCGCGCTGTATTCGGCCGAACCTCGCCGCCAGTAGTAGCCGTTCGTCACCGGAAAGCCGCCCAGATGCTCGTAGGTATCCTTCCCGAAGCCTACTAGATGCCGCCATGTGAGCGTCCGGTGGTGGCCGGCATTCAGGTATTTGTGCGGATGGGAAAGATGACCCTTGCCCGTCCATGTCTTGTGGATGGGCTCGTCCGGGTCCAGCAATCCGGCACCAACAGCGAGTCCCAGCGCGGCCCACGTGAACGCTTTGCCGCAGGACGCCGTCTGGAATGCATAGTCCGGATCGCCCCAGGTGTGCACCAGGTATCCCCCGCGCGCAAGCGCCCCACCCCAGCGATTGTCGGCGTGCTCTTCGCCCTCCCAAGCTCCTGCCCGAACGGGGTTGGCGTCCAGAAACTGCTGGAACCCCAGCGGGTCCAGTCCGGCCTTGGCCGGTGAGATCGTCTGCCATTCTTCATCCGGATAGGTCACCCAATCCGGTATCCCGCCGTTATCTGCCACGGTCCATATCCTCAAGCGAAGAAGCGCGAGCGGACGGGATACTATCAGACGGTCAGCTGAAGACGCAAGAGGAGTCTGCTGCGCTCAGTAGCCCTCGATCGCTGTGCTGCAGATGTCCAGAAGCTCGTGCCGGCGCGCACGCTGGCAGAGGCAGTCCCCCGGGGATACAATCGGGCCAAGCTCGACAGTGAGGCCGCTCATCGGGCATCGCGGAGCGGCCCGCAGCCCGGCCCAATCCCGAAGGATGGTTGTACCATCTTAAGGATATGCGGCGCGATTAAGAGCAAGACTCGCGGAGAACCCGCTTTGTGCATCGAGAAGAGCTGCGGACATGAACCTATGGATGGCAACAGCCCTGCTGGGCCTGCTCGTTGCCGGCGGGCTGACTGGAAACCACGCATCTGACAGCAGAAGCCACGAGCCGGCAGGACCCGAAGGCTATGGCCTGGAGCCGCTCGAGATACCTTTGCGTGACGGGGCGACGCTGAAGGGCACTCTCCACCGGGGAAGCGACGACGCCCGACCGGTCATCATGATGCGTGGTGCGGGCCCCCATTTCCACGGCTGGACCGGCTGGAAGAAAGACCGATGGCATGCGATGGGTTACCATTGCGTGGGCACGGACTACCGGTCCAGTCCGTCGTACATTAACGATGTCGAAGACGGCTATGACGTGGTGGAGTGGGCTGCCAGGCAGGAATGGTGCAACGGGCAGGTGGTAATGGGCGGCAAGTCGAAATGGGGGATCACGGCCGTTCGCGCCGCTCAGGCCAATCCTCCGCACCTGGTGGCCATCGTTCCCCAGGTGCATGGTTTGGGCCTGAAGCCCTACGACGCGTATGAACTGGGCAGACTCAAGCCCCTCAGCACATGGGACGAGTATCTGGCGATGCAGTTGTCTGACGGCCAGGAAGACGCGCGCGTCGATGAAGCGGCACCGGGCGTGGCAGCAGAGGTGGTGGCGGATGAGCCGTGGGAGTACCAGGTTTGGAGCGCCGAGCGCGCCCGGGAGCAGTTCGAGAGCATCGGAATACCGATGTTCACGTACGGCGGATGGTATGACCGATATCCGGACCGCCAGACCTTGCATTACCTGGCGGCGCTGGAGTTCAGCACGAGCCCGAACGTGCGCCTGGTGTTGGACGTGACGGATCACCTCGGGCGAGTGATGGGAGATCGCGACTTCGCTGGCAAGGTGCCGTATGACTTGCAGGGAGAGGTCGACAAGTGGCTGAAGCCGATACTGGCGGGCGATTCCGAGCAGACCGGGCCGCGGGTTGCTATGTTCGCGATGGGCATCAATGAGTGGCGCACGTATGACGAATGGCCACCGGCCGATCGAAGGCAGACGCGCTTCTACTTCAGCGCGCCCGGGGGGAGCCGGCATGGAAGTCTTTTGACCCGCCCTCCAGGGGATGAGGAGCCCAGTTCATACACATACGATCCGGATGATCCCTGCCCGACTCTTGGCTGCAGCAACTCGGAGTATCGGCAGAACCCACTCGTGCCCATCGGCCCCCACGACCAGAGCTCGCTGGGCGACCGCGGCGACGTTCTGGTCTTCCGTAGCGAACCGCTCACCGAGCCGCTGAATGTTACGGGCCCGTTGATGGTCAAACTCTACGCGAAGACCGATGTGCCTTGCACGCAGTGGGTCGTTCAGGTCTGCGACGAGTACCCGGACGGCACCGCGTACAACCTGATCGAGAGCAATCTGAACGCGCGCCCGCAGGTAGTCGACGGGGTCTGCGAGTACAACATCGACGTGAAATCGACCAGCAACGTCTTTCTACCGGGTCACCGGGTGCGGGTGCACCTGACAAGCAGCCTGTTCCCGCTGTGGGAACGAAATCTCAATACAGGCACCCGGACGGCGGCCCCGGACGCAATCAGGCCTGCAAACCAGACGGTCTATCACAGCGGAGACTACGCGTCTTACATCCTGTTGCCGGTTATGCAATGAGCGGAGACGGATTCCCTGCTCCCGCCGGGAACCCGACGATCGGAGGGTGCTGCCGATAAGCGCTGACCGATTGCATGCCCGCGCTGACCACTGCGTCATCACAGCGATCGAGACTCCCGGGAGAAGCCATTGGACCCTATCCCAATCGGTACGGAAAAACAGCTCTTTCTTGACAGTATGTTCTTCGACGCCGTCAATGGCCTGGAACTCGTCGTTCACTCCCCCTCCGACGGCGGCGTGGCTCTCCAGGCGGAGAAGCCGTGGGAGAACGGCGAGACTGCCTGCACGTGGTGTACGGTCCTGCGCGATCCGGCATCCCGGCAATACAGAATGTACTACCTGGGCTCGGCCACTCTCGGCTTCAAGCCCAGTGGCAAGACGAAGTTCCTCAACTCCGTATGCTGTGCCGTCTCCGATGACGGCGTCGATTGGCACAAGCCGGAGTTTGGGGCGGTGGAGTTCATGGGCAGCCGCGCGAACAACATCGTGTTCTCCCGGTACCTCGAGGACGGTCAGGAGTTGGAGGTACGCGAGCTGGGTACCGTTGTGATGGATGAGAGCGATGTGCCCGAGCGCCGCTACAAGATGATGTTCTTCCCCAAGGGATGCCAGATGAGGCTGGCATACTCCGCCGACGGAATCCATTGGGAGGTCGCAAACGACGGTCACCCCGTCGTGCGACAGTTCGCGGATTCCCAGAACATCTTCTTCTGGGACGACGCCATCGGCCGATGGGTGGGTTACTTCCGCGTCCATGCCGGTGGGCGACGGATTGGTCGGTTGGAGACCGATAATCCCGAATGCTGGCCGGACTTGTCCCCTGAATGCATTGTTCTCGGCCCCGACGAGTTGGACAGCTATGTGAACAAGCCCGATGGGCCATACCTGCGAAGCGGCGAATGGATCGACCGATTCGGCGACGGGCTGCGCTTCGATCCGGATGCGCCGGGAGGCAGGACCGTGTCCCACACTGACGCTGTCGAAGCCCTGGACGGCGTGGACTTCTACAACCAACCGGTGATCAAGTATCCTTGCGCTGCGCGGGCTTATTTGATGCCCTTCTCGGCCTTCTACCACCGGCCGAACCTCCTGGAGGTCCATCTCGCAGTGAGCCGCGACGGTGTGCACTGGGATCGTCCCGGCGACCGGCAGCCGTGGATAAGGCTGCCCCTCGACACGGAAGGCGTTCACATGAACTACGTTGGTGACGGTGTCATCCGCGAGGGGGAGTGTCTGTACCACTATCACAGCCACATGCGGAAGTGGCATGCCAGGGCGAAGCCGGGCCAGTATGGAAGCTGCCCGATCGAGGAATACTGTGGTTCCATACACCGCGATGTCTTGAGGCTCGACGGCTACATGTCAGTGAACGCCGGGAACCGAGGCGGCGAGTTCGTAACGCCCCCCTTGGTGCACAACGGTCGCAGGCTCGAGCTCAACGTGGACACCGGAGCAGGCGGATGGGTGAAGGTCGAGCTGTTGGATGTCCGCAACCGGCCGACGTGGGACTGCCGACTGGCCGATCACGCCCTTGATGATTGCGAGCGCATCGTTACGAACTCCACTCACCACATAGTCAACTGGAAGAGCGGGAGCAACGTGTCGAAATCAGCCGGCAGGCCGATGCGGATGCGCGTCTCCATGCGCAACGCCCGGCTGTATGCCTTTCAGTTCGTAAGTTAGAGCGTATGGAAGCCTGCACACAATTCGTCGCGTGTCGGCGGGAGTGCCATCCACGTCATAGTTGTTGACGCCTGCGGTCTTCGGCAATGCCCACGGGACGTTAGACAGAGTTCATCAGCACATGGAGACAGCTCCAATGCACAAACATGCGCGCGGTGCCGTGGAATGCTGGGCAGTGTTCGAGCTCGAGCTCGAAGCGGATCTGGAGGGTAACCCTTTCACGGACGTTCAGGTCGGGGCCTCCTTCCGCCACGGCCACCGTGAAGTGGCGGCTGCCGGTTTCTACGATGGTGACGGGACATTCCGAGTGCGCTTCATGCCTGATACTGAGGGCGATTGGAGCTACCGAACCTACGCAAACGTGGAAGCGCTCGAAGGTGTGACCGGCGCTTTTACCTGTTGCAGTCCATCGGCGGGGAATCACGGCCCGGTTCGCGTGCGCGACCGTCACCATTTCGCGTACGAGGACGGCACGTGGTACTACGAGCTGGGAACCACCTGCTACGCGTGGATCCACCAGAGCAAGGATCTGCAGGAGCAGACGCTGCGGACACTGGCCGACGCGCCATTCAACAAGATCCGCATGTGCGTATTCCCGAAGCACTATGAATTCAGCCGCAACGAACCCGATCTATATCCCTTCGAGGATGGTCCTTCCGGTGGCTGGGACTTCACACGGTTCAATCCCGCCTTTTTCCGGCAGTTGGAGAAACGAGTCGCGGACCTCTGCGAACTGGGAATCGAGGCAGACCTCATACTCTTTCATCCCTACGACGTCGGCCACTGGGGCTTCGACCGGATGCCGCCCGATGCCGACGACCGGTACCTACGGTACGTGGTGGCGCGTCTTTCCGCCTACCGCAACGTCTGGTGGTCGCTTGCCAATGAATGGGACCTGATGAAGGAGAAAGACGATGCGGACTGGGATCGCTTCTTCCGAATCATCGCCGAGACCGATCCCTATCATCATCTCCGGGGAATTCATAACTGCCGCAGATGGTACGATCACACCAAGCCGTGGGTCACTCACGCGAGCGTGCAGGCCGATACCGACGGCATCCGGCAATGGCGCAGCCAGTTCGGGAAGCCGGTGGTCGACGACGAGTGCTGCTATGAGGGAAACATAGAACACGGCTGGGGCAACATAAGCGCCCGGGAGTTGGTCCACCGGTTCTGGGTCGCGACAGTGGGCGGCGGCTACGCCGGACACGGAGAAACTTACCTGCACCCGGAGGACATCCTGTGGTGGTCCAAAGGCGGGGTGCTACATGGGGGAAGCCCACCGCGACTGGCCTTCTTGCGCCGGATGATGGAAGAAGGGCCGCCCGGCGGGTTCGATCCTCTGCTCTGGAAATCGCCGTGGAGTTCTTCCGCCGCCGGAAAGCACGGTGACGACTACGTCCTCGTCTACTTCGGTGTGCGACAGCCGGCTCGGGTCTTCCTGAATCTTCCTGAAGGCAAGCGATACACAATTGAGGTGATCGTCAC
>CAZZNQ010000093.1:0-15325 GCA_964655775.1 uncultured candidatus Brocadiaceae bacterium | reverse complement strand
ACTTGCATGTATAAGGCACGCTGCCAGCGTTCGTTCTGAGCCAGTATCATACCCTCAGAGTATTCTACTTGGTACTCATGCACGCACTCGTAAGCGTTGCGTGCACCGTGGCAGCAAGGCAGTTGCTCGCGATCCGCCGCCGCTCTCGCAGGGCGGACACATTCTCAAGCGTCTGGTGCGCCTTCCGTCTCCAAGCTGTCAAAGAGCATACTCATCCATATTACGTCTATTATACCGACCGGTGCTAGGCCCGTCAACAGAAGCGACCATTCTCCCGTCAGGAAAATGCTTCGTCGCCCCGCGACCCTACCGATCCCCCGGTCCAGTCTTACTATGTTACCAACCCGAAGCCTGCCTGTCAAATCCCGCGACGATTTTCGCGTTTTCGCTTCTCAGCCGCCGCGCCACTCGTCCGGCCGCTTCCACGTCGGTCGCACAGAAAAATGAGCCACCGCGTCACTGCTACCGGTGACTCATCGTCCACACATGTTACTCCGCCGCTTCCCTTGTGTCAAGGCAACGCTAAGTTTTTTCTCTCCGTGCTCCACCGACTCATTCAGAATCCGGTGAACTAAGGGCATCCCTACTAGCACTAAGGTCTCGGGCAAAAGAACTCGCCGGCGGCAGGATCCAGCCCCTCTGTGCACTCCGGCGGGCAGGCTCCTTGGCTTGGAATGACGTTTGCATGAGCTAAGGGGCAGTTACGGGTGGTTTGGGATGGAGGACACAGAGATGAAAACGAAAAAGATGAAGCAAGAACGCAAGGAAGCGATCGAGAAGCAGCTGCGAGCCCTGGCGTCTCGCATTAACGACAGCATGCAGCAGAAACTCGGAAACGTGCAGAATACCAGTCTTGAGGATCCCACCGAGTTGCTGGACATGGCATCGGATGGGGAGATGGACTACATGGCGGCCATGTCCGCCGAGACCGGCTCGGAGACCATTCGGGAAATCGAACGGGCTCTCCAGAAGTTGGACGAAGGCACTTACGGAGTATGCGAAGGTTGTCATAACTCTATATCTGCCCGCAGGTTGAGGGTGCGCCCGTTCGCTTCGCTGTGCATCACCTGTAAGGAGATCCAGGAAAGGCAGGGCTATGTGCCCGAGTCGGGCGACATCTCGGTGCGAGGCGGATACGGGATGACCGTCGACCTGACCGATCGCGACACCGACGGCTTTGACGAATCGCTGGACGACGCCTTTCGCGACGTGGAGCAATCCCAGGTCTACTGATCCGCGGCCGGCATGCGGATCGGATGCTGCACCGAAGGGGCGTGCTCGGACGCGGGCACGCCCTTTCCCTTTGCCTTCTGGCGCCTCTCAGAGGCGGCCCCGAAATGGTGCCATAATGGCGCAGACCATGACAGAGAGGGGCGGCGATAGGCCCTGAGGATGCCCGGCATCCGCTTTGGAGCGTCATCTCAGCCTGCCCGGTTTGGCGAGCGCTATCTGCCACTATGACATGCCCCGCGAGCGAATGGATCGCCAGAGACTCCCGCGTAGAGGAAGAAAAGGGCCTGCGGCGCATGCGCCGCAGGCCCTTTTTGCTTGGTGACCCCACGGGGAGTCGAACCCCGGTTGCCGGATCGAAAGTCCGGTGTCCTAGGCCACTGGACGATGGGGCCATCGGTGGATACGGGCTCGATCGAGTCCTGATTCATTATACCTGCCCCCCCTCCCGAGTCAAATGCTGCCACCAGCACACGCCGTAACCGTCGGGGATACATTGTGTCGACCCCGGCCACCTATTCTCCGGCCCCGGTGTCCGCTGCAGACACCACGGCGGGCGTTCCCGCCAGGTAGCCGGAGACCTGAACCTCTATCAGCTTGTCGCTGCCGTCCTTCGCCCGCGCCGTCCGGTAGTAGACGTCAACGGCCACCCGGTCTTCGTCCGTTCCGTAGCGCCTTGCTCGGCGCCGGATGTGCTCGACCAGGTGTCGGCGGGCCACCTCCTCCGCCTCCGCAAGGGCGCTTTCCCGCCAGCGGCGGTCCGGCGCATGCACAACGTAATCGCCAACCGGATCAGGCCGGATAAACACGCTGCCGGACACCACGACCTCGCTAGTGGCGGCCCCGACGGCGTTGGCCACTTCGGCGTGCCGCGGGATCAGCGCACTCGCATTCAGCAGGTGTGCAGCTCCCGGAAGGTAGGCGCCAGCCGGAGCCCCCACTCCTATCAGCGGACGTTTCTGTCCCCAAGACAGGGCAAAGCCGCCCGGTTGCTCACATTGCGCAATGGCGAGTTCCATGCAGCGCCACGTGGACTCATCGTCGGCCAGATCGCCGTCCAGCGCGGACAACTCGCGTCGCATCACGGCCCGGGCCAGCTCCCGCTCCACCTCCGCGCAGACCGCCTCGGCGAACGGTTCAACACCCATCCCCGCGAATCTGGCCGCGAGCCGGATCCCTGCGGTGGCCGCGTCGCGGTCGAACTCCGTGTAACGCCCCAGCACGTGCAGCGCGTCGGTGGGTGTCGGCCCGCAACGACGTATGAACCCCTCCGCCTCCAGCCGCTGGGTTCGGAGGAATCGCGGCGAGATACAGTCGCACAGGGCGCTCAACTCCAGCCCGGACCGCGGCCTCTCGGAGAGCGCATCGAGTATGCGCCTCTCCTGTTCGCTCGTGCGACTCGGGTCGGCCCTCTTCACCAGCACGAACAGGTCACATAGCTCAGGGGCCAGATCGCCGCGCGTGTCTTGCCGGACCTGAAGAGAGGCCAGTTCAGCGGTCACCTCGGGCCGGCGCGTCGCCGCGTAGCTCAAAGGGATCACGCGCTGCGGTCCGACGCTGACGCAGCCCTCCCCTTGTGGGCGGACGATGCTGTCTCCGCCCAATCCGTGGGTGTGGATGTCCGCGGCGGCCACGCTGGTGCGCCACTGGCCCACCCTCGCGCCGGTCTCGCTCAGGTGGAGCCTGCCATCCTCCAGCAAGGCGAGGTCCGTGGTTGTCCCGCCCATGTCGACGACAAGGGCGTCCCTCGATCCCGTGAGGAACAGCCCGCCGACCGCGCTTGCGGCGGGTCCGCTCAGCACTGTCTCCACCGCCCGCGCGCGTGCCACTGCGTCGCGCACCACCGAGCCGTCGCCCCGCACGATGAAAACCGGCGCGCCGATGCCGCGGGCTTCAAGCGCGGATTCCACGGAGTCGAACAGCTCCGCCACCAACGGGAGCAGCCGGGCGTTGAGCACGGCCGTATGAGCCCGGGCGACAAAACCCAGCCGTGCCGACAGCTCGTGGCCGCAGACAACGGGCAGGTCGAACCTATCAAGCACGATACGGCGCACGGCGAGTTCGTGCGCGGGATTGCGGACCGACGCGTATCCACTGACGGCGAACGCCCTGGCGCCGCCCTCAACCATCGAGACCGCGGCCCGGACGACCTCCTCGGGTGAGATCGAGCGCTCTTCCTCACCGTGTATGTTCATGCGGCCCTGCAGACAGGCCAGCAGCGGCGTCTTGACCCGCTCCGCCGACTTGGCGTGGTACGGCATCAGCAGCAGCCCGACCCGCTGCCCGCGTCCCTCCACAACGGAGTTAGTCGCCAGCGTGGTGCTGAGGCAAACGCGGCTGATCGCGGCGAACAGGGATGCATCCAGGCTGTCCAGAGTCTCCATGATGCCGCGCGTGAGGTCATCGTGCGTGGTGATGGCCTTGGCCTTGCTCAGAACGGTGCGGCGCGCCAGGTCGAACAGGACCGCGTCCGTGTAGGTGCCTCCCGCGTCGATGCCCAGACTGACACCCCGGTCCGAGGCGTCACCGGGCCCGTCACCGTACACCACGGATCTGCGTTGGGGCACGGAGGCCGGGACCAATTCGATGTCCGTTTCGGGCACCGCATGTATCATCTTCTCGTCGCTGCTGGCAGTCACGCGATGGCCGGGCGGGACCACCAGGAACACCTCCTCGTCCCACTCACCCGAGAGAAGATCCTCCAGCAGCGTCACCCCGCCCGGCAGTTTCTCGTAGCGCCAGCCGGCGGCGCGCGCTAGCGCCTTTGTCGCCTCCTCGTGTTCGGGCGTCACGAAGCCGTGATCGATCAGGACCACCCGCTGGTAGTTGCGCCGCCAGCTCTCCAGGAAGTTCACTATGTAGGCGGCGTTCTCCGCGCCGAACTGCTCGCGGAACTCCTCAAAGTGCGGGTGCTCCCGGGGCGTTGAGCATCCGGCGGTCGACATGCGTCGGTCCTCCGGATGAGCCTTGTAGCGGTACCAGCCGGTAGTGAAATAGAACGTCCCCGGATAGCGGGCGAACTGCTCCCTGTAGGCCCGCTGGCTCCCCAGAAACAGGGCGATGCAATCGTGCACACGCGGGATGACAACGGGCACGTCCCGAGCGACCAGACCGACGGTCCCCCTGCCGCACAGGCCGTAGGCCAGGCATACGGCGTCGTAACCGCCGTTGCGGGACGTCCCGTCTATGGCGTCCTGAACCTGCAGGCGCAGCTTATCGGGCACCGCGTGCAGGCCGGCGTCCATTGTTTGCAGATTGACGGACGAGGGGCTGTTCGCGATGACGTGCGCGAGTTCCTCGCGGAATACGCCGCACGCTATGACCTTCAGGTTGAGTTTCGTCATCGGTTCTCTACGAGGCTACAGGGATCCCGTCGGTCGCCGTTGGTGGTGAACGGACGGAGAAGGCGGATGCAACGCCCGGGGTACCTCATGGGACGTGAAGATAATAGTACAGTACATCGGGCTCCAGGTTGAGGGCGAGCGAACCATCCAGGACAGTTGGATCGATGTCCCTTCCGAGCCGATAGCCGTTCGGGTCCAGAGGCGTGACCTCGATTGCGCTCGCGTCGGGCCGGCGGATGCTGACGCGGCCGGCGATCTTCCTCACGTTGATCGGCGGCGCACCCACGTCTACGATCTCGACCAGCTCGCCCGACGCCTTCGTCTCCCAGCCGTAGTTGGTCTCGTCCGTCATCACCTGCAGCAGCATTCGACCCGACGAACTAATGGGCGCTCCGTCGAGCGATACCAGCATCACGCACCCGTAGTCGTTTCCGCTCCCCACGACGAGCTCGCCCAGTTCTATCCGCCCGGCCTTGCCGAGGAAGCCCGACGCGGCCCGGCATTCGGGTGCGTTCACCGTCAGCACGCCCGCACCGTGGTCCAGGCGCAACGCGCCGTCGAAGCTGCGGACGACGCGCGACTGCGTGTCGATTGCTCCCTCCGGCACGTCGATGGGCTCGCCCTCCGGCGAGCCGAATCGGCGCAGGACGCGGCCAACGTAGTGGATCAGTTGCACGGTTCTCCCGGATGCCGAACCGCCCTCGAGGGCCTCATCTCGCATCTCGGCCGCCCGCAGCGCGTCCAGGTTCTGGGAACCGGCCTCGCCCGTTCCCTTGAGCAGGAAAAGCTGCTCCAGATCGAGCGTCTGCGTGACGACGGGTCGCGCCTCTTTCACGTAGCCACGCCGGAACGCGAGGGCGGCCGCCGGGAACTGGCCGAGCACGGCGGGCGTCATGCACGGCCACTTCGTCAGCATCTTGTCCCAGCCGGGGCCGCCGACCGCGAAGAAGCAGTAGATGTCCGTGCCCTGCAGGGCGCCGTAGGCCGCCGCCAGCGGAACGGAGTCGGTGCGGAACCGGTTGGGCATCGTGAAACCGTATTCCGATACCATCTGCGGGCGGTCGGCGTATTCGGTCTCGCGCACGGGCAGGTTCCACGGCGACAGCAGGCCGCACTCGTCGCGGTAGCGGTCACCGGGGGCGAGCATGTAGAAGCGGTCCGTCTCATGTGGCGGGCCCCAGTAGGCGTGGCGGTCCAGGACTTCGCACGCCGTGTTGGCATAGATATCCAGGGGGCCCAGCACGGCGGGATCGGCGGTCTTCCAGTTCGTGGCGACAATGGGACAGCGCACGCCCAGTTCCGAACGCAGCCAGCCGTGCATCGCCTCGTAGAAGCCGCGCAGCCGCTCAGTGAGGAAGCGCGCCTGGTCCTGGGCTCGACGTCGTGCCCTCGGCACGGCACGCAGCCCGGCCGCGGTCAGATTCCACGCGTCCATCAGGCCCGCCCTGCCGGAAGCCGCGTCGTCCCGCTCGTCCGGGTGCTGCCACGTCTGGAACGCCTTCTCCAGCGATCCGTACCTGCCGGCAGCCCAGGCCCCGAATTCCTTCTCGAGTACCTGAAGGCATTCGTAAGGCACGTTGTCGCCGGGCTTGAAACTGTACCAGAAGAAGTTGTCCTCGTTGATGATCTCGTAGATAGCGACGGCCGGGTCATCGGCCAACGGCATCCCCGTGTACGGGTTTTGCGTGGTCATCAGCCCCCTCGCCCACGACCTGTATATCTCCTGCATGCGGGGGTGGTAGAACAGCAGGCTATACGGCTTCTTGTTGTCGGTCCTCTCGTATCCGGGCAGGCCGTATCCCGGCTTCACATCGAACCAGAGCGGGAAGTAAATCGACAGGGCCGTGTAGATCCCCTGTTGTTTCATGGCGTAAACGAAGTACTGCAGCTTATCCAGGTAGTCGCGGTCGATCCGGGCGGGATCGGATGCCTGCTCATCGAAGACCTTGCTGTGGACGCGCACGAGGTTCACGCCGGACTTGGCCAGGCGCCGGGCGAGGTAGTCGACCGATGCGTGATCCATCTCCACGCAGTTCGCGCCGGTCACGACGCCCCAGAAGCGCTGGGGCTCGTCGTCCATCGCGAACACGAGGTCGGCTCCGCGTCGCTTCAGAAAGCCGCGGTCACCCGCCACTGCATCGTTCATGAGCCGCAGATCGATCGGGGATTCTCCGAACGTGTCGGCGTCCGGCTCAAAGGCCCAGTAGCCGGGCAAGGCACGTCCCGACTTCTCGCCCGGCTTCCTCTTGCCTGCGGGCACCCACGGGCCGCGCGTGAGGGCGAAGCAGTCGAACGCGGCAACGGCGTTGTCGCCCCTCTTGCTCAGCAGCGTTACCTCAAACGTATGCACACCCGCCGACACGTCCACCACGCCCAGGCTGACCCATGAAGCGGTCACGTGCAGCTTCAGGGGCACGCTCTCCAGCAGGCCCGTCCTGACCAGTTCGTCCCACGCGCCGTCGTCGAAACGCCACCGGAAAGGTCCGTGGTGCCAGAACTTGCGTGCATAGAAGTGGTAGCGGCCCGATTCGGGGACCTCGATCTTCCAGGTTGCGAACAGTGCTTCCGCCTCCTGGCGTCTGCCGTTGCTGAGCCAGTCACCGCCGGACAGCTCCTCCGGTTTGTCGAGGCCCGCCGCTGCGAACGAACGGTTTCCGAAGTTGTGCTCGACGGCGTCCTCCCCCTCCCACCAGACATACTGCATATCGGCGGCGTGAACGGAACTCGCAAGCATTCCCAGCAGCACGGTCAGCGCGACGACAAGTTTCATTCTTTGCCTCCGAGTCGGGTGCGGTTGACAATGCGGCACATGGATTACGGGGAACAAAGGCTGGTGTCCGCGTTTCATACAATGTAAACTCGAAAGCAGTTGACTGCTACTGCCGACAGCACTCAGCCGGGAGTTCCCGACCATGCGCCAACGAATCGCCCTTCTCGTCTGCATCGCCGCGTCCGTGCCCCTGTTCGCCCTTCTCGCCGCGGAGACGGATTCCGTGGAGAAAGCGGACCGCCTCTTCGAACTGCAGCACTACCGGGAAGCGGCCGAGGTCTACGAGAACCTCATGGAGAGCAAGGGCGAAGGCTGGCATGCCGCCGCCCGACGACTTGTGGAATCAAGGCTCTCGCTGGGGCTGTACGACGACGCGATTGACGCCGCGCAGCGCTATATCGAACTCACGGAAGGCACGCCGCATGAGGCGCGCGCCCAGAGGATGACGGGCAACCTTTACCTGCAGGTTCCGCACTGGGGCACGCGGGCAGGCGGCGAGTTCCACCGCGGTGAACGACGCCAGGGCATCTTCCTCCAGAGCTGGCAGTTCGACAAGAAGCACGCGGTCCGTCACCTGGAGCGCGCTCGACAGCTTTACGCCGATTACGAGGCGAACAATGCGGCCCTCGCCGACCTTCCGCCGAAGGAACGCGAGGGATGGCACGCCGAGCGCATCGCCTGTCTGTTCGACCTCGCCAACGCGGTCGCCAGGTTCAGCATCTACGAGGACGAGCCGCACTTCTGGTACCGGTGGTGGGGCGAACGCGACGAATTCCTCGCGGAAACCGCCGGGGAGGACGACTTCGACGAAGGCTACAGCCACTGGGAGATGACCCGGAAGAGACCCATCGGGCTTCGGGTCGGCCCCGACGGAAGCCCCCTCTTCCCCGTCACGCCCGATACGTACGCGGATGACCTGCCCGACGACGAGAAGATCCTCTTCCTTCTGGAGGAGGTCCGTCGACTGGATCGCTCGGACGCGAAGGAGTCCACTGCCCTGAGCTACTACCGGCAGGCTATGCTGGCGCGCAAGCGGTTCGGCATGGACCGGCTGAACACGTGCGCATCGCTCTACAGCGTGAATGGTCGCCGGCCGTTGCAGGAAAAGCTCGAGACGCTGAACCCGTGGGAATTGGGGGACGAGGAGGCGCTCGTGCTTGCGGGCGGGCAGATCAGAAAGGTCGAACTACCGCCGCAGTACGACGTCCTGCAGCTTCTGCGGCTGTGTTTTCGGGAGTATCCGCGCAGTAACGTGGCGCCGGAGGGCCGATACGCTGCCGGCCTCTACTACCAGTCGCGCCAGCAGTACAACCGGGCGCTGGATGCGTACGCCGCCCTCTCCGAGACAGCGCCCGGCAGCGAGTGGGCGCGGCACGGCGGCACACAGAGCAAGCGAATCCTCGCGCCGCAGGTGCGGCTGTCCGACAGCTCGGTTCAGATGCCGGGCGAGCCGGCCGAGATCGAGTTCAGCTACCGGAACGCCTCCTCGGTCTCGTTCACGGCCCACCGCATCCGCCTCAAAGAACTGGTTTCCGCGCTGCAGGAGAAGCTGTTGACTCAGACCGACGAGGCCCGGCGCTACCAGCACCTCGTTGACAGGTGGCACGCCGTCCTGGCGCAACAGAACAAGCGCTCGTGGGAGTATTCTTTCCTGTCGCCGTTCATCGGCGAACAGGTCGGCAAATGGGCTGCCGAGGTAGAGAACGACGGCAGTCACCGTTACGCGCACACGACCGTCGGCACTCCCCTGACCACGGCCGGAGTGTTCCTGGTCACCGCGCAGGTGGCGGGCGGAGGGGTCGCCGGCCGGTCCGTCGTCGCCCTCACGGACCTGAGCATCCTGGAGAAGACGACGAAGGACGGCCTGCTCTGCTACGTGGCCGATGCGGATACCGGCGCCCCGGTCGCTGGGGCCGGAATCACAGCCCTGGAGACATGGAACGTCTACTCGCGCGCGACGCGGAAGAACTTGTTCCGCGCCCAGGTTCACAAAGCAACCACGGACGGACAGGGGATGTACGTGCATAAGACTCCCCCGGAAGGACGCAGCGTCCACTTCATGGTCGAGTCGGACGGACGGCTGGCCTGGACCGGCATGGGCTACTGGCCGCGTTACCGGCCGTCCGCGCGACAGAGCGGCACCTTCGCCTACGCGGTGACCGACCGCCCCGTGTACCGGCCCGAACAGACGGTGCGGTACAAGGTCTGGATGCGGCAGAGCAGCAACGGCGTTCTGAGCAATCTCCCACAGGCGCAATACGAAGTTACCGTGTTCGATACAAAGGGCAATAAGGTGCATGAAGTGAGGAAGGCAACGGACGACTTCGGCGCCATCGACGGAGAGTTCGAGCTGCTGCCTGATGCTGCCCTGGGCCTCTACCGCCTGCAGATCGACGGGGTCAACCGGGGAGGCACCAGCTTCCGAGTCGAGGAATACAAGAAGCCGGAGTTCGAGGTCGTGGTCGAGCCGGACTCCGAGCACGCCCGGCTGGGAACTGAAGTGAAGGCGGTCGTCAAGGCGACCTACTACTGGGGCGAGCCGGTCACCGACGCCACCGTCGCCTACCGCGTCTTCCGCGAGGAATACGCCGGTCGGGTGCGCATTCCTGGACGCTGGGACTGGTTGTACGGCCCCGGCTATGGCCTTGGGGCCTACGCGCCGGCCTGGCGGCCCCGAGCGGACGGTCCATTTCCTGGGCGGGAGCGCAGCTTCTGGCCCGGCTATCGCCCGCCGAACCCGGTGCGCGAACTGGTCTCGGAGGGAACTGCACGGCTGGACGACAAGGGAGAAACCGCCATCGCGATCGACACCGCGTCGGCCCTGGAGAGCCACGGAGACCTGGACCATCGCTACGTCGTCGAAGCCGACGTGCGCGACGCGAGCCGCCGCGTCATCTCGGGTGAAGGCGCGGTGGTCGTGACCCGCAGTGCCTTCTATGCCCGGGTCCAGGCGAACCGCGGATACTGCCGTCCCGGCGAGGAGACGCAGGTGAGCGTGCGATGCACTACCCCGAGCGGGAAGCCCGTCTCCGCCGAGGGCCTGATCACCGTGTCGCACGTCGTATTCGGCGGACCGGACAACGCCCATATCGACCGGACCGAACTGCAACGCTGGACCGAATCGACAGAGGCGAACGGGAGCCTCTCATTCAGCATTCGCCCGGAGCGCAGCGGTCTGCTGGAGGTCAGGTTTGCCGCGCCGGATAGCTGGGGCGAGACCGTCGAAGGGATCGGCTACATTTGGGTGGTCGGCCGGGATTTCAACGGCCGCCTGTACCGCTTCAACGACCTGGAGCTCATCACCGACAAGCGCACCTACCGGCCCGGCGAGACGTGCCACCTGATGATAAATACCCGCCGGCCGGACAGCTACGTCCTCTTCGCGGATAAGGTGGACAACGGCACGCTGATCGACTACTCGCTGCTCCACCTGGAGGACGGCCACACCATCGTCGACCTGCCGGTGCGGGAGGGCCAGGATCCGGCGTTCTTCGTGGAAGCCACAACCGTATCCGACATGCGAGTCCACGAGCAGGTGCGCCGCATCTGCGTGCCGCCTGAGGACGAAGTGGCCGAAGTAACCATCCGGCCCGACAAAGAGGAATACCGTCCCGGAGAGCAAGCCACGGTGCACGTCTCCGCCCGCACGGTGGGAGGAGACCCGGCGCGCATGCAGGTGGCGCTCACCGCATTCGACAAGTCCATCCTGTACATCCAGCCCGAGCTCGCCGCCTCCATATCCGAGTTCTTCCACGGACAGATGCCCCACCATCGCCAGTGGATGCAGACCAACCTTCTGACGCGGTACGCGGCGTGGGGCGAGTTGGCCCGGCCGTTCCAGCAGCTTCATCCGGTTCCGCCGGCCTGGAACGGAACGTGGGGCCCGGAAGTGGACAGGTGGGACACGTTCGCGGCCGCGCAGAACAGGTTCTTCGGCCGAGGCGATGTCGTCATGTCCGAAGCCGCTGTTGGAGGCGGGCTGCGCGCCGCCTCTGCGCCGGCCATGGCCGACGCCGTGGCCGGGCCCGGTGCTATGGAGGCCCCGAGCCCCGCACCCGAAGTCGCCAAACCCGAGATCCGGCAGGACTTTGCCGATGCGGCGGTCTGGCTGCCTGCCGTGACCACGGACGAGGCCGGGGAAGCGACGGTGACCTTCCGCATGCCCGAGAACCTGACGACGTGGAAGATGAAGGCGTGGGCGATGGGCAAGAACAGCCGCACCGGCGAGGCGGCTGCGGAGGCCGTGACCACAAAGAACCTGCTGGTGCGTCTGCAGGCGCCGCGTTTCTTCATGGAGCGCGACGAGGTAGTGCTCAGCGCGAACGTGCACAACTATCTGTCGGCAGCGAAGAACGTGGGACTCGTGCTGGAGGTACCGGAAGAGCATCTTGAACTGCTGCCCGATCAAACCGCCGAGACCAGCATCGAGGTCGCAGCCAAAGGCGAAGTAAGGGCTGACTGGCGGGTGCGTGTTCTGAAGGAGGGAACGGCGCAGATCACCGTGAAGGCGCTGACCGACGAAGAGTCCGACGCGATGAGGATGAGTTTCCCCGTGCTGGTGCATGGCATGACCAAGCAGGACGCCTACTGCGGATCGGTGCGCCCGGACGAGGTCGACGCCGTCCGCAGCGTAGAGTTCACGATCCCACAGGAGCGGCGACCCGAACTCACGGTGCTGGAGGTGCAGTTCGCACCCAGCCTGGTCGGCGCGATGCTGGACGCGCTCCCCTACTGCATCGAATACCCGTATGGATGCACCGAGCAGACGATCAGCCGGTTCCTGCCGGCCGTGCTCACGCTGAAGACGTTGCGGAACATGGGCATCGAACTGGAGGACGTGCGCCGGATACGCGGCCGCATGGACGAGGTGCGCCGCATCGAGGAGGGCGAACACGCCAGCATCTACGCCAACAGTCCGGTCTTCGATTCGGACAGGCTCTACGGCGTCATCACCAAGGGCCTGAGGCGTATCGAGGACATGCAGAACGCCGACGGCGGCTGGGGATGGTGGTCGAACGGCAGTTCGAGCGGCTACCAGACAAGCTACGTACTCTACGGCCTACTGTCGGCTCAGGGACCCGACGTGCGGGTGGACGAGGCCCTGCTGCAGCGTGGCCTCCGCTTCCTGAGCGACTGGGAAGCCGCCAGGATGCGCCGCAAGCACTGGCAGCCTTCCGCCACCGACGCCTTCGTCGCATACGTTCTGTCCATGCGGCGGATGCGGGTGGAGTTGGAGGAGGAGCCGGACGGCATCGCGCGGCTCTACGCGGGGCGGGGCGGGCTGAACCTGTACGGCAAGGCTCTGCTGACGCTGGCGTTGGCCAACTTGGACGAGCGGGAACGCGCGGACGTGGTCCTGCGGAACATCATGCAGTACCTGGAGCGCAACGACGAGACGCAGGTGGCATGGTTCCGCACCCCAGAAACGGGATGGTGGTACTGGTACAACTCCGACATCGAGACGAACGCCTGGTGCCTGCGAGCACTCGTGCGGCTGGCACCCGACCACGAGGCCGCACCGATGCTGGTGAAGTGGCTGCTGGAGAACCGCCGCAACGGCTACTACTGGCGCTCGACGCGCGACACCACGCTCTGCGTTGCCGCGATGAGCGAATACGTGGAGGCCAGCGGCGAGGGCGATCCGGACTACGCGCTCGCCATCAGCGTTGACGACGGCGCCTTCAGCCGCCGGCTGCGGATCAGCAAGGACAACTTCTTCACCTACGGCAACCGGTTCGTGGTGCGGGGCGAAGCCCTGGGCGGCGGATCGCACACGCTCACACTCAACAAGAAAGGCCGGGGCGCGCTCTACTACTCGGCGAACGTCCGCTACTTCACGAAGGAGGAAGACATCTCCGCCTCCGGGCTGCAGCTCAAGATCGAACGCACGTACTACCTGCTGAAGCGGATCCCATACGTGGTCGAGGTCGAGGACGCGCAAGGCCGCAAGATCCGGGAGAACCGCCTCCGCTACGAACGCGTGCCCCTGGCGGAGGGAGACGCGGTGCGGAGCGGCGATGTCGTGCAGGTGGAGCTGCGCGTCACCAGCGACAACGACTACACCTACCTGCTGATCGAGGACCCGAAGCCGGCCGGATGCGAACCGGTCGAGGTACGGAGCGGCGGCGACCGGCAAGAGGGCTTCTACACCTACTCCGAGCTTCGCGACGAGAAGGTGGCGTTCTTCGCGGACGGCATCGGCCGCGGCGAGCATCTCTTGCGGTATCGCCTGCGGGTGGAGATACCGGGGTGCTTCCACGCGCTGCCGGCGACCATTGCGGGAATGTACGCACCGGAACTGCGCGGGAACAGCGGGGAGTACGTCATGGAAATCGTGGACCGGTAAGCGCGGAGCCGACTCAGCCCTGGGACGACCGCGGCATGGCGATCCGGCCGGTGCGGACCATCTCGCGGATACCGTACGGTCGGAGAAGATCGAGGAATGCCTCCACCTTCTCCTCCGTGCCCGCCAGTTCGATCATCAGGTCGCTTTTACCGACGTCCACCACGCGCGCCCGGAAGATGCTGACCGTCTCCAGGATCTCGGTGCGTGTGTTCGGCGGCACATTGACGCGGATGAGGGCCAGATCGCGCTCGACGCACCGTATGCCCCCAAAGTCCGAGACGCGCACCACGTCGACCAGCTTGCCCAGTTGTTTGCGCACCTGCTCCAGGATGGCTTCGTTGCCGGCCACTACGATGGTCATTCGGCTGAAGTCGGGATGTTCCGTCTCGCCGACCGCCAGGCTGTCGATGTTGAAGCCTCTTGCGGTGAAGAGGCCGACCACGTGGGCCAGAACGCCGGGGCGGTTCGCTACCAGAGCGGAGATGACGTGCTTCTTCGTGTCCATTGGATCGCTCTTGAGGGGTCGTGTCGGTTCGAGTGTTCGGCTACGCAAGCCCGTGCATCATCTGATCGATCGCGCCGCCCGCCGGCACCATCGGGAAGACGTTCTCCTCGGGGGCCGTGCGGAAGTCGAGCAGCACGGGACGGTCGTCGATCTTCATCGCCTGCTCCAGCGCCGGTTCCACCTCGTCCATGCGCTCGATGAGGATGCCGGCCGCGCCGTATGCCTCTGCCAGCTTGACGAAGTCCGGGTTGCCGCCCGCAAGGTAGGTGTGCGAGTAGCGCCTGTCGTAAAAAAGCTGCTGCCACTGCCGCACCATTCCCAGGTAACCGTTGTTCAGCAGCGCCACCTTGATGGGCAGCTTGTTGTAGACGGCCGTGGCGAACTCCTGGATGTTCATCTGCAGCGAGCCGTCGCCGGCGACGACGAACACGGCGTCGTCGGGCCGGCCGAACTGGGCGCCTATGCCCGCCGGGAGCCCGAAGCCCATGGTGCCGAGCCCGCCCGAGGTCAGGAACTGCCGCGGCCTGCTGTACTGGAAATACTGGGCCGCCCACATCTGGCACTGCCCAACGTCCGTCACGACGATCGCCTGCCCGTCGCTCACCTTGTCGATCGCTTCCACGACGGCCTGGGGCTTCACCACGTCGCCGTCGAGGCTGTACTCCAGCGGATACTCGTCCTTCCAGCCCTGCACCTTCGCGAGCCACTCCTTGCGCTCCCGCTCCTGTACCTGGGGCAGAAGCTCGCGCAAAACGTTGGCCGCGTCGCCGACGACGGGGATGTCGGCCGGGACGGTCTTCCCGATCGAAGCCGCGTCGATGTCGATGTGGATGATCTTCGCGTTCGGCGCAAAGCCGTCGATGTTGCCGGTGATGCGGTCGTCGAAGCGCGCCCCGACGGAGATCAGGAGATCGCAGTTCGTCACCGCGAAGTTCGCGTAGGCCGTCCCATGCATGCCGAGCATGCCAAGGGACAGCGGGTCGCGTTCGGGGTACGTGCCCAGGGCCATCAGCGTTGCGGTAACGGGGATGTTCGCCTTGCGGGCCAGCTCGCGCACGGCCTCGGAGGCGCCGCTGATGATCACTCCCCCGCCGACGTAAAGCACGGGGCGCTCGGCAGCGTTGATGGCT
>CAZZNQ010000092.1:0-15745 GCA_964655775.1 uncultured candidatus Brocadiaceae bacterium | reverse complement strand
TTCTCCCGCGGGCCCGATGAGCCCACCGCCAGCCGAACGCCCATGTTCGACAGGGCGCGTATCAGCTCCACAACGCCGGGCAGCGGCTCCAGATCGTCCGCGATGATCCGGCGATACGCCGCTTCCTTGATGTCGTCCACTTCGCGCAGTTCGTCTTCGCTAAGGTCCCGGCCCAACACCACCGGCACGATCTGACGGCTCGTCTGCCCGAACGTCTGGTCGAAGGTCGCGCGCGTCATGGGGGTGCCATACTTCTCGGCGATGGCCGCCCAACTCCGGAAATGCGCCTCGGCCGTGTCCGCCAGCACACCGTCCATGTCGAATATCACGCCGAGGCGGTGACAGTCGGTCACTGCGGTCATCTGAGGAATCCCTACGGTGAAGGGCTCTTGTCAACTGCCCAGCAGCTTCGCCAGCCCCCGGAAGGGAAGACGCACGGGCAGCGTTGCCACGCGGAACACGCGACCGGCCCCGGCGGCTATCACGTTCCAGTCGAGCAGCACCGGACTGGCGATGAACATGCTGGAATAAGTGCCGATGACGACGCCTATGATGAGCGTCAGCGCAAGCCCCTGCAGCACCGAACCACCCAGCAGATACAGCACCACCACAACCGCCAGGGTCGTCACCGAGGTCAGTATGGTTCGGCTGAGCGTCTGGTTGATGCTCAGGTCGATCAGATCGGCGTTCACGCGGTTGCGTCCCAGTTTGCCCATGTTCTCGCGTATCCGGTCGAACACGACGATAGTGTCGTTCAGGCTGTAGCCGAGGATGGTCAGGAAAGCCGCCAACATCGGCAGGTTGATCTTCACATCGCCCATCACGCCACTCCAGTCCGCAAGCGCAATGAGACCGGCGGTAATGACGATGTCGTGTACCAGAGCGATGACGGCCGCAACGCCGAACCGGAACGCGTGGAACCGGGCGGCAACATAAAGCACGATGATCACGCTCGCGAAGACGACGGCCAGCAGCGCCCGGCCTTGCATCTCCTCCGCCACGGTCGAGCCGATGCTGACCACGCGCTGGATGGGTCGCGGCTCCCCGAACGAGCGCCCTATCATCGACTGCATCTCGCTTGCCCTGTCCGCCTGGAGTGCGAGTTCAACCTGGGAGACCTGCAGGTCGGCGGGGTAGTCCTGGTCGTTCACGATGATTCCCTGAGCGTAAGGCCCCAGATCCGCATTCTCGATGTAGTTGCGAATAACGTCGATGGTCATGGGCTCATCAACCTTCATCGTCACGCGGACGCGGCCGTCACCTGACGCATCGCCTTCGCTCTGCACGGACTCGAAGGTGACCTGCACGTTGCTGTGCGCCAGCCCGGCGAAGACCTGCTCCATTTTCTGTCGGATCGGCTCGTAGCTCAGTTCCAGCCGGTAGCTCGTGCCGGTCGCCCCGAGCGGGACGATGTAGACGTTCGGCAGGCCCTGCTTGTCGAACAACGACCGTATGTCCTTCTCAGGGAACGGCTCGCGCAACGTGGCCGTTACGGTCCTGCCGTCGATGCGGGCCGTAGGCACGCTCATGAACTCCGCACCGATGGGGAATACCTGCTCGAACTCCTCGAGCGCGGCTTGCGGGCCGCTCAGCAGAAACCCCGCCCCGTCTTCACCAACGGCTTCGGCGGTCAACGCGGGGAAGTCGCGCCTGTCGAACTCGACCTGCAGCATCTCCGGCTGGACGGCACCGTCCAACGCCAGCCGAAGTTGGCGGCCGTCTTCGCCCTTCTCTACCCATTGAACCTGCTCGACGGTGTAGTCCCTCGCCTGCAGTTCGGCCAGCGAGAGCGTCTGCAGCATTATGCCCCACAGTTCCCTGTCCCCAACGAGGGGGGAGACCTGGAAGGCATGCACCGCGAACTCCGTCGCGGAGACATCCTCCTCCGACACGATCACGCCGATCTGGTCGAGCGAGAAGCGGCCGCCGTCTTCAGTCGCCAGCGCACGGCGTATCTCACCCTCCTCCGCCGGATCCGTGAAGACGGCTTCCACGGCCATACCGTCGGTCGTGGCCTTGAGCTCTTGGTCGAGCGCTAGTCCGGCCGAAGACAGGCGAGCGGTCAGGTTCGGAAGCAGCCCCTCCTCCATCCGACCCATTCCCCCGCCCTTGACGCGGATGGCGAAGTCGGTCAGCCCTTCCTCGGTCGCCCCCGCACCGCGGATGCCCTGCACCTCCGCATCCGGGTAACCGACATCGGCCAGCATGTCCCTCACACGGGAAACAGGCACCGCTTCGGCCAGCGACAATTGCACGAGCGAACCACCGGTGAAATCGATGTCGTAGAGCTGCGATCCCCGCCCGATGAAGGCCACCAGTCCAACCACCAGAACACCGGCCGACATAAGGTAAGCGGGCTTGCGAATAGCGGAGAAGCCGATGCTGGTGTCCTGGACGAGAGCCCTCATCCGGAACTCCTTGAGCCATCCCTTGTCGATGATGGTTTCGAAGGCGAGCCGGGTCACCATCAGCGCGGTGAACATGCTGAGAAGGATGCCGAACGAGAGGGTGATGGCGAAACCCTTCACCGGGCCGGTGCCGACGATGTAGAGGATGATGGCGGTCAGCAGCGTCGTGACGTTGGCGTCCACGATCGTCGAGAACGCGCGCTCATAGCCGTTGCGCAAGGCCACGCGCACCGGCTTGCCGGCGCCGGATTCCTCCCGAATGCGCTCGAAGATGAGCACGTTGGCGTCCACGGCCATGCCCACCGTCAGCAATATGCCCGCCATGCCGGGCAGCGTCAGAGCGGCTCCCAGGAAGCTGAGCACACCGACCAGGAAAAGGAGGTTGAGCAGCAACGCACCATCGGCCACCAATCCGCAGGCCACATAGTAGATGCCGATGAAAGCCAGCACGAGAACGCCTGCCACGGCAAGGGCCAGCAGACCCTTGCGGATGGAGTCGCGGCCAAGTTGCGGACCGACCGTGCTCTCCTGCAGCAGCCTGATGTCCATCGGCAAGCTGCCGGCCTGCAGGATGTTCACCATGTCCTGGACTTCTGCGCGGCTGAACTGTCCGCTGATGATGCCCCTGCCGCCGATGCGCTCACGAATCACCGGCGCGCTCTTCAGCACGCCGTCCAGGATTATGGCAAGGTTCCAGCCGCGATTGGCTTCGGTGACTTGGGCGAACTGGCGCGCGCCGATCGCATTGAACTCGAAGCCGACGGCCGGCAGGCCAAACTCGTCGACGGTCTCGTACACGCGGGAGAGGTAGCGGCCCGTGATCTCCGACTCGCCCTGCTTAACCAGCTGGTACCCCTGGTCGGGTTCGCCGTTCAGGTACATTCGCTCGTAGCCTTCGGGCACCTGGCCGGCGTCGGCCTGCTCGTAGAGCCTGAGGTGCTGGCCTTCCCTGGGCGCGGCCAGCTTGAACTCCAGCCGCCCCATCTTCTCCAGGCGACGCTTGAGCTGCTCGACCTCCGCCGTGCTGGCCTGAGGCACCTGAATGAGAATCCGGTCGTTCTCCAGGGCCTGGATCCGGAACTCCTTGACGTTGCTCGGGTCGATGCGCTTCTTCAAGATGCTGATGGTATTGGACAACGACCCGCCGATCGTTTCGCCCTTACCGGGCTCAAGCTGGTAGAGCAGTTCGGTTCCGCCCGCGACGTCCAGCCCCAGCTTGATGTGGCCGGGAACCGTCACCGTGCGCTCTTCCACCAGCGTGCCGTCGGCAAGCTCCTCGACGAGGCGCGAGCGCTCTTCCCTGGCCCCCATGGCCAGCGGCAGCCAGCGGCCCCAGGTCTTCTCCTGCTCGACCACGTAGTACTCACCGACGCTGACGTCGTGCGCCTGGGCCTCCGCCTGGGTCTGAGCCTGCTTTCTCTCGATGCGGTACCGGGCCACGTCCGTGCTGACGGGCGGATAGCTCAAGTACAGGGCGAGCAGGGAAGGCAGAAGGACTAACAGGATCCACTTGCTTGTATGACTGGACATGACTCGGAAGTTGTCTCCACAGGGAAAGCAGTCTGCACAGCCCGGGAAAGGCTGGACTGCTCGCAACGGGTGGCCGTCAGGCAGGCTTCCCAAGGCCTACAAAACGCAGGCATGATACCACTTCGCCACAGCCAACTCAAGCGAGCCCACGCACGTGAAGCGTGCCCTCGGGGGCGCTATAATCGGCCGCGAAGGCTTTCCCGCGCGTTCAACCGAGGGAGGAGACTGTGACCCGACTGTGCGTGGCGCTTACGGAGCCGGACACCGAGTCGCTGCTGGCCGCAATGCACGACCTGCCGACCGGCGTGGATCTGGTGGAAGTGCGGCTGGACTTCATGAAGGAGTGCGAGCTTCAGCGTGTGTGCGAGTCACGCGACCGGCCCATCATCGTTACCAACCGGCCGACCAGGCAGGGCGGGCATTGCGAGGGACCGGAAGATGTCCGATTGCGGAGCCTTCGGCAAGCCGCCGAACTCGGCGCCGATTACATTGACGTGGAACTGGACTCGGTCGGGAATCTGGGCGCCCTTCCTGGCACCTGCGGGCGGATCGTCTCTCATCACGACTTCCAGGGTACTCCGCCGGATCTTGACGTTGTGATGAAGCGGATCATCGATTCCGGCGCCGACATCGGGAAGATCGTCCCAACCGCATCGCGGATCACCGACGTAGCCCCCATGCTGGACCTTCTGCGAAGACACGCGCCCGAACGCAAGGTCATAGCGCTGAGCATGGGCGAGGCGGGCCTTGTGAGCCGCATACTGTGCGCAAAGTTCGGAGCCTATCTGACCTTCGCCAGTCGTGAACGCGGCGCCGAGTCTGCCCCGGGGCAGGTCCCGTATGACGAGATGCTGGACATGTACCGCCTCGCGGACATCGGACCGGACACACGCGTGTACGGCGTCGTTGCCAACCCGGTGGCCCACAGCATGAGCCCGGCGGTGCACAACGCGGCGTTCGGGGCGTGTGACATCGATGCCGTCTATCTGCCGTTCAAGGTCGACAATGCCGGGGCTTTCCTGAGCGCCTTTCGCCCCTACGACCTGAACGGCCTGAGCGTGACGCTGCCCCACAAGGAAACCATGCTGGCGCTGATGGACGAGGTGGACGAGGAGGCCCTGAGGATCGGCGCGATCAACACGGTAGCCTGCCGCGGCGAACGCCTGCTGGGCAGGAATACGGACATCGGGGCGGCCGTGAGCGCAATCGAGGACGCCGTGCGGCGGAGCGACCTGCCCGGTCTGGACCGGTGCAAGGTGCTGATCGTTGGCGCCGGGGGCGCCGCTCGCGCCATGGCCTGCGGCCTCAAGGGAAGGTGCGGGCGCATCGTCGTCGCGAACCGAACGGTCTCCCGGGCGGCGGAACTGGCGTCGGAGTTCGGACTGGAGCACTGCGGCCTGGACGGAATGGGGAACGTGGACGCGGACGTGATCGCGAACACCACCTCGGTGGGCATGTGGCCGAACGTCGATGAGACGCCGGTGCCGGCCGAGCTGCTCCACGGCGGCATGGTGGTGTTCGACGCGGTCTACAATCCCCTGGAAACCCGCCTTCTGAGCGAAGCCGGGGCGGCCGGCGCCATGGCGGTCTCCGGCATCCGGTGGTTCCTGAACCAGGCTGTCGCGCAGTTCGAGTGGTGGACGGAGCAGACGGCGCCGGCGGACGTCATGGAGCAGGTGGTCCGGCAGAGGCTTCAGGGAGAGTAGGCGTCACCTGCCCAGGTGCAGGCGGGTGCTGTTGGTGGGAGGCAGGCCCGCATCGATTATCGCGTCGGAGGCGCTCTGCACGTCGTACTCGATGCGCCGTATACGGGCGTGATGCCGATCGCTGTCGTAGAGGCAGTAGGCGGCGCGCCAGTTGTTGTCCCTCGGCTGTCCGACGCTGCCCACGTTGACCAGCGCCCGGCTGTCGGCCGGCACCGTGAACTCGGAATCGAGGAAGCAGTCGTTGGGGAGGGTGTCCAGAAACACGTTCGGCCAGTGGGAATGGCCGATGAAGCAGACCTTCGTGTTCTGGTGGCTGAAGTTCAGATGGACATCGTAGAACGTGTAGATATACTCGAAGTATTCCGGGGCGAATAGGCCGCTGTGAACGAGTGTGATCTCGCCCAGCGTCTCCACGAGCTGGAGCGATTCGAGGAACTCACGGTAATCGTCGGACAGGCGTTCGCGCGTCCAGAGGATGCTTGCGCGCGCCTCGGCGTTGAAGTAATCGATGTCGACCTTGCCGATGACGCCCCAGTCGTGATTGCCGCCCACAACGGTGGCGCCGGTCTCGCGCACCCGGTCGATGCACTCCTCCGGATAGGCACCGTATCCGACGACGTCGCCGAGGCACAAAACGCCCTCAACGCCCTGCGAGGTCGCGTCGCTCAGGACCGCGTCCAGGGCGTGGAGGTTTCCATGAATGTCAGCGAGGATAGCGTAGAGCAAGGCTCGGGATCCGTCCGGGAGTCAACACAGAAGTCCGCGCATTCTACTGCATGGGGAGAGGACCGGCAAGAAGACGGCCGCGTCCGGCGCGGCCCGGCCTCGCTCGACAGCCGGCGCATTTGACAGACCACGCGAACTGCCGCATCATTCATGCTTTGCCTTCTACCCTGGGCGGCAGCACCGTCTGAGCAGCGAGAGCGCCATGGCAGAACCGTATGTCTCCGTCGTCATCCCGCTTTGGGGAGACTCCGTCTCGGGCGAGCTCTGCATCCGCAGCGTGCTGGAGCAGGACTTCGCGAGCAAGGAGATACTGCTGGTTACCCCGAGCTCCCGAGACGTGGCGGCGATGGCGGGCGAAGCCGCGGATGAAGTGCGCATCGTAACGACCGCTGGGGCGGGCTCATACAACGAACTGGTTCGCCGAGGACTGAGCGCGGCCAAGGGCGACTTCCGGGCCGTCATCATGCCGCAATGCCGCATGCAGGGCAAAGGCTGGCTCAAGGAGGCCGTCGCCGCCTTCGAAGATAGAGACGTGGCACTCGTCATTCCTCAGTGTCGCTCCAAGGCCAGCGGCGGACTTGCCCAGAAAGTGTGCAGAAGCGTCCTGAGCGGATGCGGGGCCACCGTGCATGGCGAGCATGCGACGGTCCGCGTAGCGGACCCGGCCTGCGCGGTCTATCGGGCGAGCGCCCTCGTTGACCTGGGAGTGTTAGACCCGGAGGGCCTGACGCCTACGGCGGAGGGCGCCAGAGTCTCGCTGAAGGCCGTTGAATCGGAACACACGTTGGTGCAGATCGAGTCCGCGGGCGTCGTTTGCTCCGGCTTGGCGGAGGCAGGCGGTCTTTTGTCGGAGGCGGTGGAGGCGGGGTATTCGGACTACGTTCTCGAGCGCTCGCATGCAGCGCGGTGGTTGAACGCGGGCCTTCTGGCGCCCCTGCCCTTCGCCCTCCTGCTGATACCCCTCGCATTGGTCAGCCTGCCGTGGGCGGTGCTGCTGAGCGTCGCCGTCTTCGTGTGGGGCTGGTTCGTATCCTTCGGCCTTCCTCTCCGAGGATGGGACTCGCACGTAGGGGTGCTCAACTTCGTCGTCTACGCGGCGTTCGCCCTCAGCGTGCGGAACGACTGGGCGCCGGCACTGTTCGGGAAAAGCATCCATCCCGCCCTGCTTCGCCAGTGGCTGTGGTTGGCAGCGATCCTGACCAGCTACATGCTCCTGTTGCTGGCCGTCTCGGTCAGAACGGCAGTCGACGCACGCAGACGCATCGGCTGCAGCCTTCCGGGTGCGATCGCGGTCGGAGCTGCTGCGACGGCGTGGTGGATTGCGGCCGGCGTCGGTTACCTCAAGGGAATCTGGTCCGGCAAGCCGGACGTGCAGAAGGCTGCCTGAACGGAGGTCGTCTACTGCCCGCCGAACGAGTGGTCCCTCCGTCGTTCGGCGGCCAGCACCACTTCCCTCAGGGCTTCGGTCCCCCGGGCGGCGCGCCACCGATTGTCGAACTCCGGGTCCTGGGCAATCTCGGCAATCGCCACCAGCGCCTTCAGATAGAAGTTCCTCTCCTCCGGTGGCGCCGCCAACACGAATACCGAGGTCACCGGGCGCTCGCCCTCAGCGAAGACAACGCCCTCCTTGCTCCGAACCAGCACCACCTCCAGCGACTCGATGCCCTCCAGCACTAGGTGCGGAATGGCGAGGCCGGGACGCACCACTGTGGTAGAGATCGACTCTCGGGACTCAAGCATCCCGTGGAGGTCCTCCGCCGAGTAACCCACGCGCCGGGCCAACCTCTCGGCCACCAGGCGGAAGAGCTCCTCGCGCGTCGCGCCTCGGGACATGTCGATGACCTCGCACTCATGCACAAGGTGATCGAAACGGTCCATCACCACTTGGTCGCGCTCGCGCGTGATACGGGACAGTTCCGCCTCCAGATCGTAGTCCTCGAAATCGGTCTCGGCGAGTCGCCCGGCCAGTCGTATCAGCGCCGACTCGCGCAGGACGTGAACCTTCGCGTAGAACGCGTACCAGACGACCGCCGCTCCGATGATGGCCCCGGTGACGGCCAGCGGCAGCGTGCCTAGTTCCACCAGCAGGAACCCGTACGCCACAATGCCGGCTATCTCCAGCCACGGATAGAGGGGCGCCTTCCAGGAGGGTTGGTAAGTGGGGATCCGGCTCTCGCGCATCAGGACAACGGCCACCAGCGTGAGGATAAACAGCAGGATCATCATGGCGCTGGCCGCTTTGACGAAGAGCGTCAGGTCCAGCAGCCATATGACCGCCAGCATGAAACCCGCCGTCATCATAATGGCCTTCTTCGGGGTACCGCGCTTCTCGCCCACCTCCCCAAGGTTGGACGGGAGCAAATGGTCCTGGCTCATGGCCATCAGCGTACGGCTGGCACTCAGTATTCCGGCGTTGCCCGTGGTCAAGAACGCGGCCATCGCCGCGGCCCCCATGGCAACGGCGCCGAACTTCCCCCACATGAGCTGTGCTGCCTGAGAAATGGGCGCCGGGCGCCATTGCAGCGGATCATTGGGCAGGACGCCAACAGTGGCCAGCACGACGCCGACGTACAGGACGCCGACGACACCGGCTGCCACGAACATGCCGATGATCAGATCGCGCCGGGGCTGGCGGACCTCCTCGCCCAGATTGGAGACCTTGGCCACGCCGCCGAACGATATGAAGACCATGGCGATGCCGGTGAGTACGCTGCCGATGCCCCGGGGCATGTACTGCTTCGGCCGCGGCATATCGAGGCGACCCAGGCTGCATATGACGTACGCGACGAGGATCAGCAAGAGCATGCCGACCAGGCCGATCTGTATCCGCCCTGCGTGACGGGCGCCGAGGAGATTGACTCCGGCGAATAGGACTCCGAAGCCGGTCGCAACCGCCTTGACCTGCCAGGCTTCGATTCCCCAGTTCCACACGTCCGCCGCCAGCAGGCCGATTCCGAGTAAGGCGAATGCGCTCTTGAACGCGATGGACGCCCACGTGGCGATGCCGCCCGCCGCACCAAAAGCCGGACCGAGACTGCGATCGATGAAGAAGTACGTGCCCCCCGCCTTGGGCATAGCCGTCATCAGTTCAGCGGTGCCCGCCAGCGCCGGCACCAGCAGCAACGCCGCACCCAGGTAGCAGAGCGTGACGCCCGGGCCGACCTCCGCGAACACCACAGTGGGCAGCACGAAAAGCCCGGAGCTGATCATAGCCCCGGCCGCGACCGCAAACACCTCGAGTATGCCCAGATCTCGTTTCAGTGCCATCTTGAGAGAAGCCCGCTCCCCATGCCATAGATATCAGACGCCGGATTGGTCTCTATGCCGACTTCGCCGCCTTTTCGGCGAGCGCCATTCTCGCAGAACCGATCCCAACGTGCAAGCGGGTCGAGGCGCCCGTTAGGTTGACACCCCGCAGCGCGGTGCCTATCCTCTATCGACGGTTCATACGGCTCTCCGAATGGCACTTCCCTACCAGGAGACGGCAGGTGACTGCATACATCGGCTACGTACTGATCGGTCTGGTCGCGGGGTTCGCCAGTTCCATGCTGGGCATCGGCGGCGGCGTTATCGTAGTTCCCGCGCTGATTGTCTTCTTCAGCACCAGCGCCAAAGCCGCCACCGCCACGGCACTTGCCTATATCGCGCCGGTGGCTCTCTACGGCGCTTTGGCACACTGGCTCAAGGGTCATAGCGTCTCCTGGGCCATTGTCCTGTTCGGCGTGCCGGCCGGATTGATCGGCGCTCAACTGGGTCTCGTAACAAAGGAACACCTGTCGGAGGCCCAGCTCAAGTTCATCTTCGGGCTGTTGATGTTGGTGATCGGCTTCCGGCTTGTGGCCGCCCCCTGGATGGGCAAGGGTGCACCGGCCTCCGTCCCGCCGGCAGAGCCCCCGGCGGCGCAAGCATCGGAGTAGAACCGTCCTCCCGGCAACACGTGCAGGAGACCGTGAGTGCCCCCACTTCAAAAACGCATCCATTTCTGGCTGGTGGGCTGGCTGGGCGCCCGCCTTGTGGCCATGCTGCACGCCACCTGGCGGATGAGGGTGGTCGACCCCTACGGCGTGCGCTCGAGCGTGTTCCACAAGTCGCCGCCGATGATGGTCGCATTCTGGCATCGCAACATCCTCATCATGCTGGCGCACCACTTCAACTTCCCCGTCTGTGTGCCCGTGAGCGAACACCGGGACGGCGAGTATGTTGCTCAGGTCATGGAGCACTCCGGACTGGCATCCGTACGGGGCTCATCCACGCACGGCGGACTAAAAGCGGCCCGGGCGGCCCTGGTCCGGATGAGGGAAGGCTACACGCTCGCCATCACCCCCGACGGCCCTCGCGGACCTCGTTACAGCGTGCAGCCCGGTTTCGCCGTAATCGCGAAGCGCGCCGGCACCCCGGTCTGCCCCATCGGAATGGCCGCCGACCGCGGCTGGGAGCTCTCCAGTTGGGACGCGTTCCTCATTCCCAGGCCGTTCGCCCGCGTGGGCATGGTGTTCGGCAAGCCACTGCTCCCCGCCGACTTCAACGATCCGACGGAGTACGCTCACGCGTTGCGCATGGGGCTTGAATCGGCGACAGAAGAGGCTGAACGAGTCGCCCGCTCATAGGCGGGCCCCGGCATGTCAGCTTCGACGGCGCTGGTGTGGTCCGGAGGGACACTGGTCGGCTGGGGCAATCTCGTGACGACGGCCCGTCTTGTCCCGTCGGGCATGTCCGAAACTCGGCATTGCGGCCAGGTCATCGAGCCCGAAGGTGGGCCCGTCTTTGCACACAAGTCGGCCGTCGCAGTCGCACTGGCCGCATACGCCGATGCCGCATTTCATGTAGCGTTCCATGGACACCTGGCACCCCACGCCGTGACGGCTGCAGATGCCCGCGAGGGCGAACATCATCTGCTCCGGACCGCAGGTATAGACCATCTCCACCAGGCCGGCTTCGACCTGTTCCTCCAGCCACAGAGTGGGGTATCCGAGTCTGCCGGCCGAGCCGTCGTCCGTGAAAAGAACGTGCTTCTCGAACCGATCGGGGAAGAGGACGGTCGACGCGGTGCGCGAGCCCTGGACCACCGTCGCCTTCGGCAGGCATTTGTGGAGCAGCGCCATCGTCGCCATGCCGCAACCGCCGCCGAAAAGCGCAACGCGCTCGGAGTCGGCATAGTCCTCCAGGTTCCAGAACGGTCTCCCGTACGGACCGCGCAGCCCGAGCTTGTCTCCCGCCTTCAGCTCGAACAGATGCGTGGAGAACGGACCCCGCTTCTGGACCGTGATGCCCAACCGCGCCGGTTCAAGGTACGAGATGACATACGGTTTCTCATCGAGACCGGGTGCCCAGATCATGAAGAAATGGCCCGGCCTGAACGCACCCAGATCGAGGCCGCGCGCCGCGGCCTCCCCGGCATCGGGCCGGGACAGGTAGACGGTTACCATCTCTTCATTCTCGAGCCTCACTTCGTCCACAATTAGGACCACGGGCAAAGCGGGCCTCATTAAGTCGGCCTCCACCATCACACCCACCTCTCATTCCAGCGCGGCGCCGCGCGCTTCCGAGACTGACTGCAGACCCAGCCCCCGGCACAGCTCGGCCACTTCCTCCGAGATGTGCCGAAAGACCTCGATTCCCCGACTGTATACCGCCGTGCCCAGCCCCACGGCCGTGGCGCCGGCCATCATCATCTCCATCGCGTCGCGGCCAGTCGCAACACCGCCAACGCCGACAATGGCGGCCTCCTTGCCGGCCTTGCGGAAGGCGGTCGCGATGTCGTAGACGCATCGCACTGCCACCGGCCTGAGCGCCGGGCCGGAAACTCCGCCCATCTTGAAGTCCAGCACCGGGCAACCGGCCTCCACGTCGATGACCATCCCGGGGCCCAATGTGTTGACCGCCGAGACACCGTCCGCACCGCCCTCCACCGCCGCCAGGGCCAGTTCGCCTATCCCACCGACATTGGGCGACAATTTCACGAACAGAGGCCGGTCGGTTTCAGCCCGCACCGCGCGCGTGATCCGTTCGGTCGCTTCGGGGGTGCTGTGGCCGGCGAGCGTGCCGTATCCCGGCGTATGCGGGCAGGAAAGGGGAATCTCCAACGCCGCGAAACCGCACGCCATCAGTCGCGAGGCCACCTCGGCGAACTCGTCCGCCTCCTGCCCTATCGCGCTGGCGATCACGGGCACCGGCACGGCCTCCACCTCCGCGAACTCCCGCACGCACTCCTCCACGCCTGCATTCGCATAGCCGACGGCGTTCAGCATTCCCGCCTCATACGCTATGACCGTCGGGTTCCGATGCCCCTCCCGGGGCTCAAGACTGACGCTCTTGATGGTGGCCGCCCCGGCTCCACATTCAGCGACCCTCGTCAGCAGATCGCGCGACATCCCCAGGATGCCGGACGCAAGTATCGTTGGATTCGCGAGACGTATGCCACACAGGTCAACCGAGATATTGGGCGAGTCAGAATCTCTCTGCGTCATTTAGGGATGGTCTCGATCAAATAGATGAACGCGAAGGGTCCGATGTGCATTATAGGGCGGGCGCCGGGACGCCTTCAACGGATGGGCCCGACGGTCGACACGCCTTCACCCCCCGAAAGGTCCGTACAGCTCCTCGATCCGCCCCGGCGCCTCCACGCCCTCGCGCGTAAGCCTGTGGATGAGCTCCAGTCCCGTGGCGACCGCCTGGCCGCGGTAGTGGTTGTTGGCAATCACGAACATGCGCTCGACGCGTCGGGCAGTGTCCTCCACCGCTGCCTGTATCTGATCCAACTCCGCCGGCCCGTAGAGGTAATCGTATCGGGCATCCCGGCCGGCCCCCTTGGCGAACCAGGTCTGTGCGTTGCGGCCGTGCAGCCGCAGGTAGCCGGTGGCGCCGAATGCATGCGTGGTCAGCGGGATGTTGCCGCGCATCTCCGGCTGATCGATGTTGCAGAACCCCACCCCGAGCGACTCGAGGAATGCCAGCGAGGCATCCTGTACCCACGCGCGGCTGCGCACCTCGACAACGAGCGGCAGATCGCCGAATTCCTGGACAAGCGCGCTGATATGATCCATGCTACGCTGGTTGAAGCGGAACGACCACGGGAACTGAACCAGGACCGCCCCCAGACGCCCCGCGCGGACCAGGGGCTCGATGCCCTTCCGATACACGCTCACGTCGTCCGCCGTCCAGGGTTCCCGGCGTTCGTGCGTGAAACGCTGCCAGAGCTTGGCCGTATAGAGGAAGTCGGCCCGTTCCGCGATATCCTGGACCCAACGGTGACAGTGCCCCGGGTTGGGCGGACGGTAGAACGTGTTGTTCAACTCGATGGTGTTGAAGTAGTTCGCCAGGTATGTCGGCGGCCGGAAGCCGCGCGGCTTCGGCTTGGGGTAGACGATGCCCTCCCAGTCCGCATAGGACCATCCGGCCGGGCCGACGAACAGGCGCGCCCCGTGAATGCTCGCACCGCCTCTTGGCTGTTCTGGGTCCATGCTATCCCTCCTCCGTCCCGAGTCCAGCCCGAGTGGGCCCATCGGGGCCGCGCGTCAGGCGATCCCACGGCCCCACCGCCAGCAGCACAAGGGCTGTGATAACCAGAAGAGCCAGCGGCAAGGCGTTCGTGCGGCCGGCGGAGTTCACCAGGAGATGAAAGAGGTCTCTGGAGCCGGCGTTCGCTGCGTGGAAGAACACCGCCACCCATAGACTGCCGCTCCAGGCCCAGAACCAGGCGGAGACGATGGCCTGACTCACGTAGAGCAGGAAACCGATGAGCAGGGCGCCCAACAACGATATGATGATGGCAGGCGCCAGCGGCGCGCCCTGCATCCGGCCGGCGACGAGGCCCGAACCCGCTCCCCGCGCAGCAAGCGCCGGCAGCCACCACAGCCAGCAGATCAGCGCGTGGACCAGCACGGCCACTCGCGGCGAGAGGGGGCCGGCAAGCCGAGGCAGAAGGTATCCGCGCCAGGCAAACTCCAGCAGGAACGCCGCCAGCAGGATCGGCGCCATGCGCAGCACCATCTGCAGAGCCCAGTTCGCGGACAGGCCGCCGACGGGCTGGGCAACCGCGCCGTCCCGCAGCGCCACAAGCAACGGCACGCCCCACAACAGGCCCACCATGCACAGAACCGCCACGTAGTGCGCCGCCGCGCCGCCACGCCATCCGGCGTTCGCGAAACCGTCGCGGAAAAGGTACCTGCCGGCTATGAAGGCCCCGAGCCCCACCATGCAGAGCGAGGCGGCCCTCAGAACGTAGCCCACCACGAAGGCGCCGACGCCGTCTCCCTGCAGGAGCATCGGCGCGAGCAGGCTGGCCATCAGGAACGGCCAGGAGAGCGCGAACACCAGGAGGACGAAGAGCCACGGAGAGAAACGTCGGGACTGCGGCGCCAGGGTCTGTTCTGCGTTCATCCGCGCTCCATTCGGGGCATGGGACGGGCTGTCCATAGACGTTGCGCCTACTTTAGCTGATGGACCACCGGGACGTCACGGGAATCGCTCCACCACTCCCTTGACACGATAACTGATTACATGTATAGATACCAGTAAATAGCCATCACATGCATAGATCAGGGCCGAGGTATGGATTTCACCCATCTTCACGTGCATTCCAACTACAGCATACTCCAGGCGCCCATCCGCATCGATGACCTCGTGGAACGGGCCGTAAGCCTGGGCATGAAGGCGCTTGCCCTCACAGATACCAACGGCGTCTACGGGGCGGTTGCCTTCTACGAAGCGGCCCGCGAGGCCGGCCTAAAACCCATAATCGGCGCGGAGATCGTCTACGGCGCCGAGCAGTGCGTCTGTCTCGCAGCCGACCGCCAGGGATATGCCAACGTATGCCGCGTAGTTACGGAACGCCGCCTCGCCGACGAGGGCGAAGACGCCCCGGCGTTCGACATCGCCGAAAGCGTAGCCCGCGATCCCCAGGGCCTTTTCCTGCTCTCCGCTACACCATCCCTGCTCGGCAGGATTAAGGGCCGAATGCCGGACGACCGCCTTTACGCCGAGCTGCGCGTCGATCGGCCGGATTCCTTCGAAGTGCGCTGCCCCACCCTGCGTGGCGACCCGAACCCGCCACGGGACACGAACAGGCCGGACCTGGCCGACGCAGCGGAGCGGCTCGGGATTCCGCCCGCCGCAACGGTCAACGTCCATTACCTCGACCCCCGAGACCGCCACACCCACGCCGTCCTCACCGCCATTCGCGAGAACGTGCCCCTGAAGAGCGTTCTGGAATCGGAGCGGATGCTGGCCGACCGGAGCAGCTTTTTCATGTCTTCATCCGAGGTCGCCGCACGTCTCAACGGCACCCCAAACGGCGGGGAAGCCATACGCAACACCGCGCGGCGGGCTGATCTGATCCCTGAGGTAGTTTTCTATTTCATGAAAATTTTCCCGTCC
>CAZZNQ010000091.1:0-15772 GCA_964655775.1 uncultured candidatus Brocadiaceae bacterium | reverse complement strand
AGAAGCTCCCGTCGTCTTCCGCGGCATCCGCAACGGCGAGGGGCCGGGGAGCATGCCCGTCATTGAGGGCGGAGCAATCGGCGTCAACCTGCGCGACCGCGAGTACGTGCGCTTCGAGGGCTTCGAGGTGCGCAACACTTCGGGACGCCCCGGGACCGGAATCGACATGGACGGCGCCGACCACGTCGAGATAGTGGGCTGCCACATTCACGACACGACCGGCACCGGCATCATAATCCAGTACGCCGACGATTGCCTCATCAGCGAGAACTACATCCACAACATCGGCGGCACGGGCATCCACGCCGGCGGCCTGGGCTACCGCATCAATCGCACGCAGTTCCTGCGCAACCACATCCACGACAATCAAGTCGAGGACGGCATCCAGATCGGCTGTGGCGAGGACTGCGTCCTGGCGTACAACTACATCCACGACATCTGGGCGCCGCCGCCGTCTCACACCGACGGCATCCAGCTCCACTCCGACAACCGCAACTACCGCATCATCGGCAACGTCCTCCACCGCATCCGCTCGGAGGGCTTCATGATCGGCGGCCCCAGCGGCGATTCCGACGATTTGCCCCCTGCCGCGCCCGTGTTCGAGCGCAACGTCATCAGCGACGGAGGCGGCGTCTCGTTCATCGTCTCCGCCTCGCGCGACTGCGTCCTGCGGCACAACACCGCTCTCTGGGGCATCTACCACGCGGTACTGATCCACAACGACAGCACCGGCGCTACCGTCGTCGGCAACATCTTCCAGAGCCCGGAGGGCGGCGTCCTCGTCCGCGAGGACGCCGAGGAGGGGCTCACCCTCGACTATAACCTCAGCGCCGGCGAATTCGGCGCGCGCGGTCCGCATGCCGTCGGCGGCGATCCGATGCTTGCCGACCCGAAGGAACCCAGACAGGCCGTGCTGCCGAACGCGCGCCTGCGGGCCGGCAGCCCGGCCATCGACGCCGGACCCGACGGCACCGACATCGGCGCCCTGGAATACCCGAACGTCTACTACGTCGACCCCGCACACCCGGCCGCGACGGACCGCTACTACGGCTACCGCGCTGTGCCGTTCAAGACCATCGGCAGGGCCTGCAGCGTTGCGCAGCCCGGCGAGACCATCGTCCTCCGCGAGGGCGTCTACCGCGAGGTCCTGGCGCCGAAGTCGGACGGCGTCACCGTGCGGGCCATAGAGGGCGAGAGCGTCGTGCTGAGCGGCGCCGACCTCGTCACCGGCTGGCGGCGCGAGGCGAACGGCTGGTCGGCCCCCTGCCCCACCGAGCCGACGCGCCTACTACGCGACGGCCGGCCCTGGACCGCGTTCACGTACGACGGCGGTCGCGTGCACGTCTCCACCGGCGGGGACCCGCGGCTCCATTGCTTCGAGACCGTCGTGCGCGAGCGCGTCATAGATCTGAACGGCGTCTCGGGCGTAACCGTCGAAGGCATAGACACGGCCGATACACTCTGACGTGCCGGCCCCGCCGGCATCTGAAAGGACACACACATGAAGGTTCTGGTCACCGGCGCAGCCGGCTACCTCTGCGGCGGGCTCATCGTGCCATTTGAGGAGGCCGGCCACGAGCTTCGCCTCATGGACGTAAAGTCCTTCTCCAGCCCGCACGAGGTCGTCGTCGGCAGCGTCGCTGACCTCAACGTCGTGCGCGAGGCGGTAGAGGGCGTGGACGCCGTCGTCATCGCCCACATGGCCCCCCGCGACCCCAACGCCTACGCCACCACGGAGGTCTCCTTCGACGTCAACGTCAAGGGAACCGCTAACATCTTCTTCGCCGCCGTCGAGGCCGACGTGCGCCGCGCCGTCCTGATCTCCAGCACCGGCGCCATCCTCGGCCACGACGTCGACGTCTGGACCCACGACCTGCCACCGAAGTCCCGCGGCATCTACGGCCTCACAAAGGCCTGCCAGGAGGTCATCGCCGAGCAGTTCGCGCGCCAGTTCGAGATGCAGGTAGGCGCCCTGCGCGTCGGCTACATCATGGACGCGGACACCATGGTCGACAAGTACGGCCGCAAGGTAACCGAGCTCAACACGCCCCTCACCGACCGCCGCGACATCGGCGAGGTCGCGCGCCTCTGCCTGGAAAAAGCCGACCTCGACTACTACGAGGTCTTCCACGTGATGAGCACCGACCTGTCGATGGACGAATGGGACGTGCGCCACACCTGCGAACGCCTCGACTGGCAGCCGAAGTACGACTTCAAGTGGCTCAAACCGTCCAAGACGCGCTGGCGTCCCAAGTAGCCGCCGAGCTCCCAGTGCACTAAGGGATGCGTGGCTGACGGCGAACGCCGCACATCGACGGCCGACGGCTCAGCTCAGCCCCATCTCCAAGAGGTTGCGGTAGCTGATCTCCAGCGACTCGAACGGATCGCCGCCGTAGCAGTCGTCCTGCTCCACCATGGCATACTCCACGCCGCCTGCGCGACAGGCGTCGATGATGGCCGGCCAGTTCAGATTGCCCTCCCCGATCTCGGCGTAGCGCTGCTCGCGCTCGCGGGTGACGCACATGTCCTTGAAGTGCACCACGGGCTCCCGCCCCGCGCACCGCTTGAACCAGACCACGGGATCTGCCCCGCCCGCCTGGATCCAGTAAGTGTCCAGCTCCATCTTCAGCACCTCCGGCGAGCTCTCCCGGACGACCATGTCCAGCCACGTGGTGCCGTTGACGCGGGCCAACTCATGGTTGTGATTGTGGTAGGAGAAATCCATGCCGACCTCGGCCAGCCGCTCCGCGATCGGCTCCAGCTCGCCGACAAACCGCTTCGCCCCCTCGGCCGTGTAGTATTCGCCCGGAAGGCTGCCGACCGCCGGATGCTTGCAGTTGAGCACCTGGTGCTGCTCGATCACCTCGTCCAGAGCATCCTTGAAGCGCCCCCAGCCCGTGTGAGTGGCGCCGACGGCCAGGCCGTTGTCCTCGCAAATGCGGGCGACCTCGGCCATGTCCACCGGCCCGAAGGCGGATATCTGCACGGACCGGTAGCCGATCTCGGCCACCTTCTCCAGCGTCTCGCGCACCGCGTCAATGGTCTTCGTGAACTGCCTGGCCGTGTAGAGCTGGGCTCCGATCATCGGTTCCGTCATTGCGACCTCCCGTCCGGAAAGCGACATGGTAATCCCGGAGCGCCGTCCGGCGTCCGGACATCCGAAGCCCCCATGAGTACGATAGGACCAGCCGTTCGTCAAGTTCCGATGGACCCGGAATGCCCTCCGAAGCCGCGGATCCGGCCGTCCTGCGACTCGCGGCCTCGAAAAATGGCTTGACAACACACGGCATCTCACGTATACGCGTGAAAGGACCATACATAGTTGTCGTGCGCACGGGGAGGAGTAGTGCAATATGATAAGGGGAATCCGTTCAAGCACAGCCAATGCCAATGCACAGCGGCGCGTGCTGGGTCTTGCGGTCTGGATCCGACCTCGTGTTCTTTCACTCTTGCTCTGCCTGTTTGCGGGTACGGTTTGCTGTACAGGGGAGGCCGCCGGGGCATCCAATGGCCCCATCTCTAAACACAGCTACCGGCGCGTGCTGGAGGGAGAGCTGTACTTCGCTGGCCAGTTGCTCCCTGCAGCCGATGGCAACCTAGTTGCATTCACGCTCAGCTACATGGGAGCCGACGAACGACGCCCCTGGTTTCCCTGGCCTGTCTGGGTCATAGACGGGTCCGGAGAAGTCGTCGCGCGCACCACCCCGAAGGAGGGTTCCAGGCTTCACCAATGGGCTCTCGGCTGGTTGCCGGGAAACAGGGAGCTGCTACTGATGGAACTGTCTCTCTCGGAACCGGACGGGCACGCTGGGTTAACGGAGAGCACTGGCGACAGACTGCTCGCCCTCCATGTGCCGTCTGGGAAGACCAGGGAGGTGTTCGGGAGGGATGGCGTTCGCGTGCGCAGTGCTCACGTTCTCACGGATGGGTCGGCTATCTGCCGGCTGACCGGTACGCGCCAAGGAGACGGCCTCTTCATTCTGGGAACCGGGAATGATGAAGGGCTACCGGAGGCATTGGTGCTGGACGCAGACGACAGGCAGTGGCAACGGTGCTACTGGGCGCAACGTGCCGGAGCCCATATGCATGCGATTGTGTCCTCCGGTGATTCACCCAACCTGTGGCCGGAAGCGCTTTGGAGCGTAGAGGTGGGGCCGGAGGACGAAACCCGGATGGACCTTCTGGCCGAATGGGAGCCCTTCGCACGCTGGATGGCGGTCTCGCCCGACGGGGACCAGATCGCCGCCGTGCTGCACGCGCCGGAACAGAACGACCCCGTGAACCTCTTGCGCCTCGATGCAAACGGACCAGAAACGTCGACGCTGTCGCCCCCGGTGGAGGTCGGCTTTGCGGCTTTCAGCCCCAGTGGCCAGAAGCTGCTGCTCTGGGACAACGGCGCGCATCCGGACCTGCTGCGGCGCCATCCTGAGCTTGTTCATCGGGCTGCGCTTGTGCTGGTCGACACCGAGGACGGTCGGATGAGACGACTCCCTCTGCCGGAGGCCGCGGCACCGGTGTTTGCCGCTGCCTGGCTCGACGAGACGACCGTACTGGCAAGTGCGTCCTACAGAGGCATATTCCAGGTGGATCTGGACTCCCAGGAATGGCATCTGTTGTGGGAACTGCCGGACTGGGAATCGGTGGCAGACGCGGGAGTTCAGCGTGATGGTGATGTACCGTAGGCTGGCGCAGGCTGGGTCTATGGTTGCCCGTGAGACTGGGAAGCAGGACATTTAGCGGCGGCTTCGACTCTGAGCACCATCTACAGGGCCGGCTTTGCGTTGCCGGGCGGAGCGCCGGAGGTTGCTTGGGATACGGCGGCGCGGAGGTCGACGAATGCCTCCGTGAATTCCTTGCTGAGGCGGTCTCGCGGTCGGGCAAGGTCGACACGACGCTCCCGGACGATGCGGCCGGGCCGGCCGCCCATGACCAACACCCGGTCCCCCAACAACAGCGCCTCGTCGATGCTGTGCGTGACGAACAGCACCGTCATGCCGCTGTCCTCAAGCAGCGCGGACAGCATGCCCTGGAGTTCCGTGCGGGTGGCGTCGTCGAGGGCGCCAAACGGTTCGTCCATGAGCAACAGCCGCGGGTCCACGGCCAGCGCCTGCGCGATGGCCGTGCGCTGGCGCATGCCGCCCGAAAGCTGATGCGGATACATGCCTTCGGAAGCCTCCAGCCCCATCGTGGCCAGCAGCTCCCGCGCCCTCGCGCGCCTCTCCCGGCGCGGAACGCCCCGCATCTCCATGCCGAACGTCACGTTGCGCAGCACCGTGCGCCAGGGGAACAGCGTGTAATGCTGGAAGACGCACAGCACGTTTGCGCCCGGACGCAGCCCGTCCGCCATCCGGACCTGGCCGCGATCCGGCGCGTGCAGGCCGGCGACGATGTTCAGCAGCGTGGTCTTGCCGCAGCCCGTAGGGCCTATGAGCGTCACGCATTCGCCCCGGTGTACCGCAAGGTCCACCCCCTCCAGGGCCGTCACGCTGCCGCCGGACGGCGCGGTGAACGTCTTCGCGACGTCCCGCAGTTCCAGCTCGACCCGGTGCGCAGGTGTGTCGGCTTCCGCGCCCATGGTCTCAGCCCTCCTTCCCGTGCCAGGAGAGCGAACGACGCAGCAGCAGTCGCGTGCCCAGGCTGAGCAGGGCGCCGATGCAGCCGATGATGACCATCGACGCGATCACGATGTCCATCGCGGACTGGTCCGCCGCGTAGATCAGCAGATAGCCGATTCCGCTGTCGCTGCCGGGCAGCATCTCGGCGGCGATGATGACGAACCACGCGGTGCCGATCCCCTGCCTCAGCCCCGTGACGATCATGGGCATTGCCGCCGGCAGGTACACGTGGATCAGGCACTGGCTCCGGCTCGCGCCGAGAGTCCAGGCCAGGCTGACGTAATCGCGCCGCACCCCCGCCACGCCGTCGACGGTGTTGACCAGGATGGGGAAGAAGGCCCCCCAGAACAGGATGAAGATCATGCCCAACTGGACCTGGTCGAACACGGTGTTGCTGTATCGCACGCCGAAGAGCTGGGGGACGGTCGTGAGCTTGAACACGGCGATGGCGAAGGGCAGCCACGCGATCGGGCAGAGCGGACGCAAGATCTCCACGAGCGGCTCGACCAGGCCCCGCACGAGGCGGGAGGCGCCCATCACGACTCCCAGAGTGGTCCCCACGCAGGCGGCCAGCCCGAAGCCGATCAGCACGCGCAGCAGGCTGACCACGGTGTTGCCGAGCAGGGAGCCGGAGGCGAAGTGCACGCTGAGCGGATGCACGAGTCGGGCGGCGACCTGCGTTGCTGTGGGCAGAATCCAGGGACGGTCGAGGCGCGCGGCCACGATCTGCCACGCGACGAGCAGCAGGACGGGCACGAGTGTCCATCCCGCGATCTTCGGCCAGTCCGGGCCGGCGTCAGTCTCCCGGTCGCGTGCCGACCAGCCGTTCGGTGGCTGTCCTGAGGAAGGAAAGGTCATATGCCTTCTCGGCGACTTCGTCTTCGGTGAGTCCCGCCAGCGCGTGGTGCAGGACGTCCAGTCGGTTCAGGGCGTCGATCCACAGTGCCATCTGCTCGCGCCACTGCGGCGAGGGGTCCATCGAGTAGTCGCTGCTGGCGATGCTGGCCCGTTCCACGGGCTCACTCGTGCCGATCCAGCGGGTGGCCACTCGCACGGCGGCCTCCGGCTGCGTGTTGATGGTATCGGTCGCCTGGAGCAACGCGACCAGCAGCGCCTCGACGGCGTCCCGCTTGCCTTCCAGCGCGGACAGGTTGGCGGCCACGCAGCAGCAGGGATGGTTGCGGAAGGTCCCGGGCGGCAGGTCCTCCAGGTCGCACACCACGCGCAGTATTCCCTGCTCCCGGCCGATGGCCGGGAACGGGTTGTTGCCCGCATAGCCGTCGACGATGCCTTCGGCGAGGGCGACGTTCAGCCTGCCGCCGCCCTTGGTGTTGATCATGTGGACGTCCACGTCGCCGCGGGAGAGGTCGCCGCTGAAGGTGAGGCCCTCATGCTCGAGCGCCTGCTCGAAGATGACCTTGGCGACGGCGACCGGGTCCTTGTAGCCGATCCTGACCGGCCGCTCGGACTCCCTGGCCAACGCGACGAACTCGGGCCACGTCGTCGCCGGCACGTCGGAATGCAGCACGAACATGTCTCCGCGGTTGTGGAGGGGAGAGATAATCCTGACCGGGGCGCCGCTGTCGGCCGAGGCCAGCACGGGCGCGACGCCGCCCAGGCCGACGTCGATGATCCCCTGGGCGAGGGCCGTGGGCATCTTCGCCCCACCCCCCACTCGGATGACCTCCACCTCGGCGAGCTTCTTGCCGCCGTCCATCAGATCATACAGTTCCCGATCACGGACCATGCGCAGTCCGACGCGTCCCGTCTCGTCGGACCGCCCGCCGCTGTCGGCGGCGACGAACAGCGCCAGGTGATGGTCGTGTCCCACGTGCCCCACCCGAAGCGTGACGACCGCCTGCTCTCCCGTCGCTGCGTCCCCGCCGCAGCCCGAAGCCAGGCAGATCAACGCCACGGCCGCAAGCAGCATGCACTGCGTTCTTGCCATGCGTGGTAGCCTCATTGATCTCAGGAAAGACGGAAGATGCCGATTGCCGGCCACACCGGTCCCCAGAATACAGCGGAGGGAGTGCCCTGTCCAGCAACGGACCTGCCGGCGTATGTTGGCGGCCTGTGTCCTCCCCCCCCATTCCGCGCATGTGGCACGCCGGGCAGGATTCGAACCTGCGACCGTCGGATTAGAAATCCGATGCTCTGTCCCCTGAGCTACCGGCGCGCCGATGCCGCGCAGGGCGCTTGCCCCGCGCGTTCCCCTGCTACGCGAATATAGCAGAAACCCCACCAACGCTCAACCCTCAGGCCCTTCGTCGGAGACCGGCGCCGACACCCGCGTGCGCGCCCGGAATACGGGGATCAGGAACAGGCCCGCCAGACCGAAACACATCGGCACCAGCGACATACCCGAGCGCAGGCCGCCGGTGCTGATCTCCGCAAACCAGCCCACCAGCGACGGGATGCCGCCGAAGCCCACGATGCCGGCAACGGAGATCATGGCCAGCAAAGTCGACGAGCGGGCCGCGATCTTCTCGTTGGCCAGCGACAGCACGCTGGGCCAGAACGCTGCGCAGAACAGTCCCGATGCCGCCATCAGCGCCACGCTGGCCCGTTCGCTGTTAAACGTGACCAGCCCCAAAGTGCACAGGGCACCCAGCAGCGCCATGCCAAGCATGAGCGCCTCGATACGCACGAAACGCACCACGCCGCTCGCGCCGAACCGTCCCGCCGCCATTGTTGCCCCGAACACGGCCAGCCCCATGCCGCCGACCAGGGCCGAGGAACCATACTCACGCTGGAGCAGGCTGGGGCCCCAGTAGGTGAGGCTCCCCTCGCTGCCGGCGGTGAGCATCATGATGGCCGCGAGCCCCCAGAACACGGGGTTGCGCAGGATGACCGCCAGCGGGATCGGCGCGCGCCGTTCCTCCGGCGACTCGGCCGGGAACCGGCAGAAAAGGTAGACGACCCCCACGCCTCCGATGGGGATCGCGGCCGCCGTGAACAGGTGTCGCCAGCCGACGCCGAACCGCAGCGCCACGCCGGCGATTCCGGCGCAGAGCATCACGCCGGTCGGGTAGAAGGCGTGAAGCACGTTCAGATGCGTGGCCACCGACCGAGGATGCAACTCCGCGGCCAGCGGGCTGACCAGGCCCTCCACGCCGCCCAGGCCCATGCCAAGCACGAGCACCGCGCCGACCAGCGCGCCGTAGCTGCTGCTGGCGGCCATGGCCAGCACGCCGCCGGCGACGAGGAACATGGCGATGCCCATCAGCCAGCGTTTGCCGATGCGGTCCGCCGCATAGCCGCAGGTGAACGCGGCGACGGCGAGCGCCGCCGACCGAACCGGTGAGAGGGCGCCCTGAAGCCGATAACTGATGCCGAAGTCGCGCGCGATGTCCTGCAGCGAGACGGCGAGGAACGTGGACGTCAGCGCGAACAGCGCGATTGTGAGCCAGGAGGTGACCGTCAGGATCCGGACGTGGGGTGCTCGGGCGTTGTTCATGGCGGCTCGGCTCGTGGAAGGCGGGGCACTCCTCGCAAAAGGTATTCGACCCGGCGCCGCGCTGCAAGTGCCCGCCGGCAGAGGTGGCTTTTCTGTTGGAGTCTGCGATCCACCGGGGTAGACTGTGACCACCCGAGAGTTCACACGACCACGCGACGAGGAGGCCCCCCGATGCGCATCACCGTGCTCTACAATAACGACGCGATGGACGGGTTCGAGCCCGATTGGGGCTTCGCCTGCGTTTTGGACGGCGGCGAGCGGCTGCTCTTTGACATCGGGGCCAAGCCGGACATCCTGGCCGGAAACATGAAGGCGGCGGGCGTCGACCCGAAGACGATCGGCAAGGTGGTGCTTTCCCACGACCACTGGGACCACGCGGACGGGCTGCCGCATGTCTGCGAGGCGAACCCGGCGGTCACGGTCTACGTGCTGCCTTCCTTCCGAACGGAGGTGAAGGAGATGGTGGTGCCGCCCGGGCGACTGGTGGAGGTGGTGGGGCCGCAGGAGATCGTCCCCGGCGTATTCACAACGGGTCCGGTGACGGGCGGTGTCCGCGACGAACAGGCCCTGGTGGCGGAGGTCGAAGGCGGCGTGCTGCTGGTGACCGGCTGCGCGCATCCCGGCGTGGATGCGCTGATGGACAGGGCGTCAGAGCGCGGCCCCATCGTCGGAATAGTGGGCGGATTCCACGGTTTCAGCGATCTGGACCGGCTGGAGGGGGTGCCGTTCCTGGGCGCATGCCACTGCACCCAGCACCAGGCCGAGATCGCCGATCGCTTCCCTGATGCTTACAGGAAGATCGAAGCGGGAATGGTCCTGGAGTTCTGAAGGGGCGCAGATGAGGTACGTGCTCGCCGCAGCATTCTGCACCTCGTTTGCCGCATCCGCAGTCCTGGTGATTGGGGTGCGGGCGCTGGCCCGGCGGCTGGCCTTCACCGACGAGCCCGACGGTCGGAAGGCGCATTCGCGGCCCGTGCCGCTGGGCGGCGGCGTGGCGATCTACGCGGCAACCGCTCTCCCGCTGGCCGCCATTTCTCTGGGCGCACTGCTATGGAGAGCGGATCCCGACCTGTTCTCGATCCCCGACGCGCTCCAGACGGACGTGCTGCTGGCGGCCGAGCGGGCGGGCGCACTGCTGGCCGTTCTCGGCTGCGGGCTGGGGGCGATGCTGTTCGGGCTCTGGGACGATGTGCGCGACCTGCGGCCGGGAGCGAAGGCGGCCTGTCAGTTCGCGGTGGCGTTGGGGGCGGCGCTGGTGCCCGAGGCGCGGGTGGGCCTGTTCCTGCCGTCCCCCGTTCTTCAGGTGGCGGTCACGGTCGTCTGGATCATGGCGCTTATGAACTGCTTCAACCTGCTGGACAACACCGACGGCCAGAGCGGGCTGGTCGCCGTGCTCTGCGGGTGTGCGCTGCTGATCGTGGCGCTCCAGACCGATCAGCACTTCGTTGCCGGCCTGCTGCTCTCCCTGACGGGAGCGGTCCTCGGATTCCTCCTCTTCAACCTGCCGCCGGCATCGGTCTTCATGGGCGACGCGGGGAGCATGTTCGTGGGTTACTTGCTGGCGGTGGGCACGACACTGACGACGTTCGTCGAGCCGGGCAGAATGAACCCGCTGTTCCCCGTCTTGGTGCCGCTGATCATCTTCTCCGTGCCGCTCTACGACGCGCTGAGCGTCGTCGGGATCCGGCTGTGGAGCGGCAGGTCGATCGCGACGGCGGATCGGTCTCACTTCTCCCATCGGCTGATGGCGCTGGGGATGCGAGAGGGACGCATGCTGCTGACGGTGGGCCTCATTGTGACGGCGACGACGCTGGGCGCAACCGTGCCTTACGGTTCGTCGACGTGGCGCGTGGCCGCACCGACCGTCCAGACCTGCGCGATGCTACTGGTAATCCTGCAACTGGAACTGGTGGGGTCGTCCCCAGAGCCGGAATGAACCGCGTCAGTGCTACTCTTCTCGCAGCACGTCCAGAGCCGTCTGGGCCTGACGCTGCATCTTCTTGCCGACCTTGAAGGACACAACAGCCTTGGCGGGAACTTCGACCACTTCGTCGGTGCGGGGGTTGCGCGCCTTGCGCGGGGGCTGCAGCCGGGTATCGAACACGCCGAAGTTGCGGAACTCCATCCTGTTGCCCTTGGCCAACTCGGAAGTGATCTCGTCGAGAAACATCTGCACGACTTCCTTGGTCACTACCTGCGCATAGCCCGTCTTCTTCGCAATCCTTTCGCACAACTCGCGCTTGGTCACGGTGTGGTTGGCCACTGCGAACTCCCCTTTCGCCTTGGTCGATTCTATTCGTCGGTAATCGTACGTAGCACTCTCGTCACGCAAGCCTCATGCCGGGGGCAGCGGAGCACGTAGTTGGAAACCTTTGCTCCGGCCGGATTTCGGGCAAGTGAGGGGGATTCTAAGAGATGATGCGCGCCTTGTCAAGACGTTTTCGGATTCGCCTCGGTCTGCTGTCACCGATTCCGTCGATCAGCCGCATTCCCGGGCGTTTCAGGCTGTTGGCGGGGCCACTGACGCCTCCTTGCCGCGGGTCCGCAACGGCAGGCTTGGTTGCAAACGGCGGGAAGCGGGATTAGTCTGGGAGGTTGAGACTGTGGAGGTGATTGCCCGGGCGTGAAACGCAGTTCTTGGGAACTGGGATTGCTGCCTGAAGCTGTCGCGAGGGAGAACAGAGAGATGGCGGTGCTGCTCATCAAGGACGTGCGCGTGGTGGATCCGGCATCGGATCTGGACGCCGCCAGCGACGTTCTGGTCGCCAACGGCTGCATCCACGACGTCGCGGAGAACATCCAGCCGGGGCGGGCCGTGCGAGTGCTGGGCAGGGCCGGCAAGCCGCAGTCGCTTTCTCTGATCGACGGCGGCGGCCTGTGGCTCTGCCCGGGACTGGTGGACGTGCACGTGCACCTGCGGGAGCCGGGCTTCACCGAGAAGGAGACCATCCGCACCGGTACCGCCGCAGCCGCCGCCGGAGGCTACACCACCGTGGTCTGCGAGCCGAACACCGACCCGCCTACGGACAGTGTAGCGGCCGTGAGATGGCTGGCGGGGCGGTGCCGCGACGAGGCGCTGGTGAACGTCTATGTGAAGGCCGCCATGACCGTCGGCCGGCTGGGACGCAAGCCGGTCGACGTGGCCGCGCTGTCCGAGGAGGAGATGGTAGTGGCACTCAGCGACGACGGAGACCCGGTAGTCGACCTGGGCGTTGTCGAGCAGGTCTTCTACGCGGCCGCAGAGCACGCAATGCTGCTCTCCCCGCATTGCGAAGACTCGCCGGCCGCCCTGGAGAGAATCGCAGCCGGAGCGGATCCGGGGTTCGAGCCGCGTGAGGACTACACGAACGAGACGAACTACGTGGAGCGGGACTTGGCCGTCGCGGCGCGATGCGGCGCTCGTGTGCACTTCTCTCACGTGAGCCTGCCGCGCACCGTGGAGACGATCGCCCGGTTCTCCGAAGGCCACACCGGCGAGGCAGCCGCAACGCTGGAGACCACGCCCCATTACCTGTTCCTGTGCAGAGACGACTACGCCGACGGGGACGTGCCGAAAGTGAATCCGCCGCTCCGCTCTGCCTCAGACCGGGACGCGCTGCTAGAGGCCCTGCTCGCGGGTAGGATTGACGCCATTGCCAGCGACCACGCCCCCCACACCGCGACGGACAAGGCTGGCGGGGCGAGCGGTCTGATCGGTCTTGAGACGACGCTCGGCCTGGTGCTCACGCACCTGGTGCACACCGGCAAGGTGGAGCCGGCAGACGCGGCGTTCCTGCTGAGCACGAACCCGGCCCGGATCTACGGCCTGCCCGGCGGAACGCTTGCCGCCGGCGCGGCAGCGGACATGGTCCTGATCGACCCGGACATGGAATGGACGGTCGCCCCGGAGCAACTGCACTCCAAATCCGCGAACACCCCCTTCGCCGGCTGGGACCTGCGCGGAAAGGCTGTGGCCACCTACTGTGGCGGCGAGGAAGTCTACGCGGACGACACCTTCGAGCGACGACGCATGTCCCAATCGGTGACCTGAGATGAAGCTATACGTGGACGGCAACGACTTGCTGGATTACTTCACGGAGCAGCAGGACGCCCTGTTCAACCTGGAGGACGAGGCCACCCGGCGAGAGAACCTGGCCCGCTGGCTGGCACGCTACTGCGAGCTGAGCGAAGCACAGGGCGTGCTGATCTTCGACGACAACGCCGCCGACGCCGTGCTGGAACCCGTGCAGCACGTGGGGGACGTAACCGTCAAGAACCTGCCCTACGGCGCGGACATTGTCCTGGAGACGGCCGGGCCGGCCAACCGAGATGCAATAGACGACCGTGTCTTCGTCGTCACCGCCGACCACCACCTCGCCCGTGCGGCCGAGCGCGGCCGGGCGCGCGTGCAAGCGCCGGAGCAGTTCGTCGCCAGGGCACGCAGGATGATGCACAAGGAGGAGGAATCGAGCGCTCGGGAACCGGACGAGAAATTCACGGGGCTGACGGACGGCGAGGTCGAGTTCTGGGTCGACTACTTTCGCGACGAAGGCTGACGGATGGAGAGAGCGTTGCGCTACCTCTTCGTGCTCGCTTGCGCGGCCTTCTTCGCCGTGATGTGGGGCCAGTTGCTGAAGCGGAATCTGGATTTCGGCGCGAGATCGGGCTTCCGCTTTGACTACGCCTCCCTGCTGAGACCTGACGAGCAGGAGCGCACAACGCAATGGACGGTGACCTTCCGCGGGCTGACCATAGGCCGCAGCGAGATGGAGATCAGGCGCGTGGGCGAGGGGCAGATACGGATATCAAGCAACACGGAGTTGAAGGTCGGCCCGGTCGTCGGGCAGGTCTTCGGTGCGTCGGGCGACCTCGACCTACAGTTCCGAGCCTCCGTCTCGCCGCTCCGGGGATTGCAGAGCGTCTACGCCTCCTCCGACGCCCTGGACCTGCAGGTGCAGGGCGTCGTCAACGAGGGGACCATCATTCTGAACGGTTCGGCCGGGGGTGAGTTGGTCAATACCCGAGTACCGTTCGACGAAGATCAGACGCTCTCCGACGCGCTCTCACCGATGGCCGCCCTGCCCGAGCTGAATGAAGCACGGGAGGGCGAGAGCTGGGACCTGAGGATGCTCAACCCGCTGATCGGCTCCGTTCAAGAGGTCCGGGTAACCGTGATGGGCGCCACTGAGGCCGAGATCGAGGGGCGCACGCGGAGGGTGCTTCACCTGCGGTTCTCCACCGGCGCCAACAGCTGGAGTACCTTGGCATTGGAGGACGGGGAGGTGATCTCTCAGGGAACGCCCTTCGGCGTCACGTTTCGGCGCGCGGACCTTCCCGCCGACCTCATGCGCAGGCTACGCAGCCCGGGAACGGAGGATTAAGCGCGGGGCGTGGCCCGGCTTTCTTCCGGAATAGCCGTGCATCCCTTGCAGCGCCAAGGACGCCCCGTATAATACCCCGATTGCTTCTCTCTCCGCCGCGTGCGAAAGGACTGCCAGAATGGCTCGGATACCGGTTGCGCTTCAGCTGTACACTGTGCGCAAGCAACTGATGGACGACTACGAGGGAACGCTCCGCAAGATCAGGGAGTTGGGATACGACGCCGTCCAGCTCACCGGACACATCCCGTACGAAGCCGATGTGATGAAGAACCTTCTGGACAGCATCGGCCTGTCCGTGTACGGCATCCACGTCGAGAACACGGAGCTTGCCGAGAACCTGGATCACTGGATCGAGTTCGCAAAGGCTCTGGGCACACCCGACCTGGTGTGGCCGTGGGCGACCCCTGACCAACGCCGGAATGAAGACGACTGGAACCGCATCATCGGCCTGCTCGACGACATCGGGGCACGCTGCGCCGAAGCCGACATGCGGCTCTCCTATCACAACCACGACTTCGAGTTCGAGACCATGGCTGGGAAGTACCTCCTGGACGCGATCTACGAGCGTGTGCCGGCAGACCGCCTCTGTGCTGAACTCGACACCTACTGGATCAAGCGCGGCGGCGCTGATCCGGTCGAGTACATCCGCAAGTACTCCGGTCGCCAGCCCATCCTTCACCTGAAAGACATGGCCGACGACGAAAAGAAGTCCTTCGCCGAGGTCGGCAACGGCGTGCTGGACTGGCCAGCCATACACCAGGCCGCGCTGGACGCCGGAGTGGAGATGTACGCCATCGAACAGGACGTCTGCCCGGGCGATCCGTTCGAGAGCGCCCGCATGAGCCTGGAGTACGTCAATCACCTGATGGGGGACTGAGCCGCTGGCCCGCCAGGCCCCACCACATCCCCAAGACCGCACGAATCGAGGACTCACCGTCATGGCCGACACCACAATCGCACTGCAACTCTTTACCGTGAGGGACAAGCTCGCCGAGGACTACGCCGGGACCCTGGCGGCCGTCAGAGACGCCGGCTACCCCGCCGTGGAACTGGCGGGCCGGAGCCCGTATTCCGTCGAGGAACTCCGCAGCCGTCTGGACGAACTGGGACTGAGCGTGGCGGGCACGCACGTGCCGGCCGACGACCTGGCCGGCGATTTCAGCAAGTGGATCGACTACGCACAGGCGCTGGGCACCACCAACATGATCTGCGGCGCCATGCCCAAGCGCTACCACGCCACCAAGGACGACTGGCTGGAGGGCTGTGCGATGCTGGAAGAGGCCGGCGAGCGCTGCGGGGCGGCCGGCAGCCGGACCACCATCTCGGTTCCGGCGGGCCCG
>CAZZNQ010000090.1:0-15953 GCA_964655775.1 uncultured candidatus Brocadiaceae bacterium | reverse complement strand
GGGGCGGCTTCATTAGACGCAGCGGGGCGAGACGCCCCGCTCTACCCATTGCAGGGGTAGCGCGGCCGTCTCGGCCGCGTTGCTGCCAGACAGTAGAGTACTTATGTAAGACCGCTTAGAGATGCGCTTTACGATGTGCTCTCTCCCTGGGGCCGTGCCAAGGAACACAAGTCGGGAGGAACTGCGTTGAACAGGCAGGACTACGCGCGGCGGTTGCTGGAATGCCGCGAGACGGGGCCATCCATCAGCGATTCCCTGTGGCGGGCACGATGGCGCTACGTGCTGACGGCGGCGGTCTGCGTGCTGCTGTCACTGGTTGGAGCGGCAATCTACGACCCGCTACCCGCGATGGTGGCGGGCGCTTTCGTCGGCATGGTTCTGCGCGACATTGGGTGGCTGCGGCGCACCAAGCTCGCCTGGCCGGTTACCGAGGAATTCACGGACTGGACCAAGGTCGAAGTGGCGGCCCGGAAGACGCGAGAGCCTAACGGAACCCAGGGTGAAGGCCCATGAAGCGTTCGGTGCGTTCCCTGCTGGCCGGCGTGTTCACGTCGCCGGGGCGTCGACTGCTCCGCACAACCGTGTCTCGATTGGCGTGGCCGGTGCTTGGCCCCCTTGCCGGGGCATATCGCCGAAGCGCGCTGCGAAGAACCAAGGTAGTGGCCATTGTCGGATCCTACGGCAAAACGACGGCCCGCCTGGCGACCTGCGCGGCACTGGATGCGCGCCGACCACCCCGTCCCGGCATGAACTCCTCCAGTGCCATCGCCCGGCTTCTTCTGCGAACCCGTCCGTCGGAGATGCACACCGTGCTCGAAGTCGGAATCGGTGCGCCGGGGCAGATGGCCGCCTACGCGTCGGCCCTGCGTCCCGACATTGTGGTGGTGACATGCATCGGCAGCGAACACAGCCGTGCGTTCGGGACACTGGAAGCGACGCGCGATGAGAAGTCCCAGATGGTGAGGGCCCTTCCCCCATCCGGAATCGCCGTGTTGAACGGCGATGACCCGAACGTCGTCTGGATGGCACGCCACACCCGCGCCCGGACAGTCACTTTCGGGCTCGGAGCGGACTGCGACGTTCGCGCGACCGACGTGCGCCTTGACTGGCCGCGCGGCACGGAATTCACGCTCTGCCTGCCGGGACGGATGACCCGCGTGCGTGTGCCGCTCATCGGCAGGTCCATGATCCGGTCCGTCCTGGCGGCGCTCGCCGTCGGGTGGGCCGAGGGACTGGAAGTCGGCCGGATGCTGCCAAGGATGGCGACGCTCACGCCGGCGCGGGACCGGATGCAGCCGATGGCGACGCCGACCGGGGCCATGGTGCTGAACGATAGCCTGAAATCGGGCTGGGAGACGGTTGTGGTCGCCCTGGAGACTCTGGCCGACATTCCGACCCGGCGCCGCATCGCCATCGTCGGCCACGTGAACGAGCCGCTGATGCCGCAGGGCCAGATCTACAAACGGCTGGGCGAGCAACTTGCCGCCGCTGCATCCGAGGCTATCTTTGTCGGCCATTCACGAGCATTCCGGAGCGTGCGAACGGGCGCCCGCTCAGCGGGAATGGCGGATGGCAGACTGGCCTTCGCCGGAACACTGCCCATGCACGCCCTGGACATGCTTCCGGACGATCTGGGCCCCGGGGACGTGATACTCGTGAAGGGGCGTCCCTCCCAGCACATGTCGCGCCTGGCGCTGGCCCTCGCCGGTTGGCGGGTGCGGTGCACCAAGGCAACCTGCGTGCCGGCCGCGTTCGACTGTCGTCATTGCTCGTCGGTCGAACCTGCAGAAATCCGAAGTGCCGATCCCAGGTAGACTCGTCTCCGAATGCGCTTGCGGATCGTACCGCCCTTCTACCGGGCCTGAGCATCACCTTCGGACGCCGCACGCGTGACCTCACCCGCTGTCTCGTAAAGCCGCTGCAGATCCCGCCGCCATCCGGTGCCGAGGAACCACCGGTGCCCTGGGATGCCCGGCGTCCACCGCCAGGCAGTTGCGCCGAAGAACATCGGGCCGCCGAGCTGGTAGTTGCTCAGCGTCTTCCACATGGTCTCCAGCCGGGCCTGCAGCAGGTCGTCCGCCCGTTGGGCCAGATCGGACCCGAGCCGCGCCTTCCCGGCATCGTCGATCAGCGCGGCCTCGATAACGATGCGCGCCTCGGCCGCCTGCACGCCCTCCACCATCGCGACCAGTCGCGCGGTCGCCAGCGGGCCGTCAGGCCCCGGCGCAAGAGTAGGATTGCAGAGGTTCAGGTTGATGGAGCTCCCGCCCCACTGGCCTTCGCTGAACCGATTGTGAACCCATCCCGCCCGGCGTCCTCGGCGATCCTTGACGGCCTTCCAGTAGTCAGCGCCGATGCGGCCGACGCCCCTGAGCTCGCTGGTGACTCCCGTCTCCGGGAAGAAGTACCAACGCGTCGCCGGGTAGGTATCGAGCGAAGTATTGCGCTCGAAGACGGCGTCCAGCGATTCGCCGGCCCAACCGTGCAGGCTTTCCATGATTGGGTCGCCGCGCTGGTTCGTCTGCCGCAGGCCGTCGGCGAAGCGGAACCCTCCCCACACCGTCGCCTGATAGCCGACCTCCGCGATGCCGTGCACCTTGCTGGTCCATCGGCCATGGCCCTGCTGCACCCACCGCACGCCGGGCAGAATGCCGTCGAAGAACTCGATGTGCTGCTTCGGCGGAATCGCGTCGGTGAACATGCCGACCATCATCGTGTCTTCGAGTCCGCGCTGACGGAGCCGGTCCCGAACCCGATGCAGCAGATCGGTCCAGACCGGCTTGCTCCAGGGATCCGTCAGCCCGGGCAGGGCGACGTTCTCCGCGGCGCCGGTCTCGCGGTCCAGCACGGTCACCAACGGCCCGCCTTCCGACGCGCTTCGGCGCTCCTCGTACTCAAGGCCGAACCGCTTCCCGATGCTGTCCCGCGTGCTCATGTAGACGTCCCAGACCTGCAGCACGACGATCTTCGGACGCCCCAGGTTCTCTTCGGCAAGGTCCAGATACCGGTCCATCACCGAGAAGTCCCACGTGTACTCCCCGTCTCCCGTCTCGACCCAGCGCACCATCGACTCGGCGTTGCCCAGGTTCGTGTGGGCGATCAGCGGGACGTAGACCACGCGCGTGCCCGTCCGCCGGATCAGCCGGAACGCCTCCGCGATCATCCGGAAGTGCTCCTCGGACCAGAGCGGCTCCCCGTACTCCACCGACAGCGTATCCGGCACCTCCACCAGCTCCACCCACGTGCGGTAGTCCTGCGGATCGGGCAAGGTCCAATCCGCCACCTCCATCCGCACCGGCACGCTCACCGGCGTCAAGCCATCCGCCGTGATCCGAAGCTCGCCCACGTACGCGCCCGCCGGCACATCCTTCGGCACGGTCACCGTCACCCACACCGGCACCACGGCACCCGGCGCCATCGGGCCGCGGCCCCCGCGCACCGCCACCTCAGCCGGCGCCTGCTCCGTCAGCGCACCGAACAGGGCCGCCGACTGCGGATACGGCGCGGGAATCGCCCCACCGCCGCGGGTCAGGCCCGCCTCCGTGCCCCACGGGTAGCCGTACCGCACCGCCACCGCGTCGCCCGGTATCTCGGCGCCCGGCCCTCTCAGCGAAGTCGCCTCCGCGGCGAGACCCGTGATCGGCTCCGTAGAGCCCACCACAACCTTCCCGCTGTGGCACCCGTTGCGCGCACCGACAAGCTCGATCGGCCGCAGCGGCTCGCACGGGTCGCCGAAATCCAGATCCGTATCGCCCGCCGGCAGTGGGCTGTTCCAGACCTGGAATCCCTCCGGGCGCGTAACGTTCGGCTCCAGGCCGACAGCGGATTCGGCCGTCAGCCGCACGCCCAGCACCTCGCACGTGTTCCAGTCGTACTTGTTGCGGCGGTTCGCACCGGCGGCCTCCTCGTCCTCCAGCATCACCTCGTCGTAGGGCGCGCGCACGATCTCCACCGCCAGCACGTTCACGCCCTCCCGCAGCAGCGCGGCCGGCACCGGCGCATCCAACGTTCGCACCCGCCGCACCATGCGCGCCCGGGCATCCTCGTCGGGCTTTCCCGCCCTGCGCCCCCGCGCTATGTACGTGCCCGCGTCCGCGATCAGATCGCCCGCCCGATCCACGTAAACGTCCCGTGGATACGCCTCTGCCAGCGTTTCGGCGTCTATCTCGCCCGTCGGCAGATGGCCCCGCGCCACCTCCACGCCGTTCAGATACACCGCCGCCCCGCCGTGGTATTTCACCGACACCGCCAGCCCGACCACCGCTCCCGGATCGGTCACGCGGAACTTGCCGCGCAGGCATTCCCTCGACAGGTAAGGCGTCGTGCAACCGCCGCGGGCCGTCGTTCGCAGCCACGTTGCGTCGTCGAATCCCGGCTCGTGCCAGCCCTTCGGCGGCTGCGCGGTCGGCGAAGTCAGCCACTCCGGCCCTCCTTCTCGCGGCACCAGGCGGCCCGCCGCCGCCACCACCGGCGGCTCCAGCACGTTCCAGACCCGCCAGAAACCGTACGTATCCAGCACCGCCGTCGGGTCCGCAGACTCCCCCGCCCGCGTCCAGCCGCAAAGCGACGCCGCCGCGACCAACAATGCCGTCAGAACACGCTTCCACCACACCACGTTCCGTTCCTCCGCTCGTCCTCACAATAGTTGGGCCGAAGCGTCCCATTCTATACGCGCGACGCGGCGTCTCGCGAGTGAACGGGACGTTTTCGGAGTTCGGATGCGAATCGGATGTGGCTGTTCTCCAACATCTTCTGACAAAATGGGTTCGTTTCGCAGCGGGGCCCGTTTCCGGGTGGCTGCCCTGCCGAACGCTAATCGACGTGCGCGGTCGGCAGCGGGCAGGCCGTGCAGCAGCCCCGCATCAGGGGAACTCCCGCCAGGCCGCCGCCCGGACGGCGGCCGGCCAACGGGCGGTCGTCGGATGCTCGCAAGGCGGACAGCCGGCGTCCGACGGCGGACAGCCGGCGGACACGAAGGGACGTTCGGCGTCCGGCAGGACGGCCCTCCCGGCCGTCCACGGGACGCCAACGCTTCGGGCCCGTCGTCCTCGTCCGGCCCTTCGGTCCTGTCATTGCGCTGCACCCTCTATATTCATTAGGGCGTCACGGCTGTTACCGCCCCACCATGAATGCGTTCGGCTCCGCCACGCTTGGCCCTTCCACCAGGCCACCGCGTCGGATTGGCCTGCAGAGGGACCGCCCGCATCGCGAGCTCACGGCTGCCGCGGGCGCCGTCGTTCTTCTTGCGCGCCTGCTCGAACGCATTCGGCCTGCATTGGCGCCGAGCGCCAATGCCATCCTGTCGCACCGCGACAGGCGCTTGGCACCGCTTTGCCGTCTGCGAAGCTTGCTTCGCCCCCGTTCGTCCGGCGCCCTTTTGCTTCTGCACCTCGGGCATTGGTGCACCGCACCAATGCGATCCTGTCGCAGAGCGACAGGCAGCCGCCGGGACGGGGAACGAAAGCGGCGCCAAGGCGCCGCACTCCGATAGCCTGCTCGCGCGCGGGACCATTGTACGCGTTCTTCCGGAACGCGTGTCCGTTGTGGGCCTCCGTGTCCCCTTATGGGCCGCGATGGGCGGTCGTTTCCGCGTCTAAAGGGGTGTCGATAGGCAGAGATGCATCTACGCCGGAATCGGATAGCCAGCATGTCGCCCGGGACTGCAAAGGGTGTCAGAAAACCAAGAAATGCGGTAGAATCCGGTGCGCTGTGCGGGTTTTGGAGGAAGATCATGAGACCAGTATCCGGGGCACGAACCGCGACGGAGTGTTAGAATGCCGTGGGGCGCTGTCGGTGTGGAGGAACTAACATGGGTTCATCATCTAGTTCACGGGTCCTGTGGGTGGGTTTGGTCGCGTTTCTGGTCTGCTGCGTCTGGGGAAGCCGTGTAAACGCCGCCCGCGTTCAGCCGGAGGAATCCAGTCCCAACAACAACGCACTCGCCGCGCGCCTGGACGCGCTTCTCGCCGACCCCGGAGCCCGCTCATTGGGCGACGTGCGGGAGTTGCTGACCGAGGGCGACTGGAGCGATGAACAGATCAGCCGCGCACTCCGACACGCCGCCGACATGAGCGACGCCTACGCCGAGGCCGCCCTGGGGATTCTGGGCCAACTGGATGCGGACGAAAGGATTCCCGAGTTCCGACGCGACCTGATTGCGATTGCGCGCACGACCAATCACGACGAGCTCGCGCTAGGCGTGTGCCTCCAACTCAGCTACGTTCACCCAGTGGGATGGCCGCAAGTGCTCATGCGCTGGGTGGATCCGCAGCGGATGTGCCCCGAACACTATGCCGTCTGGGCGCTGCAAGAGATCTCCGGACATGACTGGGGGCTGGAGTTGGCCTCGTCCCACGGCATGGACGCAATCGGCACGGCGCGGCTGCGTGCGCAGGAGTGGTTCAACTACCTCCAGGCCGAACATGCTCTTGCTCCGGCCGGCGACGGAGCGCGACCAGCACGCAACTGGCCGTTCGATGAGAGCGAAGCGCGGAAGCTGCAGGAGGAAACCGGGGAGAGTCTGGGTGTCGCCGTTCTACAGGACGTGCAGATCGCCGACGGGATCACGATGCGGATGGCACTGGTGCCTGCCGGTGAGTTCGAGATGGGAAGCCCTCTTGGGGAGCAGGGGCGTTCAGTGGACGAGGTCCACCATACCGTGCGCGTCTCCGAGGCGCTCTATGTCGGCGTCTTCGAGGTCACACAGGAGCAGTGGATGGCCGTGATGGAAGCTAACCCGTCCCACCACGAAAGCTTGGCGAATCCGGTGGAGAACGTCTCGCAACAGCAGTGCATGGAGTTCATCGACAGGCTGAACGCTCGCGTGCGCGGCGCGCCGTTCCGCCTGCCGACGGAGGCCGAGTGGGAACATGCCTGCCGTGCCGGCACGGCGACCCGGTTCCACTTCGGTGATGATCTCGACGGCGAAGACATTGGCGACTACGCATGGTATTCGGGCAACAGCGGCGAGACCCCGCGCGCCGTAGGACTCAGGAAGGCGAATGCCTGGGGGCTTCACGATATGCACGGGAACGTACAGGAACGGACGGCCTCGGTGTACGAACGCCGTTACGGAGGAGCAGAATTCGAAGCCGCAGATGCCGAGAGTTCCGCGCCACGGTCAAGGCGCGGAGGCGCATACGACTACAAACCGCAGTGGTGCCGCTCCGCAAGCCGTTCCTTCGCAGATCCGACCGAGAGCAGTTGGAACACCGGCCTAAGGTTGGTGCGGGAGGTCGGCAAGTGATGGAACAGTACTCAGAACGGCGAGCGTCAGAATGAGCAGCAAGCGTACACAGAACGAGGCGCGCGGCGAGAGTGGCCGCCTGCTGCTGGCACTGATGGTAGTAGGTGCAATAGCACTGGTCGTAGCAGTAGCCGGCGCCATCCTGCTGAGCTCAGGACACGAACCCAGCATGAGTCCCAGCGGGGCCCAGGTGGATTCGGGGGACCAGTTGGCTAGCGCGAGTGTCCCCGCCGGCCTGGCGACCCCTATAGAACTGTAACTAAGACTGAACCCCGTTCACTCGTCGGACGAGCTTCTGGCCGTTCTGATCGCACGGAACCTGTCGGATGACGACGGAGTCTGGCAGAGAGTTCTACAGAAAGCCGAACAGACCGGTTACGTGTGGTTCGCCAAGGGCGAGGACGGCACGCTCGGATTCTGGCTAATCGATCTAACCGGCGCACCCCCGATGCGGCATAGCGAGGTGCGCGTACCGGTGGACTTCGCGTTCCTGAGGGAGTCGTACCAGTCCACGCGCCATCAGCGCGAAGTGATCGGCAAGGGCAAGGTATGCGTGGTCTTCTATATCGCGTTCGAAGAACTGGAGCCTTACCGGATCGACGACCTTCGCCGGACGCTCCATTCCCATGTCCTCGAAGTTGACCCGAGGCTGTTCTGAGAGGGCCGCCCGCGCCTCACAGCTATTCTTCGCCGGTATTGGCGATGATGATGTGGCGGCGCCAGTTGGGGCTGGTCGACGATCCGTCGCGCTACTGTCATACGTGGAATCGATGGTGTCATCAGAGTGAATAGATGAGGAACTTGCGCGGCGGGGACGCCGCGCCTACCGGTGGGATGGATGGTTCGGGTAACAGATCCGGCGTCTCGCAAACAGACCCTATGGGTAGGTCCGCCGTCTCGGCGGACCGGGCCCTGCGCTGCGCGAACCTGCGCGGCGGGGACGCCGCGCCTACCGGTGGGATGGATGGATCGGGTAACAGATCCGGCGGCGGTTTTCCAATGGGTAGATCCGGCGTCTCGCAAACAGACCCTATGGGTAGGTCCGGCGTCTCGCCGGACCGGGCGCTGTGCGGCGCGAACCTGCGCGGCGGGGACGCCGCGCCTACCCGGTGGGACGGATGGCTCGGGTAACACGTCCGGCGTCGGTTCTCCACTGGGTAGGTCCGGCGGCGGTTCTCCACTGGGTAGGTCCGGCGTCTCGCCGGACCGGCGTTGTGCTGCGCGAATCTGCGCGGCGGGGACGCCGCGCCTACCCGGTGATGCGGCCGGGACGCCGCGCCTACCCGGTGGGATGGATGGTTCGGGTGACAGATCCGGCGTCTCGCAAACAGACCCTATGGGTAGGTCCGCCGTCTCGGCGGACCGGACGCTGCGCGGACCGGGCCCTGCGCGGCGCGAACTTGCGCGGCGAGGACGCCGCGCCTACCGGTGGGATGGATGGAGCGAATGACACATCCGGCGGCGGTTCTCCAGTGGGTGGGTCCGGCGTCTCGCAAACAGACCCTATGGGTAGGTCCAGCGTCTCGCAAACACACCCTATTGGTAGGTCCGGCGTCTCGCCGGACCGGGCACTGCGCTGCGCGAACCTGCGCGGCGGGGACGCCGCGCCTACCCGAGAGGGGTTGAACCCGCATCCTATGGGTAGGTCCGGCGTCTCGCCGGACCGGAACTCCAGAGAACCGGAAATCTTGAAACCGTGATGGTGCAACATACAAACATGGAACGCTGGCAGTTCCCGGGCTATCCCCTGATGCTGACCTTCCGCACTGCCGGGCTGATGCTCGACTCCGCGGAGCGCGATCTCGTGGTGGGCGCAACACGGCACTTCCACAACGATCGCTACATCCTGCACGAGGTGGTGTGCATGCCGGATCATGTGCACATTATTCTAACGCCGGGGCAGAAGGAAGATGGCGCCGAGTGGTCAGTCAGTCAGATAGTCCACTCACTGAAAGGTTACACTGCACATCGTGTAAACGCTCGTCGGGAACGAACCGGTAAGGTCTGGCAAAAGAGCTTTTACGAACGGGTGATACGTTCGGAGCGGGACTTGTCCGACAAGGTGCGCTACGTCTGGGAGAACCCCGTACGCGCGGGGCTGGTCGACGATCCGTCGCGCTACTGCCACACGTGGAATCGATGGTATCATCAGAGTGAATAGATGAGGAACCTGCGCGGCGGGGACGCCGCGCCTACCAGAGAGGGGTTGAGCCCGCATCCTATGGGCAGATCCGGCGGCGGTTCCCCAGTGGGTGGGTCCGGCGTCCCGCAAACAGACCCTATGGGTAGGTCCGCCGTCTCGGCGGACCGGGCACTGCGCTGCGCGAACCTGCGCGACGAGGACGCCGCGCCTACCGGTGGGATGGATGACTCGGGTAACACGTCCGGCGGCGGTTCTCCAGTGGGTGGGTCCGGCGTCTCGCGTCCTATGGGTAGGTCCGGCGTCTCGCCGGACCGGGCGCTGTGCTGCGCGAAACCTGCGCGGCGGGGACGCCGCGCCTACCGGTGGAGTGGATGGATCGGATAACAGGTCCGGCGAATGGTACCCCCAGCGCGCCCCCGACACCGGGGAGTACGACGTGCACAACATCCACTCCACCGACTGGCTCATCGACCAGATCGTCTACCGCCTCTACGGTCTGACCGAAGAGGAGATCGGCATCGTTGAGAGGGTCGGCACATCCTGAGAAGCCCCCTCACAGCCATTCTTCGCCGGTGTTGGCGATGATGATGTGGCGGCGCCAGTTGGGGCTGGGCTCGGGATAGTCGCTGCGGTAGTGGACGCCGCGCGATTCCTCCCGCTGCCGGGCCGACATCGCCACCACGCGCGCCACCGTCAGCATGTTCTGCAGCTCCCAGCCGGGCGGGCGGTCGAACTCCTTGTCCATCACGTAGCGGCACCAGAACGTGATCATGTCGATCGCCTCGTCCAGCCGCCGGCCGTCGCGGATGATGCCCGCGTTGCGCCACATGAGGCTGCGCAGCGAGTTGCCGACGTCCTCCAGGTTCAGGTTGCCGTAGGCGGGTTCCTGCGGCAGGCCCTGCAGGGCGTGGACGCTGAGCGGGCCGGGGCTGGCGGCCAGGTTCTCCGCGACCGTGTCCGCGCAGCGCCGACCCATGACCAGGCCCTCCAGCAGGCTGTTGCTGCCCAGCCGGTTCGCGCCGTGCAGGCCGATGCAGGCGACCTCCCCGCAGGCGAGCAGGTTGGCGATGTCCGTGCGGCCGCGCAGGTCGGTGCGCACGCCGCCGATCATGTAGTGCGCGGCGGGGCGGACGGGGATGAGGTCGCGGGACGGCTCCAGCTCGAAGCGGCGGCAGAGCTCGGTGATGGTCGGGAAGCGCTGCTCGAACTCGTCGGCCGAGACGCCGCGCACGTCCAGGTAGACGTTGGTGTGGTTGGTGCGGTGCATCTCGGTGATGGTGCTGCGGCTGACGATGTCGCGCGGGGCGAGCTCGGCGTCCGGGTGGAAGCGCGGCATGAAGCGTTCGCCGTCGCGGTTCAGCAGCACGCCGCCCTCGCCGCGGACGGCTTCGCTGATGAGGGCGCGGGAGGCGCCGGCGACGTAGAGCGTGGTGGGGTGGAACTGGACGAACTCCATGTCCTGCAGGCCGGCGCCGGCGCGGAAGGCCATGGCGGTGCCGTCGCCGGTGGCCACGGCGGGGTTGGTGGTCTCGCGGAAGATGCGGCCGGAGCCGCCGGTGGCGAGCAGCGTCTGCTTGGCGCGGACCATCATCAGGCCGTGGGCCTCGTTCCAGACCAGCGCGCCGTGGCAGGCGCCGTCCAGCGTGAGCAGGTCGAGGGCGAAGGTGTGCTCGAAGACCTCGAGCTCGGGCCGGCGGCGGACGCTTTCGGCGAGCACGTCCTCGATGGCGCGGCCGGTGGCGTCGCCGTCGGCGTGCAGGATGCGGGGGCGGCGGTGGCCACCTTCGCGGGTGAGGGCGAAGTCGCCGTCCGCACGGTCGAAGTCGACGCCGAGCCGGATGAGTTCCTCGATGCGGCGTGGGCCTTCCTCGGTGACGACGCGCACGGCGTCTTCGTCGCAGAGCTCCCAGCCGGCCTCGACGGTGTCCTCGTAGTGGGCGCGGGTGCAGTCCTCGGCATCGATGGCGGCGGCGATGCCGCCCTGGGCTTCGCCGGTGTTGCCCTCGTCCAGGCGGCCCTTGGTGACGACCACGACGCTGACGGATTCGGGCAGGCCGAGGACGGCGTTCAGCCCGGCGACGCCGCTGCCCAGCACCAGCACATCGGCGAAGATCTGGGGGATGTTGTGGCTGCTGAAATGGACGAGGTAGCGGCGGACGCGCAGCGGTCTGGTCATTGCTCTTCGGTCAGGGCTTTGTAGTAGCGCTCGACGACGGAACGGTAGCGCGGGGAGAGGTCGGGCGCGCCGCTGAAACGGCTTCGCAGCGTGTCCGGCGACCTATCCACGGGGGCACCATCTTCCACCATCATGCCGTCGGCCGCAACCGAACGCTGCAGCACGGTGCCGGGCTCGGAGGGCCGGGCGCCGGGGCGGAACGGCTCGGCCGCGCCGGTCTCGGCGAGGTCGCGGCGGAACCGCTTATAGCGCTCTACCAGATCGGCCAGGCGCCGGCGGTCGGTGCCCAGATCGTCCAGGAAGCTCTGCGGCAGGCCGTCGTGCTCGAGGGACCGATCGATCTGGGCGACCGCCTCGTCCATGTCCTCCCAACTGAACGCGCCTTCGGGGGCGCCGTCGGGCGGGATCTGCCGGACGCCGCTGCCGGAGGAGCCCGTCGGCGCGCTGCGGCCGTTGCCGGGGGCGGTCGGCGGGGAATCGGATCGGGCTCCCTGACCCTGGGAACCGCCCTGCTGCCCCTGGTCCGGCTGCTGCGACAGCGAACCGCTCTGGCCTTCGGAACCGGACTGCCCCGACCGGCCGCTCTCTCCCTGGGCGCCGCTCTGCTGCCCGGGCTGCTGCGACGGCGAGCCATCCTGACCGCTCTGCTGTGACCGGCCTTGGCCCGATTGACCGCCCGAGCCCTGCCCACTGCTTGAGCCGCCGCTTCCGGAACACGAGGAGCAGCCCTCGCCGCTGCACTCGGTGCATTCGGACGGGTCGCCCGGCGTGGACCGGGGCTGGGGGCCGGCCTCGCCTTGGGGCCGCTGCCCGCTCGGCTCCCCGGGTGTGGCGTCGCGCCGGCTTTCTCCCTGCGCCTGGCCCGGCTGCCCTGACGGCTGCTGTTCCTGTGAGCCGCTGCGGCGCTCACCGTCTTGAGGGGTGGAGGCGGGACCGACCTGTTCCTGGGTCTCGGCGCTCTGCCGGTCACCGTCCTGCCGGCCCGTCTCGGGCCGGGGTCGCCCGATTCCTCCGGCCTGCGGGTCCGAGTCGCCGCCCTCGGATTCGGCTGCTGAGCCGGCGGCTTCCCGGGTGGCACCACCCTCTTCTGCGTGTTCCTGGCCTCGGTCGCTGGCGCCCCGGGAACTCTCCCCGTTCGGCCGCGTTCCTTCGCGGTTGGGCGCCGGCTCGTTCGAAGCGGCCCCGGGCCGTGCCGCGTCTCCGGCCTCACCTTCGGCACGGTCGGCATCGCTCGCCGGTTGCCCGGCTGGCGCACCGTCGTTGGTCGGCGCGTCCTCGGCAGCCAGGCGTGACGCGCCCTCCTCCGGGCCGGGCCGGTCACCGTTGGCATCGGGCCCGGCAGCCGGGTCGCGCGCCGGCTGCTCCGCCGGCTCCGCCTCCGCCACATCCCTCTCCTCGCCGGGCAGCAGTTCCTCCAGCGTGCGAATGTACTCGGCGATCTTCTCCAGATTGCCGGGCTCGCCCTCGGGACTCGGTTCGGACTCGGGCTGTTCGAGATCCGGAGTTCCGGCCGGCCGCTGCTCCACCCGCTCCGGCGCCTCGCCCTGCCCCGCCTCGGCCCGGCGGTCCTCGGGATCTGCGGGCCGCGCGTCGGGTTCGGGTCCCAGCACAACGAGGGTCCTGGTCTCACTCCGCGCCGTGTGGGCCAGATTCGGCCAGTTGTCGCGCGCTTCCAGGTAGTAGCCGATCGTCGTGCGGCGGCGCAGGTTCAGGGACGATAGGTCCCAGCCGTGCGTCGCATTCTCCAGGCGGGTTCCGTCCGGCTCAGCCACGGTGATGGGCGGTCCGTCCAGGCCCTGCATCCTGTAGTGGAGTCGCACCGAGTCCAGCCCGTAGTCGTCGGACGCGGAGTAAACGAGCGTGACGGTGTCGGTCGCCCCCACCTCGGCGCCGTCCGCCGGTGCCAGAAGCTCTATCTCGGGAGCGGCATCCTCCCGGCAGACGATGCGGAACTTGAGCGGCGACGGATTCGTGAACGAAGATCCGTCCGGGAACCGGCGCGTCTGGAACTGGATGGTGTAGGTGTCGGTTCGCGTGACGGTGAACTGGCCGGTGAGTGCCGATTCCGCCGGCACGGCCACAAGCCCCGCCCGCAGCCCCGAACCGAACGTCACGTATCCCTGCCGGGGCTCGACGTTTGTGACGGCCCTCAGGTTCACCACCGTGCCGGCGACCACCTCGACGTTCCCGCCCTCAACGGTTCGCGGGGGCAGGCCCGTATATGCCGGGGGCACCAACTTGAGCTCAACGGAGGTGACGGCGGGCGTGGGCACGGTGAGCAGACGGAACCGTTCGCTGCGGGTATCTCCGGCGGTGATATGATAGGCGCCGTCCTCGAGGATGGGCGGGAAGCTGCCCTGCCAGAGCCCGCCCTGTCCCTCGGTGAGCAGCAGCGTGTGGTCGGGCCGTCCCTCGACCGCCCACACGACGGCCACGCTGTCCGGCCGGGCGCCGCGGACCATGACGGACGCGCGCGGCGCGCTGCCCCGGATGACGTAGGCGCTTCCGGGTTCGATCTCGGTCAGCCGCGTCGCCGTCGGCGGCAGGATGTCGGCGCGGGGATGCAGCAGGCGGCTCAGGCTTACCGAGGCGCTCTTGGGGGAGACCAGTCCATAGACGAAGAACGCGGCGAGGGCGAGCCCGACGGCCAGGGCCAGGTGAACGTAGCGCTTGACGTCGACGGCTATGCCGGGGTCCGCCGACGCGACGTGCGGGGCGGCCCGCCGCATGAGCATAAGCTTCACCTCGGTAGGCACTTGCGGGTCCTTACGGCACTGCAGGTAGCTGATGAGCGAGTCCTGCAGGTCGCCGTTCTCGCGCTCGAGCAACCGCGCGATGTACAGCCTTCCTACGCGCCGAAGGAAAGGATAGAGGCTGGCCGCGAGCACAGCGATGACGGACGTCGCCAGGAAAGCGCGGAAGAAGGCCAGCCGCCCCCACTTCTGCAGCACCACGGCATGATCTACGAGCACGCCCACGAAGATGACCGAGCAGACCAGCAGCACGACCCAGAGGTAGCCCCACCCGAGCATCCAGATCGAAAGCGATCGCCGCATCGCGTCCAGCTTGCGCAGGACGGGATCGACCGTCTGGCCGTTGTGCCTGCCGTCCGCCATATCGCCTTTCCCCGCTCGTTGGGCGCCGCTTCATCCGCACGCCGCTCACGCGACCTTACAGCAACCATTATAGTCGGCCCGGGAGAGATAATAAACGCCTGGCGAGGGCCTCAGGGATGTGCCAGCAGCAGCGCGGGCCGGAAATCCACGTGGTCGGCGCTGACGCAGCGCCAGAGCACGCCGTCGTGTTCTCCCTCGAAGGCGTTGTTGGCGTCGGCCCCGTGTAGGTGGCCGTAGACGCAGTGGCGGATGCCGGCGTCCGCCACCATCCGCGACAGTTCGGTCGGCTCCTCAACGCCGCGAGGCGGGTAGTGGAACATGGCGACGGTCAGGTCCGGCTCGAGCCCGCCCAGCGCTTCCAGACACAGGCCGAACCGAATGAGCGTGCGCCTCCAGTGGCGTTCGTCCTGTTCCGGGTCGTAGTCCGGATGCCCCGGCCACACCCATCCCCTGACCCCGCAGAACGCGACGCGGCCGTGGACGGCCGCGTCGAACCGGATGAGGTTCATGGAGGGACCGATCGCCGCCCGCACCTTGGCGGGGCTGGAATACCAGTAGTCGTGGTTGCCGCGGATGAAGTACTTGGTTCCGGGGAGGGACTCGATGAACCGAAGGTCGGTCAGGGCCTCTTCGAGTCTCATGGCCCAGCTCAGGTCGCCGCAGAGCAGCACAACGTCCTCCGGGCCGACTGTTGCGCACCAGTTTGCTTCGATCTTCCCCTGGTGGTCGGCCCAGTTCGGCCCGAAGACGTCCATCGGCTTCTCGCCGGAGCCGCTCAGATGGAGGTCGCCGATGCCGAACACCTTCATGGCCGCCGCCCCCGATCGGCGCTACTGCTGGTCGTCTTCGTCGCCGGCCCGCCGGTGTACGCCGGTCTTGGCGATGGTGATCTGGATATCCTTGCTCGGATCGATGCGCAGGACAAACTCCTTGTCCTTCACCTCGACGATGCGACCGTAGATTCCGCCGACGGTCATCACGTCGTCCTTGACGCGCAGGCTTTCCAGGAACTCTTCCCGCTGTGCCTGGCGCTTCTTCTGCGAGCGGCTGGTGAACCAGAGGAAGGCGACCAGTATCAGGATGAACGGGGCCAGCGAGATCAGCGGGTTGGGTCCGTCGCCAGCGGCCGCCGGTGGGCCTCCGCCCCCCTGGCCAGGTAACTCCGCCGCCAGAACGACCAGTGAATCGAGCGAGAAACTCATTCTGCTTCCTTTCTTCGCAGGTAGCGTGCCAGAAAACGGGTCCTGAAGTCCTCGAACCTCTCCTGCGCGA